>NZ_JAOANI010000020.1:18640-117815 GCF_025318105.1 Thalassolituus pacificus
TCTTTTAAATACCAACAATTTGTATCGTTCCGGGGCAGGGTTTTGCTCTGAAGGCCGCAGAATCATCTGGTTGTCTGGCGCCGCACGATCGCCGGTTTAAGCAATCCGCTCAGCCGTATTTCAACGGAAAAAACGTTTGAGACATGAAATTTCAGTTCAGCTACTTGCTCTGAAAAGCAGCATCGCGGTGACGGTTTTCTGCGCCTCTGGGGCCGCCGCAGAAACCGATGATATTTCTGGTCTGTCCGCAGGGATGCGGACAAGTGGCTCCAGCCATGGATGGCCGATGAGGCACGCGGCCAGTAAATATCAAGGTTTCAAGGAATACGGCCCAGAAAGCGCGAAGCTGGGGTCGGCCCGCCGGCAAGGGGATAAGTTCCCCTGCGAGGCAGCAGGCCTTGATGTTAAAAAATGCTGTTTTTGCCAACTACGGTGCTGATTAAAAACTGTGGGACAGTAGTGCTCCGCAGAGGCTTTTTTATTTTCCGGAACTCACTGTGAATCAGCGCTTTCCAGTGGCTTAACCCACAACACACCAACATCCACTTTAATCACTTCCACCATGGTGCCTTTGGCAATAGGTTCAAAGCTTTTCAGTTTCCAGCGGATTCCGGAGTAGGAGTATTCGGTTTTTCCGGCGCCATCAACATCGTCTTCCAGCATAAAAGGCTGGCGGGCGAAATCGCTTCTGATGCTGTCTTTCTGTACTTTATTTTGCATCCGTTGCAATGGTTTCCACAGCGCTAACGCCAGTAACAGCGTTAATATGGCGTTACTCCACAGCGCTGCGGTAGCAGTTGCAGGCAACAGATCCAGACTCATGAAAAACCCGGTAATCAGCAATGAGGCACCGAAAAACAGCAGGATAAAGGTCGCAAAACCTAATACCGCTACTTCAATAATCAGTGCGGCAATACCAACCACCATCAATGTCTGAGGAAGATTCTGTTGCAGCAATTCCATAATTTATTCCTTTTTATTATTTAATGAATTGATAATCGCCATCGACTGCGCCACCAGCGAACTGGCATCGGTGCCGGCGTCTGGCAGCAGAACAACAGAAGATTCTTTGGCGATGGCCGCTTTGGCTTCAATGGCTTTAGTCGCCAGATCCAGCTGAATGGCTTTCTGACCTTCGGCCGTATTGGCCGCTTCACCAATTTTGCGCAGCGCTTCAGCTTTTGCTTCTGCAACCGCCAGAATGGCCTGGGCTTCACCTTCGGCGTTCAATACCTGTTCGGCTTTATCGGCCTCGGCCGCCAGAACCTGAGCCTGTTTACGACCTTCTGCAACGTTAATTGCGGCCTGACGGTCACCTTCAGACTCCAGAATCTGCGCGCGTTTAACCCGCTCAGCCTTCATTTGCGCTTCCATCGACTCCATCACCGATTTTGGCGGCACAATGTCTTTAATTTCGTAACGCAGAACCTGAATACCCCATGGCTCGGCGGCTTCGTTAATCGACGATACGATGTTGGTGTTCAGCACGCTACGTTCTTCGAAGGTGCGGTCGAGTTCCATTTTACCCAGTTCCGAACGCATGGTGGTCTGCGCCAGCTGCGTTACGGCAAATACATAATCGTCAACGCCATAGGTTGCTTTGTACGGATCAAGTACGCGGAAGTAGAGTACACCGTCAACCGACAGAGTGATGTTGTCTTTGGTGATGGCCGATTGGCTGGGTACATCGACGGCCTGTTCTTTCAGGCTACGATCAGAGGCGATACGGTCAACAAAAGGGATGACAAAGTTCAGACCGGCTTCTTTAGTGCCCTGAAACTTTCCAAAACGCTCAATCAGCCAGGCGCGGTTTTGCGGTACGAAGATGATGCTTTTTTTCAGCACCACCAGAATAAAAATCAGCGCAAAGGCTTCGACCGATAAGAGTTTGCTCAGCAAATATTCCATGAATAGTGTTTCCTTGTTAAACGAACCGCCAGTTTAACACCAGCCTCCGGCGTGACGCAGCAGCCATTGGCCTGATTTTACAATTCGATGCACAGCATGCGACAAGGTTCGCATAAGTGCCGATGTATCTTCCTGATAAAGAACATTCTTTGATCATATCGGTAAATGCGGTCAGATCACGGCAGCTCAGCACCCGTTTACGCCTGAAATCTGGCGCAATGTTCCCTTACCAAAGCGTGCATCTGCTCGCACAATGGCTGCCAGCCTGTCCCTTGCACCCATTACTTAGGAATACTCCATGCTGATGAATTTCTGGCAGACCATGCAAAACGGTTTTAAAGGTGAAGTTGGCGCGGTTTCGCTGGAGGAAATGCTGGCACGCCACACTACCGCCGAATCTCAGTTTATTGAACTGCAGGGGATGAACGTACATTACCGTGATGTCTGCCGCTGCGCCGAACCGGATAAAGCACCGGTATTGATTCTGCTGCACGGTATTTTTTCGTCGCTGCATACCTGGAATGACTGGACCGATATTCTCAGCAAAGATTTCCGTGTTATCAGTATCGACAGCCCGAATTTTGGCCTTACCGGCGCACACCCGCGCGGCATGTTTAAATATATTTACAGCGATTTCCTCAACGAATTTACCGACGCATTAGGCATTAAGCAGTGCTCATTGGCCGGTAATTCTCTGGGCGGCTGGATGAGCTGGGAGTTTGCCGGTCGTTATCCGCACAAGGTTAATAAGGTTATTCTGCTCGACAGTGCGGGCTTTTTCTTTGTGCCGCCACCGGTACTGCTGAGTATGGGACTGCCACTCAGCGGCTGGATGGCATCGATGATGCCGGTACCGCGTAAAGCTATGTACGCCACCATCCGCACCACCTACAGCCAGAAAGAGCGGCTGACCAAACCCGTACTGGAGCGTTACTACGATTTATTTATGCGTGCCGGTAACCGTGGTGCCGGTGCCGCTGTATTACGCTTTATCCGCAATCGTGCCGGCTTTGATACCGCACCGCTGAAAAATGTAACCCAGCCGGTGTTGATTATGTGGGGCCGTAACGATGCCTGGATTCCGCTGGCGCATGCCGAGAAATTCGCCAAAGCCCTGCCCCAGGCGCGCACCATTATTTATGATGATTGCGGTCATATGCCGATGGAAGAATTGCCGGCCGAGAGTGCCGCCGATGCACTGGCTTTTTTAAAGCAATAAATAATGATCCGGGGCACCTCTGAATCATGCATCTGAATCATGCATCTGAATCATGCATCTGAATCATGCATCTGAATCATGCATCTGAATCATGCATCTGAATTATGCAGAGGTACCCAAGGTAACGGGAGCAACGCATTAGCGCCCGTTGCTTTTCATAAACGAGCGTAAATTCTTCATCGCCATGGTCTGTACTTTATTCTTAAGCAGTGGCGTCCAGCCCAATAATAAACCCGGCAAGCCCAGCGCCTGACGACTCCAGTTCCAGAAACTGAAGCGATCAATGTGCTGAATGATTTTGCCATCCAGAAATTCAAACTCAGCGTCAATTTTATTGTGCACCCGCCGGCCGCTCTGGCTGAAGGTGTACTGTGCCTCCCAGTGTGCCGTTATCCGCCCGCCGTGATGCTCAGTAACGGCGAAGGTCATCTGCATGTCTTTGCCGCGTTCACACAGCATCTGCCACATGGCACCGATTTCTTCTGCGCCATTCAGGCCGAAAGCTTCATCGCGGAAGGTCGCCTGCGGGTGATAGCACGCCGCCATGTTCTGATAATCCTTTTGCTGAAAGGCACGATAGAAATGCTCGATCAATGCTTTGTTATCGGTCGCTGTCATCACTGCTCTGTTCTCTGTGTTATCAGGGCCTGTTGCCATCGGGAGAGAGCCGCAGGTTGTTGAAATCATTCTGGCGCAGAATCAGGCTGGCCATAAGGTGGCATATAAGCCCAACATGGTAGACAATCGGGCCACATTATTTGAGATACCGTTATGCCTCGCTGCGTTATTCTGGCTTTGAACCACTGCCCGTTATCGTCGGTTTCCGGGCCACTGGAGATTCTGCTGTTGGGCGCGCGCCTGGCTGCCGCCCACGACTGGCAGATTGAGGTCGCGGCAGAACAGCAGCAAACCATCAGCGGTCACGGCGGCATCAGCCTCAACGCTCATACCCGTCTGGCCGATGTTGAACAGGCCGACCTGCTTATCGTCGCCGCTATTGGCGATCCGCGAAAACGCCCGGATGCATTGCAGGCCAGTACCCTGCAGCAGATACACACTCTTCATCAGCGTGGCACCCGTATGGTGAGTATCTGCACCGGAGCTTTTGTGCTGGCTGCGGCGGGCATACTGGAAGGCAGGCAGGCCACCAGCCACTGGGCGGTTAGCGACTGGCTGCAGCAGCAGTTTCCCGCTGTTTTATGGCAGAAAAACGCCATGCTGACCCACGATGGCAATATCAGCTGCTCCGGTGGAGCCAGCGCCTATCAGGATATGAGTCTGCAACTGGTGCGCGATTATTTTGGCGAAGGTGTCGCCCTGCAAGTGGCGCGTACGGTGCTGATTGATTCCGACCGCCACAGCCAGTTGCAGTACAGCGGTTTTATGCCTGAGCGACAGCATCAGGATGAACGTATTCTGGAAATTCAGGACTGGCTTGATCAGCACGCCGCAGAACCCTTTACCCTGGCCGATCTGGCGGCACGCGCTCACCTCAGCGAGCGTCAGTTCAAACGCCGTTTTACCCTGGCCGTACAGCAACCACCACTGGCTTATATTCAGGCTTTGCGCATGGAAAAAGCCCGTCAGGCGCTGACCACCAGCCGCCGTCAGGTTGAACAGATTGCACGAGACTGCGGCTATGAAGATGTGCGTTTTTTCCGTGAACTGTTTCGCCGCAGCACGGGTCTGACGCCACTGGCTTACCGACAGAAATTTGCCCGTTGGCAGGCGTAATAACACCCGGCAGAATAGCGTCGGGATACATGTTCAATGTGCTAAGGATCACCATGAGTAACAACACAGCGCCAGCCACACTGCGCCAGCAATTTATAGAGGAAGCCAAAAAGCGGCTGCTGACGATGTTTAACAACAGCAAACAACGCATCAAAGCCTCCGATGCCGAGCGCTTCCGTTTGCAGGGGTTTATGCAGGCCGGTGTGTTTCTCGGGTTAAGCAGTAACAGCGAGTTAAAGCAGTTAATGGAAGAAATGCATCAGCAGGTTTTTTCGATGAGCATCCGCGAACGCCGCCTGCAACAGGAAGCCGGCCGGATAGCCGAAGGCATTGATTACAGCCTGTACGACCAGCCGACCTATAGCCGCTGAGTGCTTGCCATTCAGTAGTGCAAGGTAACCCCTTCCTGCGGTAAATCCAGCTGGTAGTCTTCGCCAGTGCTGGCCTCAGTCAACACACTGATTGGCTCCAGATACAGCGCATAGCTGGAATGATGGATAGGTAACAGATGCGCCGGTTGCAGCGCATGCGCCATATCCACTACATCAGAAGCCCCCATGCTGATCTGTCCCAGCGGGCCGGGAGTCCCTACCCGGCCAAGATGCGGAACCAGAATATCCAGCGGTCCACGCTGTTGAATCAGCGTCTGCACCTGAGTCAGCACATCACTGACCGGCATGGTGTCCCCCGTCCAGTACAATCTTTTGCTCCAGTTACCCTGAGAAAATTCCAGCCAGTAACCATTGCCAGCCCCCAGCAAGGCATCCATAGCAGGATCTGCCGAATGGTGTGCCGCAACCGCAGTAATGCGTATATGACCGGCACCGGCCTGATATTCCAGGCTCTGCTGCCAGGCCAGACTCTGTACCGCCGTAAAACCTTTTGCCCGCAGTGCGCCAAGATCATGTTCCGGAACAAGCAGCGGCAGACCTTTATCCAGCTGGCTTTGTGCCTGCTGATCAAAATGATCTTCGTGAGCATGGCTGAGCAACAGCAGATCCAGCTGGCTGAGATCGGTCTCAGGCAGCGCCGTTAAACGGGCATGTTCTTTAATGTTCGGCCCGTGCTTCAGGTCAAAGGGCTCGTTCGGATCGCCCATAATAAAGGCATGCTGACCACTGCCCAGCATGGGGTCAGTCAGCAAACGAAAACCATTAAATTCCAGCAGCATGGTCGGGCCGCCCAGCCAGGTAATACTGACCTGCGGAGGAGAGCTGACCGTGTCAGCCTGCCCGGTTCCGGACTCTGCGGCCAGCAGATCAGCCGCGCCAAGCAAAAGGCTCAGACACAGCGCAGTAAGGTAGTGGTGCATAACGATTTCTCCGGTTGTTTATCAGTGCGGCGGAGAATATCATCGCGTTTTATCCACATAATCAGGCCCAATATTGATGGCCTGTCCTGGATTTCGGGATAATGAAAAACTTAGAGCACATTCAGACCTTTATTGAAGTCGCCAGCAGCGGTAGTTTTGCCGCAGCCAGCCGGCGTCTGGAAGTATCGACATCGGCGGTCAGCGCCCGGATTCAGGCACTGGAAAAGCATCTCGGCATCCGTCTGCTTAACCGCACCACCCGCTCCGTCGGTCTGACCGATGAGGGCCGTCTGTACTTCAACCGTTGTAAAGAGGTCCTGGAACAACTGCTGGATCTGGAAGACAGCCTGATCCACCCGCAGGACCTGACCGGCCGCATCAGAATCAGTGTTCCCCTCGATCTGCCCATGGCGCCGCTTGCCGCTCTGCTGCAGGCATTCAGTGCCCGTTATCCCAAACTCAGCGTTGAGGTGCGCAGCACCGATGAAACCGTCGACTTTATCAGCAGCCAGACGGACGTTGCTATTCGCGGGCGGGCGCCGGGTTCGCTGAGTCTGGTTGCGTGTAAACTGGGCGATATACAGCTGGGGTTTTTCTGCGCAGCCAACCACCCGGCCCGGAATGAAGCCCCTGTTAACTGGCCGCATTACCCAATCGCCGACCCGCTGAATATCCGCCCGCTGTTAACCAGCGACCTTAACTGGCCTGAAAGCCAGCTGCTGACCCACAATCTGACGCTGGCCAAACAGCTCTGCCAACAAGGCCAGAATCTGGCCATACTGCCGGTTGGCTTTTGTGCGCCAGAGGTTGCCGCCGGAACCTTGCAGGCTCTGCCCGATCCGGCCGGATTACCACGACTGCCTCTCTTTCTGGTTTATCCGGCACCTAAACATATGCCCAACCGGGTGCGCGTATTTATCGACTTTTTTCTGCAACACCAGCAGACATATCCACTGATCTGATGCCGGGCTGAGTGCATCAGCTGTTTTTCTAATTCCCAAGCCCCGCGTGGGAATGCAGCTGCGTCAGCAAGGACTACCACGCAGAGCGTGGGAGCCAGATGTAAGTCTTCTCCCAATAATTACTGTCGTTCGTCCTGAGTAGCGAGCCTTTCGACGGGCTCAGAGAGCGTGTCGAAGGAAGTAACGGACCCTTCGACAGGCTCAGGGCGAACGGGCAAAAAACGTGAGATGTATGCTCGTTCCCAAGCTCCGCGTGGGAATGCTGCTGCGTCAGCAAGGACTACCACGCAGAGCGTGGGAGCCAGATGTAGTGAGTAGGAGCCAGATGTAACGGGCTGACGGCCTCAGCCTTTTTTCAGCTGTTTTATAAAATCCATAAAATGCGGTTTAAATTCGCTGAACAGCGGATGGTCTTTATTTTCCAGCATCACTTCACTGAAGAGTTTCAGGCCAAGAGCAAAGGCTTCTTCATACCCCTGCAGATCACCACGGGATTTAATCCGTTCAACAATTTTGAATATATCGTCGTGATTTCCCACTTCAAAAACCAGGGCTTGCGGATAAGTGGATGGCTGCCCCTTAGCATCGCTGAGGTGTTTTACCTGAATTTCGTATTGGTGTTGTTTCATCGTATTTCCCGTTCATTTATTTTGCTTCTGTTAAGCACATCGGTTGCTTGCCGAGTCATTGTTACAGTAAACGACCTCCGTCGGTAATAGCCGTCAACGGAACAGTTTAGTGCAGGCCAAACCGTTGTTTCAGACCGATAATATGAGAAAAAACATTGCTAATGGCCGTCGGGAATGTACAGCCTGGCGCTCAGCCATGGGCATAGAAGTTTGCCCCAATGCCATAAAAAACAGCATAAAAAAACGGGAGCCTCAGCTCCCGTTTTTATAGCAGAGTTAAATCACTGACCGTTGGCCGTCGCATGCCAGCGCTGATTCGCACCGCCATGCACGCCGTACATAATCAGCGTTGAAGTATTGCCACCGGAAACGTCCAGCACCTGATTACTGTCGATGCGTGAACGCAGCAGTTTGCCGGCATAATTAAACTGCTGAGCCGGGTTATTGGCATCACAGTCAGCCAGTTGCAGCAGGGTATGGTCGTAGATCAGACCCTCCGGCACTTCCAGACACTTGGCTCCGGCAACACCATTGACCATCAGGCCGGTCGCGGTATCGAAACGCCACAACTGATTGGCACTGCTGTCACAGGCCGCCATTGCCACCAGCGCACCGGTATGACTGCCACCGGTGGCACTGATGCACTGGCCGGTGGATTCGCTGCGGTATTGGGCATAACGGTTTTCTGCCGACATTAAGCGCAGTTCCCACTGCTGGTTGGCACCACCGTGATAACTCCACTGGCCAACGTTAGCGTCATTACCTGTACCGAAAGCATCGGCCACGATATTGCTGTTGTGCTTGCTGGCCAGCTTGTTACCGCTGTAGGTCCAGCGCAGGTTGTCAGAATCCTCACAATCCCAGATCACCACGCCGCCGTTGTTGTGCGCCTGGCCACGGTTATCCAGACATTTATCCGGGTTGGCTTTGTTGCGGAACATCTGGTTGGCCGCATCGTAGCGCCACTTCTGATCCTGAGAGGTCAACTGACAATCCCACAACTGCACATTGCTGCCGTTGCTGAGGTGGTCATCATTGCCGGGTAAATCCATGCAGCGACCACTGGCACGGTTAACAATCGAGAACCAGTTTTCATCCGAGCTGGAATACTTCGGCGAATCATTGGCAATCGCCCGCTCCCACATCTGCAGATAGGCTTCCGCCGAGTTCATCACCGACTCATAAATGCGTGAGTTGGAATGGGTGCGGATATCCTGAATATGGTCAGCCACCAGACCGTAATGAGCCAGGCCTTCGTTATTCAGGTCAAAGATGCGGTTACCGGTTTTCTGTTTATCGATCACCACACCGGCTTCGGTTTCAAACGGATAAATCAGCGGATCGGTGTCGGTGTTATCGCGCGGATAAGCCTGCGAGCCAATACCACCCATATCGGTAGCAAATGGCACACCCACCAGATAACCGGTTGGCTCAATCAGGTCGATAAATTCACCGATGCTCCAGTTCAGGCTGTTGGCACTGCTGTTATACGGCGACATCATACCGCCGGCACGGGCGATACGCTGGTGCACTTCGTGCGCTGAACCATCCGGCTTACGATGCATATGGCTGTGACCGGAAATTACACCGGAATAATTACGCGACTCGACGATATCCATAATGGCGCGTGCGCTCTTCACCGAGGTGTGATCAATTTCGATGATCATGCCTTTATCGATCATACGCTGCACCAGATACTCACCATTGGCACTCAGACCATGCTGGTTGCAGTGACGGCGGCTTTCATCGTATTGCGGATTCAGGCCAATACCGGCAAGAATATCCTTGATCACCGGCACGGTACCCAGCAGCGGGAAGCCACTGGTCATACGGGAGCCATCGGTTCCGGCATCACAGACTTCGGTTTCAAAGAAACGGCCACTCGACAGCCACTGGCCGACGTTGATAAAGCCATCTTCCATACGTGTACCACCGAGCTGGTTGTCAAAGCGGTGAACCGGGAACAGCGCACGCACGCCGGCGTCGTACACTTCCTGCAGCTGACGTTCGATGCTTTCTTTGCTGCAACCGTCTTTCAGACCACAGTTAAACAACTCTGACGCTTCAATGCCCATCAGCACCGCCAGCTTGCCATCGGCAATCACCTTGCGGGCTTCCTGCGGTGTTTTCACCAGACGGAAGAACCCTTTACCCGGCCCGCCCTGCTGCGCATCGATATAGTCCTGCATCTGCTGCAGACGACGAACCTGCAGATGAATACTGGCCATGGTGTTGCAGTTATTGGGGTTAATCCAGCTGGCCGGGTTAACGGTTTTCTGCACATTACACAGCACCTCGTTTTCCACCAGATGGCTGACCATCATCTGCAGACCGCCCTTATGCGCGCGTTCAATCCACTTGTAGTAGTACTGCATATGCGACACCTGCTTACGGTTCGGCCAGAACGGGAAGTCCGGCCAGCCGCGGGTATCGTAGCGGTGGTTTACATCGTCATAACCCATCAGGTTACCGATGATATCGAGGGAGCCCCAGGGGCCGTGAATTTCCGAGCTGTCACGCAGCGCAGTCTCAATACCCCAGCGGTGGAAAGGCTCACCGTGGAGGAATTTACCGCCCATAAACTCATAGGAAGTGATGTGGGTGTGTGGGTCGATAGCACCACGGATGGGCTCACTCACATCGCTTTTCGGCACCTCGCCTACGGTATTAAGCTCCGCTTCCGGGAACGGTTTACAGTCGCTCTTCGGCACCAGATTAAATTCGGTTTCTGAGCCGGCGTTGGTGGGGTTGAGGATATCGATCACGTACAGGCCACCATCGGCATAGTGACCGGTGCCACCGTAGTTATGGCGCAGAATTTTGGCCAGCTTAGGGCCATAAAAACTGAAGCGGTAAGCACCGTTGCCCTGTTCATGGGCGGTGATTTTAAATTCGGCAAACTCACCGGCGTAACGCCCGGCCGAAATTTCATTCGGCAAATGGGTTGCCAGATAACGGCCGTCTTTATCCGTCAGCATATAGTGGAAAAATGATGTCGGTTTAAAATAGAAACTCGCTGCCGAATCCAGATCGGTCGCCTTTAACTGCCAGCCGAGTCCGTTATCAATAGCGCCGCCCTTACTGTAGCGGTTCATGTACTTGCCATTAGTCGGCGACTGAATGGCATAACAACCCTGAGCCAGTTCATGTACCGCCATTTCGGCATTCTGACGTTGCTCTACTGGGGCCGGAGCCGGTGGTGGTTGCGAGAAAGCGGCGGCCTGCTGGGCATAAAACAGCGTGCTGCCAAATAATGCTGCGCCGCCGACCATTGAGGTCAGCAGCCAGCGCTGCGTATGTGCTGAGTTTTTCATTATTATTTGTCCATGCGAACGGCAGCAGCAACAACCTGCTGTCGAGTAACGTTCCGCTACGGCAGACGACAATCTCCTCTCCCTGCCTGCCATAAACGGGCCGTTTGCAGCATGGTCGTGGCGTTCAGATTCAACCTATGGCAATACGCGCCGCACACTGTGCAAAACCTTGATTGCAGGAAACGATAAGACGAATTACGACGAGGGTAATCACCGTTCGGGACGGCTCAGGCACTAATAAGGTCTTTGTTATTTTTGTAATCCACCGCCTGACTTATGACGCCAGACAGCCGACGGTTTTAACCGCCGGGTAAAACGCTGCCAACGTTATCCTGTGCGGCCAACATACCATCCAGCAGGTTGCTGGCCTGGTCACGCCGCCAGTGACGCAACCAGGCAAAACCCGGCGAAAAACCCGGTGCTGGTGCGGCAGCTGCTTTACTGGCTGAAAGCGCTGCCGCCGGACGCAGAACAGACTCCCCGGACGGCACCACCAGCGCGCGCAAGCACTCACTGACGTAGCGGTGGGAATCGATATTATCCACTACCCACCATTCCGCCTGCAGGCGTTCGTGGGTGATATCCAGCAGCACATAGCCGCGGTAATAAAAATCGACAAAGTTAAGATGTGGCAGCAAGGCCTGCAGCGAGCGACTGGCCAGCTGTGCCTGCGGGTAGCTTTCAATACCGGGTGAGGTAACCGCCGGGGTCACCAGCTCGACGCCTAACGCCGGGCCCGGCTCGTCAGCAAAAGGATCATCGTGCAGCTCCATGGCCCAGCTGGAGTGAATATCGCCGGTCAGCACCACCCAGTTATCCACCGCAGCTTTACGCACGCTGTCGAACAGGCGCTGACGCGCCGCCGGATAGCCATCCCACTGATCGTAATTAAACGGCGTGTCGTTGGTACCCAGCTGACCAACCATTACCTGCTGCCCCAACAGTTTCCAGCGGATATTTTCCTGCTGCGCGCTGGTCAGTGTGTCTGCCAGCCAGCCTTCCTGCTCATACCCCAGCAGCGTACGCTCCGCCCGGTTGCGGTCGGCATTATCGGCGGCCTGGGCATCACGCCCGGCCAGACGGGTATCGAGCAGACTCAGATCGAGCAGATCACCAAAGCGAAAATTGCGGTAAATGCCCTGCTGTCCGGCCTGCATCTCACGGATCGGCATCCATTCCATATACGCCTGTACCGCGCCGTTCAGGCGATCCTGCCAGCGCCCTTCTTCGCCCTCGGTATGATTATCCGCGCCGCCGGGCCAGGCGTTATTCGCCACTTCGTGATCATCCCAGATCACCATAAACGGATGCTGGCGATGCACTTCCTGTAAATCGGCATCGGTTTTATAACAGGCATGGCGCTGACGGTAATCGTCCAGCGTGGTGATTTCGCGCGGTGGCTGATGAATACGCCCGCTGTTTAAACCGGCATCGAGGTTGGCGTATTCGTAAATGTAATCGCCCAGATGCAGCACCACATCCAGATCGCTGCGCTGCGCCAGCTCTTTATACACATTGAAATAACCACGGGCGTAATTCGAACAGGAGGTAAAGGCGATGCGCAGATGCTCTACCCGTCCCTGAGGCAGCGTGCGTGTGCGGCCAACATCCGACATCTGCCCCAGCGCTTCAAACACATAGTAATAACTCTGCCCGGCCTGCAGGCCATCGGCATCGACTTTAACGGTAAAATCACGGCTGATATCGGTATAGCCAAAGCCTTCATTCACTAATTCACGCAATTGCGGGTCGCGGGCGATACGCCAGCGATAAGGAATGCTGTAGGTTTCGGCCAATGCCGGTGGGGTAATGCGGGTCCAGAGAATCACCCGCTCGGTTAACGGATCACCACTGGCCACTCCGTGCTGAAACGGAAAGGCGCTGGAGCGTGGTACCGCCATCAGATCATCCTGCTGTGGCAGAAATGCATTGGCCAGAGCCGCCCCCGACAAACCACCGCCCGCGAGCGCCGGGCCGGCGGCGGCAGCCATTCCGAGAGAGGCCGCAGAGCGGGACGAATTAACTAAAAAATTCCGGCGCGTCAGGGTCATGGTGCTTTCCGCAGCAAAGACTGAACGCGATCTATTTAATGAGCAGACGATGACAGCGCGGTTGCGCTTTGCTGACCATAGGGTTGCAGAATCATGGCGGATTGATGACCAGCAGATGACTGAATTATGACAGTCAACACTCTGTCGCAGCGGGTCTCAGACCGGAGCCAGACGCCGCATAAACTTGTAGCATGAGCTGCTGTCGCTGAAGCCCAGTAACTCTGCTAATTCGGCCGTACTCATACCCTGTGCCTGCGAACTGCGCGCCAGGCGCAAACGCTGTTGATTCAGCAGTTCGGTAAAGCTGGTGTGTTCTTGCTTCAGCTTACGGAATAACGTTGAACGACTGATATGCACCGCCGCACATACCGCCTGAATCTGACTGAATTTATGAATATCCTGTTCCAGCAGTGCCAGCACCCGCAGGCTGAGCGGTGATTTAAACGGCGCATCGTGCGGAACATGATTCACCAGCGGAATCTGCTGCGCGCGCGCCGCCAACAGGTCGCGCAGATACGCGTCCGCCGCCGGTAATGGATGCTTCAGCAGCGCAGCATCCAGCCACAGGCGGTTAACACCGCTCACTGCACCAGTAAACCGTAATCCCGCACCAAACAATTGATAAAACAGCTGACTGTCAGCCGGCTCTGTCCGTGCCAGCTCGGCTTTACCTACCGCAATCGCGTCAAGATCGCCTGCTGCACCAGCAGCAGAAAGATTCCCCAGTACCGCGCCCCAGGCCAGCAACGCCGCCATGCTGCGTTCAACCGCAATCTGCGGATAAGGCAGCAAAAATTCAAAGCGAATTTCAACCTGATCTCCGGCCGGCAGTAACTGCCAGCGTTCGGCGGGGTTCAGCAATTGAATATGATCAATAAACGTCGTGAGCGCTTCGCCCAGCGTGGCGCAATGCGCGATCCAGCGCGCCAGTAGGCCGCGGGCAGCCGGATTAACCTGCAGGCCAATCTTCAGTCCCAAAGAGTCATCGGTGCTGTTGTTGCGGGCTTCCGTCCACAGGGCGCGCAGCGCACTTTCTGCCTGACGAAGCTCGTGTACCGGCGGCGGCGCTGTTGCCGATTTGGTGCTGGTATACACCGCCACCTGCGTGGCTGATAACACACCGCGGCGCTGTAATTCATCGGCCAGATCTTTTACGGCCACGGCAGAAACGCTTAGTTTATTGCGGGGCATAACGATTCAATACCCTTCATATATTCACCTGATCAGAGCCAAGAATGCCCGAAAAAAGACCAAAAGTACTCTGCCTGCAACCAGATTCCATAACCTTGCAACCAGTCGCCTGAGTAACGACCGCCTGCGCGCTTAGGATAAAGAAAACGTCCCCAACCAACGCGATGAGGAACACCTTATGCAGCACCAGGTTCAGAACGAGCAGCAACTGCGGCAATTAATCTCTGCGCCACCAGCACTGCTGGAAAAGCGCGTACAGACACAGCTGGATGCTTATTGCTTTGAGGTTATCAACCACGCCCGGGTGATGATCGTCGCCAGCGAAAGCGGTACTCCGGCATTACAACCCGTCAGTCTTGCCCACTGCCAGCTGGAGGTTAGCGCTAACAACGTGTGCTTCTGCCTGCCCGAAGCGGACGAACAGCCAGGCCAGCAAGCAGACAAGCAAGCCAATCATGGCCACAGCGCTCAGTACGCCAGCCTGTATTTTCTGATACCAGGCGTCGGCCATGCCCTGCGGGTCAACGGCCGCCTGACCCGGCAGCAACCATCCGGACACTGGCAACTGCAGGTTAAAAGCGCCTATCTGCACTGCGCGCGCGCGGCTGTGCGCTCCGGTCTCTGGGACTACGATGCCGCCAATAGCAGCACTGCGGTACTGACTGATAGCACCGTACTGAGCGACAGAAAAGAGTACCTGCAACAGGCGATGTATCTGCTGCTGAAAACCTGCGACGCCCAGGGCATTACCTCCGTTTCACCACGCGGTGACGAAACCGGTGTGATCCGCATGCTGCCCGATGGGCGTTTATTTATGGCCGAACGGCCGGGCAATAAAGTCGCGCTCAGCCTGCGCAACCTGTTGCAGAACCCGGCGCTGGAATTGCTGTTGCTGATTCCCGGCCAGCCACAGCTGCTGCATATCTGCGGCAGTGCGCAGCTGACAACCGAACCGCAGTTACTCGCCGCCTGCGCCATTGGCGATAAAGTGCCGAAGCTGGGGTTACTTATTGAGCCGCAGGCCATCCGCTTTACCAGCGCCAGCGCGCTGACCGACGCTGGCGTATTCAACCCGGAACACCGGATTGAAGCCAAACAGCTGACGCCTTTCGCCAAAGCGCTGTCGGCGCATATGAGCGGTGAAGGACTAATGGGCAAAGCCACCCATCTGGTGGTGGATCAGGTGGTAAAACACGATCTGAAGAATCTGTACTGAGAGTGCGACTGTCCATCGTTTTTAATCAGCATGATGGTTGACAAAAGCCGCATATTTAACGCTCCGGCTTTAGCCTCCAGCCCAAAGAATAAAGGACATGAATCCTCGGAATCATGGTTTTGCGGGCTGCATAATTATTGCAGCTGTCTGACTATTTCATGGGCAACGGGATGAACGGTATATAAAATTCCGTTCGCACTGAGCGCGCCCTTCGACGGGCTCAGGACGAACGGAATAACGTCAAAGGCAGGCGCCCTTCGACTGGCTCAGGATCGACGAGACAAGCGGGAATAGATGAGCGGAGTATATAAACACCGTTCGCACTGAGCGCGAAGCAGTCGAAGTGTGAGCGCGCCCTTCGACTGGCTATCTTGAGCTTGCCGCCCCTTCGACGGGCTCAGGACCAGCGGGATCAAGTCGAAGTGTGAACGGTGCGGATTGGTTGGCTCATTCCCTGCGACATCCTGTCGCAGCGACAAAATAACCTCCAAGGCATATTCTGAAGGCCTGTGTTCGGCGGTGCGCTATGAGGGTGGCAAGCTGTCGTCCGCCGGGTTTACTGGGGTGTTTGTTGTGCTGTCGTTTGATCAGAGCGGCGGCTGTCAGCCAGTAACTCCCGGTAATAAGCGTGTTTTGACAGGCGCAGCGCCTGCGGTTTATACACCGGGTCCGCTGCGTCTGTTTTTTCTTATCCCCCTTTTTCTTATCTTTTTCTTATTTTCTTTCTGTAGCCCCGTAGCTTTGTCTTCCCACCACCGTATCCCGCGGTTAGCATGACCCCTTCTGAAAAAATAAGCCCTGAAAAAACCCCGTGCAGAATAGCGGGCAAATGGATAGCGAATGAGCGAACAAGAGAAGAAAAACGCCGGCCACAGCGCCGGTGAATGGCGTCATCTGTATTTTACCGGCATCAGCCGTGTTCCCCCGCAGGACATCAGCCTCAGCAACGAGCAAATGCAGGCATTGCTGAGTATGGCGAATGCACCGGCAGCTATTTCCTGCCCGCGTGCCATTGACCCGCAGTATTTAATTAATGAAAAAGGCACCACGCCCTGGCTGGCACTCTATGCCCTGCTCGCCACCCGTGATCCGCAGGCGTTAACCGCCGTTGCCGAAGGCCAGAGCGCTATTCAGGTACCAGCCGAATTTCTCGGCGGTACTTTCCACAGCCATGTGAACTGGCCTGCGGAAATGCTGACACGCTACGATCTGAATCTGGATGGTTTTTATCTGTTTGCCATTCCTTTCCTGCTGCATCGTGATGCCCCGGCGGTAACCGACCTGAGCCAGTCGGCCAAATCACCGGACGGCCAGCTGGAGATTTTTAATATTCAGGAATTCCGCGATGAATTTCCGGAGCAGTGTCTGCTGGAGTTCGGCATGCTGGTGAAGTTTATTCAGACCAAACGCCCGGATATTGTTGCCGCTCAGCCTTCCTGAACGGCACAGCTACCGTACAGGTTCTGGCTTTGGCCTGTACGGAACGGCCATATCCGCCCGGATTGCGGCCGTTTTCTCCCTCCCCCGCCTTGTCATAAAACGGTAAACTGGCTGCTTCTGATAACAACAAAAACAATAAGCCGTACAGCACCATGACATCCCCTGTATTGAATCTGCGCCGCTGGGCTGGTGCCTGGCAGCACTGGTCGCTGGATAAACAACTGACCCTGCTGTTTCCCGCCGGCATTCTGCTGTTTGCCCTGCTGTTTGGTGATATCCGCCAATGGCAGCCCGCTGACAATAAAGCCGCATTAACCGGCACGGGTATTTTCTTTTTATTGATTGCCCTTACCCGCCTGGCACTGGCGCGCAATGTATTAAGTACGCGTTATGAATGGCTGCTGCGCGAACTGTGGCCAGTACCGGCCATGCTGCTGGGTTATCTGCTGATGCGTTTATTACGGCTGGAGCTGGCGATTGATGCGCTGGGCATTGAATTAATGGACCCGCAGATGATTGCCTTTGATACCGCGCTGTTCGGCCAGCCACTGCCGCTGCTGATTCAGCATTGGGTCAGCCCGGCCATGACCCTGCTGATGGAAAATGCCTACCTGCACTTTTATTACATCGTCCCTGTTGGCTCTCTGCTGTGGCTGTTTTATTACCGGGCAGAACAACCTGCGGCCTTTATTCTTGTGCGTCAGGGGATTATTTACACCCTGGTCATTGGCTGGCTGCTGTATCTGCTGGTGCCGGTAATCGGCCCGGGTCAATGGCTGGCAGCGTCGTTCACCGTCAGCCTCGGTGCGCAGGATGGCCTGGTGTACGACGCGGTCAACAGCTTCCGCTATGCCTACGACTGCTTTCCCAGCCTGCATACCGCCGTGCCCTGGGTAACACTGCTGTTGTGCTGGCGCTGGTATCCGTGGCCGTTGCGTCTGCTGGTATTAACCATGACGCTGAGCATCACCCTTTCAACTCTGTATTTGCGCTATCACTACGCAGCCGATGTGCTGGGGGGCATACTACTGGCCGTTATCGTCGCGCAGCTGCGCTTGCCACAGATAGCATCGCGCAACCCACATTAAACATTTACTTTAGCCATCGGTTGCACAACGGAGCGTATTCAGCGCTCCCTTGCTGAAATCCGAAGATGTTTATTGGGCTTCCATTCCGGCCAGGCTCATAGCAAAACGTATTAGCGTCGCAACCACTAACAGCGTACCAACACCCAGTGCCCAATAGATCAAGAGCCATTTAAACTGATGAAGACTTTTTTTCATCCTGCACTCCTTCAGACTTACGTTCTAACAAAAGAGATCAGCGCCTGTAAACGCCAACCCCTTTGCGGCAGTGTTTTAATGATAACCGTCGGTATCGACGACTTTTCCACGGAAAACCCGATAAGACCAAAAGGTATAAATTAAAATCACAGGAACAATTAACACCACGCCCACTAAGGTGAACTTAAGGCTCGACGCTGGTGCCGCAGCCTGATAAATCGTAATACCCGGTGGAATGATGTTTGGCCACAAACTGACACATAACCCCAAATAGCCAAGAAACAACATACATAAAGTACAAATAAAAGCGCGACTTTCTACTTTGGAATGCGCAGCTCCCATCAGCAAAAAAGCAAAAGCAGCAGTAAGAACAGGCAAAGGTGCCAGATACACGATGTTCGACAGGTTAAACCATAAATCCCGCACACTTTCGTTAACCATCGGTGTATAGAGGCTGATAATAAACATACATGTCGCTAACAGCAGAGTTAATGGCTTAATAAGTGCGCGCATTTTTTTCTGTAAACCGTGCTCTGTTTTAATAACCAACCAGGTAACTCCGAGCAATCCATAAGCAAACAGTAAACTAAACCCTGTAAACAGACTGAATGGGCTTAACCAATCCAGTCCACCGCCGGAAAACTCGCCATTGTCTACTTGAAAACCCAGAATCACAGCCCCCATTGCCACACCCTGAGCAAAGGTTGCCATTAAGGAGCCAATAAAGAATAACTTGTCCCACATTGGGCGATGAGACTCCGTAGCTTTAAAACGAAACTCAAAAGCGACACCACGCAAAATCAAACCAAATAGCATCAGCAGAATCGGTCCGTACAAAGCAGACAAGATCACCGAATATGCCATCGGAAAGGCGGCCAACAAACCAGCACCACCGAGTACAAGCCAGGTCTCATTGCCGTCCCATACGGGGGCAACCGAGTTCACCATAATATCGCGTTCATGTTTGTCTTTAATAAAAGGAAACAACAAGCCAATCCCTAAATCAAAGCCATCCAGGAACACATACATCATTAAGCCAAAGCCGATAACAAAGGCCCAGATAGTCGGTAAATCAAAATGCATGACATGATCTCCTAAATTTCTACGCCATCAGCGGCGGATAGCGGACGGGCCGGGCGTTTATTCAAGTGCTCGTCATCTTCCAGCGAGTAGTTTTCTGCAGGACCTTTAGCAATCAATGCCAACATATAACGCACACCGACACCAAAGACACAGATATACACCAAGACAAAAGCCAGCAAAGACAAACTCATAGCAGTAACACTGTTGGGCGATCCGGCATCTACGGTGCGCTGCAAACCATATACAACCCAGGGCTGACGACCGACTTCCGTCACAAACCAACCGGCAAGCATGGCGATCAGGCCGGATGGCCCCATGGCTACACAAAAGTTCAGGAACCATTTTTTCTCATAGAGCTTGCCTGTTTTACGCAGAATCAACGCAGCAAGCGCCAGCACAATCATCAACAGGCCAAGTGCAACCATGATGCGGAAACTAAAGAAGACCACTGGCACATTAGGGCGATCTTGCGGGGCAACGGAAGTTAATGGCGGAATAGTACCATCCATAGAATGGGTTAAAATCAAGCTGGCCAGATTGGGAATTTCAATCGCAAAATCGTTTTGTTCTTTCTCCATATTTGGCCAGGCAAACAGAACAAGCGGCACACCGTCACCGGGCTTGGCATCATGCCAATGCGCTTCCATTGCAGCCACTTTGATCGGCTGGTGCTCTAAGGTATTTAAGCCATGCAAATCACCAACAAACATTTGTAATGGCGCAGAAATAAGCAGCATCCACATCGCCATGGACAACATTTTTTTCGCTACGTTAATATGGGAGCCTTTAAGCAAATGCCACGCACCGGAGGCAGCGACCAGCAATGCCGTCGCCAGGAATGCCGCCAGGCCCATGTGCACTAAACGGTAAGGAAAGGAGGGGTTAAATATAATTTCAAACCAGTCTAGCGGCACAACGCGCCCATCAACGATGCCATACCCCTGGGGGGTTTGCATCCAACTGTTTGATGCAAGAATCCAGGTCATTGAAATCAGAGTCCCAATAGCAACCAGGATAGTGGAAGTAAAATGCAGCTTTTCTCCAACTTTTTTCCAGCCAAACAACATAACCCCTAAAAAGCCAGCCTCCAGGAAGAAAGCCGTCAGAACTTCATAGCTGAGTAACGGACCGGTGATCGCTCCCGCAAAGTTAGAAAACTGGCTCCAGTTAGTACCAAATTGATAGGCCATGACAATGCCGGAAACGACCCCCATGGCGAAATTAACGGCAAATATTTTCATCCAGAACCGGCATAGCGTCATGTAAACCGGCTTTCTGGTATACAGCCATAAACCCTCTAAGACCGCCAAGTAACTGGCCAGCCCTATCGTTATCGCAGGAAAAATAATATGGAACGATACGGTGAACGCGAATTGTATTCGCGCCAGATCAATAGCATTTAAATCAATCATGGTGCTCTGCCTACCCTCTACACTGCCAGAAAGCAAAATCAAAATTACTTACCGTGTTGAGTGTATGACGTAAAAAAATACAGAACAGGTACAAAAAATTAATTTAGAATAGGTACAGATTACCCGGAAAGGTGCCGTTATGAGTCAGTTTAAGTATCTGGAACTGGAGCAGTTATTACGCAAAGACATAAAAGCCAACCATTTTTTACCTAGCGGAAAACTTCCTTCAGTGCGGGAAATGTGCCAGAACCTGGGCTTTTCTAAAGCCACGGTGTTACATGCCTTGCATCGGCTCGAGGCAGAAGGATTGATTTTTTCCAAGCCGAAATCCGGTTACTTTGTCAAAACGGCCTCACAAAATGACCGACTCCCGCCAAAACGCATTAACCCGCCTGCCGCTCCCAGGGATGTTACGGTTCCGGCTATTTTAAAAGACATCATGATGCGCAGCGCCGCCTTTGATATTTTACCAACGGCTGCGACCTCCCATGACGCCAGGCACCTTGTGACATTGAACCGACACTTGAGCAAAGCTCTGCGCTCCAGAGCCACGCAAAAAGCCCTTTACTACAATGATTCAAGCGGCGACATGCGTTTAAAAGACGCCATTGTCAGCCATTATCGCCATCGTGGCTTGAACCAGGACCCATCACAGGTTTGTATTACCGGTGGCTGTCAGCATGCATTATTCATTTCTCTCATGGCGACCTGCTCACCCGGCGATACCGTGGCGGTGGAATCTCCGGCGTTTTATGGTGTTCTGCAAATCATGGAGCAGCTGAAGCTGAAAATTATCGAAGTTGCCACCGACCCTGCTGAGGGTTTAAGTATTGAAGACCTGGCTGAAAAAATAACCGAGTGGCCAATAAAAGCCTGCATACTCTCTCCGAATTACGCCACGCCTACCGGTGCCTTCATGCCAGAAAAAGCCCGGCGGGAATTAATCAATCTGGCGGTCGACAACGATTTTTGCATCATAGAGGATGATATTTACGGAGATCTTTCTTTTCCGCCGTTCACAGCAGAACCGCTGAAAAAATTGGATACTGAGGGTAACGTTATTCTGTGCAGCTCTTTCTCAAAAAGCTTATCGAGAGACTTAAGGATTGGCTGGGTGTTTGGCGGAAAATGGCACGACCGGATTGCTCAGCTCAAGTTGGTCACCCAGCTGTCCTCCAGTGAATCCACTCAGCAGGGGGTTGCGACATTTTTAGAAGAAGGCCATTACCGGCGCTATCTGGCCCAACAGGTGAGTACACTAAAGCAGCAGCAACGGGAACTGATGTCCTTATTAAGTACCCATTGGAGCGATCAAATTCGCTACACCCAAGCCCAGGGTGGTATTTCGATGTGGGTAGAATTGGATGAATCCATTAATACGCAACACAGTTACAACAAAGTATTAGAGCACGGCGTAATCATGACACCTGGCTCACTTTTCTCGGCATCGGGTCAGTATAAAAACTTTTTACGTTTAAGTTATATCCATCCGTTAACAGAAAAAAGGCAAGCCGCAGTCAAAAAGCTGTTCAGCGTACTGCTTGGACAGGCTTAGGCACCTCTGAATAATTCTGAAGCGCCCTAACAGAAGCGCCTTAACAGAAGCGCCTTAACAGAAGTTCCTCAACAGAAGTGCCATAGCAGAAGTGTCTTAAATATTATGTCTATCGACGAACCCGTCTATAAAGCGGGTTCGGTTGCGATACGCTGCCACTGTACGTAACCGACAGTCCTTTGATACCTTTTGTCGCATCGTATGGATCTTTACCTTCTTTAATAGCAAAACTGTCGAAGCCGCATTGGCGCATCAGACTCAGCTGATCCCGCAATACATCGCCAAAAGCCCGTAACTCACCCTGATAATTTAACCGCTTGCGCAGTAAATACGCCGTCGAGTAACCGCGCCCATCTTTGAAGTCTTCAAAGAAAACACAGATAAACGAGAGTTTTTCAATAACGTCCTGTAATTCCATAGCATCATCATCAACATCAATCCAGAGCGCTGCATTAACATCATCACCTTGCTTGATACGGGCTAACCAGGCTTTCATTGGTAAAATTTCACAAGACCCCAGCGCGTCATTATCTTCTTCTGAAATAATCCAATTGTCGGCTTTAACAACAGCAACCTCATTAGACTGAATACGGATAATATTCTTCATACTAAGCTCCTGCCGACTCATAAGCGGCCAACTTGAGTGGCTCCAATCCTATGCGCAAAAAAGTTTCATGAAATGTCTCTTTGTCATTCCGATTGGCTAAATACGCATTGGTGATGTTTTTCACCACGACAGGTAACAGCTCTTCACTCACCGCCGGGCCAATCACTTTGCCGATCTGACTGTCTTTGCCTTGCGCTCCGCCAACGGTAATCTGGTAATAATCTTCACCCGATTTATTCAGCCCTAAAATGCCTATATTCCCAATATGATGATGAGCACAGGCATTAATACAACCGGATAAGTTAATACTGATATCACCGACTTCCAGTTGTTCTTCAATGCTGTAAGCTGCAGCCACTTTTTTGGCTACAGGAAAAGAATGTGCCGTCGCCAGGTTGCAATAACTCGCCCCGGGACAAACAATCATATCGCTGACTAAACCCACGTTAGGTAACGCCAAGCCCACCTCACATAAACTTTCCCAGACGTTGAAAAGATATTCTTTAGGAATATCCGGCAACACGAGGTTTTGCTCATGAGTAATACGAATCACTCTGAAGCCATAAGCATCGGCTAAATCGGCAATACACTGCATTTGTTCTGCGGTTAAATCGCCCGGTGTGTTGGTTGGGAATTTGGTAGAAATTGCCACAGAAGCATAACCTTTCACCTTGTGCGGCTTCACACTGCGCGATACCCAGGCAGCAAATTCGCTATTGCTTGTTACATGATGTCCATACTCAAGATTGGCATCATCTAAAGTTGAATAAAGAGGCGACAAGAACTGAGAAGCCACACGGCTCAGCTCGTCTTCAGTCAGCGTGGAAAAACTGCCACGAATCTGTCGCCATTCAGCTTCTGCTTCTTCACGGAAATCGTCGATTCCCAGTGAATTTACCAGGATTTTAATACGTGCCTTGTACTTGTTATCACGTCGCCCATAGCGGTTAAAAACCCGCAGAACCGCTTCGATATAGGACAACACTTCCGACCAGTGCAGGTCATCTTTTACGGTTTGGTTAAGGAAAGGCGTGCGACCTAACCCTCCGCCAACCATAACCTGAAAGCGCAGCGTTTCTTCTTTATCACGATACAAATACAAACCAATATCGTGCATTCGCACCGCTGCCCGGTCTTCCTGGCTGGAGCTGACTGCAATTTTAAATTTACGGGGTAAGAACAAGAACTCAGGATTGACGGTAGCCCACTGACGAATAATCTCGGCAAAAATACGCGGGTCATATTCTTCATCAGGTGCAACACCCGCGTAGGCTTCGGTAGTCACATTACGCACGCAATTACCTGATGTTTGAATCGCATGCATATCAATAGACGCCAGGTGCGCCAGAATATCTGGCGTATCGGCTAACTCAATCCAGTTAAACTGAATATTCTGACGGGTGGTGAAATGCCCATAACCGCGATCAAACTTATTGGCAATAACCGCCAGACCGCGCATCTGATCACTGGATAACGCACCATAGGGAATAGCGACCCGCATCATATAAGCGTGTTTTTGCAAATACAGACCGTTTTGCAAACGCAACGGCAGAAACTCGTCTTCCGTGAGTTCGCCATTCATCCGGCGCGCGACCTGATCACGAAACTCTTCTACCCGCTCGTTAACCAGCGCCCTGTCATATTCATCGTACCGATACATTCGTATCACTCTCCCCTCAATCTGATAGGCGGAGAAAATATCAATCGGTCCGTGTCTCTAATAGGACAAGAAAAAATAAAAACGATAGGCACAGATAACGATCAACAGCATGACAACCGCCACAAGGGCGATCACAAACAGCTTGGCCGCCGGGTGCAAGCAACGGGGCTGCGTATCGTTGCTGCCAGCAAACACAGAGAAAAAAGCACCGTCAAGCGCCTTCTGCAATTTGTGTATAAGTTTTTTCTGTCAACCCTGAAGTTTTACACAGAAGTTGTGGATATTTCTGTGCATATTCTTTTGAGAACTCTCCTGAATGCAGTAAATACGCCACCCGGCAAAAACCGTGTGTTTTTTACACAGCGCAAAAAAGTTAAAAAATCTTTATTTTTCAAGGCGTGGCGAGGGTTGCGGCGCGATCATAAAAAAATCCTCTGAGCAAGCACAGAAGCATAAGGCCATTCCCGCCAGCAGGATAAGACACCCAGCGACATGGGGACAAAGCTGACATTGAATCCACAGAATCTGTGGATAACCTACTGGATAAGTTGGCGATAAGCAGGACAAAGCCATAGCTGGTGCGGTCTGCTGAAAAGCGTTGGTTTTTTAGACGATCATCCGTCTGAGCCGGATCAGACGCGATAAAGATGTAGGCACGGCCAATGATTATTCGTCGCCACTCAGCCGTAAGCGTTCCCAGCTCTGGATCATTTGCTTACGCAGCGGCCCCCAACGATAGCCGCCCAGCGCCCCACTCTGCTGAATGACCCGGTGGCAGGGAATCATAAAGGCCACGGGATTGGCCCCGACGGCATTGCCAATGGCGCGAGCCGCCGTTGGCTGACCCAGCTGTGCTGCCAGCTGACCATAACTGAGTGCCTGACCGGCCGGGATCGTTAACAGCGCGCGCCAGACCGCCAGCTGAAAATTGGTACCGCGCACATGCAGCGATAATGGCGCCGTGGCTGAGGTGCTGCCGCGCGCAGCAAACAGCGTGGCCACTAATTGCTGTGCGGCGGCACGGTCTTCTAACAGTTCCGCCGCCGGCCATTCGGCCTGCAGCGCGGCCAGCTCTTCAGCGGCGCTGCGTTCTTTATGCGTTTGCAGCGAATCCGTTAAACCGCTGTCTGCGGCGATAAAGACGGCGCGGCATAAACCACGCGGTGTTTGCGCAATAAACATCGGGCCAAAGGGTGTGTCAGCCACACCATAACGGATCGCAAGCCCGGCTCCGCCGCGCTGGTATTCCCCCGGCGTGACCGCTTCCAACTGAACAAAATGATCGTGCAGCCGGCTGCTGCCGCTCAGCCCCAACTCGTCGGCAGCCTCAAGCAACGGTAATTGCTGGCGCAGCAGGAATTTACCGCGCTCCAACGTCAGCACCTGCAAAAAGCGTTTGGGGCTGGTGCCCGCCCACTGACTGAACAGGCGCTGAAAATGAAAAGGACTCAGATTAACGGCTGCAGCGATATCGTCCAGCGACGGCTGCTGGCGGGCATGCTCCGTAATAAAACGGATAGCCGTTGCAATTCGTTGATAGTCAGACATAAGCAGCTCCGCCCCGGTTTGGGTTTGATTCTCTTCATCATAAAAATCCGGGCCACAAACACAACCCGGATCTTGCGCTTAACGGATACCGGCGCGACGGATTTTTCTGACATTGATATTCATCAGATGACGCAGCAGACAACGATAAAGAATGCGTTTGAAGCCGCGCAGGTTTGTGCCCATCGCCGCGTAAAATTCATCCGGCGTGTTATAAACGCCGTAATCATCGGCAATGCCTTCTTTCTGAATATAGGTATTGCCGCCCAGCCAGTCGTTCTGTGGTTTTTGCAAACAAGGCGTGGCAATGCCATAACCACTAAAGGCTTCACACTCGCTGGCAAAGGCTTTCTGCACCTGCTGCAGGTACGGCTGGTCGATAATATAACCCTCAATTTCCAGCCAGCGGCCATCGTAATAGATTTCGACCCAGCTGTGCAGAATACGTGCTGGTGCAAAGGCGAACATCCACAGCGGAATTGCGCCCTTCTGCAGCTCGTTATAAATGGTAAAGCCGTGAAAACGCGCAGGAATGCCCAGCGCCCGTAACAGCGCCATCAGCAGCGTACCTTTGGTATTGCACTGGCCGTAACCATCACTCAGTACTTCACTGGCTCTGAGGCTGTCATCGGCGTTATAGCCAAAGCGGATCTCATCGCGCACAAAACGATAAACCTCCGCAATCTGCTGGCGGGTATCCTGCTGGTGCCAGCCCCGTTGCTGAATCAGCTGCTGAATGGCCGGATGCCGGTAATCCAGCATGCGGGTTGTGGCCAGATAGTTATCTGCTGTGTTTGTTGTGTTGTCAGCCATGGTGTACCTCCTGTTTTTTTACCAGACTACCGCCGGTACAGGCTGATAACTTGAATAAACTGGCTGACTTGCTCTTGTGATTGATTGCGGTGATTTATCCGGGAGTCTAATCGCTGCGGGCAAGCTGCACGGCTTCGCGCACCGATAACCCAAAATGACGACGGAAAGTCCGGCTAAGATGAGCACTGTCAGCAAAGCCCGCATCCTGCGCTGCATTGGTCGCACTTTTCCCCTGATGTAACGCCTGCACCGCACAGAGCAGGCGGCGCCATAACAGATAGGGCCGCCAGGGCATGTGCATCTGCTCACGGAACAGATGCAGAAAACGGCTCTCCGACAACGCCAGTCCGGCGGCAATATCCCGCGCACGCCATTGCGAAGGTTTGATGCAGCCGCCGTTAAAACACTGATCCAGTTGCTGCTGCAGTCGCAGCAGGCGGCTGTCGGATATTTGCAGATTAAATGCCTGTTTATCAAGCCCCAACAGATGGCTTAACGCCGCCAGTAACTCTGTGCTGTCAGCTGCAGATGCCGGGCCAGGCAGGGATACCAACAGCTGGCCGTTCATGTGTTGCAAAGCATGTTTACCGGCGACAGACAGAGGTTCCAGCAAAATAATCCAGCAGTGTTCAGCGGCCAGATCGTGCTCCGCTTGCGGTGCAATCAGCAATGGGGCTGTGCCTTTTTCAGCGTTCAGTTGCCAGTGCCCCTGCGCGCCGGGCCACACCAGTTGCAGAGCCGCGTGCTGGTGCTTATCGGCGAGTATATGTGGGCTGTAAAAGGCCAGAATGCCGGGTTTAATAATCAGCACGGGAATTATTTGCCGCGTTGATTAAATAATTAAGCGCCATATAAACGCAGTGCTTCGGCAATGGCGGTATGGTCAGGCGTAATATTCAGCACCCCCAGTTCCGACAAGGGTTGCCAGAATACCGCTTCGGCTTCGTAGGCCTGAAGATCTCCCGCCCATTCGGTAATTAAATAGTAATGCAGTAATTGCAGCTCGTCGGTGGGGTGCAGCAGCGAACACACGTAACGGGCATTGCGCGGCTGAATACCGAGCTCTTCGTCCAGCTCACGTATTAATGTGTCGTGCTGATGTTCGCCCTCTTCCATATGACCGCCCGGCACCATAATCAGGCCCGGATCTGTTTCTTTATCGTCACGGCGCTTTTCCAGCAGCACGCAGTCATCGCGCAGCAGAATAAACGAGACGCAGGGCGCAAAGGGCTGATCAACAACGGCAGCGGACATAGTTTCATCCTGAAGATTAAGCGGAGCATGGTTATTCCGGGGCTATCTTATAACCAGCCTGCGTTCATTCAGCAAGTTGTCCGTCGTGCGGTAAAATGTTTCAGGCCATCGCAATGGCCTGAGCTACCGTTGTCGGTGTGGTTAATAACGCGGTATCGAACACGCCCTGCCGCCGTGCCGGATCGAGCAGGTTCCAGCCAAAAGCCTGTAAGTCATCTTCGTTGGGTTCGATACGGATTACCCGTTTGCCAGCAGCGCGCAGCATGGCTTCTTCACGGTCAACAATACGTGTCATCCCCTTGCGGGCGTAACGCTCAACGGCATTAAAAACACTGCCGGATTTACCCGGCCAGCGCGATGCCATCGGCGCAATAATAATGACCTCATCAACGTCTTCATTAACCAATAAATCCGCCGACGCCGGTGACACAATACCGCCATCCAGATAGGTATTACCCTGAATATTCACCGGCGGACAACAGCCCGGCACCGCATAGGAAGCACAGACCGCACGCGATAATGGCACCTGAGTAAAATCGTCGGCCTGACGGCCAATGGCACGGCGTGCGGCAGTTTTTGCATCCACCGCCATCAGCCAGAGTTTTTTCTGTGTTTGCTGTGTTTGCTGTCCGGCCTGCAGCGCTTGTGGCCAGACATCTCCGGCAGAAGCGGACTGAATAAGACGCACAAAACCCGACATATCGGTGCGGCCACGGGGCAGTATTCCGCAGAGTCCGGTTAACAAACTGACTTCGCGGTTTAATGCTTTTTTAAATAACGCCGGGCCACTGAATTTCCATTGTGGCCAGGGCGGTAATTTACCGCCGGAGTCGGTGGCGTGATTCCAGTAACAACCATGCTGCGGCTCATTATTTTGCGCGGCGACTAAGCGTTCCAGACTGACACCGCTGGCAAGCAGCGCGACCAGCACTGCTCCTACCGAGGTGCCCACCATAATATCGGCATCCGCCGGGTTCCAGTTCAGCTGCTTGCTCACCGCCTGCAGCGCAGCAATGCTCCAGGCGCCGCCGGCAACGGCACCACAACCCAACACCAACGCCCGTTTTGACTGACTCATACGCTAACCTCCGTGGCTTTTTTCCGCCGGGTTGTCGTTTTTTTCGTACTACTGGCTTTTAAATTCTGAGCCGCCCAATCAACCTTTGCCAGACCCACATAAGACGCCATATCAAAACGGCTTAACAATTTACGCATACGGTAAGTGCTCCAGGGAAAGCCAATACTGTTTTTGCCATTCTGGTCGAGGTAATAACTGGAGCAGCCGCCGGTATTCCAAACCGTGCCCTGCAGTTCCTGCTGCACCCGTTGGTTATAGCCCTGTTGCACTTCGGCTTTCACTTCCAGCGTCTGCAGCTGATTACGCTGCATGGTTTTTACTGCACCCATAATGTAATTAATCTGCGCTTCGATCACGATAAATGCCGAGTTATGACCAATCGCGAGATTAGGGCCAAGAATTAAAAAGAAATTCGGAAAGTTATGAATACAGGTACCACGGTAAGCCTCCGGGCTGCCCTGCCAGACGTCATCCAGCGAGCGGCCATCGCGGCCATGCACATGGTGGGCAATGGGTACATCGGACACATGGAAACCGGTGCCGAGAATAATCACATCCACGTCGGCTTCGCTGCCATCCTGACCAACCACCGTATTGCCACGAATTTCTTTAACACCGGTGGCCAATACCTCAACGTTGCTTTTTGCCACCGCCGGATAATAATTATTCGACAGCAATACGCGCTTACAGCCCATGGTGTAATCCGGGCTTAATTTACGGCGCAATTCCGGATCTTTAATCTTGCGCTTAATGTGCGCGCTGGCGATTTTTTGCATCCACTTTAATAACAGCGGCTTGCGGAAGCCGACGCCGAAGGCTTCAAAACCGGTGTAAATCAGTTTGCGCCAGCTGTTCAGCGTTAATGGCAGGCGGAAAAACGCACGTTCAATGGCCGGAATACGGTGATCGGGTTTGGGCAAAATCCATTGTGGCGTGCGCTGGAAAATACTCAGTTTGCCAACTTTTGGCTGAATTTCCGGCACAAACTGAATGGCCGATGCACCGGTGCCGATCACCGCCACGCGCTTTCCGCTTAAGTCACAGTCGTGATTCCAGCGTGATGAATGAAACACCTCGCCGTTAAATTCATTAAGCCCAGGCAGCGTCGGCATAATGGGTTCATGCAGATAACCCACCGCCGAAATGACTTTGTTGGCCGTCAGCTCGGTTTTAACATCGCCCTCTGCGGTTTTAATTAACCACTGCTGTGATTCTTCCTGCCAGAAACTGTCTTCCACCGCGATGCCATAACGGATAAACGGTGTGATACCAAAACGCTCTGCTGTGCTGCGCACATAGCTGAGAATTTCCGCCTGCGGCGCAAAGGCGCGGCTCCAGTCTGGTTTCTGCGCAAACGAATACGAGTACAGCGCCGAAGGCACATCGCAGGCACAGCCCGGATAGGTATTGTCGCGCCAGCAACCACCCAGATCCGGGTATTTTTCCAGAATCAGAAAATCGCTGAAGCCCTGCTCCAGCAGTTTAATCGCAGCACCGATACCGCTGACCCCGGCCCCGATGATGATGGTATCCCAGTGTGTTTTATTCATTATTATTGTTCCTGGCCCTTGGGCGGCTTGGCGGTCAATGCGGAATGCTCTTATGCTTCAGATCAAACCTGATGAGCTATTCAGTTTTAATGCAGACTACCCAAAGCGGAATAGCTCGTCAATTTTGAGGGGGCACCCAAACAGCCCGTCGACAGATATTGAATCGCGCAGTACGCCAGGCCCGAGCCGCGTCGTATCTGGCCTGGCACACGATAGCGGCAGAACGGCGGGTGGATTTGTGTCAGCCCCTTTGCTCTTTGGCGTGGGATATTGTCCGCAAAGCACAGGCCGCCACGCCAAGCGTCATCACTCCAGGTCACCATTCCAGGTCACCACACTGGACAAGCGCCCTGAAAAAGACCCGGCTCCGTCATAGCGTTACAGACTAGAGAGAACGCGTCGAAGGAAGCGCCTGTTGAAGGAAGCGCCTGTTGAAGGAAGCGCCTGTTGAAGGCCAGCTCCTGCAGAAGCGAACATCCGGCATCAACCGCAAGCGGGCAGAGGCTGGCATTTTTGCCATAAAGACTGCGCCATAAGGCTATTAACCCCGGTCGGTTTTAAATCCATACTGCAACCCAAAATCAATAACGGAGCATATAATGCCCATACGCAAAGAATACCGTTTCGACAATGGTGAGCATTCCGTCCTCGGCACCCGTGTTGGTCGTTTTAATCTGGGCATTAATACCACCTTTATTGTTTATCGCATGGGCGACACGCTGATTGATACCGGCCCGTCCAATCAATGGCGCGAAGTAAAGCAGGTACTGGAGCGCAGCCAGCAACACACGCCGCTGCGCCAGTTGTTGATTACCCACCATCATGAAGACCACAGCGGTAACGCCCGCCGTATCAGCAAGCTGACCGGCGTGCTGCCCCATGCACCGGTTCAGGGGCAGGAAAAACTGGCACGCGGTTATCGCACCCCATTATTACAGAAAGTAATCTGGGGCAGTCCGCGTCCGGTGGCGACCCAGGCATTGCACGATAACCTGACCCTCACAGACGGCAGTCCGGTGGTGCCGGTACACACTCCAGGCCACGCCAAAGATTTAACCTGCCTGTTTATGCCGCAGCAAAAATATTTATTCAGCGGCGATATGTATATTTCCAAATCGCTGAAATATCTGCGCATTGATGAGCATCTGGGGGATCTGATCAACAGCCTGGATAAACTGCTGGCGCTCGACTTTACCACGCTGTTTTGTCCACACCGGGGCATTGTTGAAGACGGTAAAACCGCGCTGCAGGAAAAACGCGATAATCTTTACCGGATGTGTGAACAGGCGCAACAGCTGCAGCAACAGGGCATGAATGCCGATGAGATTGTGGTCAAAATGCTCGGGCCGGAAGATTGGATGGCTAAAATCACTGGTTATAATTTGTCCAAACGCAATCTGATTCGTCAGGCACTGATGTATCCGCTGTCATAGCACGCAATCCTCTGCGGCCTGCTGACATTCAATCAACAGGCCTTAAAAGCTTCTGAATAAGCAATATGTGTGAACTGTTACAAAAAACCTTTATACAGATACCAGATCAGGGCCTGGCGGCATTGCAGCGCCTCGTTGATTTCGTTATAAATTGCGGCCCAATTTAACAAGGACGTATCCAGATGAATCCATCTGTTTCCCCCGCCAACAGCAATGCTGGCGAAACCCGCACTCTGCCGGTTATTTTTTCCGGTAAAAAAGGCGAGTATCTGAAAATCTGGCTGGTGAATATGCTGCTCAGCATTCTCACACTGGGCATCTACAGTGCCTGGGCCAAAGTGCGTAACACTCAATACCTGTATGGCCACACTCAGATTGAAGGCCACCGTTTACAGTTCCTGGCAACCCCTCTGCAAATTCTGCGCGGCCGTATTATGGCGGTGATTGTTTTTGGTTTGTACGTGATTATTTCCAGCCTGCATCCGATTGCCAACCTGGTATTAATGCTGCTGTTACTGGTCGCATTACCCTGGCTGTTAATTCAGGGGCTGCGTTTTACTCTGCGTATGACCGCTTACCGCAATGTGCGTTTTTCCTTTGATGCCAACTACGGCGGCGTGCTGCTGCATTTTATTGTTTTACCTGCACTCGGCGCTCTGACCTTTGGTCTGGCTATGCCGTGGGTGATTCAGCGTCTGCAGAAATATATTCACGACTCTGTCAGCTTCGGTGGCCATAACTTCACCCTGAACTCGTCGGCTGGCTACTACTACAAAGCCATTCTGGTGTGTATTGGTCTGGCTATTCTGTATTTTATTGGTCTGGGCATTTTTGGTAGCGGCGTGATCACCGCGATCAGCGCTGGCAACCCTGCTGCACTGGGCGGCATGGTGATTATTATCGCCAGCTATTTTATCTTCGGTTACGTTGTTGCTGCGGTTTATCAGAGCATGATCCGCAACCATGTGATGAACAACCTGAGCATCGATGGCGTCGCGTCATTTAATTCCAGCGTAGAAGTGAAGCCGTACATCTGGCTGATGCTGTCTAACTCGCTGCTGCTGATTTTTACTCTGGGTCTGGCTTATCCGGTAACCCAAATCCGTAAAAATGCGTTTCTGGCAGAAGCCACGCTGGTTAATCTGCAGCCAGCTGCCGATCATCTGGTGAATACTGTTGATGATAAATACTCGGCCTTTGGCGAAGAAGCCGCCGGTCTGTTTGATGCTGATTTGTCACTGACCTGATCAGCAAACTGAAAAGGAGAAGCCCGCATGGCAACCGATAGTTTACCCATTGCGGGCACCTTCCAGATAGCCGGTCGTGCAGAAGCACACCCGGCCGTTGCCCGTATTAATGATAATGGCAGCGTGCAGATTATCGCCGCCAACGACCAACGCCCACTGCATTACAGCAATGCGCAGGATATGCGCTATGGCGACATTATTCCCGGCCTGCCCGCAGAATTAATCTTTGCCGATGGTGCGCGTTTTATTCCCAACGATGCCTCTTACCGCTGGCCCGGACTCTCCACAGCACAGCGCTTACCCGCCTGGCTTGAAGCTCATTGGCTGACGGTGCTGGCTGCCGTTATTTTAGTGCCCGGCTTTGTTTGGTTAATGGTATACAAAGTTATTCCCAGTGCCGCTGGTGCCAGTGTGCAGTATTTACCGGAGTTTGTGGCGACCGAACTGGGCGAGCAAACCCTCGATCTGCTTGATCGCCTTTACATGGAACCCACTCAGGTCAGCCGCGCGCAGCAGGAAAAAATCACCGACGAATGGCATAGCATATTGCAGCGTCTGACACTGCCGCAGGAAAAATACCGCTTATATTTCCGTGCCAGCAGCATCGGTGCCAATGCTCTTGCTCTGCCCGATGGCAGCGTCATCCTGACCGACGATATTGTTGAATTAATGCAGGATCATCCGGAACAACTCAATGCCGTGCTCCTGCACGAAATCGGCCATGTTGAACATAAACACAGTTTAAAAATGCTGGCTCAGGCCACGGCAACCACGATGATGTTTGCCATGATGTTCGGCGATATCGACGGTGCCGGTGAAATGATTCTCGGGGTTGGCAGCAGTTTATTGCAGAGTGCGTTTTCACGCGATATGGAACGCGAAGCCGATGCTTTCGCCTACACCCAGTTGCATAAAATCGGCCATTCACCACTCGATTTTGCCAATGCGATGCGGGCATTAATGACGTCCCATGGTGTCAGCGAAGAGCACTTACATAATCACAGCAATGAAGGTGATGAGCAGAACGACGGAGAACGTGCGCGCGATGTGATGGAGTACCTGAGTTCACACCCGGATACGTTAGAGCGGATTCAAGCCGCAGAAGAGTGGCAGCCAGAAGCACAATAACACTCTGATCCGGCAAAGAAGCAGCGCGATACGATAACCTGTATCGCTCTGCAATGACCTGCTTACTGCGCAGCAACCACCGCCATGGTCAGGCGTGAAATACAGCTCAGCTTACCTTCAGCATTATTAATGCGGATTTCCCACACCTGAGAGCTGCGGCCTTTATGCACCAGTTTAGCGATACCGGTTAACTCACCGGAGCGCACACCACGCAGATGGTTGGCATTAATCTCCTGCCCCACCGCATATTCTTTACTGTTATCCAGACACAGATTCGCCGCCATGCTGCCCAGCGTTTCGGCAAACAAAACATTTGCGCCGCCATGCACCAGCCCAACCGGCTGAAAGGTACGCTCATCGGCGGGCATAGTACCCACGACATAATCGTCACCGGCTTCGGTGATTACGATACCTAAATTGCTGCAGGCGGTATTTTCCATCTGGCGGTTCATATCCGCGATGTCGGGGGTGGCAAACCAGATACTGCTCATCAAAACCTCAACTTCAGTTTATTGTATTTATGCAGTTAAGTTTTTTATCAGAAAGCGGATAAAAGGTCACCCCGACTTTAGCCGCCGCTGGCGAACGGTCTGTATCAGGCCTGCATCCAGCCGAGATTTTGCTGGGCATAACGCTGCGCTAACGGAGCCTCCAATGCATAAGCAGTCGCCAGCAATTGCGCATCAGCCAGCAGCTCTACCCCGCCACAGGCCAGCACTTCGCCATGGCGCAGTATCAACACCCGGTCAGCCCAGGAAGCCGCCAGGCTGATGTCGTGCATCACCGCCAACACGGCCACGCCGCGTCCGGCAAACTCACCGACGCGCTGCATAATGCTGTGCTGATGCGCAGGATCGAGAGCCGAGGTGCATTCGTCGAGCAATAAATAACGTGGCAGCTCCTGCCCCTGCTCATTACGTTCTGCCAGCCAGATCTGCGCCAGCACCCGCGCTAACTGCACCCGCTGCTGCTCACCACCGGATAAACCGGAGTAACTGCGCTGGCGCAGATGCCAGACATCGGCACACTGCATGGCTGCGCGTTGCAATGCGGTGCTTTGATTTTCATCACCGTGGGGCGCTCGACCCAGTGCCACGACCTGATCAACGCGGAATGGAAAGGCCAATTCAACTTTTTGCGGCATCACCGCCATCTGCCGCGCGCGCTCTGCACCCTGCCAGAATTTAAGCGATAAATGATCCAGAATAATATCGCCCTGATAATCACTGAGTTCACCGCAAAGGCATTTTAACAGCGTGGATTTACCCGCCCCGTTAGCGCCCAGCACGGCTAATTTTTCGCCGTGTCCCAGATGCAGATTAATATTGGTCAGCAGATTTTTTCCGGGACGATTAAAGCCACCACCAATACGGACACTAAGGTGTTTAACATTCAGCATAGGGACTCCTGTTTGTGCCTGCTAGGGCCTGTCGACACTAATTAAACAGGCCTGTTATTAGCTAAAAATATCTCAAACAAGGCGCTGAGAGTGTGGCCTAACGGGTTAAGCGAACGAACAGCAACGCAGGATGAGGGATTTTTAGCCATAACCCTTCGGGCTGAGGCCAGTTTTCCTCATTAACTTCGTCGTTCGTCATTCATTTAGCCCGCTACCCATCTGCCCGGAGCAGATGGGCGCGAAGCCCGTAGGGTCAGGAACATGGATGTTCCTGACAATATCACGCCTCTCTCCTTGTTCTGATAAAAACTGGCTCTCAGCAGGATCTATTCAATTAGTGTCGACAGGCCCTAGTATCTGCCAGTGGCTTACCCACGACTGTGTTTTACCTGTTGCAACAGCAGGCTCAAAAATACCGGCCCGCCAATCACTGCCATGACCAGGCCCACCGGTAAATCAGCCGGTGACAGCCAGGTGCGCGCGATCATATCGGCAATCAATAACAACGATGCCCCCAGTAAGACAGAGGCCGGTAATAACGCGCGGTGGTCTGGCCCAATTAACAGGCGCAATAAATGCGGCACCACCAAACCAATAAAACCAATCATACCGGCCACCGCGACACCGGCACCGACCATTAAAGCCGCTGCGGTAATTAACCAAAGCTTGGCCTGCTGCACGCGATAACCAAGGTGGGTTGCTACCGCTTCGCCCAGCAATAACGCATTTAATAAGCGGGCAAAGCGCGGCAGAAAACATAAGGGCAAAATAATACAAACACTGAGAGCCGCAATTTCCGGCCAGCGGCCATGAGCCAGGCTGCCCATTGACCAGAAGGTCATGGAGCGCAACGCCTGATCGTCGGCCATATAGGTAAGAATGCCGGTTAATGCACCGGTTAATACGTTAATGGCCACACCCGCCAATAGCAGCGTCGCTACCTGCGTCTGACCGTTGCGGGTACCTAAACGATAGATCACCAGAGTAACGGCTAAGCCACCGAGAAAGGCGGCAATCGGCAACGCCAGCGGCCCCATAATCGCGACCCAGAAAGCCAGCAGTGAATCTTTTAAAACAATCACCGCAACCGCCGCCAGCGCCGCGCCACTGGCGACACCAATTAATCCGGGGTCGGCCAGTGGATTACGGAAAACCCCTTGTGTAACGGCACCGGCGGCGGCCAGGCCAGCACCAACCAGCACCGCTAAAAGAGTACGCGGCAGGCGTAATTCACGCACTACCCAATCACTCTGTCCCTGAATATCGGCAAAGGTGATGGCATTCCATAATGACTGCAGTACCTGGGTATTATTCAGTTCGACCGGGCCGGTACGCAGCGACAATAAAATCAGTAGCATCAACAGCCCGGCCGCCGCAAAAAATAACAGCACCTGACGCACTGCAGCAAACTGCAACAGCGCCAGGCGCGGCCCTTGCAAACGTATTACCGCGCCGGGCATCAGGGTTGCTCCGCAGAAGATAATGTCTGTACGGCGGACGGATACAGTAACGCCGCCAATTGCTCTAAAGCGCTGCCAATACGCGGACCAAAACCCAATACCAGTGAAGTATCCAGCGTATGAATACGCTGCTGGCTGAAGGCCGGTGTCATCGCCAACTGCGTGCTTAATGCGGCACTCTGCGTCTGCGAGTTATTCGCCACGGCTTCAGTATTGGCAATTAATACAACCTCTGGCCCGGCCTGTAACACCGCTTCCGCACTGACGGGTTTATAGCCGTTATAAGCCATAACGTTGCGCGCATTTAACAGTGCCAGCATGGCATCGGCCTGGGTTTTACTGCCTGCAGCCATTAACCCGCGATTACCGGCACCGAGAATAAATAACGTCGCCGGCGGTGCGGCATCGGCAGGAATACTGGCCAGTGCTGCATCGGCCTGCTGTTTAATATTGCCCGCCAGTGCGCGTCCTGCCTCCGGTTTATTAAGTGCGTCAGCTACAGCCTGTATTTTATTCAGTACGCCGTCGACGGAGTAATCATTACGGATACGCACAACACGCACACCCGCCTGCTGCAACTGCTCAAACACGCTGTCCGGTCCGGCATCGGTGCTGGCCAGCACCAGTGTTGGCGACAATGCCAAAATGCCTTCCGCCGATAACTGCCGCATATAGCCGACATCCGGCAGCTTTGTCGCCGCTTGCGGATAACGACTGGTGGTATCGACTGCAACCAACGAGTTTTCCGCCTGAAGTGCGTAAATAATTTCGGTCAGCGAGCCATCAATACTGACCACCCGCTCGGCAGAAAGCACTGCAGAACTGAACAAGGCAAACGAGAACAGCCCTGCGGTAAATACCGCGATTCTGCGGAGTTGAATAAAATAACACATCGTTATTCTCCGTCAGTCGCGGACTGAACAGCATCTACGTCAGACTTAACAGCCAGTGCATGCTTTGCCAGCAATTTATTTAATAATTCGCGCCAGCCTTCAAGCTCTGGTTTTCCGGGTTTGCGTTCACCAAATAACAGAGCCACCTGCCGGCCTTCGGCATCAAACATTTCCAGAGCACTGACAACGCCATCCGTTGTGGGTTTACGCACCAGCCAGACCTGATCCAATAGTTGAGTGTTGGCGTGCAGATTAAAATCCGGGTCGAGTACATTAAACCAGGGGCCGGTACGCAGCAGTGTTTTAACCGGGCCGGTGTGAATCTGCACCATGCCTTCACTGCCGACAAACACCATAATCGGCAGCTCGCTGGCCGCGGCCTGCAGCAGTGCATCTTCAAAGGCCTGCTTATCCAGCTGCTGGGCGTAGTCGGCACCGATAGCCCGGTAGGCCGGAATGCGTTCCAGCTGATGTTTTTTCAGCATCGCCTGAAAATGATGCACATCTTTCAGTTCGCTCCAGTCTTTACGCAGTTGCTGAACATTAAGTGCTTCTGGTGACTGCAATAATGGGTTGCTGTCTTTCGCCTGGTTATCTGCCGCCTGGCTATCTTCCGCCTGAGCAGCGTCCGGCTGGTGATTATCCAGAACGATAAATGCGCTTTGCTCGGCGGCACGATAATGCTCCACCAGATTACGGAAGGCCTGCATATCGGTATTGCTGTTGGCATAAATTTTATGCACGGCTTCGCCCTGAGCATTAAAGAACTGCAGGCTATTGCGCATATTTTCTCCTGCACCTTCCTGTACCGCAAAGCCATAAACAAAACGGTTAAAGAAAATACGCAGATCAATCACGCCCAGCGCCAGTCCCATATTGCCGTGAATACTCAGGTCTTTATATTGGCCGGTTTTTTCGTGCACCATGGCGTCGTTACGGGTCAGCGCCATGACGCTGTCTAAGCCCTCCACCTCGGTGAACAGTTTTTTAAAATCATTATTCAGGCGCGTTACACCATTACCGACACGGGTAGCCAGCAATTCAGCTTCACTGACACCCAGTTGTTCGGCGGCATTACGTATACGCAGCTTTTCGTTTTTTTCACGCAGCTCCTGCCAGCGCCGGGCAAGATCAGAAAAGAACTGAACAATATCCGCAGCTGTACTGCTGGCCGATACCGAATGAATAGTTGCTGTTGTCATAATTTGTCTCCGGCAGAGTTTACTGGGTGATTTTCTTAAAGCGGATTTCAGGGCTGCCTGAGCCGCCCAGGCTGTAGTAGTTACTGATCTGTACAGCGAACTTGTCGCTGTTCTCAGTATTGCTGTCAGCATCGACGATATAAGTACGGAAATTTGGCCAGAGTTTATGGGAGCCACTCAGGTTGTAAGCGTACCAGCTGGAATCGCTGAAAATACTGCTGGCAGAATCAGCACTGTAATGAGCAGCAATACTGGTACTGTCGACCATGGTGGCACTGGTATAGCCCGCCAGTTCAGTAGCGGCGATGGCACCAAAGGCGGCGCCATTACCATCACCATAAACACCACCGTTACTCCATAAATTAATTGCCCGTGCGGCAAGGTTTATTTCATAACGCAGATCCCAGTCGGCACCGCCGCAATCTGCCGCAGCCTGAGCATCAAAATCCAGACAGAGTTCTGTGCTGCCGTCTGCAACAGCGGCGGTCAGTGTTTTTTCACCACCGGCAAACTGCGTGGTATCCGTTGCCTGAGTTTCATAACGCACCGTAATTTCGCTGTAGCTCACCGTATCAAGAACAAACTTGCTGTAGGTAGTGCCATCGGCGTGGCGCAATAACCAGCCATTAGCGCTGTTGGCGCTGATCTGATGGGTGGTCGGGTTATAGATATACCAATCCTGAATCGCCGGAACATAGCGGTCGGCTTTAAACGTCAGGTCCGCCAGATTATATTCCGCGCTTAATGCCTGAGCCTGAATGTCCGCATCGGCATTGGTGAATACCGAAGCAACGGCATTACCTTCTGCATCGTAAAAACCATCGGGAGTCGCTGCGAGGGCACCTTTACCATTACCGTTGCCGGAAACGCCGCCGTTAATTTTTACTTCGGTACGGCGCAAAGCAATATGCCAGTCGGTTGAAGTGGCAGCCTGCTCAGTGGTTAAAGTTACCAGTTCGCCACTACTCAGATTAACGTACTGCCAGTCGGTATAACTGGCGGCGTTAATTTTCAGGCTGGAAAATTTTTCGTTATCCGCAGTGTCATTGCTGCTGTCATTATCGTCACCGCCACAACCGCTCATTAATAAAGCGCTGCCCGTCGCCAGTGGCAGCATAAGGCGTTTAAATGATATTAATCCTGATGATTTCATCTTCTTTTCCTTGGTTAGGGATGGTTAAAACTGATAAGAGAGGCCGGCATAAGGCATGCGGCCAAACACCGGACGACGATCGTAGGCATCGGCACTGTCACGTACGGTATCGAACAGATTATTCACACCGCCGTAGACACTGGTGCGGGGGGTTAAAAGCCAGCTGCCTTTAATATCCCAGCGGCTGTACGCCGGGCTGACATTCAGCTGGCTGCTGCCGCTGTCTGCCTCACTGATACTGCTGATGTGCTCACCCTGATATTCTCCGCTCAGGGTTAATTGCAAACGATGGCTGATATCCCACAACCACAGAGCTTTAGCGTGATGACGGGCACGGTTAATCAGCGGCGTATCCAGATCCAGATCGCGGGCATCGAGATAACCGAATGACAGACGCTGCTGCAGCCCCGGCAGTAATTGCCATTGCAGGCTCAGGTCATAACCACGGGTCAGGGCATTAGCAAAATTGGTGTAGCGATAAATCGCCACACGACCACCGTCTTCGCTTTCACCTGAGTCCTGCGCCTCGATTAAATCCTGAATGCGGTTATTAAACAGCGCCAGTTCGGCATGAAAATGTTCGTTATCGGTCAGGGAAAATGACATCTGTAAACTGCGGGATTTTTCCGGGGTTAAGTCTTCGCTGCCCAGAACTTTGTAGCCGTTGACGCTGTGGTCAAAAATAAAATAGCGGTTTTTTAAATTCGGTACGCGATAACCCAGACCGGCGGATTGCCGCCATTGAAATTGCAGGTCATGCCACTGGAAATTTTGTCTGACACTGATTGTTGGTGAGAAAAATTTTCCAAAGTCACTATCGTTCTGCCAGCGACCTCCGGTGGAAACATCGCCATTAATACCCAGAGGAATAATCAGCTGGGTGAAAAATTCGCGGCTGTTACGCTGCGCATAGGGTACTTCATTGGTGCTGACATAATAGGTACCGTCTGGCCGCTGGCTGACCTGATCATTTTCCCCAAGACCTTCATCGGTGAGTTTAATTTCATTTTTATCCTGCTCCATGGATTCACGGAAACCTTCAACTCCGGCTACCATTTCTGCGCCATAGCCTAATGCTGAGTCCAGGCTGTACTGCCATTGCAAAGCGGCTTTCTGCTGCTGGTATTGGGTGTCACGCCACAGATTACCGGCCGGGATATCGCTGTCGTTATTCAGCTGGTCCGACTGGTCATCTTGTTGTTCATGCAAAGCCTGCAGCTGCCACTGACCAATACGGCTCTGCCATTCGCCCTGCAGCGCCAGACGGTTACGCTGTAATAATTCGCGCTTAATACCATCGCTGCCGCTGGTTCCGGCACGACGGGTTTCGCTGTCTTCCTCAAAACGTTCGGTATTTAATCGCCACTGACTGTCAGCAAAATTCCGTGCCAGCATGGCGCTGAGATTCGTTTTCGAGCCGCTGAAACCATCGCTGCTCCAGCTGTCCGGATTGAGGTCGTAACCGGAGGAATAACGCTGATCAATACCCAGGCGCAGCTCACTCTGTCCCAATATCTGAGTCACACTGGCATTCAGATGCTGCTCACCGGATACCTTACTTTCATCCAGCTGACGCGAACCGTAACTGCCTGAATCCAGTGAGGCATGGCCACTTAAGCGCTGATCTGAATTCTGGTGTTTACGGGTAATCACATTAATAACGCCGCCCATGGCCGCACTGCCATACAAGGCCGAAGCCGCGCCGGGCACGATTTCAATATGTTCGATATCCAGCATCGCCAGCTGCGAGGTATCCACCGTTGACCCCGTACTGGCCGATACCGGCAGACCGTCGACCAGAATGAGTACGCGGTCACCATTAAAGCCCTGCAGATAGACCTCTTCACCGCTTTTGCCGTGGATCTCACGCAGTTGCACACCGGGCATAATGCGCAGCGCATCGCGCAGGTCACGACTGTGCAGACGCTGAATGGTGGCCTGATCGAGAATCTGGGTACGCACCGGCGTATCGGCCAGCGGCCGTTCGCTGCGGCTGCCGGACACCACCACATCGCTGAGATTAAACACCGCAGTGGAGGACGTTCCGGCGGCATAAGCGGCAGGAAACAACAGGTACAGGCAGCCACAGAGTGCAAACTGCGGCAGCGACAGGCGGCCGTAATCCGTTCTTGTTTCTGCTCCTGTTGTTGACCCTGTTGTTGCTCCTGTTGTTGCTCCGGGGACCAGACAGCGCGCCATACAAACCTCAGTTGAGAATCATTATCTTTTAGATAATAAACACAAATGATACTTATTCGCAACAACGCCTTTGCAAAGTAATGCCAGCTCACACCAGGGTCTGGCTTTTGCTATGCTCTGCCCGTCGGACAGAAGGTGGGGATGATGTATGGCAAGCAAGAAGGCCACAGCACTGCTGCAATGGCTGCAAAAAAGGGCTGAACAGGATCGGGAAAACCTGCGTTTATTCGTATTCGGTGCTGCGGCTTTTTTCGCCGGACTGGGCATTATATTGATGGCGCAGAAATACCTGTTACCTTCTTTGGCGCAGGAAATTGTCAGCCTGGCAGGTCTGATCCTCGCGGCAATGGGTGCTCTGAGCGCCGCTCTCGGTTATATTGCGCTGAGCATTCTGCGCATCATAAGGTTGACCCGGAAAAATGACTGAACACTTCCCCGATATTGAAATTTACATCATGAAAGCTGAGCCAGTGGCTGTACGTCAATGGCTGCAGGATGCACTGCAACAGCCACTGCAAACCCTGAAAGAAAACGCCGGAAGCCACCACTGGCAAGCACAGATAGATGGCAGCAGTATGGACATTTTCCTGAATGAAAATGCCGAGAAAAACTTTGCCAGCCTGTGGTTTAAACAGAACCTGACCCCCTGGGCAACCGACCTCGACTGTGGCCGTGCCGCCCACGCCGCACTGAGCAGCGAAGTACGCTGCTCTGACAGTGGCTGGCAGGAATCGGCTCAAAGTGATGAACCAGGCTGGATTAAGTTAATCCGCGATGAAGAAAAGCCCTTCGACTGGGTTTAAAACGCCTGTAAATATCTGATTCACTGCAGATACTTTTGCGCTTCAATATTGCCCAGATCGGCAGATTTCTGGGCATAAAAGCGCATTTTTTCTTTGTCTTTCATATGATAATAAGTTCCGGCAATCTCCAGCAGGGCCTTACTGTCATTCGGTTTTAATTCAAGATACTGCAGCCAGTATCTGGCTATTTGCGCAAAGTCTTTGTTTTTCCGGATAAGGGCATAATCCAGCCGGTAATAATTGTCGAAATCTTCGGGATCCAGCTCGATGGCTTTTTTAAGATCAACTTCAGCATTGCTCCAGTCTCCCTGATGAGCATAATAAAGTGCGCGGTAGTAATACACTTCATCATTATCCGGGGCTAACTGCAGCGCCTGCTGATAAGCCGCAACCTGCGCTCCGGGCAACATCTCCGAGCGCTGCTGGTAAGTTTTTTGCGCCAGGCTCAATGCAATATCTTTACGCAAACTCTGATATTTTTCGTTCTCAGGATTCAACTGACAGGCCTGACGTATTGCTTTACCCGCTGCACTGTATTCTTCGCGCTTATACTCACTCCAGGCCAGTTGCTGATAATAGCTGCTTTCATAAGGATACAGGGTGATTGCCCGCTGATGCGCCTTTGAAGCCGCTGCGTATTCTTTTTTGTCATACAGTGTCCGGCCTTTGCCATAGAACGCTTCATCGTTATCACCCAGCTGCAGCGCGGCATCATAATATTGCAGAGAATCATTATAATGATTCGCGATGCGTGAATCTTTGCCTGCTTCCTGCAGAATAAATCCGGGAATTTGTGCCAGCAGAGGGTTACTGCTGACCCCGGAGTTTGCGGCTTCCGCAACGGCCTTCATGCTGTCATAGGAACCACCCCAGTGAGGAGCCTGAGTAATAATAAAATTACGGTAAAGCGTATAGCTGGCAGGCTGTAAATCTACTCCCTGTGAAAAAGCCTGCTGACTTCCCTCGTCATTTCCTAATAGTTTTTCTGTCCAGATTAATAACGCATAGGCCGGCAACATATCGGCCTTACGCTGGATAACCCGCTGCAAATCAGCACGGGCCAGTTTTGCATAAGACTCCATACCCTGAATTTGCTGATCACTGGTTTCGGAGCTGACGTTGCCGCCACGACTGGCCCAGGCCATCGCGTAATAATAATTTGCCCTTGCCATATAGGGTTGCACATTAACCGGGCTGCTGCTCACCCAATCGTTCAGTTGCTGGAGATAATTTTCACGGATTACCCGGAAAGCAGCATAGGCGGCAACTTCGCTGCGCTCACTGCGAATATCTTTTTCACGCAAACGGCTCAGAGCCTGAAGACGCAGGTTCAGGCTGGTGTAATTTTTTTCGGCCAGCATCTGGCGTAAAGAAACAACGAACTGAATGGCATCAGAAGAGGATGAAGAAACAAACTGCGCAGCTGCGCTATCAGGAGCAGTCGACAAATGACTGTTACGCTTCTGAGCTCCGGGATTAACGGTTTCGACTTTAGCAGGCGTTTGACTGGTTGCCGGAGGCTTGTCGCTGAAATGCACCTGACCTTTATCGTCGGTCCATTTATAAACCTGAGCCTGCGCGCTGGCGACCCATAATGAAAACAGCAGTAACGACAGCGTTATGCGCATATAACCCTCCTTGTTATCCTTCATCCGTTATCGTGAAGAGTAACAGTTTGAGGGTTACATGTAACCGTCGCCTGTTGCCTGAATAAAGGGATAAAACGGGCGCTAAGGCACCAGCAGGCGTACCGGACTGCCTTCCATCTGCAGATTCAGCGGCAATTCGGCCAGCGAATCACCATCGGCCTGCACCGGCTCGCGTTCGGTACCGGCATTCAGTAATTCAATCTGCACATGACGGGCAGCAACAGATTTCATGCCCGGCATTTTTTCCATAATCCCCAAGGGCAGCCCCAGCAAAATGCCGATAAATTTCAGCGGGCTGTTGCCGGATATCATCAATACCTGCGTGGTAGGCTTGCTTAAATCCGCCTGACGCGACAGGACAAAAGATCCAGCATAATAACGGCCATTGGTAATCACCACAGAATTGGCCTGATAGCGTTCGCCATCCACCGTCAGCTGATAGGTTTTTTTACCGAAGTGGCGCAGCTGTTTAAGCATCGACAATACATACGCCAGCTTGCCGACTTTCTTTTTTAACGCCAGATCGACGTTATCCACCACCCAGGCGTCGTAACCGATTCCTGCCATTAAAACAAAGCGGCGTTCATTTACTGATCCCAGATAAATCGGCTTTTCGCGTCCCTGCAGAATAATATCGGCGATGCCTTCCGGTGTTTTGCCAATGCCCAGTTCAGCCGCCAGAACATTCACGGTTCCGGTCGGAATTAAAGCCAGGCGGTAGCTTTGATTGTCGCGCTCACGCAGACCGTTCACAACTTCATTGATCGTGCCATCGCCACCGGCCACCGCCACAACATCGAGCTGGCCTTCATACGCTGCCAGATAACGGGTTGCATCACCGGCACTCTGAGTCGGATACAGACTGACATCACAACCACGGTTGCTCAGCGCCTGCTGTACAGCTTCAACAATGCGGCGATTACCGGAGCCGGAAACCGGATTAAAAACGATCAGAACCTGTGTTGCAGCCACTCAGCATACTCCCCATCGGCACGCTGGCGGCAATGAACAAGGGTGGAGGCCAGCGCGGCGCGGATTATAGCGGAATGATGACAGCCAGCCTATGGATGCCGTTGACGGCCATGCCTGCGACAAATCAAGATTCCATGAAAAGCTTGCAAATGATAATTATTATCATTAGATTAATTTGCCTGCACTTACCAAGGAGTCCGCCATGCCTCATTCATACTGCGAATCTGCTTTCTGTTCTGCGCAGCCCGCAGCTGGCGGGCGGGTTATCCGTCCACGGCAGTTTCGTTCGGCTCCGGCCACGCAAGGCGGCAGCCTGGTGCCAATGCATGAGCAGCAACGACTCGCACAGCTGGAGCTGCAGATACGCTCGCACCAGGGTTGCGAGCTGCACCCGGAATGGCTGAATGAATATCTGGATTTGGGGCTGGAACTGGCCTGCCGCGCCGGTGAGCGCCATCTGCAACCGTTACAGGAAAGCTGGCTGACGCGTATGTATAACACCTTGCGTGATGCAACGTTTAACACCGATGCCAGCAACCATTGGCGGCGTCAGTGTCTGGATTATCTGTACCAACCTTTTTTTGCGCTGCAGCATTTGTACCGCACGAAACCGGAACGCTGCACGCATCTGAATCTGATTGTGCATGAATTTACGCTCGCCAATCGTTACCTGAGCTGATGATTAAAACGAGCACCGGATTGCTCGTACCGAAATGGACTGAGGGTAAGCAAGGATGCACTTACTCGAGGGCACCGCTGAATAATGTGAACGTTTTCAGTAAGCCGAAGCGGGCACTGACGTATTCAGAGGTGTCCAAGGTTAGCGCTTTAAAGCAGGCATACGGCACTTTTGCCATTTATTGCTAGGCTGAAGTTATCCATTATTGTGCCTGATGCTTATGCCCTTTATTGCCAATATTAATATCAGCCATACCGACAGAGAAAAATTTCTGCAGCAGATTGGCCGCGCCAAAACCGCACACCTGCGCTGGCGCGCCTACGCTCAGGCACTGCTCTCCGGCCACGATATCGAAGAGGGCCAGCTGCCGCTGGAACATGACGAATGTCAGTTCGGGCGTTGGTATTATGGTGCTGGCCAGGCCTTACGTACCCTGCCGGAATTCCGCGCAATAGAAATCCCACACAAACAACTGCATCAGGTTTGCCTCGACTTATTCAGCCTGCTGAAGCGCAGTGAAAAACCATCGCTCTGGCAACGTATTCTGGACCCGACAGGCAAAGGCGATAGTAAAAAAGCCGCAGAAATACAGTTGAAAGCCACACTGCTGACCAGTGTTTCCGGTGATTTATTACGCTCACTGGAAACTCTGGAGCGACAGCTTCAGGCAACACAAGAGTTTTAATCGGTCACATTAAAAAAGCCCCGCCAGTGTTCACTGGCGGGGCTGATTTTTTATCACGTCCGTGTTGCTTATGTTTATCCGTTTTCGCCCTCAGGCACGACGACGCAATGCGGCAGTCAATGCCAGCACCAGCAAACTCAACGGGTGCAATGGGCCACCGTTGTTATCGTCGTTATTATTATTGTTTCCGTTATCTGAGCCGTTATCCGGATTTTCCGGTGCAGGTTCTGGCTGAGGCTCGGGTTCTGGCTGAGGCTCTGGCGTTTTCTCATCAATACGCAGGGCAACCACAATCGGATCATGGTCGGATGAGCGGTAAGCATCAGCATTGGCGTAATTATCAATGGAGTCGTAATCCTGACCCGTTGCTTCAGTCTCATAATCCATCAGACTGTCTTCTACCGAGTTGATATGCCAGGCATCAACACTGACCACATGGGCATAAAAATCTGCGGTCGCCAGAGCATGGTCCAGGCTGCCAAGAAAACCACCAAAGGAATAAGAATAAGGCTGAGTTTCTGTCGATTTTTCGCTGTATTTCAGATTGCTGAAACCGGCATCCAGAATCGTATTAATCGGATCTTCTTTGCTGTAAGCATTCAGATCACCCAACACCAGCTGGGCATTGCTGCTGACACCGGTAGGCTGGGTTGCCAGATACTGGACTAATGCCTGCGCGGCGCGGTTGCGGGTCTGATTACAGTTGCCCTGACCATCGGCGCCTTCATTGTCTTCATTACAGGCAGAGCCTTTGGATTTCAGGTGATTAACAGCAACCGTGAAGATTTCATCATTCATACTGAACGACTGAATTAATGCCGGACGGTTTTTAGTATCAAGAAATAATGGCCGATCATTTTCATCTTTGGCTGAATTGCTGCTGTCGAGAATCGCGGTGGTACCTACGGCGGTTACTTTTCCGGCGCGGTAAATCAAACCTACGGTAATCGCATCGCTGCCAATGCTGCTGACACCCGGATTAATCAGGCTGTATTCATTACCTGCCGTCTGCTGTTTATTCAGTTCATTAACCAGTGTCTGAATAGCGCTGTACTCACCGAAACCGTCGTTCTCGATTTCCATAAGACCGATAATATCGGCATTCATAGCGGTTAACGCCGCGACAATTTTATCGCTCTGCATGGTGAATGCATCATAGGTTTTAGCACCACGGCTGGTTGGGAAACCGCCACCCTGACCATCACCATTAAAGTAATTGAGAACATTCATACCAACGATCACCAGATTGGCATCGGCAGCAATCGTGGGTGCGGCCGTACGCGGATGTGTAGGGTCGATGCTCAGTGCAGAAGGAATTACGGTGTAATTATTTTTATAAGCATGCATAACACCATCGAAGGTGCTGACGCTGTCACCGATACGCACAGGATTCAGCGCGCTGAAACCACTGTCGTCCGGAAACGGAATAAATGCCGGATACGCCGCCGACACACCATCATCGATTAATAACACATCCAGTGCGCGCGCAGCGATAACCGCCTGAGCTTCTGCTGATTGTGGTGCAGCAATTTCGGTACTCTGGAAATGCAGTGCCGATGACACAACAAACTGGCCGTAATTACCGAAACCATAACCGGTACCAAACAGGTCGCTGACAACCAGGTTCTGCGAGCTGCTGATGCGCATGCCTTCCAGCGCTTCCAGTTTATTCAGATTAGTCACCGGTAAAGTAACTGGGACCGCGGCCGGCAAGGCATTAACGGAAGAACAGATCACCAGATCCTGCACATTTTTCAGCTGCGTTACCTGCTGGTATTCAGCAACCTTTGCCATTAGCCGGACTTTGTCTCCGCTGTTCACGGTATTTTTATAGTCATAAATAAAAATACCTTCAGAGGTCATGGCATCGTTATCGGCATCACTGTCTTCTTCCTGCAGCCAGAAGCCGCTGTATTCATAAGAGCTGTCGCCGTTCGCCAGCAAACCGCCCTGCTTATCCAGCGTGACGATACCTTCGACGATCACCGTTTCACCCAACAGCGGACTGGCATCAGCGCTGACATCAGTAATATTGCCCTGCACCGCACTGATTAAACGGAATTCTGCCTGACTGCTTTCGCCGCAGTTACCCAGCACAGGTTCAACCACCACATTACAGGCAGATGCAGCACCGGGAGTCGGTGTTGCGGTAATAAAACCGGCGCTGTTACGGGCACCTCCGGCACCATTTTCACAGCGCTGCAGCGATTGGTTGTCTTTATCGCCGCCTTCGTTTTCATTCATCTGCGGTTGACCGGCATTCAGCAACACCAACAGACCTGAATCATCGTTATCATTAGTGTCATACACCAGAGCATCAATCAGGTTCGTGGTGGTTACCGCAGTATTATTCGGGAAATCGACCGCCGCGGCCTGATACAACGCCACCGCATCGGCACCGTTCTGAATCAGGTTGCTGTCGGGGGAAATATCCAGGTCGCAGTTGGCAACATTGGCCGCATCACCACAAATGACAAAATAGCCCTGAGCGTTGGTGCTGTGGCCACTGAGATCAACCGTCAGATAGCTCTGATCACTCGAGCCGTTAAACAGCACAACAACATGACCATCAAGCGCCGTATTACCAATACCACCATCGTAAAGTTCAATAAATTCTGCGGTATCGGTGCCTGAATTGTCGGAATCGACTTCGTTGATTAACAGCGCGCTGCTGTCGGCCAGACTGCTCAGGCTTAAGCCCAGAAGCGTCAGTGTAAGAAGCGGTTTCATCGTATTTCTCTGCTGTAAAAAATGGATGATTCAGCAGGGCATTAAAGAGAATAAGTGTTGCAGATAAGATACGGATTATTGACAGATTTATGTGCGTTATATGACAGCGCCGTTATTCTGACCAGCGATCGTAGTGGCTGTCCATAATGCGTTGATATTCACCATTTGCTTTCAGTATTTTCAGACCCTCATCAAGTAATTGGGCATATTTATCGGCCTCCGGTTTCTGGCGACTGAAGGCAATGTAAATATCACTGGTGTGATTTTGCTGACCACGGCGAATCAGCGAACGGTCGTAATGACTGCCAGCCATGGTGTAATCGAATACCCGGTCAAAGAAGATGGCACCGGCCACGCGTTCACTGATCAGCATGGCAATCATTTGTTGCTGTTTGGAGACTTCAATCAGTTTAAGTCGGTGACGGTGCTTTTCAAACTCGGCACCGTATTCGTAACCGTTCATGATCGCCAGCGCAGTTCCGTCCGGAATATCCGCCGGAGTTTGCCAGTTTTTTTCTTTTCCGGTTTTAAAATAATAAGAAGCCGAGGCGGTAAATAATGGCTGCTCGCCAAAAATATACTGTTCCTCGGTGCTTGGCTGGCGAGTGACATTCCAACAGCCATCGGCTTTTCCCGCCAGGGTAAGATTTAAAGCACGGGCATAAGGCACGGCCTGAATCGTCAGACTGACACCGCTGACCGCAAAAGCAGCCAGAGCCAGATCACGGGAGTAACCATTACCCTGCGCATCGGAAAATGGTGGCCAGGCATCTTCGGCGGCAATATTCAGAGTCAGTGCATAACTGTTGGCACTGAACAGCGGGCTGAATAAAACAATCATCGACATACATAGAAAAAGCACAGGACGCACTACCAACTCTCCGTATTCAGACGACAGACTGCATACGCCTGCGATTTTATTGATCAATAATTTATGACTCTGCCCGGCAAGCCAGGAGTGACTGTTGCAGCACGGCAGACTCTAACGGCTGCGTGTGCAGTAATTCCAGCCGGCTTTCATCCGGCATACGCGTTGGCATTTCGGTTAATACCCCATCGCGCATATTCAGCACCAGCGACCCTTCGTCGGTCAGTATAATACCTTTAGCGCGTTGCACATCGAGGCTGTTCAGCCAGCCACGTAAAGCCCGTGCCGAAAATACCCAACCTGCGTTAATTAACCAGCCAACGGAGTAATAACCCTGGCCATGATTTTCCAGCAGGCGCAGCTCTTCACCCTCTGCCAGCGCATTCTGCGGTGCCAGATCCTCGCGGGCATGCTGATGCGCGTGCGCATCGGGATGCAATGCCAGACGTTGCGATTGCGTACCACCGGCTAATAATTCCAGCGCTATCTCACCATTCACTACCCAGGCGCTGGCGGTTTTCGCCGGCTCAGCGCGCTGCAGTAATTGCTCAAACGCGTTGCGGTCAGCGTCTGTTGCCAGATCCGTTTTATTCGCCACCAGCACATCGGCGAGCTGAATCTGATCGGCAAAGACGTCATTATCCAGATAGCGCGGGTCACTGAGATGACGCGGATCAAGCACACACAGACTGGCGCCCGGTTGCAGAATATCGCGGTAATGTTCATTACGCAGGGTTTGCAGAATATTGCGCGGATGGCCCAGCCCGGTTGGCTCAATCAGCAGCACATCGGGTTTTTCCCGCGCAATCAGCATATTCAGACCAATCTGAAATGGCAGGCCGGAGACACAACACAAACAGCCGCCGGGCACTTCTTTCACCACCGCCCCCTGGCTGGCAAGGATGGCGCCGTCGACCCCGACTTCGCCAAACTCGTTAACCAGCACCGCCCACTTTTCATCAGCTGGCTTTTGTTTCAGCAGGTGCAGAATAGCCGTTGTTTTACCAACGCCGAGGAAACCGGTAATCAGGTGGGTACGGATCATGACAGGATCTCTAAAACAAAATTGTTACATAATAACACTACTGTCCACCCACCTGTCACTCCACCAGCTCACGTAAAACGGTCAGTGGCGCCACGGTTACGGTACGCCGCATCAGCCACATGCCCGGCAGCGCCAGCATGACCGCCGCCAGCGGTGGCAGCCATAACCACACCCAGCCCAGACCATCGTATGGCAGCGACAGCAGGCCACGGTACAGCCCAAAACAGATCGCCTCGGCACCGAGCAATGCCAGCAACGAGGAAATAAAACCGAGCAAAGCAAATTCCGCCAGATGGCCGCGACGCAATAACGCGGTACCGGCCCCTAAGGTGCGCAACACCGCGCCTTCGCGCAGACGCTCCGGTAACGCCGCCACCAGCGACGACAGCATCACCAGCAGCGCTGCCACCAGTACAAACAGCAGAATCAGCTCCACCGCCAGACTGACCTGACTGAGCAGCGCCTGCACCTGGCCCAGCACCACCTGCATATCCAGCAGGGTAATCCCCGGATACTGACGAATCAGTGCCGTCAGCTGCGCCTGTGATGCCGGTGGCACATAAAAACTGGTGAGGTAATTGGCCGGCAACTGCGCCAGTACATCGGCGGAGAACATCATGTAAAAGTTCGGCGTCATGGTACCCCAGTCAACACTGCGGATACTGCTTACCACCGCGCTGAATTCCACCCCACCGGCACTGAATGCCAGTGTGTCACCCAGCCCGACACCCAGCCGTCCGGCCAGACGCTGCTCCAGCGATACCTGCCCACTCTCATCCAGCAGCCTTTGCCAGCTGCCCTCTTCAATGACATTAGAGGCCGGTAGTTGCTGATCCGACGTCAGCGCCAGATCGCGGTTAATTGCCGGGTCATCGGCCACCGCCAGCTCCTGCACACTGACATCATTAATGCGCAACAGGCGGCCGGGCACCATCGGGTACAGCTTCTGACTTTCCAGCCCGGCGTCCTGCAGTGACTGGCGGAAGTCATCCACTTCATAGGGCTGGATATTAATGGCGAACACATTGGGCGCATCGTCCGGCAGGCTCGCCTGCCAGTCAGCCAGCAGATCGTTGCGCAGCGCGCCGATCACCAGCATCACCATCATGGTCAGGGCAAAGGCGAGAATCTGTCCGGCACTCTGACGGCTGTTGCGGCTCAGATGTTGCCAGGCAAAACGCCACATTAACGGCAAATCGTGCTGCGCCAGGCGCTGGCGCAAGTGCAGAATCAGACCATTCAGCACCAGCAGCATAATCACCACCAGCAAACTACCACCGCCCATCATGCCCAGCGTCATCGGCAGATCGTGTGTAAACAGGAACAGCAGCAGGGTCAAAGCGATTAACGCCAGCGAGGTAATCAACCAGCCCGATAACGGCACCGGCTGCAACTCACGGCGCAGCACCCGCAGCGGCGTCACCCGCGCCAGCGGCAGCAGATAAGGCAAGGCAAAACCGAGCAAGGTCAGCACACCGCTGCTGGCACCCAGCAGCCAGGCCGACCAGGGTGCAGCCGGTAACGGCTGCGGCACCAGTTCACCCAGAACCGCCAACAAGCCCGCCTGCAGCCCGGCCGCCAGCGCCAGACCGGCCAGCGTCGCCACCAGCCCCAGCTGCAACAGCTGTAAGGCGTAGATATTCCACACCTGTGCCCGCGCCAGACCAAAGGTACGCATCAGCGCGCTGATATCAAAATGGCGACTGGCATAGCGCTGGGCGCTGATCGCCACCGCCACACTGGCCAGCACCACCGCCAGCATGGCGGCTAAGCCCAGATAACGCCGCGCCTTATCGAGAGCGTTGGCCATCGCCTGATTGCTGTCGGCCAGTGATTCAAATGTCTGATTGGGCGCCAGATCGCGGAAGTTACGCAACTGCGCCAGTGCCTGCTCATCGCCGAGTAACAGCAAGCGCCACTTCAGGCGGCTGCCGGCAGCGGTTAAGCCGCTGGCTTCAAGATCGGCCCAGTTCATCATCAGCCGCGGCGACAGATTATAAAAATTTCCACCACGGTCACTTTCTTCAATAATCACCGCACTGAGGCGCAACCGGGTCGTACCCAGCTCAACTTCATCACCCAGTTGCGCATTCAGCAATGCCAGCAAACGCGGCTCAACCCAGGCTTCACCTGCCGCCGGGCCTTGTGCTGCGGCGAAGACGGCGGCGTTGTCGTCGGCCTGCTCACGGATGCGCAGAATACCGCGCAGCGGATAGCCCTGATCCACCGCTTTGATCGCCGCCAGCGACATATCATCGCCATGCAACACCACCGAAGGGAAGGTCAGGGTCTGGCTGGTTTTCAGCCCCAGCTGCTGCGCCTGCTCCGTCCAGGCAGAATCAATCGGCGTGGTCGATTGCAGGCGCAGATCGGCGCCGAGTAAATCGTTGGAACGCGATTGCATGGCCAGATCAAGACGGGCACTGAACAACGCAATGGCGGTGGTAGAGGTCACGGCAATCAGCAGCGCCGCAAGAATTAACGTCAGCTCACCACTGCGCGCTTCGCGCAATAACAGACGCAGCGATAGCAGCCATTGGCGATAGAGCGTCATAACGCCTCCAGCCGACCGGCGTTCATGTGCACCCGGCGCTGGCAACGTTGCGCCAGACGTTCATCGTGGGTGACCAGAACCAGGGTGGTGCCACCGGCCTGATTCAGCTCAAACAACAGGTCTTCGATTTGCGCACCGGTTGTGCTGTCGAGATTACCGGTCGGTTCATCAGCAAACAGAATCGCTGGCTTACCGGCAAAGGCGCGGGCAATAGCAACCCGCTGCTGTTCGCCGCCAGACAGTTGCGTCGGGTAATGCAGTTGTCGTTCGCCCAGGCCCACCTGAGTCAGCAGTTGCCGGGCTTCGTCACGGGCGTTGCGCACACCGCGAATCTCCAGCGGCAGCATCACGTTTTCTAATGCCGTCAGGCCTGGCAGCAGCTGGAAGTTCTGGAACACAAAACTCACGCCTTCAGCGCGCACTGCCGCACGCTGATCTTCATCCAGCGTTCCCAGTTCATGACCCAGTAACTCCACACTGCCCGTGGTCGGTAAATCCAGCCCGGCCATAATCCCCAGCAGAGTTGATTTACCGCTCCCGGAAGCGCCGACAATGGCCACGCTCTCACCCGACTTGATCTCAATATTCACAGCCTGCAAGATGGTCAGCCGCTGGGCGCCGGTATCCACCACTTTGCCCAGCTGCTGAATTCGGAGAGAAAAACCGGTGTCTGCTTTATTACTGCCTGCTTCAGTCATGTGCCGAGCCTCTGTAGGAGCCTTGCTCAGGCTGTTTGTGCCGCTGTCCGTCAAAGTACTTCTTCCTTTGCCGTTGTTAATACTGCTGGCTCTGCCGCTGACTGCGCGCGCAGAACCACTCATTCTGATTGTCGGAGACAGCATTAGTGCCGGATTTGGCGTGCCGGTGCAACAGGGCTGGGTCGCTTTATTACAGAATTCGCTGCAACAACGCGTTCCCGGTGCCCGGGTAGTGAATGCCAGCATCAGTGGCGACACCACTGGCGGTGGCCTGACACGTCTGCCCGCATTGCTGCAACAGCATCAACCCGATCTGACGATCATCGAGCTGGGCGGCAACGATGGCCTGCGTGGTATACCGGTACGCGTGATCGAAAAAAACCTGCAACGTATGATCATGCTTTCCAATCAGGCAAACAGCGACGTTCTCTTGCTGGGTATGCAGATTCCGCCTAACTATGGGGCGCGATATGCCAGTGCCTTCCGCGACGTATTTTCGCAACTGGCGACACAACACAACACGCTGCTGCTGCCTTTTCTGCTGGAGGGGATCGCCACCAGACCAGAGCTGATGCAGGCCGACGGTATTCACCCGACAGCCGCCGCGCAACCGCTGATGCGTGATGCGGTGCTTGCGGTACTGAACAATTGGTTAGAGCCACACCTGAGCAGCAACGGTAACTGACTTCTATACTCTGTTTCTGAGGGGCCAGCCTGCATTTTCCCGGGCTCTTCAGGGTATCAGGGACAGACTATGTTCAACCGCATCACGCACACTCTGAAAGCCATGCCGCCACAGCGTATCCGCGTGCTGCTGGGGCTGCTGCTATTTGCCGTGCTGCTTCTGCTTTACCTGTTCGGCAGCTGGGAAACCAACCGCCAACGCACGCTGACCCAGCTTGAAGCACTGGTTGCCGTCGCGCAGAGCAACACGCGGCTGCTGCAGCAGCAACTTCAGCACCAGCTGCTTGATCTCAGAACCGACCTGCAAAACCACAGCACAGACTTTGATGGATTACAGTGGTTACGCCAAAAGCAAAAACCACGACCGCAACACAGCCACCTTGCTCTTTACCATCGCGACGGCCAGCTGCTCGCCAGCTCCTTTGACAGTGCCGACCCGCAGCAGACTCCACCCGATCTCAGCAACGATGATCTGAACCTGTTACGACACCAACAACATGCGGGTTTTGTCAGTACCGTACAGATCAATAAAGGGCACTATCTGCCCTATTGCATGCCAATGCAGCAGCAACAGACAGCGCTGATTGCTTGCCTGCTGACATCAACCAGCAGTAATGGTCTGCAATGGCAGGCCGCCGGCAGTCTGGAGCATTCCGCGCAACGTATTATCAGCGGTAACGGCGTACTGTTAATTGCCTCGCCATTGCCGGTCAGCCGCCAGCAGATTCTGGGCAAGAACGTCAGCGAGCGACAACGTGACGACCTCAACCTGCGCACGGACGTCTATCGCGAAACCACGCTTGCTTATTTTTCGAATAAAACCGAATTCGATGGCATTAAACGCTTAGGTGTCGTCAGCTTTGATCCACAACTGCAACTGCTGCAAATGGTTTCGCTGCCAATGGCCTCCCTGCTCAGTCTGTGGCTGGAAGATATTATCTGGCCTGTGTTATTCCTGCTCATATTGCTGGCTGGCAGCTGGCAGCTCTACCGCTACGTTCTCAGCAATACGCTGCAAAAAGAACATCGCTATTCGCAGGAAAGCCGCGCATTAGGCGAGAAAGAAAACGTTATCAATATGCTAATGAGCAATATCCCGGGCAGTATTTATCAAATCAGTTTGCCCGAACACCTGCTGAACTTTATTACCAGTGGCGACCTGCGCATTATTGCTGACGAAGACAGCGATCGCGCCGGACGCCAAAGCCTGCTTGCCCATATCCACCCTGATGATCAGGAAAGATACCTGCAGGAAATTGACAGCCACTGCAACAGCCGGACGCCTTATAAAATCACCTACCGGGTTCAGACTCTGCAGCACGAATTAAAATGGATTATGGACCGTGGCCAAGTGCTGTTTAATGCACAACAGCCTTATCGCCTTGAAGGGCTGTTGATTGATATTACCGACCATACGCTGTCGCAACAGCATGTTGAGTTCCTGGCCACACGCGATCCGCTGACCGAACTGTTCAACCGTTATTATTTTAATGACGAGCTTATTAACAGCATTGAGCGCATGCAACCCAATAAAGGTAAAATTGCCCTGCTGTTTATTGATTTGGATCGCTTTAAAACGGTTAACGATTCTCTCGGTCATCAGGTCGGAGATCGTTTGCTGAAACTGGTTGCCGACCGTTTACGTCATCTGATTGATCCTCAGTACATGATTGCCCGCTTAGGCGGCGATGAGTTTATCGTCATGGTGAGCGATCCTGAAAATTCAAAGAAAATAGAGCAGCTGGCAGACAAAATTATTAAAGCTGTGAGCCAGACCTATAAACTTGACCACTACAAACTTTCAATCAGTTGCAGTATTGGCATCAGCGTATGCCCGGATGACTCCAGCGAGTCTTATATACTGCTGCGCAATGCCGATACCGCGATGTATCAGGCAAAATCCCGTGGCGGTAACTGCTATCAGTTTTATACCGAAGAAATGAATCAAAAAGCGAATTCACGCTTAACCCTGGAAAATGAATTGCGCCGTGCGGTTAAAAATCAGGAGTTTGAGCTGTACTACCAACCCCAGGTCAACACGTTTGATAACACGTTATTGGGAGCAGAAGCATTAATCCGCTGGATACACCCAAGTGCCGGTGTTGTGTCACCGGCTGATTTTATTCCTATCGCCGAGGAAACCGGGCTGATTCGTGAGATTGGTGACTGGGCATTAATGGAAGCCTGCAAACAGTTCCGCGAATGGAATGACACGTTTTCACTGGATATGACCATTTCGGTTAACGTATCGGTACGCCAGCTGGACGATGCTTTTGTGCTGCGCACCCAGGAAATATTAAACATCAGCGGCCTTGATCCAAAATATCTGGAGCTGGAAATCACCGAAAGCCTGCTGCTGGATAATGTGCAGGAGAATTTAAGAATTCTGGATAACATCAATAAGCTGGGTGTGCGTTTTGCGATGGATGATTTCGGCACCGGCTATTCGTCACTGAGCTATCTGAAACAATTTCCGATCAGTAAGCTGAAAATTGACCGGGCTTTTATCAATGAAATCAACAGCGACCCGGAGGACGAAGCCATTGTCCGCGCCATTATTGCTCTGGCCAAAACACTGAAACTTGAACTGGTCGCCGAAGGTGTGGAAAACCACCAGCAACTGACACTGCTGCAGGCGCTGGCGTGTGACAGTTATCAGGGATACTATTTCAGCAAGCCGGTACCGGCCGCTGTTTTTCGCCAGAATTATCTGGAACAAAGCCCGCCCGCAGAGAAAATGCTGCAGCAATACTAGGCTAAACATTTCTCCGGTATGACGCAGAGCCATTCCGAAGTGCTCTGGAATACATCCAATCATCAGTGCTGACATACGCACCCAAAAACCAGATGAGAGACCCATCCGTGGATAATCAAACGTTATACGATGTTGCCCTGCAGCTCGCCCGCCAGGCCGGGGAAGAAATTGCCCGTCAGCGCCATCAGCTGGATATTCAGTTTAAACAGGGAACCGAGCTGGTCACACAGGCGGATGTGGCCGCCGACCAGATTATCCGTGATGGTATTCTCTCCCGTTTTCCGCAACATCAGATTCTTTCCGAAGAGCTGGCACCGGATAATCCGACCGATAGCGAGCATCTGTGGATTATCGACCCGATTGATGGCACCGTAAATTACGCTCACCTGCACCCGCAAGTGGCCATTTCCATTGCTTATTATCATCAGGGCGAAGCTCAGGTCGCCGTTGTGCATAACCCGTTTCTGAACGAAACATTCAGTGCCATTAATGGCCTTGGTGCTTGGCTGAATCAACAGCCAATTCAGTGTGCCGCAACACAGGATATGCGCCGTGCATTAATAGCCACCGGCTTTCCTTATGAAAAACACGATATTCCAAAGCTGATACAGCGTTTGCAGGCGGTACTGACACAATGTGCCGATGTGCGTCGTCTGGGCTCCGCTGCGCTGGATATTTGTTGGGTAGCCTGTGGCCGTCTGGATGGTTACTACGAAACGGTCAAACCCTGGGATTTTGCCGCCGCACAATTAATTGCCCGCGAAGCCGGAGTGCAATTTGGACACATTCATCCCGTAGCGGAGGGATTAAACCCACAGTTGGTGGGAGAGAATATTATTCTGGCCGTCCCGGCATTGTTCAGCCCGTTGCAGCAATTACTGCAACAGGCCGATGCCTTATTCGCCAGCCAGAAGAGTTAAGGCGGCGTTAAGACGCTTTTGCTCTGCTTCAGAAAAGTGCCGGCTGCGGTATGTTTTCAGCAGCAACTCACGGTCCTGATTCGCCAATCCCTGCAAGGCCAGCGAATCACGGTATTGCTGATAATCCTGCAAACGCTGCTGCCAGTGCTGTTGCTGCTGATCGGCTTTTGCCAGTCGTTCAGCCGCCTCCTTGCCATATTGCTGTTCACGCCATTGTTGAATATCAGCCGCTGAGGAACCCTGCTGACGCAGTTTTTGTTCCTGCTGCTGCAGCGTCAGCACTTGCTGCGATTGCTCGCGCATCTGCTGTAACTCTTGCGGCAGACTGCTGTTCAACTCCGCCAGCTGCGCCTCATCAGCGCCCTGCGCACGCAGTTGATGACGCGCCAGCGTGTAGTTATCCATCACTTCATCTGCCTGAAAAAACGCCTCGACCACTGGCGGCTCAAGCCATTCGCGGCGCAAGCGCTGTTGCCAGGCAACCCGTGCAGACAGCTCATCCAGCCCGGATTCTCCAACCCGCTTCTGCGCTTCGCGATCATAGTCAGCCAATGCCGCCAGATAGCCCAGATATTCATCCAGAATGTTCTCTGCCTGTGAGCGTCCGGGCTCAGGCAACCCGCGTATTTGAGCGCGCATGGTCAGCAATAAATCATCGAGCGGTACTTCGCCCTGAGCAGACAGATAAAAATCCATCCAGTGACGCAGCTGTATATCAATAACCAACTGCCCACGATGATCGGTTCGCAGATAACCATCCACCGTGGCACCACGAAACGTCATCAGCTGTGTGGGATCAACACCATTCTCTGGCATGGCAGCCCGCGGAGCAGCGGAATCCGCTCCGCTGCCGGTGCGCGCAGGCTGAAATTCAGCCCGCTGCACCAGAACATCGTCCTGCCAGACCGATACCAGCAGGACGACCGCCACCACCGACAGTGTTAAGCCCAGCGCACCGTGAAGTGGCTTCATGGCTTACAACCCGATGTTTTTCAGACGATTGGCGTGGGTACGGAATACCGTCAGCGGATCGGTTTCGGTCAGATCATGCAACCCCAGAGTCTGGTTTACTTCATCCAGATGGTTCATGCGGAAATCATCACGGATCACCATCCCCAGACGGCTGGCGCAGGAGCCGACCAGACCATCATTTTTCTCACCGGCCGGAAAGAACAGACTGGTCGTACCGGTCAGCAGATCCAGAGGATCAAGTACGTTGGTCAGCGGCTTGGCACCACTCCAAGAGTAGTAACGCACACCATTGTACTGATAGTCCCCTTCACCACAGGCCGTGGTCGGAATGCCACCCGGATGCTGCTGATTAAAGGCTGCGGTTTCGGCAAAGGTCATAGAACGCATGGACGCCAGAATATCCTGATCGTAATCACCACCGGACAGGAAGTTAATAGCGACAGCCAAAGCGTTACCCAGTGTTTTGATCAGGCCTTCAAATTCTTTCGAACCATTGGACCAGTCGTTGAGGGTTTCGGCGACCGGAGTACCACGGTTAACACCGGCAATGGTGGTAACGGACGCTATAAGATCAGGACGCACAGAGGCCACATAACGTGTAGTCGGACCACCATGACTGTGACCGATGAGGTTAACTTTTTCGGCACCGGTAAGCGCCAGAATCTGTTCAATTTGCGGAATCAGCTGCTCGCCACGGATTTCCGGCGAATTAGAGTTGGATACGGTGGTAACAAACACCCGGGCACCATCTTTCTGCAGGGTTTCCGGAACCTTGTACCAGTAATCAACACCCAGCAGGCTGTCAAAGCCATAAAGGCCGTGAGTCAGCACGATGGGGTATTTGGTGGCGGTATAACCACTTTCCGGGGTTGCCGACATGGCCGACACCTGAGCCGAAAACAGCACGGCAGACAGCGCTGCCACAGAGAATATTTTGCTTAGCATGAGCGTTCCTTGGGTTTGTTATTTTTGTTGGAAACCGCACTCTCACCGTAATGCACTGACCGGGAAGGTTCCCTGATACTGCAAAAGCGAACTCAGTGTAGGCCAGCACCACCGGAGCGGTAGGACATGACGGGTCAGCGCTGCCCCCTTCCCTCATGGTCGAAGACGCCCCTCGCCAAATACGACACAACACGCCACCTGAGTTGTTCGTCCGTACCAATCAGAACCTATCGATAACAACAAAAGGAATAAAAAGAATGTTTTTACAACATAGTCTTACACTGGGGCACCGACAGGTGGCAAAGCAGGCTGAGGGTTAAATAGATCAAAGATGAGATGGCCCGAAGATAAGATGGCCCGAAGATAAGATGGACTGAAGCAGGAGAACAGGCTGCGCGCATACGCAGCCCGGCAATGTCAGTTCCAGTAACGCTGTTGTTGCTGGTGCAGCTCCTGAGCTTCACGCAGCATGCGCTGAATGATGTCTTCAACACTGGGTATATCGTTTATCAACCCCTGGGTCTGACCGATAAACTGCACGCCCTGCTGTAAATCGCCATCAATGGTCGCGGCTTTCAAGCGCGGCACACTGGCACCAAAATAAGCCAGCAATTTAACCTTATCCATCATTGCCAGCATTCCAATCATCACTTTCCACACCGGCTGTTTGACCATGCGCGCAGCCCGTGTTGCTTGCCAACAGGCGAGCAGAAAATTCATCGGTTTGCGGGTGGCTTTAATTGAGCGTGGCGTGCGCATAACGCGGGCCGGTATACCGTCGAAGTTTTTCGAATAAATCGTATCCTGTTCGCTGCGCGCGATGACCGCATCTTTGGTCGCCTGATGCAACGGGCTTTCCTCACTGGTGGCGAAACGTGAACCCATGGCTACCGCTTCAGCGCCCAGTGATAAGGCGGCCAGCAATCCACGTCCATCAGCAAAGCCTCCGGTAGCAATCACCGGGATACGAACTTTAGCGGCGATGGCCGGCACCAGCACCAGCGAGGTTACATCTCCTCCGTGAGCCGCCGCTTCATGGCCGGTAACCAGCAATGCATCGGCGCCAATTGCTTGCGCCGACAACGCATGTTTTTCACTGACCACGGTCGCAATCACTTTGCCGCCATACTCATGAGCGCGCTTCACCAGCCAATCGCCCTTGCCCAGCGAGAAGTTAATAACCGGGACTTTCTCAGCCAGGGCCACTTCAGCGTTTTCTTTAGCGCCCGGCATCAACAGGGTTACGCCGATACCAAAAGGCTTATCCGTCAGTTCGCGTATACGCTGAATAGCGTCACGGGTTTCGCTGACGGTCAGCGGACCACTGGCCAGAATCCCAAGACCACCGGCGTTTGACACCGCCGCCACCAGTTCAGGGGTAGAAATCCAGCTCATACCCGGTAATAGCAAGGGATGCTCGATGCCCAGCAATTCAGTAATACGCGTTTTCATAACCAGATCCGGAAAAATAAAAACACGCATTCTAATGCCTGACCCGCCAGCTGGCGACCTGCACAGATAATCCGGAAAGAGATTGGGAAGAAAAGAGGATCAGCGCCCGGGGGCGAGCTGCTGTTGCTGAACGAAGTTGAGGAATTGTTGCTGACGCTGTTCCGGCGACATACCACGCAGCTGTTCAATGCGCTGCTGGCGTTCCATGCGTTGCATCGCTTGTTCCTGCACTTGCAGGTTCTGCAATGAGCGATAGAAGTTATCAAGGGCCTGACGCTGCTCCGGGCGGCTGTTGTTCCACTCCAGCTGCAGTCCGGGATGCTGAATGGGGGCGGGTTCTGCTGGCAATATGTGAACATCCGGCCCGGCATGAACCGTCCAAACGCAGCAACATAACAATAAGCCCGATAACCTCACAGACAAACCCCGTAATAACAATCCATGGATTCTAACGGCAGCGGGCAGTCAATACACAGCCCTGCAGGCGTAAAAGAGACGTAAAGTGCCCGGTCAGTCATCTTCAGAGCTCTCTTGTGGTAGCTGAATAGTCACCACCAGCCCTCCTTGGGCGTGATTGCTCAGCTGCAAATTGCCACGATGATGACGAATGACCCGGTCAGCAATCGCCAGACCCAGGCCAAAACCGCGGTGGCCACTGCTCAGACTGTCAGGGCTGCGCTCCCGCGCCTGCTCGCTGCGCACAAAAGGCCGCAGCAAATCCGCCAATAAGTGCTCCGGCACCCCGGGACCATGATCGCGGATGCTGATACGTACCTGACCGCGGCGGCAGAGCAGATCAATATCCACCGAAGTACCACTGGCGGTATGCAGCAATGCGTTGCGGATAATATTTTCAAACGCCGAAGTCAGTAACCGCGCGTCACCCTGAACCCAAACAGCATCCATAGGCAGGTTCAGTTGCAGCACATTTTGTGGCCGTTCGAAACGGGCGTCAGCAACAACCTGTTGCAACAAGGCCGCGCAGTTAACCGATTGCCAATGGCTGTGATCCTGCACCGTTTCCAGCCGCGCCATGCCCAGCAGATCTTCAATCAGTTCATTCAGGCGCTGGGTCTCCAGCTCAATACGGTCGAGGTATTCCTCCTGCTCTGGCACGGCATCCAGGCGTGCCAGCTCAAGGGCAACGGCGGTGCGTGCGAGTGGCGAACGCAATTCGTGGGAGACATCGCGCAACAACTGGCGCTGGTCGGAAATCAGCCGTTGCAGACGCTCGGCCATCTGACCAAATTCACGCCCCAGCTCACCAATTTCGTCACGCCGCCGCAGTAATTTAGGTGCAATCCGCACCGGCCACTGGCCATCGGCAAAGGCCCGTACGCTGCGCTGCAAAGACAGCAACGGCCGCGCCATGTAGCGCGACAGCACAAATCCCCAGATAGCAAACAGCAGCAGCGATGCCAGAAATCCCCAACCGAGATAAGCCGGTAAGTTAAACACCGCCAGCGGGTGCAGAAACTCAACCACCAGCAGATAGACCCGGCCATCGTGACTCTGCAGCGGTGCCTTCACCAGAATTTCGGTTTGTCCGAGTGGATTAACCCGCGCCTGATAAGAGTCGGACGCAAAGGCGTATTCCAGAACATCGGCCGGCACATGGGGCAACAGGCTGATGCCCTGATCGTCAAAGACATAAGCATTCACACTGGGATGGCGCTCGAAGGTCAGCAACCATTCGAGCAACAAGGGTTCTCCGCCACGCTGCAGAATCAGCTCGGCCGCGGAGATATAACCGCCCGTAGGCGCAATCAGGTTAACGGAGTCGTTAGACCACTGGCGGTAATACATCGCCAGTAACAGGGTCACCAGCGTGGCCACTAGACTGGTGACCATAAAGGCGAGGTAGATCCGAATAAAGATGCCGCGCACGAATCAGGCCTGAGCCATATCCTGTTCCGGAGCGTACATGTAGCCAACGCCACGAATGGTACGGATACGGGCATCGCCGTTGCGGTTAGGTCCGAGCTTTTTACGCAGATTACTCAGATGCATGTCCAGACTGCGGTCAAACAGCGTCAGGGAGCGCTGCATGGATTGCTCCGCCAGGCGGTTTTTCTCCACCACTTTGCCCGCGTCGCGAGCCAGTACACTGAGAATATTGAACTCGGTGACGGTGAGTTCTATGGCTTCGTTGTTACGCAGCACCTGATGCTGGTCGAGATCGATCACCAGTTCATCCAGCTCAATATTGGCCGAGACAACCTCGGCGGAACGATTGCGCCGCAATACCGAACGCAGACGCGCAGACAGTTCACGGGGATTGCAGGGTTTCGGCAGGTAATCGTCAGCACCAATCTCCAGACCTTCAATACGGTCAATCTCATCACCTTTGGCGGTCAGCATGATAACCGGCAGATCACTGCGCTGGCGGATGCTGCGCAGAATTTCGAGGCCGTTACCTCCCGGCAGCATGATATCGAGAATAACCGCCTGGTATTTGCCGGTCAGTGCTTCGCTCAGTCCTTCGTCGGCGGTATGTACCGTCGTGACCTTAAACAACTCACGTTCGAGGTAACGGCGCAGCAATGCACACAGTTCCTGATCGTCATCAACCAATAACAAATTCATAAGTTCCCCCGGTTATGGGGCTCAGTGTCAGAGAAAAAGCGCTGTAGTTTCAAGCAGCTGAACCGTTTCTTTACATTATGTAAAGAAACGGACGTTATTATTCTTCACGCCGGTGCTCGGCAACGAAGGTAATGGCCTCGTCGACGGCCTTGATAACACTGTTATTGGTCTGCACCAATTCGTCCGGTGTCATGAAAAACGCCATATCCACTTCAAAGCGGATATAGCGTGGTGGCAGGCGATTCAGCGCAACACAGGCAATGTCTGCCATATGCTCAATGCTGACCTCCGGCGTCTGGCCATGCAGACGACGCAGAATCTCTTCCGCAACCAGCTGCTCATAGTAATTACGAATGTGATTATTGATGCTCATGCCACCCTCCTTTAAGTAGTCTCAGCATAGCACTCCGGCTATTTCCTGCTTTACTGATAAACAGAGTACAACCACTCCGGGATGGGCGCTAACGCCGTCAATCCGGACTTTCTACAGGAACATGATATGAAATTGGTCAGCGACCTGATGACCCGCGAACTGCTTACCCACTTACCTGACGATACCCTGCAGGATGCCGAACAAACCATGGGGCGCCATCAGATCCGTCATATTCCGGTGGTCGATGAAGAAGGGAAAATTTTTGGCCTGCTCAGCCAGAAAGAGTTTTTAACCGAAGCGTTCCGCATTACCGATAAATTCGGCGCGCATAACATGCAGACGTATCTGGCCAAGACAACCCTGCGCTCCTGCATAAACACTGACGTACAAACCATTCCGGCTGATATGCCACTGACCACCGCCGGGCAACAATTGCGTAACAGCCGCCAGGGCTGCTTGCTGGTCACCGACAGCGACAATCATCTGATTGGCCTGCTCAGTTCGAAAGATTTCGTCCGCCTGGCGATTGAATTACTGGAACGTCAGGACGGATAACGCCGCTGAATATCATCAATCTGTTGTGGATGCTGCAATACCGCATCCACACAAGCCTGGTCGAGTTCGTGCGCTACCGCCATTCTCTGTAGCTCAGCAAAGACGTTTTCCTGTGGCCACGCTTCTTTATAACTGCGTCGGTTCAGCAACGCATCGAGAATATCGGCAACAGCAATAATGCGCGCCTCCAGCGGAATATCATCCCCCTGTGCGCCCAGATAACCGCTGCCATTCAACTTTTCATGATGAAACTGAACGATATTACGCAACATTTCCGTATGCTCCATATCACCCAAAGAAAAGTGTGCCAGCGCCTGATCAACAATGTCGCGCCCCTCTTTTACATGCGTTTTCATGCGCTCAAATTCATCGCTGCTCAGAGGGCCGGCTTTGTGCAGAATACTGTCCGGAATCGTTATTTTGCCAATGTCATGCAGTGGCGCAAACAAAGCCAAGTATTCGATAAAGGCATCACTTAACTGCAGTGTTTTCTGCAGCGAACGGGCAATCATACGCGCATAAGCCGCCATGCGCCGTACATGCGCATCGGTTTCAACTGAACGCCGGCCGCTGACATCGGTGGCAAAATTTACCAGCGCCTGCATGCGGCGAACGGCATCCTGCTCACGCACCAACAGCTGAGCGATCAGGTGCGCCCAAAGATTGCAGTAGGCAATTTTCTGTTCAGAAAAATAATCGCGCTGTAATGAATTGAGAAACAGAAAACCCAGTAATTCTCCATCGTTAAACACCGGCATCGTCAGGCTGGCACGATACCCCTGTGATAACAGAGCCTCGGTATGAGCTGACCAGCGTGTATTGCGGAAGCAGCGCATATCATTCACCACACGCACCGCCGGTTTTTCGGCCAGTTCGCGCAATGACGGAACATCATCAAGACCGACGCTGTAACCCAGCAACGGTGAGGCATCGTCGCTTTCATAAATAAAGGTCGACAGCAGGCCGTCATCGTCGTTGTACAGCACCAGAGCAAAACGCTGAATGCCTTCATACTGCTCGCGTAACACGCGGTAAAGGCGTTCGATACGCTGCATAAAATGCATTTTATGACCCAAAGCCTGATAGGGATCGTTAAGAAACAGGGGTTCTTCCATGTCTGCTCTCGCCGCCATTCAACAGCCACAGTGTAGGCCAACTGGCCCGCGCCCGGCGGCAGAGAATGCTGCCTTCCTGATACACATCAAGGTGAAAAGCCAACCACTGGCCTAGCCTAAAGTAAAGCTAACAAAGGAAAGTGATATGGATACCAGCGCCGTCAGACAAGTCTTAACACAGCGTAAAGCCATGCTGGAAAACCGCGCCAGTAAGGTTGAGCGTGATGCCAGTCACCGCGATGAGCCACTGTCGGCGGATTTTGCCGAGCAGGCGGTCGAACGGGAAAATGATGATGTTCTGCACGCCATCGCCGGTGAATCTTTACACGAGATCACGATGATCAATCAGGCTCTGACACGTTTGGATGCAGGTATTTATGGCGAATGCAGCGAATGTGGAAATACCATCGACGAAAAACGCCTGCAGGCCGTTCCTTACACAACCCAATGTATCCAGTGCGCAGAACAGACTGATTAACGCTCGCCACCATCCAGGTCGCGTCCCTGTTCACGGCGTTGCTGCTCAGCTTCCAGGGCAATGGTCAGCAGCTGATCCAGTTTGGTTTCCAGCTGCTCCATACGGCTTTCCATTTTAGCCAGCCGGTCGGCATTCGCCGTTTCTTTGGCGATCAGATCCTCTTCTTCCTGCTGCATAAAGAACGCTGAGAAGCTGGCGGTCATCATCGAAAATAAGCCAATACCCATCAGAATCAGCACCGATCCGAATAAACGCCCGGCGGTGCTGCCCGGCACAATATCGCCATAACCGACCGTCGTCACCGTCACCCAGGCCCACCAGATACCATCCATCGGTGTCTGCACATTGGGATCAATCACAGCCATTAAGGTGCCGGCCATAATGATGATGATAAAACTCACCATCAGCGTTGGCCCCAGATGATTTCTTCCCATAATTTTCTGGAACGAGCCGGACATATTCATCAACATGGTGAACATCGCCAACAGTCGCAATGCGCGTAATCCACCGGCGTGAGGAAAGGCCTGCCAGAGCAACGGCATACCGGCAATCACAATCACCAGATTGCTCCAGTTATTACGTAAGTAGCGCGCTTTATCGTCGACCACGGCGGTCAGCACCAGCGTTTCCAGCAGGAAAAACGTCCACAGAAACCAGTCGGTAATGTAGGTGTATGGCAGTGGGCCATCGGCGCGGGCTTCGAGATACCACTCGAACACAATCCAGAAGGCGATAAGAATCATCGGCCATTCAAACATGCGGCCGATGCGCCGGGCGCGGGCATTTTCGTTGTTATCAACGCCGGAAAGGCCGACCATTTTAGAAAAAGAGAGAATCATCAAAGCTCAGTTCAGCACCGTCGGGTAAGCCGCTTTATAAAAACGGGTTACGTAAAAGAGTAGCCGAATCTTAACGCTAAAACGCGACGCAGATCATCCGGCAAGGAAAAACCGGCGCCTTACCATCCGTATTCAGAACTGCGGATTAACCTGAACGTCGCTGGTGGTGGAATTGGCAATAAAACAATGCTGATGCGCTTTATCATGCATCGCCAGCACCGCCGCCTCATCCGGTTGCTTATCGCCGCCGAATACCGCTTTCGGATTCAGGCGGATACACGACACCCAGAATTTACCATCTTCGCGCTGTGCCATTTCTGCCACCGCCGAATCTTCATACGACAATACCTGCAGGCGCTTTTTAGCCGCTAAGGCGAGAAAGGTCTGCATATGACAGCTGGCCATCGCCGCCGCCAGCATCTGTTCGGGGTCCGCGCCAAAATCATTACCCGCGCCGCCAGCAGCCAGACTGACCTGCGGTAAAAACTGAATATTGTGGCGGCGTTCAAACCCCTCATGGGAAAACTCACCCTGTTTTTCCCAGCGAATATCAATCCGGTGTTCTGACACGTTATTGCTCCAGTGTTTTACGTAATGTGAAAGCGCCGCGCAGATCACCCACGTTAAATCCGCGCGCCTGATCGGCAGGATACAACTCGTCCAGCTTGGCGGTTACCGATGGTGCCAGCTGCGCGCCGTGACACGTCAGGCACAGCGGTGCGGTCGGAATGGCTTTCATATAGCGAAATTCGCCATCCGCAAGGGTCGTGGCTTCGATGCTCATCGGGTCTTCACCGGCCTGCAGCCGCTGTGCAAAATCTTCCAGCGTTTGCTGTTCCCAGGCGTCGGCAACATTGTCCGGGTTACGGATTTTTGTTGAGGTGCGCGCCACCTGCCAGCCATTCTGGCTCAGCCCGGCGGCAATGACCGGGGCTTCGGTATTGCACAAATGAATCGCTGCATCCGGGCCACTCGACTGAATCCCCTGTTTCAGGGTTTTCTGCAGCGCCTGAGCAAAGGCTTTGGTCTGCATCCGCGCTTCCTGCGTCAGTTGTGCTTCGTTTGTCGCAGGCGTGTTTTGAGCCAACGCCAACGGCGTCAGACTGAGCATGGCAGTGAGCACCAGACTGCGTTTTAACATTTCCATAGCAACTCCTCAGCGATACACGCTTGGGTCAACTTCAACTTTGTGTACTGTGCCGCTCCAGCCGTCAAAGCCGCCCACCAGCATTTTGACCTGTTCAAAGCCCATACGCTTCAACGTATAAGCCGCCAGCGTGCTGCGTCCGCCATTTTTGCAGTAGAGCAGAATATCGGCCTGCGGGTTGGTTAATGCCGGGTGATCACCCACGCGAAATTCCAGTACGCCACGCGGTACATTAACCGCACCGGGCAAGTGGCCCATATCGAACTCCGCCGGTTCACGCACATCCAGCACCACCGCGCCTTGTGCCAACAATGCTTCAGCGGCGGCGGCATCCACCGGATTAACAGCGGTGCGTGCTTCAGCCAATAAATCGTCTTTGCTTAATGCCATGTCAGTTCTCCTTTCGCATTTCCGAATAAGCATACAGGAATGTATTAGTACTGACAGCTGTCAGGCAATCCACCACCAGCCACAGACCAGCATCAGTGGCCAGCCAACATAAGGGCTGAACAGCAGCCGCCAGATTTTCATTTCCGGTACATAGCCCACACCATGCACAAAACCGGCACTGATCCCCCATAAACACAGAGACAGCAGGCCATGATCAATATTCATGGTTTCACTGGCCACCACATGCGGCACCGCCAGCAATAATCCCGATAAGCCCAGCGCCGCCAGTAATGACAGCGCCCGCGCCCAGCCCGCATACAGCGGGCCGTAAGTTTTATAATCCACCGGTGCGTTCATGACTTACTCTTTCAGATCCGCGTCGCGATCAAAATTTTCATTCATTTCCAGCCACATGGCGTTAATCAGACCAAAGGAACAGGCCAGCAACACCCCTAAAATCCAGGCGAAATACCACATAAATAATCTCCTTTGTGGCCGCGCTGCGGCCACTCATTCTGTATCAGTAAGTGCTGTATTTATTGTCTTCGATAAAGGCGGTGGTTAAACGTCCGCGCATTTTGTAATAACCCCAGGTGGTATACAGCAGAATAATGGGCACAAAAATCATCGCCACCCAGAACATAATGCCGAGGGTTTTATGACTGGACACCACATCCCAAACGGTCAGGCTGTACGCCGGATTAAGGCTCGACGGCATAATAAACGGGAACAAACTGAAACCGGCGGTACAGATAATACCGGTTACCGCCAACGAGCTGCCGATAAAGGCCAGCGCGCCACGGTTAGCCGCGGACATCAGCACAGTAATTAACAGTCCGGCGAAAGCGACAACCGGCGCGCTGATCATGACCGGATAGCGCGAATAATTTTCCAGCCAGCCGCCGGCGGCAACGTCTACGGTTTTATCCAGCGGTGTCATTGCTGCAGCGGTATTAATCGTGCTGGTAATCACCAGACCATCAATACCCACATAAATCCACACACCCGCCAGAGCAAACAGCACGGCTACGATAATCGCCAGCAGAACGGAAATTTTCCGCGCCCGTTCATGCAGGTCACCGTCGGTTCGCATCTGCAGATAGGTTGCACCATGCATGGCCAGCATCCCCAGACTCACCAGACCGGCCACCAGCGCAAACGGATTCAGCAGCGCCCAGAACGAACCGGTATAAGTGGAGCGCATAAACTCATCCAGGGTAAACGGCACACCGAGGAATAAATTACCGAAGGCCACACCAAATACCAACGCCGGTACGGCACCACCGATGGTCAGACCCCAGTCCCAGGCACTGCGCCAGCGCGGATCTTCCATTTTCGAGCGGTATTCAAATCCAACCGGACGGAAAAACATGGCGAATAACACCAGCAGCAACGCCCAGTAAAAGCCCGAAAACGCCACCGCATACACCACCGGCCAGGCCGCAAACAGGGCACCACCGGCGGTAATAAACCACACCTGGTTACCATCCCAGTGCGGACCAATGGTGTTCAGCATCACGCGGCGCTCACTGTCGGTTTTACCGATGACGCGCAGTAAGGCACCAACGCCCATATCAAAGCCGTCGGTCACGGCAAAGCCGATCAGCAGCACGCCGATCAGTACCCACCATGTTAACTTCAGGGTTTCGTAATCCATGCTCTGCTCCTTATGCCTGATCTTTTACGGCTTGCTGAGGCTGGGCAATGGCCGCGCCTCCGCCATGATTCTGTTCAAAGTGATAGCGGCCGGTATGCAGACTGGATGGCCCCATGCGTGAAAAGCGGATCATCAGGTACATCTCGACAATCAACAGCAGCGTATACAGACCAATAAAACCAGCCAGACTCATGTACAGATCTTCTACCGAACGGGTTGATACCGATAAATGCGTTGGTAACACTTCGGCAATCGACCATGGCTGACGGCCAAATTCTGCAACAAACCAACCGACTTCACAGGCAATCCAGGGCGCTGGCAGAGAAATAATCAGCGCCTTTAACAACCAGGTTTTGGTTTCTACGTTATGTTGCGTGCTGTAATAGAACGACAGCGAAATCAGGATAAACATCAGGAAGCCAAGGCCGACCATCAAACGGAATGCCCAGAACATCGGCGCCACTTTCGGAATGGTATCCTGTGCGGCCTGCTTAATTTGTTCTTCGGTCGCATCGACCACGTTGTTGGTGTATTTCTTCAACAACAGGCCATAACCAAGATCGTCTTTTAATGCATCAAAAGCGGCGATGGTCGGATCTGATTTATCACCACGACGCATTTTTTCCAGCAAGGCATAAGCTTCAATACCACGACGAATACGCAGCTCGTGTTCTTTCAGAAGATCTTTAATACCAACGATTTCTTCATCCACTGAACGGGTAGCAATTAACCCCAGAGCGCCAGGAATTTTAACTGCGTAATCGGTTTCCATGGTTTCCTGATTCGGGAAGCCAATCAGAGTGAAATCTGCCGGTGGCTCCTGGGTATGCCATTCTGCTTCTATCGCCGCCAGTTTGGTTTTCTGTACATCGCCAATTTCATAACCCGATTCATCACCCAGAATAATAACGCTGATAATCGAGGCAAAACCAAAGCTTGCAGCAATGGCAAACGAGCGGCGGGCAAACGGCAGGTCGCGTTTTTTCAGCATGTAATAAGCAGAAATAGCCAGCACGAACATGGCACCGGTAACGTAGCCGGCTGATACGGTATGAACAAACTTAACCTGCGCGACCGGGTTAAAAATCACCTCGGCGAAATTGGTCATTTCCATGCGCATGGTTTCATAATTAAATTCTGCACCCACCGGGTTTTGCATCCAGCCGTTAGCAATCAGAATCCACAGTGCCGACATGTTAGAGCCAATGGCCACCAGCCAGGTCACCATTAAATGCTGCACACGGGTCAGGCGGTCCCAGCCAAAAAAGAACAGACCGATAAACGTCGACTCAAGGAAGAAAGCCATCAGTCCTTCAATCGCCAGCGGTGCACCGAAAATATCCCCCACATAGTGTGAGTAATAAGCCCAGTTAGTACCGAACTGAAATTCCATGGTCAGGCCGGTAGTAACGCCCAGCGCGAAGTTAATACCGAACAACTTGCCCCAGAACTTGACCATATCCTGATAGACCTGCTTACCGGTCATGACATAGGCAGACTCCATAATCGCCAGGATAAACGACAGTCCCAGCGTTAATGGCACGAACAAAAAGTGATAAAGCGCGGTGATAGCAAACTGCAGCCGCGATAAATCGACGAGACTCTCACTGATCATTGCTGATCCTCCGATTGCGAGGGGGTAGTAGTTGAAAAACCAAATTGTTGCGAAACAGCATCCTGCGGATTGGTCATGTCCACAGGTTCAGAAAACCAGATAATTTTGATGGCAAAGATCAGCATCAGCTTGATCACCAGTACGACCATCAGCTCACGCACCAGAGGCACAGAAAACAGGGATTTTTTTGCCATAAACACTCTCTTGCATGAGGTACTCATTTGTCGCCGGGCAGCGCGTACAATCCACCAAAGCGAACCCGCAGCACAGGAAAAGGCGGCGGCTAAATAACAGCATCAGCATAGAGCAATATTGCAATGACAACACTGCGATGCTTTGTCGCAGGGCGATGACGATGGACGCTTTATGCCTGGCGGCACAGAACAGAGCAAAGAGCAGGCCAACCCGGACAAAGCCATATAATGGCCGTCGGCAGACAATAATCCGCAGGTTATGCTTTACAAACCCCTGACACACTGCCAGATTTGTCAGACGCTATGTCACAGACGTCATACTATGTTCAGTCATCCGCATTATCGTTCTTTGCCTGCCATTGCCTCACTGCTGGAGGCGATCGCTGCACCGGCTGTCCTGCTCAGTCCTGATTATGAAATCTGCGCCGCCAATGAAGCCTATCGTCATACCTTTGCCGGCAGTGATAATGACCAGGTCGTCGGGCGTCACTGTTACGAAGTGTCCCATGGCTATAAAGTCCCCTGCGATCAGGCCGGAGAAACCTGCCCGCTGCGCCAGTGCTTTGAAAGCGGCCAGCGCCAGCGCATTCTGCATATTCATAATACTGCCCGCGGGCGCGAGCACGTGGATGTTGAGATCAGCCCGATACGCGACGAAGAGGGCGAGATCCGTTTCTTCGTCGAGATCATGAACCCGGTACAACACGGGGATTGTCCATTCGAGCAGCAAATGGTCGGTTACAGTCCGGCTTATACACAGATGCTGGAATTACTCAGCCGCGCGGCGGCCAGCGATATCAGCGTCCTGTTGCTGGGCGAGTCCGGCACCGGCAAAGAACTGGCCGCACAATATCTGCACGGCCACAGCCCGCGACGAAACAACCCTTTTGTTACCGTAGAATGCTCAGGATTGACGGAAAGCCTGTTTGAAAGCGAGCTGTTCGGCCACGAAAAAGGCGCCTTTACCGGCGCCACTCACCGCAAACCGGGATTGATCGAAGCGGCCCGGGGCGGCACGCTGTTTCTCGATGAAATTGGTGATATTCCCATGCCAATGCAGGTTAAGCTGCTGCGCCTGATTGAATCCGGCAGCTATCGTCCGGTTGGCAGCATTACCCCCAAACAAGCTGATTTCCGCCTGATCTGCGCCACTCACCGGCAACTCGGAGATCTGGTTGCCGCCGGTACCTTCCGCCAGGATCTGTACTACCGCATCAGTCCGTTCCCGGTGCTGCTGCCCTCTCTGCGAGAACGGCCGGAAGACATTATTCCACTCGCCACTCACCTGCTGCAGCAACTCAGCCAGCATCGCGTACTGCAATTATCCGAAGACGCCTGCGACTGGCTTATTCTGCAGCCGTTCCCCGGTAATATCCGCGAACTGCGTAATCGCATCGAGCGCGCCATTCTGCTGTGTGACGGCTCGCAGATCGAACCCGAACACCTGCACCTGGATCTGCATCAGTTCAGTCAGCATCAGGGAGCACACGCCAATCACACGCCATCCGCATTCATTGCTCACGATGGTTTGCCTGAGATCATGCCGCTGGACCAACTCGAAAATGCCTACCTGACTCAACTTGCAGCGCGGCATGTCGGTGACAATGCCAACCTGGCCTACAAGCTCGGCATCAGCGAACGCACGCTGTACCGCAAACTGAAACAGGCACGGGCAGAAAACAGCAGCAATATGGACAAATAAGTGAACATCCGCCGCCGCGCCTTACACTTTGGCCGTAATAACAGTAGGCGCGGCAGGCGTTTTAGATAAGAATATACGCTTATAGATATATTCGCGTTTCCTGCCAATTGCCAAAAAACACCACTCCCCTGCCGCACCGGCGACAGTGAACGGTGTGTGCGTGCCCGGCACAAGGCGAGTACGAAACTGCAGCACAGTACGGGAAGGGATCAGAGAGCGGACTATACTCACAGTCCGGGCTCCAAAACCGCGTGTAGCAAGGGTTACACCGCATTAACGGATGACTTATGGCTGTCGAACTGAGAGAACACCCACGCTTTTCCACCTACGTTAACGCCCGCTTATTATTGACCGATGGCACAGCGCTTGATTGTCAGGTACTGGATTATTCGCAAAGCGGAATGCATCTGCTTTGGCCTCACGGTAAGCCAGAGAATAGCGCTGGCATCCTGACGCTGGAGCTGGCGCTTGATACACAAAAAATCGATGTCAAAGTAGAATGGGTGTTCTGCAACGAGCAGCACGCCGGTGTGCATCTGCATAAAGCCGATGATCGTCTGTTTCTGCGTCTGCAGGAATTTAATCAGAACCATCGCAACGTAAAAAAGATCAACCCTGAACAGCGCAAAAAATATCTCGAGCTGTTCCGTCAGGAAGCCAATTCACTGATCGACCGCCTGCCTAAACTCTGGCTGCCGGAATTTCTTGAAGGCACGTTCACCAAAGCCAATATGGCGCGCAACACCGCCGAGCAGCAACAATGGCTGCGTCTGGAAAAACAATCCAAAGAAAAAGCCGCAGCACTGCATCAGCGTTTCAGCCAGAATCTGATGCGCCAGCTCGAATTGTGGTTTGAAGGCAAACCGGAATATGTCGCCGAGAATCAGCAGGCCAGCGGCGATATGCGCCTGTCGCTGGTACAACAGGCTGAATTTGAAGATTGGCTGCTGGCCAAGGTTACCTCATCGCATCTGCAGTCACGTCTGGCACACATGACGTTTGAACTGCGCCAGCTGCTCGACACACTGTCCGACGCCAGCATTGAAAACTGCTTCAACCCGATAGGGCCCGGCACCATTACCGAAGCCTTCCGTGACAGTCTGGAAAAACTGCAATTGCCGCAGGAAGCACGTGCACTGGCCTTTGAAACCTTTGAGCAAATCGCTGGCGGCAATCTGCAGACCACGTATCAGAACCTGGTCAAACAGATCGATATCCCGCTCACCTTCCGTTACCGCAAACCCGCGGCGGAAAAGCAGGACAGCCGTAACGGTTATAATCAGACTAACGGCGGCGCTAATGGCAACAACGACGCCTCCGGCAATACGATGCCTGCGGGTAATGGCTCACAGACAGGCACCAACCATCATGCCAGCACCGCGATGCGCAACGCTCAACCGGCGCACTACAACGAACAAACCCTGCAGAACTTTCAGCGTCACCAGGAAGAGGCGCGCCAGGCCTACTCCAATATTCAGAATTTACTGCAACTGCGCTACCAGCGCTTCGAACAAGCAACCCTCGCTCAGGACACCCTGCCCGCCGCCGAGCCGGAGCTGATCAGTGATGTCGTCAGCCACGTTGCCCAGCAACAGAGTCTGGCTCAGGGTCATGTGCGTGAGCATGTGGAGAAAGTTCTGGCGGAAAAAGACGTCAGCCTGCCTGCAGAATCCCGCGATGCCATCGATACACTGGAACACGTCACCCAACACCTGCTGTCCAGCGATCAGGTAGCCGACTTCATTAAACCGTTCATTGAGCGTCTGGGCTGGCCTTTGCTGCAGCTGATGCTGAAAGATGCCAGCCTGCTGTTCAACCCCGACCACCCCGGTCGTCAGGTTCTGAATCAGCTGGCCAAGCTGGGACAACTGACCACCAGCGGTGAAGCTCAGGTCGCCAGTCGCCTGCAGGGCATGATCGACCCGGTCGTGCATAACATCAGCACCGATGAGAACTCACTCGACGAACTGCTCGAGAGCCTGCAGGGACTGGTCACGGGCGCAGAACGCAAAGCCAAGCAGAACGCTGAGCGTGTGGCTCAGGCCGCCGAAGGTGAGCATAAGCTGCAGAAAGTCCGCCGCCAGATCGAACACCTGGTCGGCAAAGACAGCTCTGACAGAACCCTGCCTTCCTGTGTGGTCGAGTGGCTGCAACAGGGCTGGCAACAAATGCTGTCCCTGCTGTTGCTGCGCGAAGGCCCGGACAGCAAACGCTTCAAAGGTGCGGTAAAGCTCTATCGTCAGGTATTGGCGCTGTTTAATCCGGACAACAGCGGACGACGTGAGTTATTGCAGCGTTTTCAGCCAATGATGGAGCTCGCCCGCGCGGAGCTGGACCGCCTGAACGGCAGTCTGCCGGAGCATCAGCGCTGGTATGACGAAATCATGGCCGCGGCGGAAAGCCATCTGAATCAGGGTGAAATTCGCGAAGCCATCGATCTGCCAACCTTCGTCGCCAAACCCGCCGAAGTGGTGCCGGAAGGTCGTGGCATGCGCCGCGCCATGAATCTGCAGGTGGGTGACTGGTTGTTGCTGGTCGAACAGGATCAGTCTGCTTCCGTGGTCTGGATCGCTCAGGACGCCTCCAAGTTTGCCTGTGTGAATCACAGCGGCATGAAGGTCATCGACTTTACCCTGGCCGAACTGGCCCGGGCCTTTGACGAAGGCCGGGTTAAACGGATGTACGAACAGGATGAATCGGCCGTCGATCAGGGCGTCGATAAACTGGTACAACAGATCTACCGCGACCTTTCCGAGCAGGCCAACATCGATGCCCTGACCGGCCTGACCAATCGTCAGCACTTCCTGCGCCAACTGCAGGAGCGCTTCCAGGCCAGTCTGCGCAACCCGGCGCCCTGTACCCTCGCGATGATCGATATTGACCAATTCAAATTGATCAATAAAAACTATGGCGTGGATGGCGGCGATGCCTGCCTGCAGGCGGTGGCAATCATGCTGGAAGACCAGTGTCACGATGCTTTGTGCGCGCGCATCGGCAGTAATGAATTTGCCGTGTTACTGAATCATGCCGACATGGAACAAGCCGAAGCCAGTGCCAAACTGCTGAAGAAAACCATTGAAGGCGCGGCCATCAGCAGCGCTGAGGACAGCTTCCATATTCATATCAGCGTCGGACTGGCGGCCATGAATGCCGATATCACCGACGCTTCAGATCTGGTTGAGCAAGCCGAATCCGCCTGTTTAATCGCGAAAGAAAAAGGCGGTTCACGCATCGTTCAGTACGAGTTCGATGATGCCGGCCGCCTGCGCCACGATGAATTTATGGCCTGGGGCAATAAGCTCAATCAGGCACTGGCCAACAATCAGCTGCAGGTGCTGTGCGTGCCGATTACCGCAATCCAGGAGCGGCATAAAGGTACGCGCCAGTATGAAATCATCATCAGTATCCAGGATAAAAATGGCGCTCAGATTCCGCCGATGGAATATCTGCAGGCCGCCGAAAACTACAATCGCATGTATATGCTGGATCGCTGGACACTGGAGCAGTTAGTGCAATGGATGCATGACCACCCCACCGCTGCGCAAAGCATCAACCGCTTTGTACTGCGCCTGTCGGGCCACGCCATCAACGATGAAAGCCTGCTGGCCTACATTTTTGAGCAAGCACGGGAAAAAGATGTTCCGGTGAAGAAACTCTGTTTTGAGCTGAACGAGACATCGGCCATCCGCAATCTGGAAGATGCCGCCGACTTTATGCATGAAATGCGCAGCCTCGGCTGCCAGTTTGTGCTGTCCGATTTCGGTACCGGTCAGTCGTCCTTTGAATACCTCAAAGCCCTGCCGGTGGACTACGTTAAGATCGACCACAGCTTTATCGACGGGCTTCACACCAGTTCCGCCGACTACGCGCTGGTGAAATCCATTCAGGAAATCACACACTTTATGGCCAAGAAAACCATTGCCGAATACAGCGCGAACAATAACGTCTGGGAAATTCTGCGTTCCATTGGTATCGACTTTGTCGTCGGCGCACCGGCGGAATATCAGGCGCTTGAGAAGCTTGGCTGACGCGTCTCAGGCCGATGGCCTGAGCAGGTAATGAAACCGCAAGGATAACCAGTGTACAATCCGCGCTCCATAAAGCAGCGCTCTGGTTCTGAAGCGGTATGAAAACGATTGTCAGTCTTATGTTATTCGGGTTGCTCAGTGCCTGTTCAGTGAGCAACCTGCCCGGCAACCTGTCGCGCTCGATGATGAATCAGGATGATCCTGCCATCGTCGCCGCCGGTGCCCCGGCCTACCTGTTACTCCTCGATGCCTTAATTCTTACCTATCCCGATAACGAAGATTTCCTGCTCGCCGGCTCACGCCTGTACGGCGCTTATGCCGGCGTTTTTGCGCAGGATCCGGACCAGGCCAAGCGCATGGCCGATAAAGCCATCGGTTATGCCCGCCGGGCGTTATGCGAATACGATGAAGATGCCTGTATCTTAATCGATGGCCCGCAGGATCAGATCCTGCCCGGCCTGCAGGAAGATTACGATGCCGACGATATCGCCGTGTTCTACGCCATGGCCGCCGCCTGGGCCGGCTGGATTCAGGCCAACAGCGATGACTGGAATGCCATCGCTCAGCTCGGCAAGGTCAAAATCCTGATGCAATGGGTAGCCACCCAGGACCCGGGATATGACCACGCCACCGTGCAGGTGTACCTCGGCGTGCTGGAAACCCAGTTACCGCCGTCACTGGGCGGTAAGCCGGAACTGGGGCGGGAATATTTCGAACGCGCCATCAGCATGACCCAGGGCGAAAACCTGATGGCCAAAGTGCTGTATGCCAAACAATACGCCCGCCTGATGTTTGAACAGGCATTGCACGACCGCTTATTACAGGAAGCTCTGGACGCCGATCCACACAGCGAGGGGCTTACCCTGATTAACCGCCTGGCCCAGCGTCAGGCAGCCGTTCTGTTAGCCGAATCCCCAGACTATTTTGAGTGAGATCCTATGAAACTGATCACCGCCCTGGCGCTGACCCTGAGCTTGCTGAGTCCGCTTGCTCAGGCAGCCACCACCCTGAAAATTGCTACCCTGGTTCCTGATGGCACCAACTGGATGAAGCTGATGCGCCAGGCCGCTGACGACATCAAAACCGAAACCGATAGCCGGGTAAAAATCAAATACTTCCCCGGTGGCGTGCAGGGCAGCGACAAAAGCGTACTGCGTAAAATGCAGATTCGTCAGTTGCAGGGCGGTGCCGTATCGACCGGTGCCATGGCTCACATCACCAACGTGACGCAGATCTACAGCCTGCCATTTACCTTTCGTAATCTGGATGAAGTGCGTGCCGTACGCGCCGAATACGATCACTACATTGCCGCAGCTCTGCAGGAAAAAGGCTATGTACTGCTGGGGCTGTCGGAGGGAGGTTTCGCCTACCTGATGTCCAACCAGCCAATCAAAACCTCCGTCGATGCCCGCAGCCAGAAAGTCTGGGTACCGGAAGGCGATATGATCAGCCAGACCACGTTCGAGAACGGCCAGGTTGAGCCGATATCGCTGCCGGTATCCGATGTTTATACCAGCCTGCAGACCGGCCTGATTGACACCGTTGCCGTTAATGCCACCTCAGCCATTGCCATGCAGTGGCACACCAAACTGAGCTACGCCACGGATTTCCCTCTAGCCTTTATCTTCGGCATGCTGGTCGTTGACGAACGCGCCTTCAGCAAAATCGACGCCGCTGATCAGGCTGTTGTGAAACGCGTGATGGCCGCCACATTCCGCGCAATGGACGTACAGAACGAAAAAGACGAAAAAGGCGCGCGCGAAGCACTCATCAACAACGGCATGCAGTTTGTTGAGCTGAGCGAAGAAGACAAAGTTGCCTGGCGCAAGATGGCTAAGGACAGCATTGATACACTGCGTGAAAAATCGGTCTACCCTGCCGAACTGTACAATCAGCTGAAGCAGACCCTGGAAAACAAACGTCAGGCGGCTGCCCAGTAATGAAAAAATGGCTGCATACCCTGCATCGCATCGAAGACGGTGTGCTGGTGCTGTTACTGCTGGTGATGATTGTACTCGCCGGCTTCGATATTCTCGCCCGCACCTTATTTGGTGGTGGCGTTGTTTGGGTGCAGCCACTGCTGCGTGTGATGGTGCTGTGGCTGGGCCTGCTGGGTGCGCTGCTGGCAACCCGCTCACGCGAACACATTGCCATCGATCTGATCAACCGCCTCGCCGGCCCGCAGACCAAACGCTGGCTGGCCGTTCTGACCTCGGCCTTTGCCGCATTTATCTGTCTGGTGATCGCCTGGCATGCTCAGGCCTTTGTGCGTTTTGCTTTTGAGTTCGGCGACGTTGCTTTCGGGCGCGTCCCTGCCTGGCCGCTGCAACTGGTGATTCCGCTCAGCTTCGCCCTGATGGGCCTGCGTTTTGCCCTGCAAGGCATCAGCGAGCTGCTGGGTAAACCGCAGGAGGCCAGCGCATGAGCATTCTGGTTCCACTGTTATTGTTGCTGTTGGCGTTAGCCGGAGCGCCGTTGTTCACCGTAATTGCCGCCAGTGCGATGTGGGGCTTCTGGCAGACCGATGTGGATCTGCAAACCATGGCCATCAGCATTTACCAGATTGCTGAAATGCCGGTACTGATTGCCATTCCACTATTTACCTTTGCCGGCTATATGCTGGGCGAAAGTAAGGCGCCACAGCGTCTTGTGCGCATTACCGATGCCTTCCTCGGCTGGATGCCCGGTGGCCTGGCCATTGTTGCGCTGGCCGCCTGTGCGCTGTTTACCGCCTTTACCGGCGCGTCCGGTGTCACCATTGTTGCGCTCGGCGCGCTGCTGGTGCCGGCCCTGCAGAAAGCGGGCTACAAAGAATCGTTCAACCTTGGTTTGGTCACCACCTCCGGCAGCCTCGGCCTGTTATTTGCGCCGTCTCTGCCGCTGATTCTTTACGGTGTGGTCGCGCAACAGATGGCGCTGGAAACTCCGGTCAGCATTGATGACCTGTTCCTCGCCGGTTTACTGCCCGGTCTGCTGATGTTGTTTGCTCTGTCGCTGTACAGTGCGTGGCAATCACGCGGTATCCATAAAGAAACCCGTCCCTTCGACAAAGCCGAAGCCTGGGCGGCTATCAAAGACAGCGCCTGGGAAATTCCACTGCCATTTGTCGTGCTTGGCGGGATTTACAGCGGCTTCTTTGCGGTGTCGGAAGCTGCCGCCCTGACGGCGTTTTATGTGCTCATCGTCAGCGTGGTTATCCGCCGTGAAATCGGCTTTACCCAGCTGCCACAGGTGATGCGCGACTCGATGAAACTGGTCGGTGCTATTCTGCTGATTCTGGCGGTTTCGATGGCATCCACCAACTACATGATTGATGCTGGTGTACCGGAGCAGATTTTTGGTTTTATTCAGCAACACGTCAGTGATGCTTTCACTTTCCTGCTGCTGCTGACCATCTTCCTGCTGATTCTGGGCATGATGCTCGATATCTTCTCAGCCATCGTCATTATGATTCCGATCATCCTGCCGATTGCCGTTGAGTACGGCATCCACCCGATTCATCTGGGCATTCTGTTCCTCGCCAATATGCAGCTCGGCTACTTTACGCCGCCAGTGGGGATGAATCTGTTTATTGCCAGCTTCCGCTTTAATAAACCGGTTATGACTCTGTATCGCGCCACCATCCCGTTCTTCTTTATTCTGCTCGCCTGTGTGCTGATTATTACCTATTGGCCTGGTCTGAGCCTCGCACTGTTATAAACAACGACTACAGACGTTCTGCGGAGCGTCTGACCCTTCTTTACAGCTGCTTGCCCAATCTGACATGGCGGCGGGTTATGGTAGTCACTCATGATCGTGCTCATGGATGAGTATCCTTCCTAAGACGTTGTTTGCGGGTTAATCTTGACCCGCTTTTTTTAATCCCGTCCGTCAAATCAATAATAATTACAGGAAGGCTTATGGCCAGTCTGAGCGCCCGCCTGACCCGCACACTGCTGCGCACCCTCGTGCAACCCACATTCACCCCCGGGTTCGGCCTTAAACGCCAGCGTCAGCGCTTAAATACCCTGCAACAACTTATGCCGATGCCTTTTGGCGTGCGCAAACAGACGACGCCCTGCGGCGGTATTCCGGCCTGGCGCCTGACACCGGCCACGATTCATGAAGCTTCGCCCACGCAGACGATCCCGCAAACGGTCTTGCTTTACCTTCATGGCGGAGGTTATGTGGTGGGCTCACCGACCAGTCATGGCGAGATGGTTGCGCGCATTGCCCGCCAGTGCAATCTCGATACCTGGCTGATTGATTACCGCCTTGCACCGGAGCATCCGGCACCGGCCGCACTGCAGGATGCGTTAAGGGCTTACCGTACACTCAGAGCTCAGGGACCGGTAATCATCGCTGGCGACTCCGCTGGCGGTGGACTGAGTCTGACCCTGACTGCAGCTATTCTGGAACAGCAGCTACCACGCCCACAGGCGCTGGTTTTATTCTCGCCCTGGTGTGATCTGAGTTGCAGTGGTGCCTCAATCAATGAACGTGATGAGCGTGAAGTACTGCTACAGGCGGAATGGCTGCGTTATGCCGCCGAACAGTACGCCGGTGATCAGGATCTGGGCCATCCGCACTTGTCACCGTTGCATGCTGACTTCTGTGATTTTCCCCCCACCCTGATTCAGGTCGGCAGTGAAGAAATTCTTTACGATGACAGCTGCCGCCTGGCCCAGCGCATGCGCCATGCCGGTGTCGATGTGACCCTCAGTGAATACCCGCAGATGTGGCATGTGTTTCAGCTGCATGCCGGATATATGCCTGAAGCCCGGCAGGCGCTGAATGAAGTGGCGGCTTTTATCCGTCAGCAAGCCGAATAACGGCCAATAAAAAGGCCCGCAGTCTTACGACGGCGGGCCTTTTTATTTAACTGCTGAAATTACTCAGCGGCTTCATCCTGAACTTCAACAACATCCGCTTCTGCTACTGCAACCGGACGGTCTACCAGTTCAACATAAGCCATTGGAGCGTTATCACCAGCACGGAAGCCACATTTCAGAATACGAATGTAGCCGCCTGGGCGGGCTTGATAACGAGGACCCAAATCGCTGAACAACTTACCTACTGCTTCTTTGCTACGGGTACGAGCAAAGGCCAGACGACGGTTAGCAACTGAGTCTTCTTTTGCAAGAGTAATCAGTGGCTCAGCTACACGACGCAGCTCTTTCGCCTTTGGCAGGGTAGTCTTGATAATTTCATGCTCGAACAGGCTCACCGCCATGTTTTTAAACATGGCTTGACGGTGTGCGCTGGTACGATTGAAGTGACGACCACTTTTACGATGACGCATGGTTTTATTCCTTAACTAACTGAACGCTCAGCTCAGGCTAATACTTTGTCGTCGTTGCGGAGGCTGGCTGGTGGCCAGTTCTCCAGATGCATACCCAACGACAGTCCGCGTGAGGCCAGAACGTCTTTGATTTCAGTCAGAGACTTCTTACCTAAATTAGGAGTCTTCAACAGCTCTACTTCTGTACGCTGGATCAGATCACCGATGTAGTAAATGTTTTCTGCTTTCAAACAGTTGGCAGAACGAACGGTCAGTTCCAGATCGTCCACAGGACGAAGCAGGATCGGATCGATCTCTTCTTCTTCACGAATCTGTTCAACGACTTCGTCATTTTCCAGATTCACGAAAATAGCCAGCTGTTGCTGCAAGATGGTCGCGGAACGACGGATCGCTTCTTCCGGATCAATAGTACCGTTGGTTTCCAGATCGATAACCAACTTGTCCAGGTCGGTACGTTGTTCTACACGAGCGCTTTCGACGCTGTAAGAAACACGTTTAACCGGGCTGTAAGTTGCATCGAGCTGCAGCTTGCCAATCGCCTTGGTTTCTTCATCGCTCTGATTACGTGACTCAACAGTCTCGTAACCGCGGCCTGAAGCAACTTTAAGGGTCATTTTCAGTTCAGCGCCTTCACCCAGATGGGCGATAACGTGAGCTGGGTTAGCAACCTCAACACCATGATCCAGTTGAATGTCGGCAGCTGTAACTGTCGCCGGGCCAACTTTCGCCAGACTCAGAATCGCTTCGTCACGTTCATGTAATTTGACCGCAACACCTTTCAGGTTCAGCAGGATTTCAATGACGTCTTCCTGTACACCTTCGATCGCGCTGTACTCATGCAGAACGCCATCGATTTCGCATTCAACGATCGCAGCACCCGGCATAGAGGAAAGCAGGATACGACGCAATGCGTTGCCTAAAGTGTGGCCAAAACCGCGTTCAAGCGGCTCCAGAGTCACTTTAGCGTGGGTATTGTTTACCTCATCCACCTGGATGTGACGAGGTGTCAAAAATTCATTAACTGCACGCTGCATAGCTGCCCCTTAATTTCCTCTATTACTTAGAGTAAAGTTCCACGATCAGGTTTTCGTTGATCTCTGCTGGGAGATCAGCGCGCTCAGGAACTGCTTTGAAAGTTCCTTCCATCTTACCTGCATTGACATCAATCCACGCACAATCAGTGCGCTGTGCTGCCAGTTCAAGAGCAGTTTTGATACGATCCTGATTTTTCGCTTTTTCACGAATCGTAACCACATCGCCGCTCTTAACGTTGAACGAAGGAACGTTCACAGTCTGACCATTCACAGCTACTGCTTTGTGAGTGACCAGCTGACGCGATTCAGCGCGGGTAGAGCCGAAGCCCATGCGGTATACAACGTTATCCAGACGAGATTCCAGCAGTTGCAGCAGGTTTTCACCAGTTGCGCCTTTACGACGCGCTGCTTCTTTGTAGTAGCTGCGGAATTGCTTTTCCAGGATACCGTACAAGCGACGTACTTTTTGCTTTTCGCGCAGCTGCAGACCGTAGTCAGACAGACGACCGCGACCAGCACCGTGTACGCCAGGCTTGGTTTCCATTTTGCATTTAGTGTCTAATGCACGAACGCCGCTCTTCAGGAACAGGTCAGTTCCTTCACGACGAGACAGCTTACACTTAGGACCAATATAACGTGCCATATTTCTGCCTCCTTATACGCGACGCTTCTTAGGTGGACGACAGCCGTTATGTGGGATCGGGGTAACATCGGTGATGTTAGCGATCTTGTATCCACATGCGTTCAGAGCGCGGACTGCTGATTCACGACCTGGACCTGGACCTTTAACTTCCACGTCTAGGTTTTTCAGACCGTACTCTTTTGCTGCTTCACCAGCACGCTCTGCTGCTACCTGAGCGGCGAAAGGAGTGCTCTTACGAGAACCACGGAAACCAGAACCACCGGCGGTTGCCCATGACAGAGCATTACCCTGACGGTCGGTGATGGTCACAATGGTGTTGTTAAAAGAGGCGTGGATGTGCGCAATGCCATCGACGACCGTCTTTTTAACCTTTTTCTTGGTTGATCTTTGTGGCTTAGCCATTTTTAAATCCTGCTTTTAATATCAACACTGCAACAAGTCGAATGCAGCTACACTAAAAGACCGACCGTAAGATTACTTACGGATCGGTTTGCGCGGACCCTTGCGAGTACGAGCATTCGTTTTAGTACGCTGACCACGAAGTGGCAGGCTGCGACGGTGGCGGATACCACGATAGCAAGCCATATCCATCAGACGCTTGATGTTCATTTGCACTTCACGGCGCAAATCACCTTCAACCGTATGTTTAGCTACTTCGTTACGAACAACATCCAACAACTCTTCGCTCAGATCACCAATTTTGGTGGTCTCAGCGATGCCAGTAGCGGCACAGATCTGCTGGGCAGTAGTACGACCAATGCCATAGACATAGGTCAGAGAAATCACTGCATGCTTGTTGTCAGGAATATTGACACCGGCAATACGGGCCATGTCTAACTCCGTTACACTTTACTTGATGAAAGGGCGCGAGATACTACAGGCAGCTTAAAAATAAATCAAGCTATCCGTAGTATTCACACCCGACCTTGTCCGGGGATTAACCCTGACGTTGCTTGTGCTTTGGATCTGAACAGATCACGCGCACACTACCGTTACGGCGAATAATTTTGCATTCACGGCAGATTTTTTTAACAGACGCACGTACTTTCATGACAGTCTCCTAAATCTGACTCAGCGAGCTGAGCCAAAATTCTTCAGATTTGCTTTCTTCATCAGCGATTCGTACTGGTTTGACATCAGGTGCGATTGAACCTGCGCCATAAAATCCATTACGACCACAACCACGATCAGTAACGATGTGCCACCGAAGTAGAAAGGTACATCTGCAGCAACCACCAGGAATTGAGGCATCAGACACACGGCAGCGATATACAGCGAGCCGAACAGTGTCAGGCGTCCTAAGACGGCATCAATATACTTGGCGGTCTGAATGCCCGGGCGAATACCCGGAATGAAAGCACCAGACTTCTTCAGGTTTTCGGCAACATCTTTCGGGTTGAACATCAACGCCGTATAGAAGTAGCAGAAGAAAATAATACCGGCAGCGAACAGTACGATGTACAGAGGCTGGCTTGGCGCCAGAGCCATACTTACGTCCTGCAGCCATTCCATACCTTCACCCTGGCCAAACCACGTTCCCAATGACGCAGGGAACAGCAGCAGACTGGAGGCAAAGATCGCAGGAATTACACCGGCCATATTAAGTTTCAGCGGTAAATGACTGGTTTGTGCAGCGAACATCTGGCGGCCCTGCTGACGCTTTGCGTAGTTGATTGTGATGCGGCGCTGACCGCGTTCAACAAACACTACGAAACCAATCACCACGACTGCCAGGGCAGCAATAATCAGCAATACCAGAATATTCAGGTCACCCTGACGCGCAGACTCGAAAGCCTGACCAATAGCACTCGGCAAACCGGCAACAATACCAGCAAAGATCAGGATAGAGATGCCATTACCGATACCACGCTCAGTAACCTGCTCACCCAGCCACATCATAAACACTGCACCTGCCACGAAGGAGGGTACGGCGGCGATGTAGAAATCAATGCCCGAAGAAAAGGTAACGCCCTGACCGGCTAAGCCGGCCGAGACGCCAAAGGCCTGAATCGTCGCCAGCAGTACAGTTCCGTAACGGGTGTATTGCGTGATCTTGCGACGACCAGCTTCGCCTTCTTTCTTCAACTGTTCCAGCTGCGGACTCACCGCCGTCAGCAATTGCATGATAATGGAGGCAGAGATGTAGGGCATGATACCCAATGCAAGAATGCTCATGCGTTCCAGTGCACCACCGGAGAACATATTGAACATCTCCAGGATTGTGCCCTGATTCTGTTCAAACAAACGTGCCAATGCTTCCGGATTAATACCTGGCACCGGAATATGGGTGCCTATCCGATATACTACAATCGCCAGAAGCACGAAGCGGATGCGTGACCAGAGTTCAGTCAGTCCGCCTTGCGTGCCCTGTGGGAGTCCTTGCCTAGCCATTAGTCTTCGACCTTTCCACCAGCTGCTTCAATAGCAGCTTTTGCGCCTTGAGTGACTTTCAGACCTTTAATGGTCAAAGCCTTCTTGACTTCGCCGGACAGAATCACGCGAGCTTCTTTAATCTTCTCGCCGATTACGTCAGCGGCTTTCAGAGCTGCCAGATCAACAACATCGCCTTCAACCAGAGCCAGTTCGTTCAGACGGATCTCTGCAACGTACTGTGCTTTGCGTGAAGTAAAGCCAAATTTTGGCAGACGACGGTGGATTGGCATCTGACCGCCTTCAAAGCCCGGAGCCACTTTACCGCCTGAGCGTGATTTCTGACCTTTGTGGCCACGGCCGCCAGTCTTACCCAGACCAGAACCGATACCACGGCCAACACGCTTAGGAGCAGGCTTCGAACCAGGAGCTGGGCTCAATTCGTTGAGACGCATATTACTCCCCTTCTACCTTAACCATGTATTGAACTTGGTTGATCATGCCGCGTACAGATGGAGTATCTTCCAGCTCAACGGTATGACCAATACGACGCAGACCCAGGCCCTGCATAGTCGCACGGTGCTTTGGCAACTTGCCAATAGTGCTCCGTGTCTGGGTCACTTTTACGGTTTTCTTAGCCATAACGTATTACCCCAGGATCTCTTCTACGGACTTACCGCGCTTAGCAGCTACTTCTTCCGGAGACTTCATTTGTGCCAGACCATTGAAGGTCGCACGAACAACGTTTACCGGGTTGGTAGAGCCATAGCACTTAGCCAATACGTTTTTAACACCAACCATCTCCAGAACAGCGCGCATTGCACCGCCGGCGATGATACCGGTACCTTCAGAGGCCGGCTGCATGTAAATCTGTGCACCAGAGTGACGGGCACGGATAGGATACTGCAGAGTGTTGCCGTCCAGCTGGACATTGACCATATTGCGCTTAGCCTGTTCCATCGCCTTTTGAATTGCCAGAGGCACTTCACGGGATTTACCACGACCAAAACCAACACGACCATTGCCGTCGCCAACCACGGTCAGAGCGGTAAAGGCGAAAATACGACCACCTTTTACCACTTTGGCTACGCGGTTTACCTGAACCAGCTTCTCTTGCAGTTCACTTTCGTTACGTTCTACACGTTCATTATTTGCCATGATCTTTACCCTTAGAATTCCAGGCCGCTTTCACGAGCCGCGTCAGCCAGAGCTTTCACACGACCATGGTATTTAAAACCAGAACGATCGAACGCAACTTTAGTGATGCCAGCAGCTTTCGCACGCTCAGCAATCAACTGACCAACTTTGGTCGCTGCATTAACGTTACCAGTAGTGTCACTACGCAGATCCGCTTCAACGGTGGAAGCTGTCGCCAAGACGGTAGCGCCATTGGCAGAGATGATCTGAGCGTAAATGTGTCTGGGCGTACGATGAACGCACAGACGAACCGCGCTTTTCTCACGGATATTCATCCGTGTTTTGGTGGCACGGCGCAAACGAGCTTTTTTCTTCTCATTCATGGCCTAGACCTTACTTTTTCTTGGCTTCTTTACGACGCACATTTTCATCAGCATAGCGAACACCCTTACCTTTATAAGGTTCTGGTGGACGGTAGCCACGGATCTCAGCAGCAACCTGACCTACTTTCTGCTTATCAATACCTTTGATAACCACTTCGGTCTGGCTTGGCGTCTCGACAGAAATACCTTCCGGCAGTTCATAGTCGATTGGGTGAGAGAAGCCCAGAGTCAAATTTAATGACTTGCCGGATGCTTTGGCACGATAACCAACACCCTGCAGAATCAGTTTCTTTTCAAAACCAACGTTCACACCGGTAACCATGTTGTTTACCAGGGCGCGGAAAGTACCGGCCAGAGCGTTAGCTTGTTTGTCGCCAGTTTTAGGTGCGAAGGTCAGTACATTTTCTTCCTGTTTGATTTCAACAGAAGAATGTACATCCAGCTCAAGCTGGCCTTGCTTGCCTTTGATGGCGATTTTGTCTGCAGCCAGTTTAACTTCTACACCGGCTGGGATTTGTACAGGAGCTTTTGCTACGCGAGACATCGTAATTCCCCTTAGAATACGGTCGCAATAACTTCACCGCCCACGCCCGCAGCACGAGCAGCGCGATCAGTCATAACGCCTTTAGAGGTGGATACGATAGCCACACCCAGACCTGCTTCAACTTTAGGCAGTTCTGTGGTGCCACGATACTGACGCAGACCAGGGCGGCTAACGCGCTGGATACGCTCAATAACTGGCTTACCTTCGTAGTATTTCAGGTCGATGGTCATGGTCGGTTTGACCGCTTCATCGATAGAAAAACTGTTGATGTAACCTTCAGCTTCGAGAACCTGGGCTACAGACTTCTTAATTTTTGAAGACGGCATGCTCACATTCTTATGACCAGCTTGCTGGGCATTACGAATGCGGGTAAACATGTCCGCCAACGTATCTTGCATACTCATTAATAGTTACCTCTGTTGTACAGCGCCCCCCTCTCGGTTCTACCCGAAAGGGGGAATTGCTTACCAACTAGCTTTTTTCAGGCCTGGCACATTACCCTTCATGCCTTCTTCGCGCAACTTAATACGTGAAAGCTTGAATTTACGGTATACGCCGTGTGGACGACCTGTCATTTGACAACGACGCTGCAGACGGCTCGCGGATGAATCGCGTGGCAGTTTCTGCAGAGCTTGTTGTGCATTCCAACGCTCTTCGTCAGAAGAGTTAACGTTGCTTACGATCGCTTTCAGTTCAGCGCGCTTGGCGGCAAACTTGGCAACCAGTGCTTCACGCTTCAGTTCACGATTCTTCATGCTAATCTTAGCCATGCTTAACTCCTTAGTTACGGAACGGGAACTGCAGCGCTTTCAGCAGAGCGCGGCCTTCTTCGTTGGTTTTTGCGGTAGTTGTGATGGTCACATCCATACCACGGACTTTGTCTACTTTATCGTATTCAATTTCCGGGAAGATGATCTGTTCCTTCACACCCATGCTGTAGTTACCACGACCATCGAAAGACTTAGGGTTGATACCACGGAAGTCACGAACACGTGGCAAAGCCACGTCGATCAGACGGTCCATGAATTCCCACATGCGATCGCGACGCAGGGTAACTTTACAGCCAATTGGCCAGCCTTCACGCAGTTTAAAAGCTGCGACAGACTTACGTGCCTTGGTGACAACAACTTTCTGACCGCTGATGGCTTCCATTTCGGCCACCGCATTGTCGAGCAGTTTTTTGTCGCCCAGTGCTTCACCAACACCCATGTTCAGGGTGATTTTGGTGACTTTCGGCACTTCCATGATGTTTTTGTAACCAAACTCTTCTTGCAGCTTGGTTACTACTTCGTTTTTATACAGTTCTTGTAAACGTGACATAGTAGTATCCAACTCCAATTAGGCGTCGACTTGATCGCCAGTGGATTTGAAGATACGTACCTTGCTTTCGCCTTCAACTTTAAAACCAACGCGGTCGGCTTTTTCAGTTTTCGGGTTCCAGATGGCTACGTTGGAAACCTGAATACCGGTTTCTTTCTCAACGATGCCGCCTGGTTGCTGCAGGTACGGGTTTGGTTTCTGGTGTTTTTTCACCACGTTAATGCCAGATACCAGCACACGGCCATCCTGCAGAACTTTCTGCACTTTGCCACGTTTGCCTTTATCTTTACCGGCAATAACAACTACTTCGTCATTTTTGCGAATCTTTAACATATCGTGTCCCCTCCCTTAAAGCACTTCTGGTGCCAGGGAAATGATTTTCATGAACTGCTCAGAGCGCAGCTCACGAGTCACAGGGCCAAAGATACGGGTACCGATTGGCGCCAATGAAGCATTCAGCAGAACGGCAGAGTTTACATCAAAACGGATAATAGATCCGTCCGGACGGCGTACACCTTTACGGGTACGCACTACCACGGCGTTCATTACCTGACCTTTTTTCACTTTACCGCGTGGAATTGCTTCCTTCACGGATACTTTAATCAAATCACCGATGCCGGCATAACGACGATGAGAACCGCCCAGTACTTTGATGCACTGTACGCGCTTCGCGCCGCTGTTGTCGGCAACGTCGAGCATTGATTGAGTTTGAATCATGCCTCTCGCTCCTAACTAACTGCGCCCGGTCGTTAGACCTTGGCGGCGCGCTCGTCGATATTTACCAGCGCCCAAGTCTTGTTTTTAGACATTGGACGTGACTCTTTTACTGTAACGAGATCGCCAATCTGGCACTCGTTATTTTCATCGTGGGCCATCACTTTAGTAGAGCGCTTCACGAACTTTTTATAGATCGGATGCTTTACAAAGCGTTCAACCAGAACAGTGACGGACTTGTCCATCTTGTTGCTCACGACACGACCACTCAAGGTACGAACGGTTTTTGTGTTCTCAGTCATGATTATTCACCTGCCTTGCTAGCCAGCACGGTTTTTACGCGAGCAATATCACGACGGGTCTGGCCGATCAGATGAGTTTGACCCAGCTGACCTGTCGCTTTCTGCATACGCAGTTTAAATTGATCGCTCAACAGTTCTTCCAGCTGAGATTGCAGCTCAGCCACTGATTTATTGTTCAGTTCACTTGCTTTCATCACAGCACCGTCCGTTTAACAAATGCGGTTTCAAAAGGCAGTTTCGCAGCAGCCAGAGCAAAGGCTTCACGAGCCAGCTCTTCTGGTACGCCTTCGATTTCGTAAAGAACGCGACCTGGTTGGATCTGACAAACCCAGTACTCAACGTTACCCTTACCTTTACCCATACGAACCTCAAGAGGTTTCTCGGTAATAGGCTTATCTGGGAAAACGCGAATCCAGATTTTACCACCACGCTTAACTTTACGAGTCATCGCACGACGTGCTGCCTCAATCTGACGCGAAGTCAGACGACCACGTCCAGTAGCCTTCAGAGCGTACTCACCGAAGCTCACTTTAGAGCCACGGATCGCCAAACCGCGATTGCGGCCGGTCTGAACTTTACGGAACTTTGTACGTTTTGGTAACAACATAACTAATTCCCCTTACGAACGACCGGTTTTCTTTTTGCCCTGGCTCTTAGCGCGGTCGCGTACCTCTTGGATACCACCGAGGATCTCACCTTTGAAGATCCAGACCTTAACGCCAATTACACCATAGGTAGTGTGTGCTTCGTACGTTGCGTAGTCGATATCTGCACGCAATGTGTGCAGAGGAACACGACCTTCGCGGTACCACTCGGAACGAGCGATTTCAGCACCACCCAGACGGCCACTCACTTGGATCTTGATACCTTCGGCACCACCACGCATTGCATTCTGTACAGCACGCTTCATAGCGCGACGGAACATCACGCGACGCTCCAGCTGACTTGCAACGCTCTGGGCTACCAGCTTGGCATCCAGATCCGGTTTACGAACTTCTTCGATATTGATGTGTACCGGGATACCCATCAGATCGCTGAGATCTTTACGCAGAACTTCTACGTCTTCACCTTTTTTACCAATCACGATGCCTGGACGGGCAGTGTGGATGGTTACTTTGGCGTTTTGCGCTGGACGCTCGATGACGACCTTGCTCACTGAAGCCTTTTCCAGGCGCTTTTCGATCAGAGATCGAACAGCAATGTCAGTCAGCAGGTTGTCGGCGTACTTATCCTTACCGGCATACCAGATCGAGTTATGATCTTTAGTGATACCTAAACGGATACCGGTTGGATGAACTTTCTGACCCATCTGACCAACTCCTATTTTTCTGAAACTTTCACAGTGATGTGACAAGTGCGTTTCATGATGCGATCGGCACGACCTTTCGCACGTGGGCGAATACGCTTCATTGTCATACCTTCGTCAACGAACACGGTAGAAACCTTGAGTTCGTCTACGTCGGCACCGTCGTTGTGCTCAGCGTTGGCGATGGCAGATTCCAGTACTTTCTTGATGATGTCTGCACCTTTCTTTCCTGAGAAGGAAAGAATGTTCAGAGCTTCATCAATCTTCTTGCCGCGGATCTGATCCGCAACCAGACGTGCTTTCTGTGCAGATAAGCGAGCACCACGTAATACAGCGGCTACTTCAGACATATTTCACCCCTTATTATCGTTTGGCTTTCTTATCCGCCACATGACCCTTGTAAGTACGGGTCAGCGCGAATTCGCCGAGTTTATGACCTACCATGTCTTCAGTTACGAAAACTGGCATGTGTTGTTTGCCGTTATGAACAGCGATTGTCAGCCCCACGAAATCTGGAAAGATTGTGGAGCGGCGAGACCAAGTCTTGATCGGACGTTTGTCGTTCTTCTCAAGAGCGGCCTCTACCTTCTTCATCAAGTGATGGTCAATAAATGGACCTTTTTTCAATGAACGTGGCACAGTTCTATCCTCTCTAATTATTTCGCAGAACGACGACGTACGATGAGTTTATCGGTACGCTTATTCTTACGAGTCTTGTAACCCTTGGTTGGAACGCCCCATGGAGTAACAGGATGACGACCACCAGAGGTACGACCTTCACCACCACCGTGTGGGTGATCAACAGGGTTCATTACCACACCGCGAACGGTAGGACGAACACCGCGCCAGCGCGAAGCACCAGCCTTACCCAGTTCACGCAGAGCGTGCTCATTGTTGCCAACTTCACCGATCGTGGCACGACAATCAGACAGGACCTTACGCATCTCACCAGAGCGCAGACGCAGAGTGCAGTAAGCACCTTCACGCGCTACCAGCTGAGCAGAAGTACCTGCAGAACGTGCGATCTGACCGCCTTTACCAGGCTTCAGTTCTACGTTGTGAATTACGCTACCAACCGGTACGTTGCGCAGAGACATCGCGCTACCTACTTTGATTGGTGCATCTTCACCAGACACAATCGCATCACCAGCATTCAGACCTTTAGGGGCCAGGATGTAGCGACGTTCGCCATCGGCATATTTCAGCAGTGCGATGTTTGCGCTGCGGTTTGGATCGTATTCCAGACGTTCAACAACTGCTGGAACACCGTCCTTGTCACGCTTGAAGTCGACCAAGCGATAATGCTGCTTGTGGCCACCACCAATGTGACGGGTAGTAATGCGACCGTTATTATTACGACCACCACTTTTTGACTTCTTCTCAACCAGAGCTGCGAAAGGCTTGCCTTTATGCAGTTCATTGTTGACGACTTTCACCAGATGGCGACGGCCAGGAGAAGTCGGTTTAGTTTTCACCAATGCCATGACTTAAACCCCTTATTCCGCGTCTGCGAAGTCGATGTCCTGACCAGCAGCCAGGCGAACATATGCTTTACGCACATTGTTACGTTTGCCTACACCGCGAGCAGTACGCTTGGTTTTACCTTTGATGTTGACAGTTTGTACGGAGTCAACTTTCACTTCGAACAAAGCTTCAACAGCCTTTTTGATTTCAGGCTTGGTGGCATCCGGAGCAACACGGAATACATATTGGCCGTGTTTCTCAGCAACCAGGGTTGCTTTCTCGGAAATATGCGGAGCTACCAGTACCTTATAGATACGTTCACGGTTCATGCGTATGCCTCCTCGAGTTTCTTCAGGGCGGGCACAGTCACCAGTACCTTTTCAAAAGCGATCAGGCTTACAGGATCGATAGCTGAAGCTTCGGTAATACCAACATGAGGAACATTACGGGCAGCCAGATACAGCTTCTCGTCGATCTCATCGGCAACGATCAGGACATTGCTCAGTTCCATGCCTTTCAGCTTGGCAACAAATTCTTTGGTCTTGTGGGATTCCACAGAGAAAGAATCAGCAACAATCAGACGGTCCTGACGAACCAGCTCAGACAAGATTGACTGCATCGCCGCGCGATACATTTTCTTGTTAACTTTCTGCTCGTAGTTACGTGGCTTAGCAGCAAATGTAACACCACCTGAACGCCAGATCGGGCTGTTAGAAGTACCCGCACGGGCACGACCAGTACCCTTCTGACGCCATGGCTTAGCACCGCCACCACTGACTTCAGAACGAGACTTCTGTGCTTTGGTACCCTGACGGCCACCGGCCATATAGGCGGTAACGATCTGGTGAACCAGAGCTTCATTAAATTCACGACCAAATGCAGCTTCAGAAACAGCTACAGCGGTACCAGTGTTAGTTTTCAGTTCCATTGCTTACCCCTTAGCCTTAACAGCTGGTTTAACAATCACATCGGAACCAGTAGCACCTGGCACAGCACCTTTGATCAGCAGCAGATTGTTTTCTGCGTCCACACGAACGACTTCCAGGTTCTGAGTAGTAACCTGTTCAGCACCCATGTGACCTGCCATCTTCTTGCCCTTCCACACACGACCAGGAGTCTGACACTGACCGATAGAACCAGGAGCACGATGGGACAGGGAGTTACCGTGGGTAGCATCCTGAGTACGGAAATTCCAGCGCTTAACGCCACCCTGGAAGCCTTTACCTTTAGATGAACCAGTCACGTCAACTTTCTGACCAGCTTCGAATTGCGCAACGGTCAGCTCATCGCCATTGGCAAGAGCTTCTTCGGTGCGGAATTCCATTACGCCGCGACCTGCCTGTACGTTTGCTTTCGCAAAGTGGCCTGCCTCAGCTTTTGTAGTGCGAGAAGCTTTCTTCTCACCAAATGTAACCTGCAGAGCACTGTAGCCGTCAGTATCAACGGTTTTCACTTGCGCAACACGGTTAGGTGTTACGTGAACTACAGTAACAGCAACAGATTGACCTTCTTCGGTAAAGATACGAGTCATGCCCGCTTTCTTACCGACAATACCAATTGCCATTTTCTAATTACCTCTCGTGTACGGGGCTTTAACCCACTATGGCCGCCTCTGTATCCGGGATGGATCAGGGCGTTACACAGAGCACTGTGTATGGTTAAACCCAGCCGGATTAACCCAAGCTGATCTGAACTTCCACGCCGGCAGCCAGATCCAGTTTCATCAGCGCATCAACTGTTTTTTCAGTCGGCTCAACAATGTCGAGCATGCGCTTGTGTGTACGGATTTCGTACTGATCACGCGCGTCTTTATTAACGTGCGGGGAGATCAGAACGGTAAAACGCTCTTTACGAGTAGGCAGTGGGATAGGACCACGTACCTGAGCGCCCGTACGTTTGGCAGTATCAACAATTTCCTGAGTCGATGTATCGATCAGTCGATGGTCAAATGCCTTCAAACGGATACGGATTCGTTGGTTTTGCATTACCAAACTCCAAGTTTATGTGCAAGAGCTCACTTTTCCCCGGATTAAGGGGACGCGAATTGTATGCGGCTGTACAAAAAGTGTCAACCACGGAATAGCAAGCAACTTCCGGAGCGGACAATCAACTGCCGCAGCGGAACATTACCGACAAAAAAGCCCGCTGAAAGCGGGCTTTTTCAGAGCAGACCCAAGGGCCTGCAGACAGAGCTCAGATTATTCGATGATCTTAGCTACAACGCCAGCGCCAACAGTACGACCGCCTTCACGGATCGCAAAACGCAGACCTTCATCCATCGCGATCGGCGCGATCAGAGTAACGGTCAGCTTAACGTTGTCACCTGGCATTACCATCTCAACGCCTTCTGGCAGCTCACAAGCGCCAGTCACGTCAGTGGTACGGAAGTAGAACTGTGGACGGTAACCTTTGAAGAATGGCGTGTGACGACCACCTTCATCTTTACCCAGTACGTAAACTTCAGATTCAAACTTGGTGTGCGGAGTAATAGTGCCTGGCTTAGCCAGTACCTGACCACGCTCAACTTCGTCACGCTTGGTACCACGCAGCAGAACACCTACGTTCTCACCAGCACGGCCTTCGTCCAGAATCTTACGGAACATCTCAACACCGGTACAGGTCGTCTTGATGGTCTCTTTGATACCGATGATGGACAG
>NZ_JAOANI010000002.1:0-241959 GCF_025318105.1 Thalassolituus pacificus
GTAAGCACCCACACGAATTACTTAATGCTTGAATTTTTAAAGAACATCGCTTCGTTTCTCTCAAAGCGGGCTGCGTATTCTATATAAGCAGCTCTTTATGTCAAGCGATTTGTTTGAATCTTTTCAACCGCTTAACTGCCTGAATCATTTCGCTTTCGCTTCTCAACTCAGGCGGCGCACTTTACAGCACCTTCAGATTGTGTCAAGCGTTAATTTTCAAAATTTCTTTTAAAATCAACCACTTAACTTAGCTTCAGATAACCCTTTCGAGCCACTCTCAAAGCAGGTGGCGCATTCTACGCTTTTACCGACCGAAATCAATACCTTTTTCGAGAACTTTCCAGCAACTTGCGATTCGCTAGAATCTTGTAAGTCATTGAAAAGCAAAGCTTTTTCAATCTTCCCGACACGCCGTAGCGTGTCAAGAGGGGCGCATTATAGAGAGATCCTGCCAGCGGTCAACAGGTTTCTGAAAAAAATTTACAGGAGCATTTTCAGCCTCCCTTTTCCCCCTTCTATATAAAGCACGTATACTTGCCGCCTTAATTCCCGGAGCCACCCGGCTCCCTGGTTCGGACTGTTTATCTGTTCCAGTATCTTTTTAAGAAAGAGGTTAGTCATGGCCGAGAAAGCCGTTGTTATTTATTCCGGCGGGATGGATTCCTTTACCATTCTTAATAAAGCTAAGACAGAAGGATACGAGCTCTATGCTCTGACCTTTGATTATGGCCAGAAGCACCGCAAGGAAATCGCCTTTGCCACCCGCGTGTGTGAAGAGCTGGGTATCAATCACCGTATCATTGATATCACCGCTATCAATCAGCTGCTGCAGAGTTCCTCTCTGACGTCTGACATCGAAATCCCGGAAGGCCACTATGAAGCGGCCAATATGAAATCCACCGTGGTGCCGAACCGCAATATGATTCTGCTGTCACTGGCTATTGGCTATGCCGTGGATATTGGGGCCAGCAAAGTATTTTATGGCGCGCATTCCGGTGATCACGCAATTTACCCGGATTGCCGTCCGGACTTTGTTCACGCTATGAATAAAGTCGCCAAGCTGGCCAACTACGAGCCGGTTGATATTGTTACGCCTTACCTGAACAGCGACAAAACAGAGATCCTCGCCGACGGTCTGAAGATGGGGCTGGATTATGGTAAGTCCTGGACCTGCTACAACGGTCGTGAGAAAGCCTGCGGCAAGTGCGGCTCCTGCGTTGAACGCCTGGAGGCCTTTGCCCATAACCATGCCACCGACCCACTGGCTTACGAGAACAGCTGATGGCCGCCGACCGCTACCGCGTTAAGGAAGTTTTTTACACACTGCAGGGCGAAGGCGCACAGGCCGGACGCCCTTCTGTGTTTTGTCGCTTCAGTAAATGCAATCTGTGGAACGGGCGCGAAGATTCCCGTGCTGACGCCGTGTGTGATTTCTGCGATACCGATTTTATCGGCACCGATGGTGACAATGGCGGAATCTACAGTGCAGCGGAACTGGTCAGCCTGATCAGCAGCCTGTGGCCAGACCCCGCTCAGGGAGTTCCCTATGTGGTCTGCACCGGCGGTGAGCCTTTACTGCAACTCGACGTACCTTTAACAGAAGCACTGCACGAAGCGGGTTTTGAAATCGGCGTTGAAACCAACGGTACCCTGCCTGCACCTGCGGGTATCGACTGGCTTTGCCTGAGTCCCAAAGCCGATGCCGGGATTGTGCTTACCGAGTGTGATGAGCTGAAGCTGGTCTATCCGCAGAGCAAAGCCATGCCGGAACGCTTTGCTTCTTTTAATGCACGGCATTTTTATCTGCAGCCGATGGCCGACTATCAGGCCATGATTCTGGCAACGGATAAGAATGAAGGGGCGAAAGAAGGCTTATCAACCAGCAATATGCGCAAGACCGTCGAATATTGTCTTGCCCACCCGCAATGGAAGCTGAGCCTGCAAACGCATAAATGGCTGGGGATCGACTGATCCGCGCTATCTTCTGTTACTAACGGCGTGCTGCTCAAAAATCGGGCAGCATGATCGCCTTATTCGTCAGCGTTCCGCTTTCATAGCGCGAATGAAGCGCAGCCACATCCGACATGCCATAACGCTGCAGCGGCAATCCCTTAAGTTCGCCCGCCTCAATACCGGCGGTTAACGTACGCAGACAGTCCCCATGAGCGGCCATATTCTCCTGTCGGAGTAACGGCAACAGAATAAAGATGGCGTGCAAGGTCAGTGCCTTAGCGTGAGCCTGTGATAAATCATACTGGTTACGGGCGTTAATCGTCGCCACCTGGGCGTAAGGCGCTGCCAACTCAAGCGCGGTTTGCAGCCCGGCTCCGCCAAAAGTATCCAGTACTTTATTGAAACGCTCACCCTGAGCAACCAATTGCGCGCACTCGCTGTGCAGCCAACCACGACCGCCATAGGCTTCAACCTGCCGGATACGATCCTTATTACCGGCAGAACCCTCGATCAGCAATCCCTGTTGGCGCGCGATCTGCGTCATCATCAGACCGACCGCACCGGAAGCCCCCACCACAAACAAACGCTCCCCGGCCTGTAACTGCAGACGTTCTAATGCGGCATAAGCAGTGATGGCGGCTACTGGCAGAGCAGCACATTCTTCCAGCGGCATACCAACCGGTGCGGGCGCCAACAAAGCCGCATCGGCAATCATATATTCTGCCAGCGCACCATAATGCCCCTTAACCCCGCCGGCGCAGCCATAAACAGCATCGCCCGGAGAAAATGCACTGACGCCTTCGCCTACTGCTTCTATATAACCGCTGACATCACAGCCCAGCACGCCGGATTCAGGGGCAATCGCCGCCAAGCCTGCCCGAATCTTGGTATCTACCGGGTTAAAGCCTGCGGCAGCAACGCGAATCAGCACCTGCCCGGCTCCGGGCTGCGGCAGTTCAATCGGTACCTTGTGCAGAACATCCGCCCCACCCGTCTGAGCCATCGCCCAGGCCTGACAATGAATCGTCATTTGGATTCTCCCTGCGGAGCTGCCAATGCAGAAGCAGCCGTGACATTGGTAGCAATTTGCTCGATCACTTTATTAATCAGCTCTTCGCGACCACTGCTGGCATGAAAGCTGGCATAAACGGTGCGATTGATCACCGGCGCATCCGGCACCACATGCATCTGCCCACTGTCGAGGTAAGGCTGAATCAGGCTGGACGGTAAATACGCCGAGCCGCCATTACTAAGAATACAATCCAGTGCAATCCGCCCGGTATTGGTCTGCAATACCGGCGGTTTGGCACCTTTGAATTCCTGCGCATGCTGGATCTGAAATGATGTCCCCCAATCCACCAGCACATAGTCCTGGGCCAAAGCTTCCTGCCAACTGTCACAGGGTTCGCCGGAAACCAGATACAGCGGGATATTCATCACTTCGATAGTAGTCAGCTCATCAACCTTGGGCGCATCAAATACAAAGGCCAGGTCGAGCGTACGCTCAATAATCTGTCGCACCAGGTTACCACTTGAATGCGCCATCGCATTTAACGCAATCCCCGGAGAGCTGCTCATAAACAGGCGCAACTGTTCCTGCAGAAAAGCATCCCAGAGATTCGGGGTTGCCCCCAGCGACATCTGCTGGCTTTTGCCATCGGCCATCGCCACTTCCTGACGAATGCGCTGCTCGAGCAAAACACTGCTCTCAGCCAATGGCATGAGTTTCTCACCGGCCGGTGTCAATTGAATGTTGTTACGCTGACGGGAGAACAGTTCAACCCCCAGAAGTCCTTCCAGCTGGCGCACCCGGAAACTGACGGCAGACTGCGTCAGATACAGGTTTTCCGCCGCCCGGCCGAAGTGTCGGGTGCGTGAAACTTCCATAAAGGTTTTAAGCAGTTCTGTATCCATATCAACCAAATAAAATTTTCGTTACGATAAGTTTTTTTTGTTTTACCGGCGAATCATGCCTGACCATACTCCGCCCAAAATTACCTCATCGGGATAGTAGGTGCAGAATGGACAATAGCCAAGTGAAGAGTTTTGACTGCGACAAAAAGTTCTTTGACGACCGCAATTTTCCACGTGGTTTCCAGCGCTCCGGGGATTTCACCCGTACTCAGGCGCAGATTCTGGAAACCAAAGGTGTGGCGATGAAAGCCCTGCACGAGGGTAACCGTGCGCCGCAGAACGACGAAGAAGAACGCTTTGTCGCAACCTGCCATGGCCACGAAAAACCAGCCTCAGATGTTGAAAAAACCTGGGCCATTTATCTCAACGCCTTACGCCGTAAACAAATCTACTTCACCGCCTCTTCTGCTGCCGTTGCAGAGGGTGGCTCGGACAGCATTGATAGCGATGATTAAGCCCGTTCTCGGCTATATAGAACAAGTATCTCTCCCCGACTTTGGCATCCAGTGCCTGGCCAAAGTCGACACCGGGGCCTGTACCAGCAGTTTACACGCTGAACGCATTGAGCCCTTTAAACGAGACGGAAAATCCTGGGTCCGCTTTCATGTGTTATTCGATAATGACACGGCGGCCCTGGATCAGATCTGCGAAGCTGAAGTGATCGATCGTCGGGTCATTGCCAGCTCCAATGGCCAGCGCAGCCATCGCTACATTATTAAAACTCAGCTTTTCGCTGCCGGGAAAACCTGGACCATCGAACTCAGCCTCAGCCACCGCGGCAGCATGAAATACCCCATGCTGATCGGCCGCCGGGCCATCAGTGGGCGTTTTCTGGTCGATGTCGAACGCCAGTATCCAGGAATTGACTCCCTATGAAGATTGCCATTCTGTCCCGCGACGCCAATCTGTATTCCACCCGCCGTCTGGTGGAAGCTGGCACAGCGCGTGGTCATGAAGTCAGCGTATTGGATACCCTGCACTGTTACATGAACATCAACAGTCTGGATTCCAGTATTCATTATCAGGGCCACGAACTGGACGATTTTGACGCCGTTATTCCACGCATTGGTGCGTCGATTACATTCTATGGCACCGCCGTACTGCGCCAGTTCGAAATGATGGGGGTGTATCCCCTGAACGAATCGGTGGCCATCAGCCGCTCGCGCGACAAGCTGCGCTCGATGCAGCTAATGGCGCGCAAAGGCATTGGTCTGCCGGTTACCGGCTTTGCCCACAGCCCGGACGATATTCCCGATCTGATCCGCATGGTCGGCGGCGCTCCACTGGTGATTAAACTGCTGGAAGGCACTCAGGGGATCGGTGTGGTACTGGCCGAAACCCGTAAAGCGGCCGAAAGCGTGATCGAAGCGTTTATGGGTCTGAAAGCCAACATCATGGTGCAGGAATACATTAAGGAAGCCGGCGGTGCCGATATCCGCTGTTTTGTGGTGGGTGATAAAGTCGTGGCCGCCATGAAGCGTCAGGCGCAGGAAGGCGAATTCCGCTCTAACCTGCACCGTGGTGGCAGCGCCTCGTTAATCCGTATTACGCCGGAAGAACGTGCCACCGCGGTACGCGCCGCACGCACCATGGGCCTGAACGTGGCCGGTGTGGATATCCTGCGCTCCAACCACGGCCCGGTGGTGATGGAAGTGAACTCATCTCCCGGTATTCAGGGCATTGAGGAAGCAACCGGTATTGACGTGGCCGCCAAGATCATGATTTTTATCGAGAAAAACGCCCGCGCTAACCGCACCCGTACCCGCGGACGCGGCTGATTCAAGCGTTACAGTCCGTATTGCTGCAGACATAAACGCACGTAATCGGCCCGGTCGGACCCTTCCAGCTCCATCGACGTCGCCTGAGATTCACATTCCTGCTGAATCTCACGGCGGTATGATTCATCGCCGTCATCCGCTGGCGCGGATATCGTTTCTTCAGCATCCTCTGCTGGCTCTTCAGCCACACATACAGTGCCACTCAGTCCCCAGAGCGCGGCTGTAATATACAGCCACGACCAACCAGCATTCCGCTTATGCATAGTATTCTCCGCAAATAGCTGCATTCTGCGAACTGTGATAACAGGCAGCCAGCAAAGAATTTTTGTGGCGACGATCAGAGTTTCTGACCGGTTCAGCTCATTGGCGCTGCAATATCTCCTTCCAGTGAGCGCTCGGCAAAATCGGCGGTTTTCACCAGATGCGGATAGGCTTCGGCAACCTGAGCCACAATAAAATCGACGGGCACATCAGCAAAGGTGCCATGATCCTTCAGATATTCCATATGTGCCCGGCCCTGTTCATCAAACGGCTGAAACACCGAATCCTGCTCACCATCAAACTCAAGCACCGCCACGCCCATACGCTCACATAATGCTTTATTGAAGGCCGGTGTCGCTTTTACCCAACGCTCATTCAGCCACAGCTCAATATAGCCATGCATAACGAATACATCCGAGCGCAGAAACGCCAGCAGCTGCGGCGATGACAGATGATTACGCACATCGGCCAGCCCCAGCCGGGAAGGAATTCCCAGCGCCCGTGCCATAGTGCCAAGCAACACCGCCTTGGGAATACAGTACGACTGGCCAGCAGCCAGACAATGACTGCCGCTGAAACTTAGCGGATCATCACTGAAGGTATAAGGGTTGTAGCGCACACCATCGCGCACTCCGAGATACAACCGGCGGGCAATTTCCAGCGGATCGGTGGCATCACCAGCCAGCGCGTGCGCCTGTGCCACAACCTGCGGATTGGTTGCATCAAAATAACGGGTGCTTTGCAGATACTGTTCCATGGTGTGGCCTTTATCTTTATATAAGCGTCCACACTACTCAGCCGACCCGCCACTGACAATGATCACAACGCCGTGCAACATTAACCGAAATGCTCAGCCCGAGTGGGGATTCGCCTGTCAATCGGGCAACATTTACAAAGTTACGGCCCTTTCGTATGATGCTGACCCTTCCGGGGCAGCCAAGGCTGCCTTTTTGCGTTTCAGAGGATTTGAGTGATATGCAAGCCATCATGAATACCTACGGGCGGTTACCCGTGACGTTTGAAAGTGGACAAGGCAGCTGGGTTATTGATACTCAGGGCCGACGCTATCTGGATGCGCTCAGTGGTATTGCCGTATGCGGCCTGGGCCATGCCCACCCGGCGGTCACGGCGGCTATCTGTGAGCAGGCTGATAAGCTGATTCACACCTCAAACCTGTATGGCATCGGCAAGCAGCAGGCGCTGGCTGAAGCGCTGGTGCGTGTCTCCGGTATGGAAAACGTGTTTTTCTCTAACTCGGGTGCCGAAGCCAACGAAGCGGCGATTAAAATTGCGCGTAAATACGGTCACGACCGCGGCATCCATGAGCCGGTTATCATCGTCATGACCAAAGCGTTCCATGGCCGCACCATGGCCACTCTGACCGCCACCGGAAATACCAAGGTGCAGGAAGGCTTTGGCCCGCTGCTCAATGGTTTTATCCGGGTGCCGTATCAGGATCTGGACGCGATTAAAGCGGTTCTCAAAGCCAACCCGAATGTGGTTGCTGTAATGCTCGAACCGGTACAGGGCGAAGGTGGCCTGGCTACCGCCAGCGCAGACTATCTGACCGGCGTACGTGCTCTGTGCGATGAACACCAGCTGCTGATGATGCTCGACGAAGTACAAACCGGTAACGGCCGGACCGGCACCTATTTCTGCTACCAGCACTTTGGTTTCCGCCCGGATGTCGTCACCACCGCCAAAGGTCTGGGTAACGGTGTACCGATTGGGGCCTGTCTGGCGCAGGGCAAAGCGGCTCAGATACTGCAGCCAGGCAATCATGGCTCAACCTATGGCGGTAACCCGCTGGCCTGTGCGGCGGCACTGGCGGTCGTTGAGACCATTGAACAAGAGAATCTGTGTGATCACGCCCGCACCATGGGCGATTACCTGCGTGACGGTTTCCGTGCGCGCCTAAACAACAGCGAGCGTCTGCTCGAAATCCGTGGCCACGGCCTGATGATTGGTCTGGTGCTGAACCAGGACTGCCCGTCACTGATGGCCACTGCTCTGGAACAGGGTCTGCTGCTGAACGTGACTTCCGGCAATGTGGTGCGTCTGCTGCCACCGCTGAATCTGTCACAGAGCGAAGCTGACCAGATCATCGAAACCGTATCTGCCCTGATCGAGGCGCTCGGTTGAGTTTGAATAAGGAACTAACGTGAGACATTTTTTAACCCTGTTAGACCATTCTCCGGAAGAGCTGAACTGGCTTATCCAGCGCGCCATCGAGCTGAAGCAGATGCACAAACGCGGAGAACTCTACGAGCCACTGCGTAACCGCGTGCTGGGGATGATTTTTGAAAAATCCTCCACCCGCACCCGCGTTTCGTTTGAGGCCGGTATGGCACAACTGGGTGGCCATGCCATCTTCCTGTCGCCGCGTGATACCCAGCTGGGCCGTGGCGAACCGGTGGAAGACAGTGCCCGTGTACTGTCACGCATGGTCGATATCGTTATGATCCGTACCTTTGAACACGAAACGGTCGAGCGCTTTGCCGCGTTCTCCGAAGTGCCGGTCATCAACGCACTGACCGATGATTTTCATCCGTGCCAGCTGCTGGCTGATATCCAGACCTACGTGGAACACCGCGGTTCGATTCAGGGTAAAACCGTCGCCTGGATCGGCGATGGCAACAACATGTGTCACTCGTATATCAATGCCGCCCAGCAGTTTGATTTCAAACTGAACATTGCCACCCCGGAAGGTTTTGAACCGTCGCAGTTCCTGGTCGATGAAGCCGGAGACCGCGTCACCCTGATGCGCGATCCGAAAGAAGCGGTACGCGGCGTCGATCTGGTGGCGACCGATGTCTGGGCTTCAATGGGCCAGGAAGATGAGCAGGAACAACGTCTGCGTAAATTCCGTGACTACCAGGTGTCGCGTGAATTACTGGATCTGGCCGACAAAGACGTACTCTTTATGCACTGTCTGCCAGCACACAGGGGCGAGGAAGTAAGTGAAGACTTACTGGATGACCCACGTTCCGTGGTGTGGGATGAAGCAGAAAACCGCTTGCATGCGCAAAAGGCTTTGCTGGAATTCCTGCTCTGTCAGGAAGACTGAGTCATACAGACGGATGTCCGGCACATCCGCACAGTGCTGCAAAATGCCCCGCTGCCTCTGAGGCATGACGGGGCAATTTTTTGGCCGTCAGAAAGAGTGCAGCGACTGCTGCTCCACGGTTTCCGTCCGTACCCGGTTGCGCCCTGCACGCTTCGCTTCATACAACAGCCGGTCGGCGCGGTTCAGCAACTCATCGCCCTCTTCACCGGCGTGATATTGCGCAACCCCGACAGAGACTGTCAGCGGCAACGAAGACTCAGAAAAGTGTTCTTCCATCACCGCAATACGGATACGGTTCAGGGCATTTTCCGCGGTAGCCAGCGTCATACCACTGAGCAGCAGTACAAACTCTTCACCGCCATAACGCGCGGCCAGATCAACCTCGCGTACCGATAGGCGCAGTAACTGCGCCAGCTCCACCAGCACCTGATCGCCAATACGGTGACCATGCTGATCGTTAATCTGTTTAAAGTGATCAATATCGACAAAAGCCAGTACAAACGGCAGACCTTCGCGATTGGCTAACGCCCGCTGTTTTTCCAGCGTGCGCAATAAATAGCGGCGATTGTATAAGCCGGTCAGCTCGTCGGTAATGGCCAGCTCTTCAATACGTACCATGGCACGGCGTAATTCGCGGTTTTTATGGCGGTAAGCTTCGCGCAGCAACGCCACCTCCCGACCAAGAAAGCTGTACGCCAGCAAACTGATAAAAAATGCGGCGCCGAGTAAAGCTTCCTGACCGGCCAGCCAGTGACCGGCATTCTGGTGATGCAACAGCAGCATCACCAGCGTGTAAGACGCCATGGTGAACAATGCCACCCCGAGAAAACCACGCCAGGTGAGGCGGAAAACCCCATACGGCATGACGGCCAGATAGCCCAGCATCATCACACTGCGGTTTTCGCTGCAAAGATAAAGAATGATGGAGACAAAAGAGATGGCCCAGACCATGAAGAAAGTGGTCAGGCCCGGATCGTGATAATTCAGGCTGCGGCCAGAACCAACCCAGTACAACAGAGCCGCCTGCCCAACCCAGTAAACACCCATAACAGAATACAGCAACAGCGCATCGGCAGGATTGCCCTGCAGCTTAAAACCCGCCAGGAAGAGCAGTGTGAACAGCAATGCTCCACTGCTGGCCAGCCCATGGCGGCGAAGAATGTCCCGTTGTTGCTGTCTCATGGCGGCATCCTGTGCTCTGAGAACAAAGCGCACGATTATAGAGACTATTTTTCCGTCGGCTATGTCAATTCACGTAAAATTCGTAATCGGAGCTGGCGTACCTGACATTCGCCAACCCCCTCTCAGGCCCTGAGATCAGCTGCCGCAACGTACCCGCTGCACGGCGTTGAGCCAGCCTTCGTATAAATGTTGACGCTGACTTTCTTCCAGCTTGGGTTGATACGCACGATCATGCACCCAAAATGCTTCAACATCATCCAGACTCTGATACACCCCAACCTGCAATCCGGCTAAAAATGCCGCTCCCAGTGCGGTGGTTTCCGTCACTTTCGGACACGCAATCGGAATCCCCAGCACATCGGCCAGAAACTGAACCAGCCAGCCATTGACCACCATGCCGCCATCAACGCGTAATTGCGCCGGCTCAACGCCATCCAGAGCCATCGCTTCGAGCAGATCACGGGTCTGATAACACACCGCCTGCAAACCTGCGGTAACGATCTCTTTAATGCCGGTGTCGCGGGTCAGGCCCATAATGGCGCCACGTGCCTGTGGGTCCCAGTAGGGAGCGCCCAGACCGGTAAACGCCGGCACCATATACACCGGATTTTCGTAGCCTGTCGCTTCCGCCAGTGATTGCGTTTCACAGGCGCTGGAAATCAGATTCAGACCATCGCGGATCCACTGAATTGTGGCCCCTGCCATAAAGATCGAACCTTCCAGTGCGTACGTCGTTTCGCCATTAATACGGTAAGCCACCGTGGTCAGCAGACGGTGAGTTGATTTCAGCGCCTCGTTTCCGGTGTTCATCACCATAAAACAGCCGGTGCCGTAGGTGCTCTTCGCCATACCCGGACGGAAACAGGCCTGTCCGACCAACGCTGCCTGCTGATCTCCGGCAACACCGCCGATGGCAATTTCGGCACCGAACAGGCTGCTGTCGACGCGGCCATAATCCGCAGCGCTATCCTTCACTTCCGGCAGCAGTGCGGCAGGAATGCGGAATAACTGCAGCAGCTCTTCGTCCCACTGCTGGCTATGAATGTTAAACAGCAGTGTACGCGAGGCATTGCTGGCATCGGTGGCATGCACCTTGCCGCCGGTCAGACGCCAGAGCAGAAAGGTGTCGACCGTACCAAACGCCAGCTCGCCGCGCTCTGCCCGCTCACGCGCGCCATCGACGTTATCCAGAATCCACGCCAGTTTGGTCGCCGAGAAATACGGATCCAGCAGCAGGCCGGTTTTAGCGGCAATACGGGGTTCCAGCTCGGCATCGGCTTTGAGCTGCTGACAGACATCGGCGGTGCGGCGATCCTGCCAGACAATGGCGTTATACACCGGCTTACCGCTGGCCCGCTCCCAGACAATGGTCGTCTCACGCTGATTAGTGATACCCGCAGCCGCAATGTCGCTGAGCGCACAACCCGAAGCGGCTAACGCTTCACGCGTACTGGCGAGCGTACTCTGCCAAATTTCTTCCGGATCATGTTCAACCCAGCCGGGCTTAGGAAAATGTTGGGTAAACTCGCGCTGGCCGGTTGCCAGAATCTGGCCTTCGGTAGAAAAAAGAATAGCGCGGCTACTGGTAGTTCCCTGATCAAAGCTCAGCAAACAACGTGGCATAGAATGTTATCCTCATTATTTTTTGCGCGAGTTTACTGACTGAAACGAAGATGACCAAGGCCCGAATGGAAATGCCGCTAAATACGGCAAAAAACAGTCGCTGAACTATAGTTATTTGAATAATGAAGCTGCCTTGATAATAAAATGCGTAATAACCAACCTGTTACTCAGCGCGAAGTCATGTTGTCCGCCGACGGTCATCTGGTGTCTTCCACCAATCTCAAAGGAGTGATCACGCACTGCAATGATCATTTCATCCGCATCAGTGGCTTCAGCAAAGAAGAACTGAACGGCAGTCCGCACAATCTGGTGCGCCACCCCGACATGCCTACCGCTGCGTTTGCCGATTTGTGGAACACCGTAAAGGCGGGCCAGCACTGGATGGGAATCGTAAAAAACCGCACAAAAAACGGCGATCATTACTGGGTCGATGCTTACGTTACACCGTTGTACGAACGCGATCAGATTGTCGGTTATGAATCCGTGCGCATTGCACCCAGCCGCGATCAGATTCAGCGTGCGGAAAAAGCCTATCAATTACTTAACAGCGGCAAGAACCCGCTGCAACGCTGGAGCCATTTGCGGCCAATGCTGCCGACGGCACTGCCCTGGCTGATCGCGGTCGGCGCCTCACTTTACGGCTCCGACAACCTGCTACTGCAGGGTGTCATCGGACTCAGTGCGGCCTTCAGTGTTTTCCGCCAATATCAGCAGGAAGCAGCGTTTATCCGCTACGGTCAGGATGTGATTAATAACCGTCTGATGGCCTGGATTTACACCGGACGTGATGATGCCCACGGACAACTGGCCTTTGCTCAGCATGCGATGCGCCGTCGCCTGCAAACGGTGTTGGTGCGTATCGCCGACAACACCAGCTCGCTGGTGAGCGCCACCAGCAACACCCTGAACCTGTCACAAAATACGCTGGAGCGTGTACGTCGCCAGCACAGCTACACCCAGCAAGTGGAACAGGTCAGCACCGCGATTCAGCACACCGCATTGCAGCTCAACGAAAACAATCAACAATCACAGCAGGCCAGCCAGCAAGCCGTCAGCAATGCCACCTCCGGCGAGAACGACATCAAGGTAATGATGACCCAGACGGAATCCCTGCAGGATGAGCTGAAAGGCACCGCCGAAGCCATCAGCCGCCTGGCCAGCGAAACCCAGGGGGTTGACCGTTTCCTGCAGGCCATCAGCGACATTGCCGAACAGACCAATCTGCTGGCACTGAATGCCGCAATCGAGGCCGCCAGAGCCGGTGAACAGGGACGCGGATTTGCCGTCGTCGCCGATGAAGTTCGTAATCTGGCTCAGCGTACCCAGGAATCAGCAGCTGAAATTCAGCTGATTGTGACCGGCCTGAATCAGCACAGCGGTCACGCGGTCGAAGCGATGAATAAAGGGCAACACTCAACAGAACAAACGCTGGAACGGGCACGACAGGTCAACGGCGTGTTCTCTACGATCCGCCATGAGCTCAGCGAGATTCAGGCGATGACCAACGCCAACTCACGTTCGGCCTCAGAACAGAATCAGGCAGCCGACCAGATCCGCGACCACCTGACACAGCTGGAAAGCCTGGCCCAGGAAGCAGAACAGCTGGCCGGCAGTATGAACAGCGAATGTGAGCAATTGGCGCAATTGATGGACGATCAGAATCGCATCATTCAGCGCTTTCAACAAAGCTCATGAAAAGCTAACATTCAGAATTCAATATTTATGAATTTCTTTCATGCTCGATATCAAACATCTGCGCACCCTCGCCGCTCTGCGTGACGGCGGCACCCTGGTGGAAGCCGCCAGACGCATGCACCTGACCCAGTCAGCACTCTCCCATCAGTTAAAAGATCTGGAAGAGCGTCTTGGTGTGTCGTTGTTTCTGCGTAAAACCAAACCGTTGCGTTTTACCCGCGCCGGACTGGAATTGCTGCAATTGGCGGATGATGTGCTGCCGCTGCTGCGTCAGTCTGAACGCAACCTGCAGAAAATGGCGGGTGGACACAGTGGTCGTCTGCATATGGTGATTGAATGCCACAGCTGTTTTGACTGGCTGATGCCCGCTATCAACAGCTTTCGTGACCATTGGCCTGAAGTTGAGATTGATCTGAGTACCAGTTTTCATTTTGAGCCCATTCCGGCTCTGATTCGTGGCGACATTGATCTGGTCGTGACCTCTGACCCTGGTCCACATAACGAAATTTACTATCAGCCGCTCTTCCGTTATCAGTCGGTTCTGGCGGTCGCCAACCAGCACCCGCTGGCCCAGCAGGACTGCATCCAGCCCACGGATCTGAGTTCCGAGACTCTGATTCACTACCCGGTAGGCCGTAACCGATTAGATATCTTCGAACACTTTCTCTCTCCCGGCGGGATTGAGCCTCTGGCAACCCGCCAGACAGAACTGACGCTGATGATGGTGCAATTGGTCGCCAGCGGTCGAGGTGTTGCCTGCCTGCCAAACTGGGCATTACAGCCATACATCGACGCGAAGCTGGTATCCGCCCGGCCACTGGGCAAAGAAGGGGTATGGCCAACGCTGTACGCCGCCGTGCGGAAAGATCAGCAGGACAGTGCCTACCTTCAGGACTTCTTTCAGCAGGCGCTTGAAACCTGTTTCCGCCACTTACCGGGCATTCTGCCGGTCAGTTGAGCGCAGCACGAAAGTAATTACTCACTGAATTTCAGGCAAAAAAAAGGGCTCTGAAAGAGCCCAAAAAAGCGAATAACTTCGCTACATTCTCACCACGTCTCCTAGGGATACGCGGGGCATATAATGATCTGCCGACGCTTTTCAGTCTGTAGTGTAAAAGTGTCTTTGTGTAACGCTTTGTATACAATTTTGATTATAAGGCTTTACATCATTCGTGATGACGACGCGGCCAGATCAAACTGAATTTGGCCCCACCCAGAGCCTCGCTGCGACTGACCATCGCCCGCCCACCGTGCCAATAAGCAATACGCCGCACTATCGACAGACCCAGTCCATAACCACCTGAACTGCGGGTGCGGCTGTCATCGAGTCGGGCAAACGCGGTAAATACCCGGTCCCAGTCTTCCTCCGGGATGCCCGGGCCATCATCTTCCACATCCACGCGGCAGGTATCGGTACCAATGGTACAACTGACCCGGACACGTGAACTGGCGTAGCGCCCAGCATTACCGACAAGATTCTGAATCGCGCGATGAATATAACGCGGCTCAACTTCAGCATAATGAGCATTTTCCGGCGACGCGCCGGCATAGCTGACACTGACATGCGCCGGCGGACGCGCTTCCTCAACCACCTGAACGGCAACGTCAGCCACATTCACTTTCTGGAAATCGAGTAACGGCCCGCCTTCTTCCAGACGGGCATACGTCAGAATTTCGTCGATGAGTTCATCCAGCTCCTGAATGTCAGAGTCCATACCCGTCAGCTGTTTGCTGACGTAAGCATCGTCGACGCTGTCTTCAATAATCTGTAAGCCAAAACGGATACGGGCCACCGGGGTGCGTAACTCATGGGACACCGCACGTACCATTTCGCGCTGAATGGAGATAAGCCGCTGAATATGTTCAGCCATTTTATTAAAGGCCTGCCCCAGGCGGCTGACCGGATCGGTGCCGGTAATAGCAACCCGGGCACTGAGATGGCCTTGCGCCAGACGGCTGGTTGCCTGTTCCAGTTTGCGCAGCCGGATCTCAAACGAGTTAACCACCCAATACACGCCAAGACCCAGCAACATAATCCCGATCACTGCGATGACAAAAATGGCCTGCCAGGAATAGGGATTGAATGCATCGATGGGCCCAAGACGCAGCGCACGCGGCTGACCGGGTAATTTTGCCAAGGCTTCAGCCTGCTGCCCTTCGATGGAAATCCGCACCAGTACGTCACCGTATTGCATCCGCGCAAAATCGGAGTCAGAAAGGAAAAGCTGATCAATCTCCACCACAGACAACGGAAATCCGAAACGGGGCTGCATCCGTTTGATAAACGCTTCGATGGTTTCACCGGAACGCTGCCAATCCTCCAGCAACAGATACGCTGACGCCTGCGCCTGAACTTCGGTGACGGTGCTGAGCTGGACATCGAGTAATTCGTCATCGGACATCTGATACAACAAACGGGCGGTACGCCCTTCGTTGGTGGTATCGACCAGCAGTTGTCCACGGGCCAGACGATTTTGCTGGTATTCATCCACCGGCCCTTCGGCCAGCGGTAAAATACTGATATCGGCATCAAAGCGCGATGACAACTCAGACAATGCACCAGGGTCCTGGCGCAGGCGCTGGGCCAGCAACGCAACACTGCCGCCCACCATGTCTTCATTGAACTGTGCACTGCGCACAAAGTTGACGAGCTGTAAGGCAACGGTGCAGATGATACCGACCATCAGCAAAGCACCCAGCAGCCCTGAGTAAACCCGGATAAAAATGGCGATGTCTCCTGACGTCAGATTTCTTTAACGAACAGGTAACCTTTACTGCGTACGGTTTTGATGCGTTTCGGGTTCATCGGATCATCACCGACTTTAGGGCGAATGCGTGAAACCCTGACATCAATAGAACGGTCCTGACCGTCATACTCAATGCCACGCAGCTGGTGGAAAATTTCTTCCCGGGTGAGGACACGTCCGGCGCTGCTGCTCAGCAACCACAGCAAATCAAACTCTGCACTGGTGAGATCAATGCTTTTGCCTTCCAGCCAGGCTTCACGCATGGCGTTATCCACCACCAGATTGCCGAAGGTCAGACGATTATCCGAGCCGCCATCCACAACCTGTTCTTCAGGAACTTCTTTAACCCGGCGCAACAAGGCGCGGATACGGGCCAGCAATACGCGCGGCCGAACCGGTTTGGCGACATAATCATCGGCTCCCATTTCCAGTCCCAGCACCTGATCAAGATCTTCGGTACGGGCCGTCAGCATCAGAATCGGACCTTTGTAATACGGGCGGACAATGCGGCAGACCGCAAGGCCATCTTCACCCGGTAACATCAGATCCAGTACCACGAGGTCAGGCTGTTCCGTCTTGATACGCTCAATTGCACGGCCGCCGTCGCCTTCAACTGCGACTTTCAGACCATTACTTTCCAGATAATCCTTGGTGAGAGTCGCCAGACGTTCGTCATCCTCAACAATGAGAATGCGCCAGTTTTCTTCAAGGCTTTGACCATTTTCTTGCTTCAACATGGTTCCTTACCATTCCTTAAACAGGTTTATACCCCGGAGTATTGCCACAGGCATCTGACACTAACTCTAGACCGAGTTACGCTTTGTTGCATAGTAACCAATCTATTCATTAATTTGGTAAAAATCAGAGGGCATCAACGCTGCGAAAAAACAGCCACACCCTGTCCACCAACTACACACAAGTTATCCACACGCAAAACCGATAACCCACTATATCTTGGGGTTGAATTCATAGGTATACCGCATTATCTTGTGTCTCGACTTAAAAATATGTCGGTAACTCAGTTACTTACACCGGCACCTACAGACAATCAGGCCAGCCGTCAAGCGTTTTACGGAACCCATACCGATCAAGGACAGATGGAGAAGTTTCCCTTGGATACAGGCACAGAAGAAATGAACAGCGAGCTAAAAGTCACCAAGCGTGACGGCACCCAAGAACCTTTGAATCTGGATAAAATTCATAAGGTGGTCACCTGGGCCGCCGAAGGTCTTGATAACGTATCTGTGTCCGAAGTGGAGCTGAAAGCCCACTTACAGTTTTTTGATGGTATTCAGACCTCTGAAATCCACGAAACCCTGATTAAGGCAGCCGCGGATCTGATTTCAGAAGAAACACCTGATTATCAGTATCTGGCTGCACGCCTGAATATTTTTCACCTGCGCAAAAAAGCCTATGGCCGTTTTGAGCCACCAGCGTTGCTGGATCATGTGAAACGCATGGTGGAATCCGAACGCTATGACCGTCATTTGCTGGAAGACTATACCGCCGAAGAAATCGCGGCGATGGACGCGTTTATTGATCACAGTCGCGATCTGACCTTCAGCTATGCCGCCGTGAAGCAGCTGGAAGGCAAATATCTGGTACAGAACCGCGTCAGTGGCGAAGTCTACGAAAGCGCACAGTTTCTGTATGTCCTGATCGCGGCCTGTTTATTTGCCGGCTACGACAAAGAGCGTCGTCTGGAATACATCCGTCGTTTCTACGATGCGGTATCCACGTTCAAATTATCACTGCCAACGCCGATTATGGCCGGTGTGCGTACGCCGACCCGTCAGTTCAGCTCCTGTGTGTTAATTGAAGCCGGCGACAGCCTGGATTCCATCAACGCCACCGCCAGTGCCATTGTGAAATACGTATCTCAACGTGCCGGTATTGGCATCAATGGCGGCCGCATCCGTGCCCTGGGCAGCCCGATCCGCGGCGGTGAAGCGTTCCACACCGGTTGTATTCCGTTTTATAAGCATTTCCAGACCGCGGTAAAATCCTGCTCTCAGGGCGGTGTGCGCGGCGGTGCAGCCACCCTGTTCTACCCGATGTGGCACTACGAAGTTGAAAACCTGCTGGTTCTGAAAAACAACCGCGGTGTTGAAGAAAACCGTGTGCGTCATCTCGACTATGGCGTGCAGATCAACAAGCTGATGTACGAACGCCTGATTAAGAACGGCAACATTACACTGTTCTCACCTTCTGATGTTCCGGGTCTTTATGACGCCTTCTTTGAAGATCAGGAGCTGTTTGAGCAGCTGTACGTTAAATACGAACAACAGGATGGTATCCGTAAGAAGACGCTGAAAGCGGTCGACCTGTTCTCCAGCATGATGCAGGAACGGGCCAGCACCGGCCGTATCTACATTCAGAACGTTGACCATTGCAACACCCACAGCCCGTTCAATTCGAAACTGGCCCCGGTGCGTCAATCCAACCTGTGTCTGGAAATTGCCCTGCCAACCAAGCCGCTGAAAGACATCAACGATGACGAGGGTGAAATTGCCCTGTGTACGCTGGCCGCTTTCAACCTGGGTTCGCTGAACAACCTGGATGAGCTGGAAGAATTATCCGACCTGATTGTACGCGCACTCGATAGTCTGCTGACGTATCAGGATTACCCGGTGATGGCCGCCCAGAAAGCCAGCCTGCGTCGCCGCACGCTGGGTGTGGGTGTCATCAACTATGCCTATTTCCTGGCGAAAAACGGCGTGAAATATTCCGATGGCAGCGCCAACGGTCTGACTCACCGCGCCTTTGAAGCCATGCAGTACTGGCTGCTGAAAGCCTCCAACAACCTGGCGAAAGAACAAGGCGCTTGCGAAGCTTTCAGTGACACGACCTATGCTCAGGGTATTCTGCCAATCGACACCTACAAAAAAGAAGTCGATAAGTTCTGTGAAGAGCCACTGCAATACGACTGGGAAGCACTGCGCAAAGATATTCTGACCTATGGCCTGCGCAACTCCACGCTGTCCGCTCTGATGCCATCTGAGACCTCGTCACAGATCAGCAACGCGACCAACGGTATTGAACCGCCGCGCGGATATATCAGCGTGAAGCAGAGCAAAGATGGTATCCTCAAGCAGGTTGTGCCGGAATTTGGCCGACTGAGAAAGAACTACGAGCTGCTGTGGCAGATTCCGAACAACAATGGTTATCTGCAGCTGGTGGGTATTATGCAGAAATTCGTCGATCAGGCGATTTCCGCTAACACCAACTATGACCCATCACGCTTTGAAGGTGGCAAGGTGCCTATGCAGCAATTGCTGAAAGACCTGCTGACCGCGTACAAAAACGGCCTTAAAACGCTCTATTACCACAACACCCGTGATGGTATGGAAGATCCGCAAAAAGACGCTGTGATCGAAGAAGACGATGACTGCGCAGGCGGCGCGTGTAAGATTTAATCATTTCAGACCTGTCGCAGCCACCTTTCGGTGGCTGCTTTGAGAAAGAACTCCGTATGGCCTATACCACATTTAACCGCAACGAATTTGATACCTTTGCCCAGCCGATGTTCTTTGGCGAGCAGGTCAACGTGGCGCGCTACGATCAGCAAAAACACAAGATTTTTGAAAACCTGATCGAAAAACAACTGTCGTTCTTCTGGCGTCCGGAAGAAGTGGATCTGACCAACGACCGTAAAGATTTTGCCGATCTGCCGGAACACGAAAAGCACATTTTCGTCAGCAATCTGAAATATCAAACACTGCTCGATTCTGTTCAGGGCCGCTCCCCGAACATTGCTCTGCTGCCGGTGGTGTCTTTACCTGAACTGGAAACCTGGATTGAAACCTGGTCATTCAGCGAAACGATTCACAGCCGCTCTTATACCCACATTGTGCGTAATATTGTGCCCAATCCGGCGCAGATCTTTGACGATATCACCCGTAACGAGCACATTACCCGTCGCGCCATTTCCGTGACCGAGTATTACGACAGCTTTATTCATCTGAGTAATTACTACATCCAGCTGGGTGAAGGAACGCATCAGGTTAACGGCGAAACCATCGAAGTCACCCTGCACGAGCTGAAACGACGTATGTACCTGATGATGGTATCCGTCAACGTGCTGGAAGCGATCCGCTTTTACGTCAGCTTTGCCTGTTCTTTTGCGTTTGCCGAACGTGCAAAAATGGAAGGCAACGCCAAAATCATCAAGCTGATTGCCCGTGATGAAGCATTACACCTGACCGGCACACAGCACATTCTGCAGATTATGGCGAAAGGCAAGGACGATCCGGCATTCGCTATCATCGCCGAAGAATGTCGCGACGACGTTGTGCGTATTTTTGCCGAAGCCGCACAGCAGGAAAAAGAATGGGCCGAATATCTGTTCAAAGACGGTTCCATGATTGGTCTGAATAAAGACATTCTGTGTCAGTACGTTGAGTACATTACCAATCAGCGTATTGCTGCTCTGGGCTTTGAGCCGGTCTTCCCGCCGCGTAACAACCCACTGCCATGGATCAATGCCTGGCTGAACAGCGACAACGTGCAGGTCGCTCCACAGGAAGCTGAAATCAGTTCGTATCTGGTGGGGGCCATCGACAGTGAAGTGGATACCGCGGATCTGGGTGACTTTGACCTCTGATGTCCGCCGCTTTGAAAAACCAGACTGAAACCCCGGACAACGATTTTGAACTGACCGGGGAAGATCATCCCGACAGCACATTCGAACTCGAAGCCCTGCAGCCTGAAGCTGAGCAACCTGCTCCGCTTCAGGCTGAACTGTTTCTGCCCGAAAGCAATCCGGAACAACCGGAAGCCAGCCCACAGATTGAATTCGACGGTATGCAAAAGCCGTTGTTTAATGTGCTGCTGGATGATGGCCGCGAAGCGCATTTTCAGCATGCTGCCACGCTGCTTGAATCTCTGGAAGCTCAGGACGTTGCCGTTCACTATCAGTGCCGCGAAGGCTACTGTGGCAGCTGCCGTGTGCAATTGCAGGAAGGCGATGTGTATTACGCAGAAGAGCCGATGGCGTGGCTGAATGAAGGCGATATCCTGCCTTGCTGCTGCATCCCTAAAAGCGATATCAAAATTAAGCTGTAAAACCGCCGGGCCTGCGCTAAATCAACATCCTCCGGCCGTGCTTCTCCTACTATCTGACTGCAGTCATAACAATACGCAAGGTCAAGGAGTTCAGCGATGGCTTACATCTGTATTACCCCCAATGTTGCAATGGTACGCATGAATGCCGGCGATCATCTGGAAGAGATGCCCGGTGATTTTTACATCAACCTGGATACTCTGGTTGAAGCCCGTATGCGTGCAGTGCGTAAAGAGCACGAAGGCGACTTCTGCGCTGACGTTCTGCTGGTGCTGGAAAATAAAACCCACGAATTTATTTTCCGTAACAGCCCCGCAGGCAATAAAGCACGCGACACGCTGAAAAAATATTTGTCTGAGCGCAGCATTAACTGTTGAGATGATAATACAGCCGTCTGGGCACCTCTGAATAATTCAGGGATGCCCTTGATTTATCAGGCTGCTGCGGTAGCCTTGGTGCTTTTGCACTGAGGCCTGATCATGAGTCTGAATTTCCCGCCATTGGAGCAATCCGCTCCTGATTTCACCACTCCCGACCAGAACAGCCATAACGTCACGCTGAGTGCGCTTAAAGGCAAAAACGTTGTGCTGTATTTTTACCCGAAAGCGATGACACCCGGCTGCACCGTTCAGGCCTGTGGCATCCGCGATACGCGCAGCGAATACGAAGCATTGAACACCGTGGTACTGGGCATCAGTCCGGATGCCCCTTCTCGCCTGCAGAAGTTTATCGATAAACATGATCTAAACTTTGACCTGTTATCCGATGAAGACCACAGCATTGCCGAGCAATACGGTGTCTGGGGATTAAAAAAATTCATGGGTAAGGAGTTTATGGGTATTCATCGCGTAACCTTTATCATTGATGCCGAAGGTAAACTCCGCCACATCATGGCCAAAGTGAAAACCAAGAGCCATCACGACGACGTGATTGAAATCCTGAAAAACCTCTGAGGTTTCTGCCACTGCCCGGCTCTCAACTCCTGCGCCGGGCAGCCGATACAGGCTGTATGAAAATCCCTGTTTTTGTGCGTTTAATCAGCAGCCTGTTTTTACTCCCTGCAGCGGCAACCGCCGGCGCGGGTCATTATGCTGGCTGCGCCGCCGGCGTTCTGCACATCCCCTTCGCAACAGCCCAGCTGAAAGAGGAAGGCGATGAGTACGCGGCGGTAGAATGCCACTTGCAACCTCAACCCGTGTTAAACCGTCAGCGCTGGCTGCCTGCCCTGCCTCAACTGGAGTGGACACAAGGACTGCGGACCGAACTGTCACGCAGTAAAGGTTATGCCGAGTTCAGCGATTGGCGCATCGGCCTGCCCTTATATCGCATCAGCCATATGATGATTGCCGTCACAACCCGTCGGCAACAACTACAGCAATTACACAGCCTGCGTGAGCCGGCGACTATTTCCGGCCAGACATACCAACCGAATCAGGCCCTGCTACTCAGTGCCAGGACGGCACAATGGGGGATTGAACTCGATACCCGCCAGAGCGGCAGCCCGATCAGCTCAGTGGAGCTTGCGCACATACAGCACTGGCAACCGCTAAACATCCGTGTGCTGAATGATAACCAAGATACCTTAACGCCCGCACAATTCGATTATTGGCAGCTAAGCATTAAACGCCAGCCGTTATTACCTGGCTGGCAGGTGTCATGGGTGTTCAGTCTGGGGCACGGACAGGTATATGACGATGGTAACGCCGGGCTGTTGGATAACGCGGCACTGGCCAATGATTTTATCAATCTAGGACTGATGCTTGGTACCACCTGGCGCTGGCGGATTACACCCCATCTGCATTGGTACAATCATCTGCAAGGCGAAAGTCAGAACGTGCTGTTCGTCAGCCGGCGTGACGATGACAATCTGCGTGTTGAGAACATCAACCGCTTCAGCTATCGCTTTCTCAGTGGTATTGACTGGCGCTTCTAGGACGACGCGGTTTTATGCTGCAGGCGGTACTCCAGCGGCGTAATGCCCTCCCAGCGTTTAAATGCGCGGGTAAAGGTACTGCTTTCGGAAAAGCCCAGCTGTTCACTGATATGAGTCAGCGGCTGACTGGTGGTGGTTAATAATATCAGCGCCCGGCGCTGACGCTCTGCATCCAGTAACTGCTGAAAGCTCGTCTGGTCTTCCTGCAGTTTACGCTGCAGGGTTCGGCCACTCATGTGCAGACGCTGCGCCAGTTGATCACGATCAACCGACAAATCGCTGCTGTTGCGTAAAAAATGCTGTACCAGCCCAGCCGTATCCGGTTGCTGCAGCAATGCCAGCTGATCTTCCAGCATCTGTTCATGCATCGCCGCCAGCTTTTCATCTCCCAGCGCCAAGGGTTCTTCCATAATATCCGGGGCAAAAACAAGGGCATTGCGCGGGGCATCAAACTGCAGCGGCGCGGCGAAAATACGCTGATAATTGTCCACATTCTCTGGCTGCGCATGCGTCAGCTCTACCCGCAGAAGAGGAACCGGCTTACACGCCAGCCAGCTGGCAAAACTGCGCAACAAAACCAATACGGCATCGACCTGATGGCGACTGAAATTATCCGCCTGGGGCTCATAGCAAATGGCCGCCTCGGTCGCGTCTGACTGCAGAAAATAGCGCCCACCATCGCTTAATAAGCGGGTGTAACGGACTGATTTTTCAAACGCTGCCCCCAGATCCGGACTGTGCATCAACGTCAATGCAAAAAGCTGGAAATGGGCAGGTTTAACCAGTTCACCCATTAATAAACCGAAGTCTTCTGCCGGACAATAGTCCTCTGCCGCACGCCACATTCTCAACGTTTGCGCTAAGGACACCCGGGCATAGGCAGTATTCAGCAGCTCACGGCTAATACCCGCAGCCTGAAGTAATGGCTCGGCCGCGATCCCCTGCAATTCTGCGCCCTGCAGCAGAGCCTTTATCCAAAGAATCGAGACCGTTTTTTCTGCGCTATGGTTTGGTGTATTCATCGACTGACTTCTGCAGTTAAACCGGGTGTCCTGCGGGGACAATTCTTAATATCTGTACCTGCGTTACATTATGGGTATCTGATAACAATAAACAAACGAGGACTTTGCTATGAATAAAAAAACAGCCGATCAGTGGTTTGAAGAGTACGGTGCCAGCCACCAGAACCCACTGAATAAACTGATTCACTGGATTTGTGTCCCCCTGATTTTTATTGTCATTATGGGGCTGCTGTGGGAGATACCAGTACCTGCGGCCTTTGCGCAAGTACCCTACCTGAACTGGGCAACCCTGTCAGCCATTGTTGTGGTGGGCTTTTATGTGCGTATGTCAGTCAGTCTGTCGATCGGCCTGACCGCTTTTACCATTGCAACTTACGTTCTTCTGGCCTGGTTTGAGCAACAAAATCTGGCACCACTGTGGGCAGTTTGTGTGATCAGCTTTGTCATTCTCTGGATCTTCCAGTTTATTGGTCACTATGTCGAAGGGAAAAAACCTTCTTTCTTTAAAGATATCCAGTTTTTACTGATCGGACCGGCCTGGCTGATGGGATTTATCTACCGTAAATTAGGTATTCCATACTCCTGAAAAGACAGACAGGTGGTGCAGAAGCACCACCTGTCTTGCCCTGATACGGCCTGTGCCGGCAATCTCTGACGCTATTTCGGCACGCTCCAACCTCGTATAAATCTTTTCAACAGGCTAAAAATGCCCACGGCAGTTTTGTAAGACTGCCCGTTCAATCTAAAAAACAGGAAAGATTATGACTATCGGATATTGGTGCGTACTCGTCGCAGCGTTATTACCTTATGTTTTTACCGGTCTGGCAAAAGCGGGGGGACGTCGTTACAACAATTACTCACCGCGTGAATTTCTGGAGAAACAGGAAGGTTACCGCAAGCGCGCACACTGGGTTCAACTGAACAGTTTCGAAGCATTTCCGGCATTTGCGGCGGCCGTTATCATTGCTCACCTGAGCGGAGGCGCTCAGGAGCGGATTGATATCTTAGCCATGGCCTTTATTGCGATCCGGGTTGTGTACGGCATTCTGTATCTGAGCAACCAGGCAAGCCTGCGTTCTCTGGTATGGATGGCCGGTGTTGGCTGTACGGTTGCGCTGTTTGTCAGTGGTGTTTAAACCGTCACCATATGACCGTTACGTTTGTAGCAGTACGCTGAGTTGCAATAAATAACAATCTGCCGGCCTTTATCTGACGTCTGAATAATATAAAGGTCGGTAAATTCAGGCGTTCTTTCCAGAAACGTTGCATTACGTATAAAGCTCGCAACCGGACTATGAGAATTCAGCGTATCCGGCGCAGCAGAATAAACAGCTGCAGGCGAATAAAAGCCAAGCAACGCTGACAAGCCGATAATCATGAGGTGCAGTGAAGCTTTCATGGCCTAACTCCTGACAACATACTTAAATCAAGTATAGGAAGAGAGTACGTCATGACATGGATTGTTTTGTTATAAAGAGTGAGCCGCTCACCGAGCAGTGACTTTACATGGCACAGCTAAGGCCAGCAGCAGGCAAACATAGCGGGAATAGTCCAGCGAGACTGAATAACTGAACAGCATGCATAAAAAAACAGACCTGTGGTCTGCTTTTTATGCTGATAACTTTTTATTCCGGCGTTATTAAACCCGCTTTCTGGTATACTCGGCACTTTGCAATGCCCGGTAAAAGCAGCAGATCAGTCGTGAGCTTTCAATGCGCCGTCTGGCGCTTCAGCGAAACAATCAACTCTGCTTCACCACGCGCGACACCACAACTGTCGACCAGATCACTGGCTGTCGCCCCCAATCCAACCAGGCGTGAGGCCTGTTGAAAAGTCGCCTCATCCGTTGTTGGCAATACGACTTTGCGTTCGGCATGTTGCAGGCGCCCATCTATTTGCTTGAGCTTACGCCCCATGCCAATGGTGCTTTTGCTCATCGCCTGATGCGCTTGTTGTAAGCTGCCAACCGCCTGATCCAGACGATTGGCATCCTGATTTTGCTGCCGTTTCAGTGACCACATAAAAGCGCCAACCAATAACAGCAAACCCATATTACCCATCAATAACCAGTGCATCAGTGACAGAGACGCCATGACAGACTCCTATAAACCCTGGATTTCTGTCCACTCCTCGTCGGTCATCAGTTTCTCCAGATCCACCAGAATAAGCAGTTCATCATTTTTATGACAAACCCCCTGGATGAATTTGGCACTCTCATCATTGCCGACGTTCGGGGTGGTTTCAATTTCAGACTGACGCAGATATACCACTTCAGCCACCGCATCGACGAGTATGCCAACCACCTGACCTTCCGCTTCAATAATTACGATACGCGTCTGATCAGTGGTGTCAGCCGTTGGCAGGCCAAAACGGAGCCGTGTATCGATCACCGTTACGACATTGCCACGCAGGTTAATAATGCCAAGTACATACGGGGGAGCACCGGGAACCGGTGCAATTTCGCTGTAGCGCAGAACTTCCTGAACCTGCATTACATTGATTCCGTACGTCTCGTTTTCCAGACGGAAGGTTACCCATTGAAGGACGGGATCTTCCGCACCTTTATTTCCGGCAATCGCTGACATAAAACATCCTCGCTAAGAAAGGCCGATGCCTGACTGTGTCAAAAAACATGACGAACCTCTCTTAACTATAGAACAGAGCACAAAGTGTACCAGTTAAAAAAAAGGAATTTTTCAGGTCCGACAGGAATAAATAATGGCTTTAAAAAGAGACTACAGCACTGATATGTCGGGTTTTCTTTAAGCCCGCCGGGCTACCCGACGATTTTCTTCCAACAGCTTTAATACCCCTGGTACATCCAGTAAAGCACACATTTCAGAGATCACCGTCCCGGCAAGCCACGGTCGTTTACTGCCCTCTCCACGCCATTTAATCGAATCATGCACCAGGGTGACGGTGTCACAGATTTCCTGGCACGCCAGCGCCCATGGAGAACGGTCCAGCTGAATAAAAAAGCTATAGCCATCATCGTTAAGGCTGATCTTGCGCTCGGGCATAATCAGTTGAGCGCTATCAATAATCGTAAGCTTGGATTTATCGCCCTGCCAGACCCCCAATGACCAACTGGCCTGCCCGAACAGCGGGGTCACCTTGTCAGTCACGTTATGAACGCCCCCCAACAATGGCAGAGGTATTGCCAGCTTAAGGCCTGCAACTTTGAAGATAAGACAATCGATACCCTGACTGGACTGCCAATTAAGCGACGCAGTTTTTACGGTGGATAAAGTCAATTCATTGACATCTACCACCCCTGGTTCTGCAACCTCATGCTCTTGCGACGGGGTTTCGACACGCTCTGCAACCGCAACCTCCGGAATCTCCTGCAGTGGAGATGATGGAATCACGTCTGAAAATGCGGTTTTTAGCGAAGGAACAGTACTCTGCACGTCAAAACGGGGAAGACTGCGTGCTTCGGTAACCACCGCCACCGGAACTGGCTCCTCTGTAACGGCAGGCTCCGTTTTCATCATCTCAGATTGGGTTGCTTCCGACTTAGCCGCCTCTGACTTAATCGTAGATACCGGCTTTACGTCCGTCGCACTGACCAGTAGCTGATCCAGATAGTCCTGTAAAACAAAATCGACCTGGTTTGCCAGATCTGTTTTAGGGGTTACATCAGCCATTGAGGGCAGCCTCCGCAGCAACAGGAAGGCACGCCGCGATCATACAGCGCCGCAGCGAAGATTCGGGTAAATGTTGTATCAATCCGAGTGCCGTAAAAAGCTGCGTACGCTGTGCAGCTCTCCCCCCTTGTCCGAGAGATCGCAGAGGGATTGGGGCATAACCACTTTTCAGCGTACTGCTGCCCAGTGCCTCTTCTAAATGATGAGGACTGACCGCCGAACGCAGCAAGGCATCCCAATTTACCCCCTGGTCGGCAACCTCCCCATCAGCCGCCAGCAAATGATCAAAGTAATCATCCAGCGGATTATTAGCAGCGGCTGAAACCTGCGGGATATAACTAGCCACGACCAGGATCCGCCACATCGATTTCACTTAATAAATGACGATAGGCCCGTACACCACGCCCCTGCTCATCCATTTGATGTGGAAAAACACCCTCATGACTGGCATCACGCAAACGAGTATCGACCGGAATCGCTTCCTGCCATAAAGAGTCCTGATACAAGCGGCGCATTTCTTTCAGCGTGGTGACCGAAGCCAGCGTGCGCCGGTCAAAGAGTGTAGGAACGATCATGTAAGGCAGGTTGCGATTTTGCGAACGCATCACCATTTTCAGGGTATGAATCATCCGCTCCAATCCTTTCATCGCCAGGTGTTCGGTCTGCGTCGGTATCACCAGGCGCTGGCAAGCGGCCAGTGCATTCACCAGCAGAACACCAAGAATGGGCGGCGTATCCAACAGGGCGTAGTCATACTCATCCCATAACTGGGCCAGCGACCGTGCCAGAACCAAGCCCATACCATCCTGGCCACTGACCTGACGTTCCAGCGTGGCAAGCGATGTTGTTGCCGGCAGTAAAGACACATTAGGCAAACTGGTGGGTTTAATCACCGTTTGAATAAAGTCTTTGTCTTTGTAACGTTGCTCAAAAAACAGGTGATAGAGGCTGCGCTCAAGATTGTCCGGGTTCTGTCGGAAATAGCTCGTCAATGAACCATGGGGATCAAGATCGACCAGCAATACCCGTTTACCCTGTTCGGCCAATAAGCCTCCCAAAGCAACCACGCTGGTTGTCTTACCGACCCCGCCTTTCTGATTTGCTATTGACCAAATCCGCACTAGTTTCACCCTGTTTTCAATAAGCGCGTGACCCGCCAGAGGCCACTAAAAACACTTTCTGCTGTTAAGAAATTCATTAAGCAAAAAGTATGTCAATTATTTGCAGTTGGACGAGACCAGGGAGCTGACTCACTCGTTTGAGTCATAAAAATCACAACACGACGATTCTCCGCCCGCGCTTCTTCAGTGTCTTCTGCTTTCAACGGGTGGTAGTACGAAAGCCCTACTGCCGCCATCCGCTGCGGAGCAACACCATACAACACCAGATTCTGTACCACCGACGCTGCACGCAATGCTGATATTTCCCAATTGGTAATGCCTTTGGCTGGCGTATCGTCTGAATGTCCCTGAACATTGATTGGAAATGGAAAATCCTTCAGTTCAGCGGCAATCGCCTGCATCAGCGGCAAAGCTTCGTCACGTATGCGTGTCTCACCACGGGCAAATAAAAGATCCGCATTCAACGACACGGTGATCCAATCCTTGTCCCCTTCTATCCTTATATCGTCCGACTCCGGAATAAATTGAGCAACCTGACGAATATCAGCCAACAATGGTAGTAAGCCATTGCCGTCTTCCAGAGGGGTGGAGAGTGTCGGGGGAGTAATCGGTTCCGGAGGTAATATGGTCGAGAAGATGCCTTCGAGCTCGCTACGGATCGCTGAACCGTCTTCTTCATCAACCAGTTGCACCGCGTACAACATGATAAAAAAGACGCATAAAAGCGTCATATAGTCTGCATAAGATACCAGCCAGCGATGCGGGTCCGGACCTGGGCGTTTCACAACACAATCCCTTGCATGCGATAGCGCAACGCCATGGGATTTACACCATTGCGTAACGCGACGACACCAAGCATCAAAGCCTCGTAATAACGACTGCGGATCGCAAGACGCTGGCGCAGGGTACTGGTTAACGGAATAACAATCAGGTTGGCGCCAGCGACTCCGTAAAAAGTTGCCACAAACGCCGTCGCAATCCCGGCCGCTAAAGCTTCCGGTTGCTTAATACTGGAAAGCACCTGCATCAGGCCAAGCACTGCTCCGACAATCCCCAGTGTAGGCAGGTAGCCTGCCAGATTATCCAGCACACAAAGTAAGTCCTGATCACGTTCTTCACGACTTTTCAGTTCCAGGTACAGTGCAGACTGCATAGCATCGACATCGTTGCCATCCGCCAGTAACAGCAACGCTTTACGGAACACCGGGTCGGCTTCGGAGCCAGCTACTTTCTCCAGCGCCAGAGGGCCGTCCCGACGCAGGGCATTACCACTGGTGGTCAGTTTACTGAGGAGAGAATCAAGGGAATATTGTGGGGGAGCAACCAGCCAAAGCAAAAGTTCTCCCAAAGGGCGGTATTGGCTGACCGGCAGTTGCGCCAGAGTGGCGAATACACCGCCACCAAATACAATCAGCGCGGCCGGAGGATTCCAAAGAGCAGTAAGATCTCCTCCCTCAAGAGAGAAACCGGTCAGTACGGCAATCACTGCCAACAAGACAGTGACTAACGTCCACCGATCCACTAGCCAACCTCTTCAACGAGCCTCGGGCCGATATCTTTCAGGGGCAATACTTCATCACTCAACCCTTCCTTGATAACGGCCAGCGGCATGCCAAAAATGACACAGCTTTCTTCATCCTGAGCCCAAACACTCGCTCCGCCCTGCTTCAGCAAACGAGCCCCCTCCCGACCATCCGCTCCCATTCCGGTGAGCACGATAGCCAGAGTCTTGTTGCCATAGTGCTTAGCAGCCGAAGCAAAAGCGATATCGACACTGGGGCGATAGTTAACTCGCTCATCACTTTCGCGGATGTGAATAACACCACCACCACGGCGGTCGACCATTAATTGCATACCACCAGGTGCCACATAGACATGACCGGATTCAATTTTATCGCCATCGGCCGCTTCTTTTACGATCAGGGGACTGAGGGAATTAAGACGCTCGGCAAAGGCTTTGGTAAATGAACCGGGCATGTGCTGAACAATAATAATAGGCGTTTTAAAACTGCCTGGAATGGTTTTAAACAGGGTTTGCAGAGCCGCAGGCCCACCGGTTGAAGTTCCTATAACCACCAGCTCGGTCTGAGTCAGGCGTCCGCGTACAGCAGGACGCGCAACCGGCGCAGGCGCGACCTTCGTCTGACTGCGGGCAACGCCGGCAATTTTATCGGTCAGCGCGCGCTTAATCTGAATAGCATCTTTGGCAATCTGGTCAAAATTCTTTGGTAGAAAATCCAGTGCACCGGCGTCCAGTGCATCCAGCGTGACCCGTGCGCCTTCAAACGTAAGGGAGGAAAACATCAGCACCGGCACCGGCCGCCGCTGCATAATATTCCGCACAGCCGTGATGCCATCCATTACTGGCATCTCGTAGTCCATAGTAATCACATCGGGCTTAAGAGATTCATTCATCTCAATAGCTTCGCGGCCGTTAGAGGCAACCCCGACGACTTCCATGCGACCATCCGCATTAATAATGTCGGTTACCCTGCGGCGAAAAAATCCTGAGTCATCGACAACCAGAACACGAATACTCATGAAATCAACTCTTCCTTAGTCGTTGGACTACTTATGCTGCAGTCGATTGCCGTGATGATGCATAACGGGTCAGCATGCTTGGTATATCCAGAATCAGCGCGATTCGTCCATCACCCGTGATGGTCGCCCCTGCCATTCCTGCCGTACCGTGCAACATTTTCCCCAAAGGTTTAATAACGACTTCTTCCTGACCGATAAGCTGATCAACAACAAAACCTACCCGTTTGGTACCCACCGACACGACCACAACGTGAGCCGTTTCATCCGCTTTTGCATAAGCTTCACCTTTGATCAGCCAACGCTTCAGATGAAATAGTGGTACCGGTTTTTCACGTACAACCACCACTTCCTGACCATCAACAATATTGGTTTTGGTCAAATCAAGGTGGAAAATTTCATTCACACTAACCAATGGGAAAGCAAATGCCTGGTTTTTCAGCATCACCATCAGAGTCGGCATAATCGCTAAAGTCAGAGGTACTTTAATGCGAATACCGGTACCCACACCTGGGCGGGAATCGATATTAATCGTGCCATTAAGCTGAGAAATTTTTGTTTTAACAACATCCATGCCGACACCACGGCCGGACACATCTGAAATCTGATCTTTGGTTGAAAAACCAGGGGCAAAAATCAGATTAAAACATTCATTTTCCGTCAAACGGTCTGCGGCATCCTGATCCATAACGCCTTTTTCTACCGCCTTACGGCGTAAAACATCGGCGTCCATACCACCGCCGTCATCCTGAATAATCAGCAGAATGTGATCGCCTTCCTGCTCTGCGGAAAGGACAACAGTGCCGACCCTGGGCTTGCCATTTTTTTCACGCACATCTGGCATTTCAACACCGTGATCAACAGCGTTACGCACCAAGTGAACAAGGGGATCGGCCAAAGCCTCCACCAGATTTTTATCCAGATCGGTTTCTTCACCACGTAATTCAAGATTAATTTCTTTCTTAAGCTGACGAGCAAGGTCACGAACCACACGCGGGAAGCGGCCAAATACTTTTTTGATTGGCTGCATCCGGGTTTTCATTACAGAAGCCTGTAAATCACCGGTAACCACATCGAGATTAGCGACCGCTTTGGCCATCGACTCATCCGTACTTTTAAGACCTAAACGAACCAGACGGTTACGAACCAGTACTAACTCTCCGACCATATTCATAATGTCATCGAGACGCTTGGTATCCACGCGCACTGTTGCTTCGGAGGCAGCAGCATCTTTATCCGGACGTTTCGCCTCGTCAGCGGCAGCGGGGGCTTTGGCAACCGGAGCAGCTTTGGCTTCAGGCTTAGCGGCAGGTTTAGCCTCAACTTTAGCCTCAACTTTAGCCGCTGGTTTGGCGGCTTCCGGAGGGGAGACCGGCGGCGCGGCTGCAACCGGTTTTTCTGCTGCAACAGATGCTTCAGCCTCTCCCTCTGGTGCGCTCGAATGCTTACCCTTACCGTGCAATCGATCAAGCAATTCTTCAAACTCAGAATCACTGATCAGATCATCTCCGCCTGCAGGTGCAGGACTTGCAGCGGCTGGTGCAGGTTCGGTTTTTTCCGGCTCGGCTGTTTTGTCTTCCTGGGATGTGGCACTTTTGCCTTTACCATGAATTTGATCAAGCAGCGCTTCAAACTCATCTTCAGTGATTTCATCACTGGAGGCGTCAACGCTGTCAGACCCTATATCAAAGAAATCATCATCCGCGGCGGCAGATGCCGGAGCTGCATTGGTTTTTTCTTCGTCCAAAGCGTCGAGCAACTGCTCAAATTCATCGTCTGTTATATCGCCGTTATCTTCCACAGCAGCAGGGGCTGATTGCACAAGATCTTCTTGTATTGGTTCCTCGGCAGCTATTTCAGGCTCACTGACCTGCACTTCATCTTCCGACTCAGGCCGTGCCAGTTTATGCAAACGTTCGATTAATTCAGGGTCGGCATCTTCAGGTTTAGCACCCGAGCGCACACTTTCAAACATCTCATTTACATTATCGAGCGCCTGAAGTACCACATCCATAAGATCTGAATTAACAGTACGATGACCATTACGCAGGGTATCGAAAACGTTTTCTGCTGCATGGCAGCAATTCACCAAAGGATTAAGTTGCAGAAATCCAGCACCACCTTTTACCGTGTGGAAACCACGGAAGATAGCATTCAGCAGGTCTTTATCATGTGGGCGTTGTTCAAGATCGACCAGTTGTTCAGAGAGCAGCTCAAGAATTTCCCCGGCTTCAACCAAAAAATCCTGGAGAATCTCTTCATCAGCATCGAAACTCATCCGTTAGCTCCTTTAAAAACCAAGACTGGACAGTAAGTCATCAACATCATCCTGGCTGGCAACTACGTCTTCACTGGACTTATTAATCTGCGGTCCCTCCGCAGCGATATTTGCGCCTTCCGTCGGCTCTTCTGCCGATTCCATATCGGCATGAACAATTCCGGTAATCGAATCCACGTTGCCGGCCATGGCAACAAGCTGAACCAGCCGGCCTTCAACGTCAGTTACCAGCGCAGCCACTTTGTGAATGACCTGACCGGTTAAATCCTGAAAATCCTGTGCCAGCACAATATCAGATAACTGTCCCTGCAAACGCTGAGACTGACTCGCACTGTCGAGAAGAAACTGGTTTATATCTTTCGTTAAATTGCGGAATTCATCCGGCTTTAATTCTTTATTCAGAAAACGCTGCCACTCAACCGATAACGCACTGGCTCTGTCATGGATATCGGTTGCCAGAGGCATCCCGGCATCCACCAGGTCCATCGTACGGTTGGCCGATTTATCGGTCATTTCCAGCACGTAGGCCAGCTTGTCCGTTGCATGATCAATGTCTGATGCGGCACCGACAGTATCAACGCGCATATTTTTAATTGCTTCATGCAACGCGCGGGTCAGTCGGCCGATTTCGTTGTACAGCGTACGGTCTCTAACCTCATTGAGATTATTAACCAACGCTACCGCCTTACTGAGATCACCAAGCTCCAACTGCCGAAGCATGTTTTCTGCTAGGTTTTTGATTTCAGTGCCGACAGCGCTGTTATCGGTATCCAGATTGATCCCGGCCATCAAGTTATCTTCCTGGTTAACCTTCGACACGTTCAAAGATCTTATCGATCTTTTCTTTCAGTACCGCAGCAGTAAAAGGTTTCACGACATAGCCGTTAACCCCTGCCTGAGCAGCAGCAACAATCTGGTCGCGCTTGGCTTCCGCTGTCACCATCAGTACCGGCAGACTTTTCAGGCGATCATCGGCTCTTACTTTCTTCAGCAAGTCGAGACCTGTCATGCCAGGCATGTTCCAGTCCGTCACTAAGAAGTCGAAGTCACCATTCTGCAACATGGGAAGTGCTGTTGTGCCGTCATCTGCTTCCTGGGTGTTTGTGAACCCCAGATCGCGCAACAGATTTTTGACGATTCGTCTCATCGTTGAGAAATCATCAACGATCAGAATTTTCATGTTTTTGTCCAAAACGACCTCCAGTAATCGACTCTCTATATTCCAAGTCGTTCCTAAGGTTTAGTGTAGACACAGTTATCGCTTTATCCAGAAACAAAGCAGCCAGAAAAGATTTTTTTCAATAACAGGAAGGGTTTAGGACAACCAGCCGCCAAGACGGGCACGCAGACGATGGGCCGCCTGACTGTGCAACTGGCTCACCCGGGATTCACTGACACCAAGAACAGCACCAATTTCTTTCAGGTTAAGTTCTTCGTCATAGTAAAGAGCCAGCACCAGCTGCTCCCTTTCGGGCAAATGACGAATAGCGTCGGCGAGTTGACGCTGAAAGGACTCACGTTCTATGCCATCAAGTGGGTTGGGAGATTCTTCTTCGAAAACATCAAAACCGGCTTCACTTTTTTCAACCACTTCTTCAAAGCTGAATAAACGACAACCGGCACTGTCTTTCAAGATGGCGTGGTATTCATCCTGACTGATACCAAGAAAGCCTGCGACTTCACTGTCTTCTGCATCGCGGCCTTTCTCGCTTTCTATTTGTTTGATCGCATCACTGATACGGCGGGAATTACGGTGTACTGAGCGTGGTGCCCAGTCGCCTTTACGGATTTCGTCAAGCATCGCACCACGTATACGGATGCCGGCATAGGTTTCAAAACTGGCACCTTTGCCACCATCGTATTTGCGTGCAGCTTCCAGCAGACCAATCATGCCGGCCTGAATAAGATCGTCGAGCTGCACACTATCGGGCAGCCTGCCGATGAGGTGGTGAGCAATGCGTTTTACCAGCGTCGCATGATCACGCACCAGCTGTTCATAATCGTGTTTTTGTACGTCGGAATACACCAGACAACTTCCTACTGACACTCGTTATGCCCCGGCTTCCTGAACTAACCGATCTACAAAAAACTCCAGATGCCCCCGGGGAGATGAAGGCAGCGGCCATGAATCTACTTTTTTAGCCAGCGCACGGAATGCCGTAGCCGCCTTGGAACGCGGATACGCATCAATTACCGCTTTCTGGCGCTGTACCGCACGTCGTAACGCATCATCCTGAGGGATTGCACCGACATACTGCATAGCCACTTCGAGAAAACGATCCGTCACTTTGGTGAGCTTGGCAAATAAGGCATTTCCTTCCTGCGGCGTGCGCACCATGTTGGCAACAATGCGGAAGCGGAACAGACCGTAATCGCGGTTCAGCAGTTTGATCTGAGCGTAAGCATCCGTAATGGAGGTTGGCTCATCAGTCACGACCATCAGCACTTCCTGTGCTGCGCGGACAAAACTCATCACGCTGTCGGAAATACCGGCAGCGGTATCGATAATCAGTACATCAATATCATCACCAATGTCACTGAACGCCTGAATAAGACCCGCATGCTCAAGAGAGTTCAGCTGTGACAGCTTCTGGGTACCGGATGATGCCGGTACAACCCGGATACCACCAGGTCCTTTAACCATCACGTCACGCAGGTCACATTCTCCGGTGAGTACATTCTCGATGGTTTTGTTGGAGCTGATGCCGAGCAGAATGTCGATGTTGGCGAGCCCGAGATCGGCATCCAGCACAACCACTCTGCGTCCCATTTCTGCCAGGGCAATGGCCAGATTGACTGAGACATTGCTCTTGCCGACACCACCTTTACCGCCGGTGACGGCGATGACCTGCACAGGATGCCTTGCCATTAGTCGTTATACTCCGTGTTGAATACTGGAATGCTGAGTGGCGAAGCTCATCGCTTCGGCGGCCTGCCAGCGGGTGCGCGCCATACGCGCCATCTGTTCCGCCAGTTTCACCAGTTTGTCAGCATCCGGATAATGCACATCATCGGGGATGTGCGGTCCATCTGTCACCAGGGTGACCGGCAACTGAGTCAGTGCCGAGATACTAATAGCGGGCCCAAGACTGAAACACTCATCCAGTTTGGTGAATACGCAACCCGCCAACCCTGCTGCTTTAAAATGTTCGTAATTTTCCTGCAGGCAACGTCCCTGACTGGTCAAGGGTAATACGAGCAGCTTTTTCAAGCGCGCACCGGCTTGTTTAAGCATAGACAACTGCACGGAAAAATGTGGGTCCTGACTGGCCAATCCCGCGCTGTCGACCAGCACCAGTTTTTTGTCGCGTACGCTATCCAGCACTTTGTTCAGATCACCGTTCACCGGCACTACATGCAGCGCCACTCCCAGAATCCGCGAAAAGGTGCGGAGCTGATCATGTGCCGCCACGCGGTAGTTATCGAGGGTGATCAATGCCACCGATTCTGCCCCATGGCGGATGACAAACTGGGCTGCCAGCTTGCCAATGGTGGTGGTTTTACCCGCACCGGTCGGGCCGACCAGGGCATAAATACCACCGCGATCCAGTAAACCATTGGGCGCCACGGGTAAATCTGACGCGATCAGTTTCAGCGCTTTATTCCAGGCATCTTCCAGAGGAACATCACCGTCAATACGGCTGGCGACTCTGTCCGCCCAGGCTGCTTCCAGGCCTACATCCTGACAGCGCTGCCATAACTGTGATTGCTGCCAGGTCAGTGGCCGCCGGGTATCCCAGGCACTGCCCTGATGACTGACCATCCAGTCTTTCAGATCACGCAGTTCGCCACTCATTTGTTGAATGACGCTGTTGTATCGCTCCTCGCCCTGTTCAACACGCCGTTGCAGCATCGCGTCTTCTGCGGCGCTACGGCCTGTTTCTTCCGGAGCCGGACTTCTTGCGGGTGTGACGGTATTGCTACGGCTGAAGTCATCGTTTTTCAGACCACTTAACACCGCCGACAGAGACTCTTTGCTGGACAGGTCACCCTGCCCGGCAAAGGCCATGCGTTCTTCATAACGCTCATCGCGTTTTTTTAATGCCGGCTGAGGTTCACGGGAAGCCGACCTGGCGTCTTCCAGCTCCTGCTGCAAGCGTAACTGGCGTTCAATTTCAGGACGGTCCTGCTCATGGCCAGGCTGATAATCCAGCGCGGCCACTACCTCGAAACCCACTGACACTTTCTTGCTCGACAGAATCACCGCATCCGCTCCCAGTTCCTGGGAGACCAGACGCAGAGCCTGCTGCATATTGGCTGCGGTGAAGCGTTTCACTTTCATAGTCAGCACTCGCTATCGTAAGGACCCTATTTGCCGCCAATACTGGCGACAATGGTAATACTCTTGTTATCCGGAACTTCCTGGTACGCCAACACCTGCAGTTGTTCGATGCTGTTGCGTACGAACTGAGCCATCGCTGCGCGCAATTGACTGGTAACCAGCAACACTGCCGGATTACCTGCCATTTCCTGCGCCTGAACTGCTTCAGCCAGAGAGCGCTGTAACGTGTCGGCCATGCCCGGCTCCAGTACCAGACCGTACTGTCCGGCCTGCTGTCCGCTTTGCTGAAGGGTTTTAAGCAACAACTGTTCCAGACCTGGGTCCAAGGTCATAACCACCAGTTCATCCGCATTACCAAAGATGTTCTGGACGATCATGCGGCTCAAGGCAAGGCGTGCAGCGGCCGTCATAGCGGCGGTATCTTGACTCGCACTGCCACTATTCGCCAAAGACTCGGCAATGGAGCGCATATCACGGATAGGCACATGTTCGCGCAGCAGGTTTTGCAAAACAGCCAGTAATTGGGTGATGCTCAGAGTATTAGGCACCAGTTCTTCAGCCAGTTTCGGTGATGCTTTGGCCAGCATATCCACCAACTGCTGAACATCTTCATGGCCGAGCAATTCATGCGCGTGGCGCTGCAATTTCTGATTAAGGTGTGTGGCAACCACGGTGCTGGCATCAACCACGGTATAACCAAGGGTTTGGGCACGGTCTTTTTGTGTGGCATCAATCCAGAAGGCATCCAGACCAAACGCCGGATCTTTGGATGCCAGACCTTCGATTTTACCGAACACCTGACCTGGATTAATCGCCATTTCCCGCTCCGGATAAATTTCGGCCTCTGCCAGAGTCACACCCATCAGCGTAATACGGTATTGATTAGGCAGCAGATCTAGGTTGTCGCGGATATGCACAGAGGGCATCAGAAAACCCATTTCCTGGGATAATTTGCGCCGCACACCCTTGATACGGTTCAGCAGCTGTCCGCCCTGATTTTTATCCACCAGCGGGATCAGACGGTAACCCACTTCGAGACCAACGCGATCAACCGGCTCGACGTCGTCCCAGCCCAGCTCTTTGACTTCCATTTGTTTAATGGCCGCTTCGGCTTTTTCTTTCGGTGCCGCCAACGCATTCCCACTGCCAGCCGGCAATGCCGCAGCGGCTTTCGGCTGAGCACCGATTCGCTGGGCAATGGCATCACCAAACTTGCCGCCGTCTTTACGCCAGTGAATAAAGTAGGCGACGCTGGCAGCAATCAAAGCCGCACCGAGAAACACACCGTGTGGCATGCCGGGCACAATACCCATCATAAACATCAGGCCGGCCGCTACAGCCAGAGCGCGGGATGACGCAAACATCTGGCCAAAAACCTGCTGCCCCATGTCTTCATCGCCACCATTACGGGTCACCATAATGGCGGTTGCAGTGGACAGCAGCAGCGACGGAATCTGAGCGACCAGACCATCACCAATGGCCAGCAAGGTATAAGCAGACACCGCATCGCCAAAACTCAGACCATGCTGCGCCATACCAATACCGAAACCACCAACAACGTTGATGATCAGAATTAAGATACCGGCAACGGCATCGCCTTTAACGAACTTACTGGCACCATCCATCGAACCGTAGAAGTCTGCCTCGGCGGCTACGTCCGCGCGGCGGGTTTTCGCCTGGTCTGCGTCAATAAGTCCGGCATTCAGATCCGCATCAATCGCCATTTGCTTACCTGGCATAGCATCCAGAGTAAAGCGCGCGCTGACTTCTGACACCCGGCCAGCACCTTTGGTTACCACCACAAAGTTAATGATCATCAGAATCATGAAGACCACCAGACCCACGGCATAGTTACCACCGATCAGCACTTCACCAAACGCTTCGATTACCTTACCTGCAGAGTCCCCCCCTTCATGCCCATAAAGCAGTACAACCCGCGTCGAAGCAACGTTCAACGCCAGGCGCAGCAACGTTGCAACCAGCAAAATAGTAGGGAAAATCGCAAAATCCAGCGGCCGCCGGGCGTACACACTGACCAGCAACACTACGATGGATAATGCAATATTGAAGGTAAAAAACGTATCCAATAAAAACGGCGGCAACGGCAGCGTCATCATGCCCAGCAACACCAGCAGCATGACAGGAATACTTAAGTTACCCTGCGCCAGCAGCGACATACCGCCTTTGAGCTGACCCATCACCTGATCTTTTGAGGCTACCGCCATGACAACATCCGTCAGAAAAACATCACTGGAAGATGTCTTTGCAAAAAGCTTTCCTACTTTCAGCGTGATTGAAAAATATCAATAAAAAAGCCGGTAAAAACCGGCTTAGGGGAGTTACTGCGGCTCAGGATCAACCCGCAGGTCACGCGGAATCGGCATATCCGGCTTACGCTCCGGTTTAGGACCACGACCTTTAACGTACAGATCCATCTGGTAAATGTATGCCAGCACCTGAGCCACCGCGACATACAAACCTTCCGGAATTTCTTCACCAATTTTGCCGTGGGTGTACAACGCACGCGCCAGAGGTGGCGCCTGCATTTGTGCCACGTTATTTTCTTTAGCAATTTCGCGGATTTTCATCGCGACCTGATCAGAGCCTTTTGCTACCAGAGTCGGTGCCCGCATCAATTCAGACTCGTAACGCAGGGCCACGGCAAAATGCGTCGGGTTAGTAATGACCACATCCGCCGTCGGCACATCAGCCATCATGCGCCGTTGTGATGCTTCGCGCTGCAGCTGACGGATTCGACCTTTGACCTCAGGACGCCCTTCGCTCTCTTTGTATTCGTCTTTAATTTCCTGCATGGTCATACGCAGTTTTTTGGTATGACTGTATATCTGCCACGGCACGTCAATAATGGCGATGACGGCAGTCGATAAACACAGAAAAATGACGCTCCAGATAATAATATGAACAGCACCACGGACAGCTGGCTCGGTGTCTTTATGCTGCAGCAACATGGCATCTTCAAAATAAGCGTTCAGCACCAGCCAGGCCACCAGTCCCACCACCAGCACTTTGGCCCAGGATTTCAGCAACTCCACCAGAGAATTGGCCGAGAACATGCGTTTCAGACCACTGAACGGATTCAGACGGTTCATTTTCGGTGCCAGCGCTTTAGTCGAAAAGATCCAGCCACCAACCCCTAGCGGACCAAGAAGCGCGGCAAATAAAACCAACAACAACCAGGGTGCAAGAGCCAGAGTCGCCTGCCACAGAGAGGCACCCAGGTGAGCATACATAATGCTCTGATCAAAGGCGGCATCACGCTCAAGGGCAAAACTGAAACGGGCAATATGATTCACGTGCTCAGCCATCCACGGCCCGAATGCCAGCAGGCCCAGGGCCCCCAGCAACAATACCATGGTGGTGTTTAATTCTTTTGAACGGGGAGTCTGGCCCTCTTCACGCGCTTTTTCTAACCTTCGCGCGGTGGGCTCTTCACTTTTTTCCTGACCGGAATCTTCCGCCATATCAGGTCATCTCCGTCAGTTTTTTGATGAATTCAAACAAGGTATCCATGTAGCCTTGAAAACTTTGTGCCATCTCTCCCATGCTCAGCCACAAAATAAATAAACCAACAATCATCGTTACCGGAAAACCCAGCGCAAAAATATTCAGCTGTGGTGCTGCACGGGTCATAACCCCAAAAGCGAGGTTAACGATGAGCAAGGCGGTCATCGCCGGCAATGAGATAACCAGCGCTGCGGCAAACATCCAGCCACTCCATGTGACGACTAAGCCCAATTCTTTTTGGGTCCAGCCATCAAAGCCTATCGGCATGGTATAAAAACTGTCGATCAGTATTTCGATAAGTACCAGGTGACCATTTAATGACAGAAACACCAGACTGATCATAAATAATAACCATTGACTGATCACAACCACCGATGCACCTTGTGACGGATCAACCGTTGTCGCAATACCCAAACCGGTTTGCATCGCTATCAGCTGCCCGGCAATCACAAACACCTGCGTCAGCAATTCCACGACAAAACCAAGAAGAATGCCGATCAGAAGTTGCTGCAGAATAATAATCAGGGAAGCCAGTGAGAGTGCGTCTACTTTGACAAAAGGAGGCAGTACAGGAACCACCACCAACGTAATGGTAACCGCCAGAATCAGCCGAATACGTTGCGATACCATACGGGTACCGATCAACGGCATAACCATCAGCAAACCGGAAATCCGGGCGAAGGGATAAATATACCGGCTTACCCAGTGACTGACTTCCAGAGCATCCAGTTCCAGCACAAGTTATCCGATAATAAAGGGAATGTTGGTATAAATTTCTTTAGTAAAGTCGATCACCGCATTTACCGCCCAGGGGCCAAACGCAATAATCGCCAGCAGGGTCACCACCAGACGCGGAAGAAAGCTCAGAGTCTGTTCGTTGATCTGTGTCGCCGCCTGAAAGGTACTGACCACCAGCCCCACAATCAGACTGGGAATAATCATCGCCATAACAATAGCCAGCACCAGATAAAGAGCGTGCGTGAATAAATCGCCAATTTCTGATGGTGTCATGGTACCCCCTAAAGTGTTCCGAAGCTGTTTGCCATCGTACCCATAATCAATACCCAGCCATCAATCAGTACAAACAACATAATCTTGAATGGCAGCGAAATAATAATGGGTGACAACATCATCATACCCATCGCCATCAGGATACTGGCCACGACTAAATCAATAATCAAAAAGGGAATAAAGATCAGAAAACCAATTTGAAAAGCTGTTTTCAGCTCACTGGTAATAAAAGCCGGAATCAGAATATGAATCGGTGTTTGCTCCGGCCCGGCAATATCATCACGACCACTGATGCGCATAAACATTTGCAGATCGTTTTCTCTGGTCTGCATCAACATAAACTCGTGCAATGGTTTGATCGCACGCTCGGCAGCTTCCAATGGTGTGATGGTTTCAGCCAGATATGGCTGTACAGCTTCGGCATTGATCGTGCGGAAAATGGGCATCATGATAAAAATTGTCAAAAACAACGATAACCCCAGCAACACCTGATTGGATGGTGTCTGCTGCAAACCAATGGCCTGACGCAGGATGGCCATCACCACAATAATACGGGTAAATGATGTCATCATAATCAGCAACGATGGCAACACCGACAGCATGGTCATGATGGCGAGAATCTGGATAGTAACGCTGTATTCGCCGCCACTGTCGGTCGATTTATAAACGACTGCCGGAATTCCAAGGTAAGATGGCTGCGGGTCAGCCGCCATACTCAACAGCGGCAACAGCAACATGCCGCCACCCATCAATATTTTTATTATTGTGTGTATCTTCATGAACGTATCGCTTTTTTCAGCAGATCCTGAAAACTGACGGTATTACCACTCTCAGCAAGCGGTAGTGGTTCATCCAGTTCAGCGAGCGTCGTGATTTGCTGAGGAGTAATCCCCACCAGCAGCTGTTTGCTGCCAACCTGGATAACCGCAATTTTTTCCTTCATACCCAGAGGTAAAACCGCGACCATCTTCAGTTTGCCGTTGTTTCCTATCAAGCGCTGTCCCTGGGTTTTATTCACCAGCCAGGCCAGCAATAAAATAATGCCAATAATCAACAGCAGGAAAATAACCACCTTGCCGACCGACGATAAGGGATCAGGACCGGCTGGCAAGGCCGCCTCGGCGATAGACAGCGGACTGATCAACCATACCGCCAGCACACTGAATGTTTTAACGCAGGCGTTGAATACGTTCACTCTGGCTCACCACATCCGTCAGGCGGATACCAAATTTATCGTTAACCATCACGACTTCGCCGTGGGCAATCAAGGTACCGTTTACCATCACATCCAGCGGTTCACCCGCCAGACGATCCAGCTCCACAACGGAACCTTGGTTTAATTGCAATAAATTCCGGATCGGGATTTGCGTCGCACCGACTTCCATCGAGATGCGCACCGGAATATCAAGAATGACGTCTAATTCCGGACCTATGCCGTTATTTTCACTGGGTTTGCCTTCATCGTGCAGCTCATCGAGTTCAACCTGACGAATGTCAGCGCCAGCTGCAATGGCATCGTCATCACCGTCCAGCTCACCCGCTTCTTCCATAGCAGCGGCCCATTCATCAGCCAGCCCGGCTTCATCCTCACCTGCATCGGTGACTCCGGCAGCCACTTCATTGGCCAGTGAATCTGCATCCAGCCCGGATGACTCTTCGTCCGGCAGGTCTTTATCGTTTTCATCACTCATATTTCTCTCCTGTCAGCGCCGTCTGCTTTTGAGCTGATCAATAATTTTGACCGCTAAATTCTCATCGGAGATGCCCATTTTCCCGCGGAAAATCGGTACTCCATTGGCTTGCAAAATAAATTCTTCCGGTAGATCGACGGGAATAACATCACCGGCTTTCAGTGCGGCAACTTCACGCAATGTGATATAGCGATCAACCAGAGTTCCATGTATCGGGACGCGAGCATCAAGAATATCTTCACGCAATGACTGCAACCAACGTTCGTCAACATCGTCTACATCACTTTGCACACCGGCATCCAGTACTTCTCGGATCGGTTCAATCATGGAATAGGGAATGGTCAGATGAAGGTCGCCGCCGCCGCCATCCAGTTCAATATGAAATGTACTGACAACCACCACTTCGCTGGGGCTTACAATATTGGCCATCGCCGGGTTGACTTCTGAGCCTACGTATTCAAATTCAAGTTTCATCACCGGGCCCCAGGCCTCAATCATGTCATTGAACATCTGACTCAAAACCAACTGCACCACACGGACTTCCGTCGGTGTAAATTCGCGGCCTTCAATTTTTGCATGACGGCCGTCACCGCCAAAGAAGTTGTCCACCAGCTTAAACACCAGCTTGGCATCCATAATAAATAATGCTGTTCCGCGCAACGGACGCATTTTTACAAGATTAAGACTGGTCGGTACGTATAAGGTATGCACGTACTCACCAAACTTCATAATTTGTACGCCGCCGGATGCAACATCCGCACTGCGACGTAAAAAATTAAACATGCTGATACGGGTATAGCGTGCAAAGCGTTCGTTAATCATTTCCAGTGTTGGCATACGACCGCGCACAATGCGGTCGTTACTGGTCAGGTCGTAGGCCTTGACTCCCGCCGCATCAATGTCGTCTTCCGGCTCAATATCGCCTTCATCAACACCATGCAATAACGCATCAATTTCATCTTGCGACAGTAAATCTTGCACGCTATGTGTCCCTTACTGCATTACAAAATTGGTGAATAAGAGAGCTTCTACACCCTCTATGCCTGATTCACGCTGTACAATCTGGCGAATCTGCTGCAGCAATAAATCCTGCAACTCAACACGCCCTTCTGCGGTACGCAAGCGATCAAAATTCTGTTCGCCAATCACCCGGATAATGTCGTTACGAATCATTGGTTCATGCAGGGTCAGGGCATCAACAACCGCCTGTTTGCGCGTCATCACGTCGATACTCACCTGTAAAAACCGTTGCCGCGAACCAACCTGAAAGCTGACCACAAATTCGGGCTTAAGAATCACATACTGGGCAGGTAACAATGGCTCTTCTTCAACCACTTCTGCCACGTCAGCGCTGGCCTCATCGGTGCTGCTGTCATCGCCGCTCACCAGAAACAACGTTGCTCCGACGGCCGCTGCAATTAATAACACCACACCGACAATAATCAGAATAAGCTTCTTCTTACTGCCTCCGGCCGGTGCTTCGCCTGTGGCATTGCCACCATCCAGTTTCAAATCTTGTTCTGCTGCCATGTCGGAAAATCTCCCCAGTAGATGTCAATTTAGCAATAGCTGTGCCATAGATTTTCGTCAAAAATCCATCGCATTCCGGCCAATAACCGGTAAAAGCTGCTGTAAGTCTAGAAGGTTCTGCCACGGGTGCCGGAATTACGGCGATGTAAGAAGGGGTTCCCGGCAACGGTAATAACGGCAAAGAACAAAAGCCCGGCTGACAACGCCAGCCGGTTAAGAAAGTTAAGGGCACTCAGTCCGTTCGTACGGCACTATGCATGAAACCCGTCAGGCAAAGGTATCCAGCAGATTATTGCTGCTCACCTGTGGCTGCGGCTTATTCTCTGCTGTCACATCCTCAGCAAACCAGTCATCGCCTGTTGTCTGTGACCCCTGGCCATCACCTGATTGACCGGAACTGCCGTCACCCTGACCACGCTCACTGACGTCAAAGCCGCTGAGCGTAATCCCCTGGGACGCAAGAGCATCACGTAAACGGTGTGCATTTGCTTCCAGAACATCGCGCACATGAGCATGCTGAGCCTGAACCTGTACACTGGCCTGATCCTGACTTATGTGTAATTTAATCTCCAGGCTACCGAGTTCGGGTGGGTCCAGCTGAATTCTGGCTTTCTGCACATCCTCCGCCACCATGGTCATTATGCGCGCTCCAAGCGCGCCACCCCATTCACGACGATCCTGACCAAATTCGAGTTTGTCTTTACTGACTTGCAGACGCTGCGCCTGTAGTTCGGCATCGGTCAGAGTATCGCCGCTGCTGTCACTGACAAAACTGCTGGCATCACCACTGTCATCTGCACTGATGGCCGGAGCAACCGCGATCGTGGCAGAAGGGGTCATAGCATTGGCCGCCGCTGGATTCTGCGCTGTCAGGGGTTGCTGCCCCTGCAGGCTCAGTCCCTGAGTGCCCGGGGCCAGTGTTCGTTCTTCACCGGGCAGCAGGAAGTCTGCGCCTTCCGCGCCTGACCCGGCGTCTTCAGGTGTAATCGCGGAATAAGCCGTCGTCAGCGTCTCAACTCCGGCACTCTTCGCCCTGTCAGGTTTTCCCTGCGCGGCGCTGGCCAATGGCGGCGGAACCGTGCCCTGCCTGATCAAATCATCCATCTGGCGCGCAGCGCCGTCAGCATCCGCGGTTTTTGTCAGTTCCGGCTGCACGGGTACAGAAAACAACATTAGCGCTGCAGCTGCTTCTGCATCCGGGTTGTCTGAGGTATCTGTTGTGTCGTCTTGTTCACCGGCCGCAACCGCCAGCGCTTTTAAATTTCCGGCCAATCCCTGCAGCGATGATGCGTCATCAGCTACCTGCGCCGCCATTTCCAGACCGATACCGATTTGTCCTAACAGATCATTTACGTCTGCTGCTTCCTCCATCAGGACTGGCGGCATCGTAAGCGGCAAAGTCTGTTGCTCCGGCGGCAAAGTCTGTACGCCAGCAGTGCCTGGCAGCAATAAAGCACTCTGCCCTTGCGTATTACCCGGTAGCAACTGTGAAAGTAAGGATGAAAAACCACTGCTCTCTGTCTCGCCACCAAGACCAGACAAGCCGCTGTCTGTGGTCATGCCAAGCGACAGCAGTATATTTGTTGCGTTGGACGTTGATCCCGTCGCGTTCATTCCAATCTCCGTTACCGAGGCCCAATAAGGCTTTACCCATAGCTATAGGCAAAGCCCGGGCCAGATTGCTGAGTGGAATAAAAAAAAGGGATCAATGTTTTAAGAAAGGTAGCTACGCACAAGGCGCAGCAACAAACAGACCTACATCATATCCTGCAGCAGGATTTCGACGTTACGGTACTCCGCTTCAATAGCTGCAATCAGAGCATCGGCACCTGCCAGCTGCTCTTCCCGGCCAGCCATTTCCAACTGATAACACAGTTGTGCCAGTACATTGGCACTGACATTACTGCTGGCACCCTTGAAGCTGTGCGCAAGCTCTCGTAACTGTTTGGCGTCCTGCTGCTGCAGGGCCTGCGAAAGCAATGGCATGCGCTGCCTTGAATCGTCAATATACACCCGCATCAGATCCGCAAATTCATCGTCCATAACTTCCCGAAGCATGTCCAGTGACTCAAGGTCAAAGTGCTCTGCCAGCGACATCATAGCCTCCCATCCAATATTTGCGGCCATCGTATCACTGCTTCAACGATATTGCCCCTGCCCTGATACTCCAGCGTTTCACAAATCTGACTGACCAGTGGAATGCCCCGGCCACAATACTGAGCGGAGGCCGACTCTTTCTGCTCTTCCAGAACCGGAGCAAAATTAAACCCCGGCCCACTGTCTTCAACCGTCAGAACCAGACGTCCGCTGCGACCGTCGCCGTGATGTTGCATATGAATAATCACATAGCCTTCACTTAATCCCGCCAGCCGTGTCTCGCGCTCCTGGTAATATTGCATAAAACCGTCAGAAGAGCGTTTCAGCTCCGACTTCAGCCCCAGTACACCGTGCTCGAAGGCATTGGAGAATAATTCAGCCATAACCGTATACAACTGCCCGCCCATAACCCGCAACCCCGGAACCTCCATCATAATGTGGATCATCAATGGTAAGGGGTTAAAGTGCCGCAGTGTTTCAGGGCCCAAATGATAGGACATCTGCCAGTCAATCGGGCCGGATAACGGCCCGGACGCCAGCTGCAAGGCAATATCTTCCAGCTCATCTTCTTCAATCATGCGCAGTTCCAGCAGCGTGGTATCGTCATCGCGTGCACTGTCGGCAATAAAGTCAGCAAGAGCGTGCTGAATATCGTCAAAAACATGCTGCGGATCGGAAGCCTGACTGAACACGTTACGTAAGCGTTCTTCACCAAACATTTCACCCGCCGGATTACGGGCTTCAATAATGCCATCGGACCAGACAAATAACCGATCACCATTACCCATCGGAAATTCTGTCAATGTATCACTGAACTGCTCATTACTGAGCACGCCAAGTGGTAAGTGAGTTGATTTCAGACTTTCGACAGCGCCGTTACCGCTACGCAGCATATAACAGTCAGGCACCCCACCCATCCAGACACTGGCGGTTTTACGGTCAAAGTTCAGATCAACCACCACCGCGCAACAGAAAAAACCAACCGGTAAAATGCCTTTCAGCTTGAGATTGATTTCCCGCAGGATATCGCGCAAAGCAAATCCTTTGGCGGTCATACCATAAAAAATTTCTGCCAATGGCATAGCCCCAATCGCTGCCGGTAAACCATGACCAGTAAAATCGCCCAGCAATACATGCATGCCGCCGGCCGGTTTACGCGCAGCGAGTAAGACATCGCCGTTAAAAACTGCCAGAGGTGAAAGCATATAGCGGATATTAGGAGCAGAAAGACAGCCAGCATGGGCGACGTTATCAAACACCGCTTTGGCTACATGCTGTTCGTGCAGAAGATGTTCATTATTGCTGGCGATGGTGTCGCGCTGGCGCTGCACCGTACGGTGCATCTCGCGCATGCGATAAAATGAACTTATTTTTGCCTGCAGAATAATGTGATTATAAGGCTTGCTGAGAAAATCATCGCCGCCTGATTCGAGACAATCGGCAAGGCTTTGTGCGTCCGTAAGGGAAGTCAGAAAAATAACCGGGACAAAATCTTCACCGGCATCGGCTTTGATGCGGCGTGCAGCTTCGCGTCCGTCCATCACCGGCATCATGACATCCATCAGGATGATATCCGGACGGTGCTGCTCAAAAGCATGAATGGCTTCCTGACCATTCTCTGCTTCCAGAACCTGATAGCCCTGATTACGCACGATGCGCGACAGCACCATCCGGTCAATCTGATTATCATCCGCAATCAGAACTTTAATGGCATCCATGCAATGTTTGCTTACTGTATTTTGAACAGTTGTTCGAAGTTAGAGATTGTCAGTATTTTGCGCACATCCTGATTGCAGTTAACGATCCGCACGTCGGCACCATCTCCCCCTGCATGATCGCGTAATAACAGCAACATTCCCAACGCCGAACTGTCGAGATAAGAGGTGCCCCCGAGATCGACAATATAACTCTGAACATCCGCCCCTCTGCTTTCGTAAGCATCACGGAATTCCTGATGTGCGCTGAAATCAAAGCGCCCGTCGACTTTAATCGTCAGTTCCCGCCCATTCCCTGCGAGAGATGCTTGTACAGTCATCTGTTTTTCTCCAACGGATAATAATTATTCCTTTAACCCAGCGGGACGATTCCGCTCCTGGTCATGGACACCGAGAGCATAGCTCTGAGTGTTTATAAACTTTGTCTGAGCACTTTAAACAGGACTGACTGATTCTGTAACTATCCTGCCCGCCCATCAATAGGTTTAGCACAAAGATGCCTTTTGTCATTGTGTCAGATAACAGGCCGCTGCCCATTATCTCAGACGGCAGCGGCCAGCATTAACTCAGCAATCTTACCCAGAGGTGCTATTTTATCGACGGCACCAAGATCCACAGCCGCTTTAGGCATACCCCAGACCACGCTGCTGGCCTCATCCTGTGCCAGCGTATAAGACCCGGCATCATGCAAACGCTGCATTGCTTTCGCTCCGTCTGCCCCCATTCCCGTTAACATAACCGCAACCAGACGCTTGCAGTCAAATACTTCCGCCAGATTATCAAACATAACGTCAACCGACGGCCGGTGCCGGTTCACTTTTTCGCCCTGATCCAGCACACAATAATAACTCTGCCCTTCCCGGCGAAAGCGCAGATGGTAATCACCATGGGCAATAATCGCACGGCCTGAACGCACCTCCAGACCATCGCAGGCTTCCCGTACTTCAATGGCCAGAGTCCGGTCCAGACGCATTGCCAGCGATGCACTGAACACCGCCGGTATATGCTGCGTTATGACTATCGGTGGACAATGAGCGGGCAAGCGGCTTAATACATCACGTATTGCTTCCGTACCTCCGGTTGATGAACCAATGGCAATCCAGCGACGATAATTAACCGAGGTATCGGCTACCGGTAACGGCCGCAATACTTTGGTACTACGCAACGGCTGAACTCTGGCATGAGCGGCCATCCGCACTTTTTCAGTCAGAGCAGCAGCAAACGCAAGAAAACTCTGCTCGTTCTGGGCCTGGGGCTTGGTGATATAATCAACGGCACCCATTTCAAGGGCATCCAGCGTGGCCGGCGCTCCGGCTTCCGTTAACGTTGATACCATCACGACCGGCATGGGTCGTAAACGCATCAGGTTATTCAGAAACTGCAGGCCGTTCATACGCGGCATTTCGACATCCAGAGTCAGTACATCCGGATTCAGCTGTTTAATTTTATCCCTGGCAATGAACGGGTCTGCCGCCATACCAATCACTTCAATATCATCGGTAGCGTCAAACACTTCTTTCAGCATTTTCCGGATAAGGACAGAATCATCGATGATTAATAATCTGATCTTCTCTCTCATAAAACCTCTCAGAACAGATCAATAGTGCCGGCATCGGAAACAGTCGGTTGCGATACCGATTTCTGATACGCGGCTTCGCGTACAATCAGTGTGTCGTTCTGAAGCTGTTTAATACGCCGGACTTTAACCGAGCCTGTGTCAGGAAAATAAAGTACTTTACGTGCAAAAACGTCCCCGACATCCGCGGCAGACACTGTAATATTTTCATTGGCCAGATAACTGTATGCAAACAGTATATTACGCTGACCAATGTCACTCATTGAAGCAATCATCTGACCACCGCCAAATAATTTCACTTCAAGATTTTCGCGCCGCCCGCCACGCTTAAGAATTTCGTTGATCAGATATTCCATCGCCCAGTTGCCATAACGCGATGCATGAGTGGAGGGATTACTACCCCATACATCGGAGGAATGCTCGCCCTGCTCCGGTAACATAAAATGATTCATTCCCCCAATGCCCCGGACCCGATCACGGATACAGGCCGCGATACAGGAACCAAGAACGGTGACGATCATTTCACCATGGGTAGAAACGTAAAACTCTCCGGGAAGAATTTTCGCAGCCCAGGTCTGATGAACATTATCCCAGTAGCGGTTCACATGCTCAAAACCAGCACTGACAGGAGGCTGAACAGAACGTCCGGGTTGAATAATGGTCATTTCACCTTCCGGTATATGGTATTACCAATTGATTCAAAGCGATCGGTAATTCCGGATATGTTTTCTGAATGTCCTATCATCAGATGTCCTCCGACCGGCAGAAGATCGGCATAGCGATCAAACAGGATTCGCTGTGTATCTTTATTAAAATAAATCACCACGTTCCTGCAAAAAATTATGTCAAATGGGCCTTTGACAGGCCAACTTTCCAGAAGATTAAGGCGCTTGAAATAGACAAGATCCCGGAGTTCATCCTTGACCTGAACAGATCGCTCATCGCGGCTGAGCAGGAAAAACCGTTTAACCAGAGCCGCATCCAATCCTTCAACATGAGACGCTGGGTAAACGCCGGCACGGCCGGTATCTAACACATTTGAATCCAGGTCGGTTGCCAGTATTTTAATATCCCAGTCGGACGGAAAACCGACCTGCCTTAAAGTAATGGCAATGGAGTAGGCTTCCTGACCGATAGAGCAACCGGCCGACCAGATGCGCAGGCGCTTACGGTCTTTATTAGCGAACTTCAGCTGGGGAAAAAGCGTGTCTTTCAGAAAGCTGAAGTGATGATTTTCTCGAAAAAAAGACGTCAGATTCGTTGTCAGCGAGTTTATAAACTCCGTTGATTCCGCATCCAGATTTTTCTCAAGATAATCCAGGTACTGGCGAAATGTCGTAAACCCATACGCTCTGACCCGGCGGGCAATACGGCTGTAAACCATGTTTCGTTTATGGTCACCCAGGACAATGCCCGTAAGTTCTCCGGCCAGACGAGCTATCTGAGCAAAGTCTTCATCCGTCATCAGAAATTCACGGATTTCACCATCACCACCCGACGACACCGTTTGCATAGTCATAAAATCAGTAATCAGAATTCTGCCCATTCATCATCGTCATCCTTAACCGACAACCCGCTGCTTTTCTGACCATGACTGTGTGTTCCCATGCTGACAGCGGGCTTGGATGATGTGCCGACAGAGGATTTGGCGGACGGTACAGGAGAAAGCGCTGCTGCAGACTTACGCTGATGGCCATCAATACTGAAAAATTCCATCATGTGCAGCATTGACTGAGCCTGTTCAGCCATAGCCTCTCCGGCAGCCGATGCCTCCTCAACCAGGGCGGCATTTTGTTGTGTCATCTCGTCCATCTGCGCGACGGCACTGTTGACCTGTTCAATACCAGAAGATTGTTCTTTTGCTGCAGTGCTGATTTCATGAATCATCACCGATACACGATCAACAGCATGTATGATTTCATTTAACGTTTTGCCTGATTCATTCACCAGCGATGTACCGGCATCAACCTTATCGACACTGTCGCGAATCAAATCTTTGATTTCACGTGCAGCACCCGCAGAGCGCTGTGCAAGATTACGCACTTCACCAGCCACAACCGCAAAACCACGACCTTGTTCACCAGCTCTTGCTGCTTCTACTGCCGCATTGAGCGCGAGTAAGTTCGTCTGGAAAGCAATTTCATCAATGACGCTGATAATGTCGGCAATTTTCTTACTGGCTGTATTAATTTCATCCATGGCCACTACGGCCTTGCTGACAACCTCACCACCTACCTGGGCCTTTTGTTTAGCTGAGCTGGCCAGTTCATTAGCATGAACCGAGTTTTCGCTGGTTTGTTTAACCGCACTGGTCATCTCTTCCATACTGGAAGCAGTCTCTTCGAGACTGGATGCCTGAGATTCTGTACGCTTACTCAGGTCGGCATTGCCCTGGGCAATTTCACTGGCACCGGTTGATACCGTCGATGCAGCTTCACGGATACGCGTAATAATGTCGGTCAGCCGATCAACCGTAGCGTTGGCATCCTGCTTGAGCTTATCAAAGGCTCCCTGATAATCATCATCAATCTTACGGGTCAGGTTGCCATGCGCCAGTGCATCGAAGACCCGGATGGTGTCACTGACCACGCTATCGGCAATAGTTAACAGACGATTTAATCCCTGGCCAAGATTGTGGAAGAAGCCTTCTTTGCCGGTCAGATCAATACGCCGTGACAGATCACCGGAGGCTGCAGCCTCGACGATACGGTCGATTTCCTGCTCAGCAGAGACTTCGTCGGTACGGTCTTTCCATTCAACAATGGTACCGATGCGTTCTTTTTCATCATTAAAAATAGGATTCGCAATTAACCCAAACGTACGTCCACCTACTGCGATCTGTGTTTTATAGGTATTTTTTAAGGCCGCGAGCATTGAGCGCTGATGCTCCGGTTTTTTATGGAAAACATCAATATTCTGCCCTTCCAGGCGACTGGCATCGAACCCAGGAATATCCTGGCGTAAATCCGACTCTGCATTTTTCATCATGTCTTTTACTGCCTGATTCATATAGACAATGTGCAGATCATTGTCAGCAATCATGGCGTTGGTCGTCACCACATCAAGTGCCTGCTTTACCCGGGCATTGGCATTACTGATTTCCCGTTCACGCTGTTCATGAGCCAGATCGTTCGTTTTATCAAACCACTCAACAACCGTACCGATACGTTTCCCTGATACATCCAGCCAGGGAGAAGCTGTTAACGAGAAGGTAAGGTTTGAAACCTTAATATCGGTTTTATAGGGATCATTCAATGCGGCAATCATCTTGCGTTGATGACCAGGTTTCTTGTGAAACACATCGACATTAGTACCAACCAGAGAGTTCATATTAAAGTCAGGCAATTCCTTTCTTATTTCATCCTCTCTTTCTTTAAGCATTTCCCTGAGGCTTTCATTAATATAAGTAATTTTCATATCGTTATCGGCCAACATTACGTTTGCCCGACATATTTTCAGAGCACTGGCTACGTTGGCGTTCAGAGAATTTTCTCTGTCTTTTTCAACACGCGCAGTTATATCTGTGGCGTACTTAACGACTTTAAATGGTTTTCCGCTATTGTTCAGCACAGGGTTGTACGTTGCCTGAATCCATATTTCACGGCCATCCTTACGGATCCGAAGGTAATCTTCCTGATGAAACCGGCCTTGCTTTAAAATTTTCCAGAACTCATGGTATTCATCACTCTCACGATACCCCGGACTGACAAAGATCCGGTGGTGCTTACCAACCACTTCATCCAGCCGGTATCCGAGTAAATCAAGGAAGTTATTATTGGCACTAAGAATAACACCATCCATTGAGAACTCGATTCTCGCCATACTGGAGTCGAGTGCTTTCAGTGTCGATGCCATTTCACGCGCACTTGGAGTATCGCCGGAACTAAAGATATTACTCAGAAAACCCATTTCACTCTCCTCTCTGCACGCCCGGACTGATGCCCTGCCATGAAGACCATTTATTTAATTATCGATAACACCTGAATGATGCTGATCTTCGGAAATATTCAGCAGATCATCCACATCAAGAAGAATGACCATTTTTTCGTTAACATTGACCAACCCTTTAATAAAGCCAGAGTTTCTGTCTTCAGTCAGCTCCGGGGGTTTACGCGTTGATGCATCAGAAATAGTGTAAACATCGGATACGGCATCAACCACGATACCCATCACCCGCTCGCCATGATCACCATCGACCTTTAGAATGATAACGACAGTTACAGGACTGTATTCCACACGTTTTAAACCAAAACGGATGCGTAAATCCATGATAGGAACAATGGTGCCGCGCAGATTAATAACACCTCGAATGTACTCAGGTGCATTGGGTATCAGTGTCGATTCCTCCCAGCCACGAATTTCCTGAACGGCCAGAATATCGACACCATACTCTTCATCAGACATCATAAATGTCAGGTACTGCTGCTCGTCAGTACTGCCTGATTCATTTTTTACTGCAGTTGCTACCGCATCCATAATATTTCCTATGCAGCCTGGCCGGGGCGAGGCTGACCTTTTACAGATTTATCCAGATTTTTACCGACATCTGAAACATCAATAATCAATGCCACGGTACCATCACCAAGAATAGTGGCACCCGATATCCCGGTAACCCGTTGATAGTTCTGTTCCAGACTCTTGATCACCACCTGCTGCTGCCCGAGAAGATCGTCAACAACGATACCGACTTTTTCATTGTCTCCTTCAACCACAACCAACATAGGACTTTCAAATTCTTCATCGCTGCTGCGGAGATTAAACAACTCATCAAGACGGACAATGGGAATGTACTCATCACGTAATTTCATGACGTATTGACTACCTGTTACATGATTCAGTGAACGCTTCTGTAGTTGAATCGACTCAACAATGGAAACCAGCGGGAATATATAGGTTTCGTCTTTTACTTTAACCAGCTGGCCATCAAGAATAGCCAGCGTAAGAGGCAACCGGATAATGAAAGTTGATCCTTTTCCGCGCGTCGATTTCACTTCAATACTGCCATTCAGTTCGGCAATATTACGGCGAACAACGTCCATGCCCACGCCACGCCCCGATATATCACTGACCACGTCGGCGGTTGAAAAACCGGGTAAAAATATCAACTGATGAATTTCTTCGCTGCTCAGTTCCTGAGCCTCGGGTACCAGACCTTTTTGGCGGGCTTTGTTTAAAATACGCTCTTCATTAAGACCAGCGCCGTCGTCTTTAACTTCGATAACGATATTGCCACCCTGATGATAGGCATTCAGGGTAATGGTTCCTTCGCCAGACTTTCCTGCGGTCAGACGCTGCTCCGTGGTTTCCAGACCGTGATCAAGCGAGTTACGCACGAGGTGAACCAAGGGGTCACCAATTTTTTCCATAACGGTTTTATCCAGCTCGGTATTTTCTCCGAGCATGACCAGGTTAACCTGTTTGCTCAGCTGACCTCCCAAATCACGCACCAGTCGTGGAAAACGGCTGAAAGCAAAACTGATTGGCATCATGCGGATTTTCATCACGCTTTCCTGCAGTTCGCGCGTGTTCTGTTCCAGTTGCGACAGGCCTTCCTGTAAGCGCGCCAGGCGACTCATATCAAAATCCTGACCCAGCTCACCTAACATTGACTGGGTAATAACCAGCTCACCCACCATATTAATAAGGCTGTCGACTTTATCGATGGAAACCCGGATGGAGGATGGTTCGTTCGCTTTAGCCGCACGCGCTGCAGGCTTGGCTTTTTGTGTGCCAGCTGCGCTGAGTGCTTCTGATACTTTTTCCGGAACCAGTGCCGCAGGCGGCTCTGCATTCACAACAGCCATATTATCAACGACAGAATTTTGTTCAGTGTCAGTCTGAGCTTCACCAGTATCGCTGGTATGTTCTTTTACAGCCGCAGACGAAAGTGGCTGATAATCAATATCACAGTCGTCTTCCACCCATTCAAATACACTGGCGATATCATCACGGCTGATGTCGCTGCGGACTTCCAGTATCCAACTGAGGTAACAATTTTCCGGATGAAGACTGGTAAATTCGGGCAGATTTTCGGTAACCGGAATAACCGTTAAATGCTCCGTGCCAACCAGTTCCTGCAACTCGCGGAACATGCGGAATGGTTCATTACCGGTTTGTAAAATATCTTCAGAAGGCCGGAATATGATGCGCCAGCCTGTTTCTGCGTCATCGCCGTCACCATTTCCTGCAGTATCCTCAGCGTTGGCTGCCACGGTTTCTGCCGGGACATCCCCCTCCTGACCGGGGGATGACGATTGTTTCAGAATATCCTGAAAACTGGTTTTTAATGCCGCAGCTCTTTCCATATCGGGTTCAGACCCAGCCTGAATACTGCCCAGCATGGCACGCAGACAATCAACGGATTGCAGAAATAAATCGATATAATTGCGTTGCATTGTGCGGGTGCCGCTGCGTATCTCATCCAGTAATGTTTCCAGTACATGGGTAAATTCTGAGACCTGCATAAAGCCAAAAGTGCCGGCCCCTCCTTTGATGGAGTGCGCCGCACGGAAAATAGTATTGACGCTTTCAGCATCGACTTCCTGTGGCTGCAGTTCGAGTAACTGGCTTTCCATCACATCCAGGCCTTCGAAACTTTCTTCGAAGAAAATCTGATGGAACTGCGAAAGATCGATGCTCATACCGGCTACCCCAGGACGCGTTTAATCGTACTCAGCAGCTGTTCCGGATTAAAAGGTTTTACGATCCACCCTGTTGCTCCGGCCTGCTTTCCCTGTGCTTTCACGTCGCCTGCGGATTCTGTCGTCAACATAAGTACAGGCACAAACTTGTAATCGGCCAGCTGACGCAATTCCTTAACTAATTCGATGCCATTCATATTGGGCATATTCACGTCAGACAGTACCAGGTCGTATTTTTTCTTGTTCGCAAACTCCAGCGCCTGAACACCATCGTTTGCTTCCTGTACATCATGCCCCGCGCCACGAAGCGTGAAGGACACCATCTGTCGCATGGATGCAGAGTCGTCGACAGCTAAAATACTCGCCATGTTTACAGCTCCTGTTGTTTTAAAAAGAGTCGGGCATCTGACTGAATGCTTATTCAGAAAGATTTAATTCATTTGTCAGGCCAAGATAAGCGGATATTTCCCGCACCGATTCGCTGACGCTTTGCCAGTGAAGGTTATGACCGGTTTTTTCCAGCGTTTTTTGTAATGCCAGCAGCAATTGCAAACCCGCGGTATCACAATACTGCACCTGGCCCGCGACCAGACTGATATCACCCGCCGTGGCCAGTGCCTGCTCAGCATTGGCATACAGCGTTTCGACCTGCTCAATGCTGAGCCGCTCACCGCAGTCGATCATGACGTTATCAGTCATAGCAAAGTCCTGTTGAATATCTGATTACTAAGATTAGACGCTGATTACAAAGCTGCTAGGGAATCTCTGCGCAACCTGATTCTGTGAATATTTTCCGTCTGAAAAGCTTATAAATCCGGCGCGTTCAGTTACTGCAGGTGTGTCAAGCCACAGAGAGCACGCAGGTTTAATCGCCAACTGGCGACATAATCTGCAGAGTCGATGCAGAAAAATCGGACTTTAGTATCAGAGATTAGTGGGTGAAACGCGGTGAGGGCTGGCCTCAGGTTCGGGGAGTGCGGGAGTTCTGGAAAGCGGCACGATTCGCCCATTCGTCGGACTGTTTCTGCAGCTCTTTATCGGCCTGCTGATCGTATTCATGATCCAGACGGTCCATAAGACCGGATAAAGCTTTCACTTTACCATGATGCTCAAGATACTGATTCCGGGCAGCGGTAACGCGATCCTGTAATAATTTAATCTGTTCATTCTGTGTTTTCAGTGCCGTTTCTATCTGGCCGATAAAACCCAGCGTGTTGTGCAGAAAACCAGAACTCAGCGCCTTACCGCTTGGCACCGAAAGCTGCTGCTGGTACTCATTAGCATAGCCACTGAGCTGTGTCCGTTGCTCTTCCTCCTGATGGAGTTTTTGTTGCAACTGTCCCCACTCCTGCAACGCCTGCTGCTCAGCCTTTTCTGCCATATCAAACAGAATCTGCAAGCGCCGGGCGCGGGGATGCCTTCTCATGATTTAGCTTGCGGTGGAGAGGGGAACAAATCGTTTAACTGCTTTTCACTGGCGGCCATATCCGCTCCTTCATGCAGGCTCTGACGCAGCATCGCTTTGATTTTTGGCAGACGTTCGATGGCAACATCAAGCAGATTATCGCTGCCCGGCTGATAAGCACCGACGCTGATCAGGTCCTGATTCTGGCGATAGTGAGACATAAGTTGCTTACACAATTGCGCCTTGCGCAACCATTGTTCACTGACAATCTGCGGCATTACCCGGCTTACCGATGCTTCAACATCAATGGCCGGATAATGCCCTTCTTCTGCCAATTTACGTGACAGCACAATATGGCCATCAAGAATCGCCCGGCTGGCGTCGGCAATCGGGTCCTGCATGTCATCACCCTCGCTCAGTACGGTATAAAAAGCGGTAATGGAGCCACCGCCTTCCTGGCCGTTACCGGTGCGTTCAACCAATTTGGGTAATTTATTAAACACCGAGGGTGGATAACCTTTTGTCGCCGGCGGCTCACCGACCGCCAGGGCAATTTCACGCTGAGCCTGAGCATAACGGGTAAGGGAGTCCATCAGCAGCAGCACGTTTTGCCCCTGATCACGGAAATATTCGGCAACGGAGGTGCAATACTGCGCGGCACGCAGACGCATTAATGGCGAATCATCCGCCGGAGAAGCCACGACAACCGAGCGGCTCAGACCTTCTTCACCCAGAATTTCGTCGATAAATTCTTTTACTTCGCGACCACGCTCGCCGATCAGCCCAACCACGATGATGTCAGCCTGAGTAAAGCGCGTCATCATCCCCAGCAGAACACTCTTACCGACACCGGAGCCGGCAAATAAACCAATGCGCTGACCCCGGCCCACGGTGAGTAACGCATTGATCGCGCGGATGCCAACATCCAGTGTTTCGCGAATTGGAGCACGGTGCAGTGGATTAATGGGTCGGCCCTGCAGATTGCCCTGATCCACATCCTGCAGCGGTCCTTTCTGATCCAGTGGCCGGCCGGTGCCGTCAAGAACACGCCCCAGCAGGTTAAAACCTACCGGAACATCGGCGGCAACAGACAAAGGCCAGACGCGCGCACCAGCACGCAGCCCATCGACCTGCTCAATGGGCATGAGAAAGATCCGTTCACGATCAAAGCCCACCACTTCGGCTTCAATGTCTTCCGCCTGCTTACGTTCAACCATGCAACGATCGCCGACACGGACATTCAGGCCCACCGCTTCCAGCGTCAGACCAACCATGCGGATCAGGCGCCCGGCGATTTTGGGCTGATAAGGTTTATCCGGCAGTTGAATATGAAGCCAACGCTCACTGAGGCTCATGGTCATCGCCCTCTGGCGCAGCCTGATCGGTCAGGGGGGGATGTTCAGAACCGGGGACATCATCGACAGCAGTATCCGTTGAAGACGTCTCTGAAGGCTCTGCGCGCTCTTCTTTGGCATCGTCAGCAATGGCATTGCCGGCAGCTGGCACCTCAGAATGAACACCGGCGTCTGAATCTTCAGAGCCTGAATCTTCAACGGCGGAATCTTCAACGGCTGAATCTTCAACGGCTGAATCTTCAACGGCGGAATCTTCAACGGCTGAATCTTCAACGACAGAGTCCTGAGCGGATGAATCTTCAACGCCGGAATCTTCAACGGCTGAATCTTCAACGGCGGAATCCTGAAGTTCTGAGTCAGGAAGTTCTGAGTCCGGAAGTTCTGAGCCCTGAGCGTCTGCGTTCCGGGCTTCGGCGGTTTGCGCTTCGGCGATTTCGGCAGCCGTTCGCTCCTGCCAGCCCTGCTGTTCGTCATTATCAGGAAAGCTGGCCGCCTGATGCATCAGTTGCGGCAGCACGCTGTCGAGCAATTGATTGAGATAGTCAGCCGATGAGTATTCCAACAGTGAGTGTTCACTCTCGATGCGACAACTACCGGCCGGGAGTTTGTCATCAACGCTGTAATTCAGCGTCAGGCCACTGTTGTCCAGGCTGATTTGCAGATGGCGGGCATCATCCGGGCCAACAAAGACTTTGACTTCATCTTCACCCGACGGTAATTCCGCTAAGGCATGCTGTACAAAGCGGTGAATATTAACGGCACCCTCGGCCATCTGTGAGCCAATCACACGCTCGCACATACCGGCAACGAGCGCAGCCAGAACTTCCGGCAACTGCTGGTCACGTTCACTGAGGCCGCTTTGTAATTGCTTAAACACCCGCTCCAGTCGTCCGACCACAGCATTAATGTCGGCCTGGCCTTTACGCTTGCCATCCGCTTCACCGGCTGCAAAACCTTCTTCCCGCCCTTCAGCATGGCCCTGATCGAATGCCGCTTTATAACCTTCGGCATGACCGGCATCGTAGCCTTCATGCTGCCCCTGCTGCCGTCCTTCGATCAGGCCTTGCTCCAGTCCGGCGTTGTAGGCATCACGGCGGATATTCTCCAGCTCTTCTGCTGTCGGCAGACTGACCTTTACAGCGTCGCGATCATCATCACCGGCTTGCTCTGCAGCTTTTTTTTCAGCGGCTTCTTTCTCGACAATCCAGGCCGGTGGTTCGGTCCAGAACGGCAGACGCCAGGGTTTTATCTCTCTGGCTTCTTTCGCAGGAATAGGCGGGAGATGGTGCTTCTGATGAAGTTCCGTCATGTTACATCATGGCCTCGCCGCCGCCGCCCAGTACAATTTCGCCGGCATCGGCCAGACGGCGGGCAATGGTAAGGATTTCTTTCTGTGCGCCTTCCACTTCACTGACTTTGACCGGCCCTTTGGCCTCAAGGTCATCACGCAGCAATTCGGCCGCACGTTTGGACATGTTTTTGAAGATTTTTTCCTGCACCATCGGGTCTGCGCCCTTCAGGGCGATGACCAGCAGGTCGGTGGATACTTCGCGCATCAGTGCCTGAATACCGCGGTCGTCGACGTCGACCAGGTTGTCGAAGACGAACATCAGGTCCTGAATCTGAATGCCCAGATCTTCGTCCACTTCTTTAATTTGTTCGAGCAGATCACTGGCCATGGTGCTGTCGACGAAGTTGACAATACTGGCCGCCACTTTGACACCACCAATGCTTGTAGTCTGCGCACCGGCTTTGCCGGAGAACTGACGTTCCAGGATATCGTTCAGCTCATGCAGAGCCGCCGGTTGTACCGCTTCCAGTGCAGCCACACGCATAATGATATCGAGGCGCACTTTTTCATCAAAATTGGAGAGGATTTCTGCCGATTGGTCGGCATCCAGATAAGACACCACAATGGCCTGAATCTGCGGGTGTTCGTGACGAATAAGATCAGCCACCTGGCGGGGTTCCATCCATTTCAGGGAATCCAGACCGGTGGTATTTCCGCCCAGCAGAATACGGTCAATCAAAGCGCCGGCTTTATCGTTACCCAATGCCTGGGTCAGCATATTACGGATGTAGTTATCCGAGCCCAGGCCCATACCGGTCTGTCCGCTGACAGCTTCAAGAAACTCGGCAACAACGCCTTCAACCTGGGTTTGGTTGATGTTGTTGAGGGTCGCCATAGCGGTACCCACACGCTGAACTTCTTTCGGCCCCATGTGCTTCAGAATTTCGGCGGCGTCTTTTTCGCCCAGACTCATCAACAGCACGGCCGCGCGATCGAGCCGGCCAAGTTTGGTCAGGCCGCCGTCAGCTTCTGCTGGTGTGTTTTCATTTGCCATGATCTTCGTTCACCCACTTGATTACGACCTGAGCTACCCGCGCCGGATCTTCGGCAATCAGCCCTTTCAGTGCATCCAGCTGGCGCTCAAAACTCTCGGAGGCACCGGGCAGCAGGAATTCGTCCATGCCAGCCAGCGTCACCTTGTCATCATCCAATCCGGCCTCGGCATCTTCCAGCTCATCCAGCAGGATGGAAGCTTCGTCGCGGCCGCGGTTGGCAATACTTTTGATAGTAGGCCTTATCACACCAAAGATCAGCACCAGAATAAACAGGCCGGCAAGAATCTGTTTCATGATTTCCCAGAACCATGGCTGCGTCCAGAAATCCGGATCACCCAGTTCGATCTCGCCTTTACCCATAAAGGGTGAATTAATCACGTTCACGCTGTCACCACGGGCAGCATTAAAGCCAACCGCATCTTTAACCAGTATTTCCAGGCGCTGCAGGTCATTATCAGTCCACGGGCTGTAGACGGTATCGCCGTCGGCATTCAGACTGGCACGATCATTGACGACGACGGCAACCGTCAGTCGGCGAATACGTCCGACCTGTTGCTGTTTGTAACTCAGCGTCCGGTCAATTTCGTAATTACGGGTCGATTCGGAGCGACGGTTAACGCCTGCACCACCGGCTCCGCCACCACCATTAGCCACTTCCGGCGCATTGGCCGCTGCCGGAGGCTGATTGGATAATGCGCCGGGAATACCGCCGTTGGTTTTATCGGCATTTTCTTCATTGAGCAGCTGTTCACTGCGCAGTGCGATCAGATCCGGGTTGTACAGTTCTTCGCTTTGTTCCTGCACGGTAAAATCAACATCGGCGGATACTTCGGCTTTGTAATTATCGGTCCCAAGAACCGGCTTAAGAATATTATTCACCGCCTGGGTAATTGAGCTTTGTACTTTCTCGGTATATTCGAGCTGCTTATGAGCCAGCATTTCACCGCTTTGCTCTTCAATTTTTGACAGTAAATTGCCCTTCTGATCAACCACGGAAACATCCGCGTGATCCATTTCGCTGACACTGGAGGCGACCAGATTAACAATGGCTTCTACCTGGTCACGGGATAAATCGCGCCCCGCATATAATTCGACAAAAACCGACGCCCGGGGTTTACGCTGGTCACGCACGAACACCGACTGTTTCGGCAAGGCCAGATGGACACGGGCATTCCGTACCGATTTAACACTGGCGATGGTGCGTGCTAACTCACCTTCCAGACCACGGCGATAGCGGGCATTTTCAATAAACTGGCTGGTGCCCAACGTGCTGTCTTTATCCAGCACCTCCAGGCCGACGGTTTTATCGTCAATTAAACTGGCTGCCGCCAGCTTCATCCGCGCTTCGTGCAGATCACCGGCCTGTACCAGCAAGATCTGGGTGGTGGGGTCAATTTCGAAGGGAATACTTTCGCGCTGCAGAACTTCAATAATTTCCTGCGCATTATGATCCTGCAGGCGATGAATCAGCGGCTTGTACGTGGGTTCACGCGACCACATTAAAATAGCAATGGCCAGGGCAATAACCAAAGCAATACCGGCAATAACACCGATCTGACGGACAATGGAAAGACGGTTAAAACCCGATAAAACCGGATGGCCGGAATCTTCCGGTTCCTGCTTGGCAGGAGCGGAAATTTCCATATCGTCGGTAGTTGGTGCAGCAGCGTTATCCATAATTCAGTACCAGAATCAGACCGGCATATTCATAACGTCTTTATAAGCTTCGACCAGTTTATTACGCACCTGGGTCATTGCCTGAAAAGAGACGCTGGATTTTTGCAGAGCAATCATCACTTCCGGAAGATCAACGCCCGGGTCGCCCTGCTCAAAACGGGTCGCCAGATTTCCGGCCACTTTCTGATTGGCATTGACGGTATCGATTGCATTTTTAAACATGCTCTGGAAATCGGGTACGGTGTTATCACCCCGTACCGCGGTTTCGTTATCGCTCAAACGTGCCTGACGGACCTGATTCAGCGCATCCTGAGGATTAACCGCCTGCGGGGCGCTGGCGTTCTGATTGCGCAGCTGGGTTTTTACCTGCCGCATTTGCATAAGAACCGAATTAATATCGACGCGATCAACCATGTTTTTACCCTCAGCACTACGATTGCAGTCAGTGTTTTACTTCGGAAATTTGACGCTTTTAGTCGCTTTTCCTACTCCTTTTACTGACACTGCAATAGGCTTGCCAGCTTAGCGCCTGACTCCCGAGAAATTCAGGAAACCAACATCGCTTCAACATCCACGCCTTCATCGCGCAGTTTCGCCATTTTATAGCGCAGGGTTCGTGGGCTAATGCCCAGTCGATCCGCGGCTTCTTTACGGCTGGGCTCTTCCTTTAAAGCCCGGACAATTAATTCCACCTCGCGATGGCGTAAATCATTACCCAGCTCGCCATCATCGGTAACAACCTCAGCCATCACCGGTGTACTAACGAGTGTGCTTTCCTGACGGTTTTTAGGCACCGGAGTCAGAATAAAATCGTTGGCGAATAGTTGTGGACCGGTTTGCATGATCAAGGCGCGCTGCATGGTGTTGTCCAGTTCGCGGACATTGCCAGGCCATGGGTGGCTTAACAATTTCTGCTCGGCATCGGCCATCAGCTTAGGAACCGGGCGCTTCATTTTTTTGGCGTGATGCGCCAGCAAACGTCCGGCCAATGGCAGAATGTCGTCTTTACGCTCGCGCAGCGGTAACCACATAAGCGGGAACACACTCAGGCGGTAATATAAATCCTCGCGGAACTTACCTTCCGCGACATAATCGGACAGGTCGCGGTTGGTGGTTGCAACAATACGCACATCCAGATCGATGACTTTTTTACCGCCAAGACGTTCAACCTGCCGCTCCTGCAGAACACGCAACAATTTCGCCTGCAGCCCGAGATCCATTTCGGTAATTTCGTCCAGTAATAAGGTTCCGCCTTCTGCCTGCTCAAATTTTCCCGGCATGGCATTATAAGCACCGGTAAACGCGCCTTTTTCGTAGCCAAACAGCATGGCTTCGAGCATATTTTCCGGAATCGCCGCACAATTAATGGCAATAAAGGGCTGATGACGACGACTGGATTGCTGATGAACATAGCGCGCCAGAACTTCCTTACCAGTTCCGCTTTCTCCACTGATTAATACCGTGGAATCGGTTTGCGCAACGCGCTGCGCCATCTGAAATAATTGCTGTGATGCCAGCGCTTCACACACCGGTTCAGAATCATCTGCCACCGGTGCGTCGTTATTGAATGGTCGCAATAACGCATCCAGTTCCTGCAGTTCAAACGGCTTCATTAAGTAATCGTTAGCACCGCGCTGCATGGCTTTAACAGCCTGGCCGACATCCCCGTAAGCCGTCATCAGCACCACCGGTAACCACGGGTGTTCCTGTTTGACGGTCTGCAGTAATTCCAGTCCATCCATTCCCGGCATATTGATATCGGACAGCACGAGGTCAAGATTCTGACTGCGGACAATGGCAATGGCTTCAATACCATTCGGTGCCTCGCACACCTCATGACCTTTCAGCATCAGGGTATCAACAATGGCTTCCCGCAGACGCGGATCATCTTCCACTACCAATAAACGCATAATCATTTCCTCCGTTCTGGCGGTGTTTAAACCGGCAAAATCAATTCCGCCGATACACCACCGGCAGGACTGTCTGTTAATAAAAAGTCAGCGCGGTGTGCGCGGGCAACAGCCTGAACTACCGCAAGACCAAGGCCTGTGCCATTGGTTTTGGTGGTATAAAAAGGCTCCATTATTTTTTGTTTTTGTTCACTACTCATCCCCGGACCGTCATCCATAACCTGAATACGTACACGACCTTCCCGGGTTGCGCTGACACAAATATCAAGGTGCACAGAATCACTGCCTGACTCCAGCGCGTTATTAATCAGGTTCATTATTGAGCTGATTAATGCGTCATGGTTACAGACGATGCGGGTATTGGGGATCTGATTATCGATGTGACAGGTCGCGCCGTGGTTCGCCAGCGGAACTTCCATCGCCGCGCTGACGCCCTGCAACAATTGCTCAAGCGTTACTTCATCATTTAATGGCGCTTCACCGCGGGCAAAAATCAGCATATCGCGCACCTGATTTTCCAGGTGGCGCAGGCGTTCCTGCAATTTTCCGGCAAAACGGATACGGGTATCTTTCGCGATGTCTTCACTGCTCAGATGCCCGGCATACAGGGTGGCTGCAGCCAGTGGTGTACGGATCTGATGAGCGAGCGATGCCACCATTTTTCCCATGGCAGAAAGTCGTTCATGCTGACTGAGCTGCGACTGCAGTGCGCGGGTTTCCGTCATGTCGGTTAACAGAATTAACTGCCCAGGCTCATTCGCCATCGGGGCGGTGCGCAAATGCACACGGCGGCCATCCACCAGAGAAATTTCGTGACCATCATCACGACGGGGCTTAAAACATTTCTGAATTAACGTGCGCCAGCGCTGACCGCGCAACGCGGCCGCACCGGAAGCAGCCAGCAGCAACTCATCGGCCGCCGGGTTGCTTTGCCGAACATAGCCATTTTTATCCAGCAACAAAACCCCCGCAGGCAGTAGCTGCAACAGGCTTTCCAGACGGTGGGCGAGGCGTTCTTTTTCCGCCAGTTCCTGCATACGCTGCGCCGAGACATTGGCCAGCTCGCCACTGAGCTGCTCGACCTTGTTTTCCAGAAAACTATAAGAATCCGTCAGCTGCTGAGACATCTCATTAAACAGCACAAAAGCCTGCCGTAACTCGGCCTGATCCATATGTCCTGACGCCGGCGGAAGATTTTCTCTCACCTGACTCAACGCTGCATTTGCCATGTACACCTCAGTTGTTTGTCGAAAAACCGACAAAAAAACAGTCTGAACATGGGTTGAGCAATTAGCGTGCCGCTTTTCTAACACCAACCCGGCAAAAAAGCGTCAATAAAAAGCAGTATCGAAAAAATAGGGGGAATTCAGGCAGAACAGCCGAATAGCCATGCCCGTAAGAAAAAGAAACGCCGCGCAATGCGCGGCGTAAAGCAGGTTGAAAGTCCGTGCGAATGCGTTCTCAGGCGAAATCTTTTTCTTTACGCTGGAGATTATATTTACGCATCTTTTCGACTAAAGTCGTACGCCGGATATTTAATTTTTCCGCCGCGCGGGCCACTACGCCATTCGCATCGTCCAGCGCCTGCTGAATTAATGAACACTCCAGATCCTGCAAATATTCACGTAAATCCAGGCCATTCACCGGTAACAGTGCCGGAGAATCAATACCGGCTAAGCGTCCGTCATTCTGGGTAACATCAGCAATCACCGGTACGGATAAACCTTCATCGGTATCGTCGACATGGCGGAATTTCTTCGGCAATTCATTCACACCAATCACACCGTATGGATGCAAAATGGCCAGCCGCTCAACCAGATTGGCCAACTCTCGGACGTTACCATGCCAGTCATGACGGCACAGAGACATAATAGCGGCGGAGTTAAAGCGGATAGAGCCACGTTTTTCATTTTCCAGGCGGGAAATCAGCTCGTTCAGCAATAACGGCAGATCTTCCACACGCTCGCGCAGGGAAGGCATATCGATGGGGAATACATTCAAGCGGTAGTACAAATCTTCACGGAAAGTCCCGTCTTCAATCATTTGCTCAAGATTTTTGTGCGTCGCGGCAATGATTCGTACATTCGTTTCAATCGTTTTATTACTGCCTACCCGCTCGAAGGTATGCTCCTGCAGAACACGCAGAATTTTCACCTGCATATTCAGTGGCATGTCGCCAATTTCATCCAGGAACAGCGTGCCGCCTTCAGCCATTTCAAAACGGCCAGGACGGCTGTTAATGGCCCCGGTAAAGGCGCCCTTCTCATGGCCGAACAATTCACTTTCCAGCAATTCAGCCGGAATAGCGCCACAGTTAACCGGCACAAACGGTTTATTACGACGATGGGAATGATAATGCAGATTGCGCGCAACGACTTCTTTGCCGGTGCCGGATTCGCCCTGAATCATCACGCTGACGTCTTTATCGGCAACCTGCATAATCAGCTCACGAACATGCTGAACCTGACGGCTGGTACCGACCAGGCTGCGGAATAACTGCACTTCACGGCGCTCGCCGCGACTGCGGTTGTGGGTATATTGCTCACGATACACCTGACAGCGGTGCAGGCTGTCCAACAATTTGTTGTAACTCGGCGGCATGTCAACATTCGCCAACAGAGCGCGATGAATGTGCTCAGGCATCGTGCCGGGTAATGAGCTGTCGCCCATAAAAAGAATCGGAATACCTTTATCCCAACTCAATAAACCTTCAATGACATCTTCCAGCGCAATAGAGCTGCTGTCACCGAGAAGGACGGCGCTGATTTCAGTACTGTCTTCGATCTTACCTTCCACCTCCCTGCGCCAGTCGGTGGTCTGAGCGACAATAGCTTCTTCGCCCAGAAAATCGAGAATGACTTTCAGGTCGTGTCGCCGCTGCGCATCATCGTCTACCAGCAGTACTTTAATTTCTCTCCACATGGTGGTCAGCCTTTCCTTCCCAATGTGACTATCTGTCAATTCTTCTTTTTATAACGCCATAAGATTGACTAGGATCGCTTAAGTTAAGTAGCAATCCTCAAGCAAGTCAAACTTCTGACGTTAAATAATAATTTGTTGTTAAACGTTCACGTCGGGGGCATTTATAGCTGAATGTGTCGTCAAAAGACAAGGCACAATCTGTCCACCATGAACAAATTGCGCCGGAATTTTACGGAGAAATGATTAGTTTTCAGACAGAAATATGGCTTTCTAATCGGGCATCACTGACGGCGCTTACCGCAGATGAAGCGGTTGTGCCATTTTGGCTTTGCAGATATTCCTGCCGAATGCCATCCCAGCCCTGCTTGACCTCCAGCAGTAATCCCATCACTTCATCGATCATGGCCTGATCATTCTGACTCGTAGCTTCCAACAGGCGGCGATTCATATAGTCGTAAAGATTATCAAGGTTCTGCGCCAGCTCACCACCGGCGGTATGATCCAGGCTGCCCTGCAAGGTCTGGATAATTTCCATGACCCGTCCCAGCAGATTCGCTTTGGTATCCATTTCTTTGCGTTCGATCGCGCCTTTTGCCTGCGACATACGCGTCAGCGCTGCCTCCATCAGTAGCTGGATCAGGCGGTGAGGGTCTGCATCCAGAACCTCGGAAGTCACATTAACCTGCTGATATTGCTTAGCACCGCTCTTATACATGTCACATCTCCTGAGTTCGCAAAAGCCTGTTACCAGTATTACGGCCGCCCGGAGAATTTCTTTAGGCTCTTATTTACGCTCAACAGGCATCGCAAAAGAAGGTTCAGTATTTCACAAAACCGGCAATGCCTCGCCGGACGGCAACCCACGGCACGCGTCATTGCCGCTGAAGAAACCTATAAACTCTATAGTATTCAATAAGTTAAGAAATGGCATGCATTGTGCTGATAGCCGGATTGTCAGTGCATTTTTTTAACGAGGCTTTAATTATGGCTAGCGCACAACTACAGACCGTCGCCCGCAATGCTACAGGGGAACATCGCCACCTGTACGAACTGGCGAGCAAGTTGTACAGCGATGCTGTCACACAGCATGATGATCGTCTGCTGCAGGAAGCCTGTGCACTGGCAGAAGCAGCGCAGCAGCTGCGACCTGATAATCTTGCCGGACTCAACCTGCTGGCCCGCATTGAGCTACAGCGTCATCATGTTACGGCGGCAGAGTATTGGGTGAATCGCGGCCTCAGTATCAAACCTGACAGCGCCAGCCTGCTGTACAGCGCAGGTCATATCGCCCTGAGTCAACATCAGCTCGATAAAGCCGAAGATTATTTCAACCGTTCCAGCCGCATCTCGCGCGTAGCGACCAAAGCTGCGAATTTTCTGGCTCATGTTAAATTGCTGCAAGGCGATTATGTTGAAGCTTTCCGTCATTATCGCGAACTGATAAAAACGCAGGCGCGCGATAAACAAATCCGCAGCAAGTTATTTGAATCCGCCTCTCATGTTGTAGCCGATTTTTATTCAGAAGAACTTGAACAGGATTTATTACGCTACCTGGATTTTAACGATACCGACCACAGTCAACTGCGCGGCCTGGCGACATCATTGCTAAAGCATAAACTGCGTTTATCTGAAGCGGGTTGTCCGCTGGAGCTGGAAACCATTGCCGGTGACAACTTACTGCTGAAATGCATGGCACGCTTTTATTTCTGCGATCCGCTGATAGAACGTCTGTTTTTGACGCTGAGAAAATCATTACTGTTATCCTGCAGCAGCAACCTCGCGATTAAGAAAGATCTGCTGCCTTTGGTCGCGGCACTGGCACAACAATGCTCACTGAATGAATCGGTTTGGTACATTACGACGCAGGAAGAATCTCTGGCGCAACAACTCGAAATTCTTTGCGGGAAAATGCTCAACATTGACGAGTTAAAAGCCGACGACATTTACCCTGCTTTGCTGCTATTGCAAATGTATAAGCCGTTAATTCAGTGTGACTTTTTCCCTGAATTAAGCCGTAAAAAACTGCAGTGGCCTAAAATAATGGACGGCATAGTCCGCACCACAATTGCTGAATCCCAGAGCCTGAACAGCATGATTAGCAGTATCCCAACACTGGGAGACAGTGCCGACAGAACCTCGCGCAGAGTGCAACAGCAATACAACCAAAATCCGTATCCACGCTGGACGGATATTGGCTACAGTCAGCCCGGAGATTACCGCGCAGCACTTCAGGCTGCCTTCCCTGACCATACATTACTTACTCAGACAGACAGCCCATTGAATATTCTGGTCGCCGGTTGCGGCACCGGTCGTCATGCGATTCGCCTGGCACAATATTTCACTCAGGTTCAGGTTACCGCGCTGGATCTCAGCCACAGTGCCTTAGCGTATGCAAAACATCAGGCAGATAAGCGTCAGTGCCGTAATATTCACTTTATTCAGGGCGATATTCTGCAGGCTGAAAACCTGCAGCAGAATTTTGATGTCATTGAGTGCTCTGGCGTTCTGCATCATATGCAATCACCACAAGCCGGACTGCTGGCTCTGGCCAGACAGCTGAAGCCTGGCGGTGTTATTAAAATTGCCCTGTACAGCGCAACCGCCCGTCAACAGATCACTGAATTACGTCAACTCTGGGGAAGTAAATTGCCTCGTCAGGCCTCAGAAATGCGCCTGGTTCGGGAGGCTCTGCTGCAGGGATCAATCGAAGGTGATTGGAAAGAGATTTATAACTCCCCGGATTTTTACAGCCTGAGTGCCTGCCGTGACCTGCTGTTTCACGAACAGGAGCATGTATTTGAGGTACTGCAGCTGGCAGAGTTTATTGCCTCAGCCGGGCTAGAATGGGTGGGCATGTTGCCACCGCCGGACTCACAGGAACTGCTGAACATCGGCGGCAAGCACAGCGGTCGCATCAGTATCGACGAATGGCACAAGCTGGAACAAACCAATCCACAGCTGTTTGCCGGTATGTATCAGTTTTATGCCCGAAAAAAATAACCAGCATGATATGACGCTGGTTTAATCATGGCAGAAAACAGCATTACAGCTGCCATTCTATCGGGGCTTCGCCACGGGTTATTAGATACTCATTAATACCCGAAAATTGCTTATTGCCAAAAAAACCGCGATGCGCAGATAACGGCGATGGGTGAACCGATTTCAGCACTAAATGTTTTTGTCCATTAATGACGGCTCCTTTCTTCTGCGCGTAACTGCCCCAAAGCACAAACACCAGCCCTTCCCGCTGCTCATTCAGAGCACGGATAGCCGCATCGGTAAATTGCTCCCAGCCCTTCCCCTGATGCGAACCCGCATTAGCCTGTTCGACCGTAAGCGTAGCGTTCAGCAATAACACGCCCTGATCCGCCCAAGGAGTTAAATCACCGCTGCCGCTCATGCGGACACCAAGGTCACCTTCAATTTCTTTGAAAATATTCACCAGCGACGGTGGATTTTTTACCCCGGGCTGCACCGAGAAACTCAGACCATGCGCCTGGCCCGGCCCGTGATACGGGTCCTGACCAATAATCACAACACGAACATGGTCAAAAGGAGTGTGGTTAAACGCATTAAAAATCTGCGGACCAGGGGGGAAAATCACCTTACCTGCGGCTTTTTCTGCTTTGAGAAAATCACGCAATTTGTGCATATAAGGCTGGTCGAGCTCTTCACCCAAAACCGCCTGCCATGATGGATGTAATTCTCCGGCTTTTCCCATGTTGTTATGTCCTTAATAAAATATCTGTCATCTGCCCCAGGGCCTGTTAATACCCATTAAACAGGCCCTAGCAAAACAGGCAGCCGAAGCTGCCTGTTTTTCGCAATAATAGGAAGCGCTTTAATCCATCAGCGGCTTCATATGCGGGAACAGCAAAACATCTTTAATGGTGTGGCTGTTGGTAAACAGCATCACCAGGCGGTCGATACCAATACCTTCACCGGCCGTTGGTGGCAAACCGTATTCCAGAGCACGGACGTAGTCTTCGTCGTAATGCATGGCTTCGTCATCACCGGCGTCTTTTTCTTCAACCTGCTTACGGAAACGGGCGGCCTGATCTTCAGCATCGTTAAGCTCGGAGAAACCGTTAGCCAGTTCACGTCCGCCAACGAAAAACTCAAAGCGATCTGTCACAAATGGATTGTCATCGTTGCGTCGGGCCAGTGGCGATACTTCCCATGGGTATTCGGTAATAAAGGTTGGCTGATCCAGTTTCTCTTCAGCGGTGGCTTCAAAGATCTCACACACCAGCTTACCTGCCCCCCAACCGGCTTCTTTCGGCCCCAAATGAATACCAACGCTGCGTGCGTAATCCTTCAGGGTTTCCATGTGGTTTTCGGCATCACGCAAAATGGCACCATCCATGTCTGGATTGTACTTAAGAATAGCGTCGACCATGCTCATGCGGGTAAAAGGCTGAGAAAGATCGTACGTCGCATCCCCGTATTCCAGCGTGGTGGTGCCCAATACGCTTTCGGCGAGGAAACGCAGCATCTCTTCCGTGGTGTCCATCATGTCGCGGTAATCGGCATACGCCTGATAGAACTCGATCATGGTGAATTCAGGGTTATGACGCGTGCTCAACCCCTCGTTACGGAAGTTACGGTTAATCTCGAACACACGGTCAAACCCGCCCACCACCAGACGCTTGAGGTACAGTTCCGGCGCAATACGCAGGAACATATCAATGCCCAGCGCATTATGATGAGTTTCGAAGGGCTTAGCCGAAGCACCACCCGGAATGGTCTGCAGCATCGGCGTTTCAACCTCGATAAAACCACGCTGCGACAGGAAGAAACGGATGCTTTCGATCATTTTTGAACGGATCAGGAAAGTACGGCGGGTCTCTTCGTTGATGATCAGATCGACATAGCGCTGACGGTATTTCATTTCCTGATCGGCCAGGCCATGGAATTTGTCCGGCAGCGGGCGCAGAGCTTTGGTCAGAATGCGAAAGTTGCTGAGGTCATCAATCTCAACGTACAGCTCGCCTTTACCCGACAGGTGCAGGGTGCCGGTACCCGCAACGATATCGCCCAGATCCAGCATCTGCCAGGCTTCGCTTTCTTTCTGCATGCCTTTGGCCATGTAAATCTGAATGGTGCCTGTGCCATCCTGAACACCAACAAAAGGACCACCGCGGCGCATTGCACGACCGGCAACCGCAACACGAATACCGGCAGCGGCCAGTTCTTCCTGGCTCTTACCGCCATGTTCCGCTTTCAGTTCACCGGCCAGGTTTTCGCGGCGAAAATCATTGGGATGGGCATTCGACTTGCAGTTGCTGCGCAGCTGTTCGAGCTTGGCGCGGCGTTCGGCAATCAGTTTGTTCTCATCCTGAGCTGGCTGTGCGGTCATATTGTTGTCTGTCATGGTGTCACCCTAAAAATTAGATACGTCGAAGCGTGATGATTTACAGGCCTTTTTTCAGGCTGGCTTCGATAAACTGGTCCAGATCACCGTCCAGTACTGCCTGGGTATTACGGGTTTCAACGCCGGTACGCAGGTCTTTAATACGTGCGTCATCAAGTACATAAGAACGGATCTGGCTACCCCAGCCGATATCCGACTTGGTGTCTTCCAGCGCCTGCGCTTCAGCATTACGCTTCTGCATTTCCAGCTCATACAGCTTGGCTTTCAGCTGTTTCATGGCCTGGTCTTTGTTTTTGTGCTGCGAGCGGTCGTTCTGACACTGAGTCACAATGTTGGTCGGCAAGTGCGTAATACGTACCGCGGATTCAGTCCGGTTAACGTGCTGACCACCCGCGCCGGAAGCACGATATACGTCGATACGTAAATCTGCCGGGTTAATCTCAATATCAATATCATCATCCACTTCCGGTGAGACAAACACCGAGGAGAACGACGTATGGCGGCGATTTCCTGAGTCAAACGGGCTTTTGCGCACCAGGCGGTGAACACCGGTTTCGGTACGCAGCCAGCCATAAGCGTATTCGCCTTCAACACGGATCGTTGCACCTTTAATACCGGCAACTTCGCCTTCGGCCACTTCCATCAGCTCGCCTTTGAAGCCATGCGCTTCAATCCAGCGCAGGTACATCCGCAGCATCATATTGGCCCAGTCCTGAGCTTCTGTGCCGCCGGAACCAGATTGGATCTCGACATAGCAGTTGTTCGGATCCAGTTCACCGGAGAACATGCGACGGAATTCCAGCACTTCCAGTTCTTTCTGCAAAGAAGCCAGCTCAGCGCGGATATCGTCTACCGCGTTCTCATCGTCTTCTTCAACGGCCATATCCAGCAAATCGCGGGCATCGTTCAGGCCGGTATCCAGGGTATCAATGGTTTTGACCACATGTTCCAGTGCTGAGCGTTCTTTACCCAGCTCCTGCGCGCGGTCTGGGTTATCCCAGACGTCGCCCTGTGACAGTTCCTGTTCTACTTCTTCCAGACGCTCAAGCTTGTTGGCGTAGTCAAAGATACCCCCTAAGCACGTCGGTACGCGCCGTCAGGTCTTTGATGGTTTCGAGGATCGGATTGATTTCCAATGTAATACCCTGTTGTCATCCAGCCGATTGGCCGGGCGGAGTCAGATCAGCCTGCGTACAGCAAGCCGGCAACAAAAAAGAGGCCGCATTTTACAGAACTCAGGCGCTGGATGCGAGTATGTTAAAGAGAGCCGTCAACCTTGCATCACACCTCAAACCTTAAACAAAAGGCGATTCAATCCTCTTACTGCGACCGCCAGCCGCAGTTCAGGCCAGCCATAGCGCCAACACTGAACGTATCCACTCAGGTTTTTCCTGGCCATCCCAATATTTCTCAGAAAATCAGAGAAAACAGCCAATAAGGCTATTGCAAATCCTTCGCATTAAGATTAAATTACAAATCAAAGTGATTCGCATCCGGATTTGATTACCATGTACGTGTGTTTATGCAAAGCGGTTACGCAACAACAGATCGAGCAAGCCGTCGAACAAGGCGACAGCTATGCACAGATCCGCCAGAAGCTGGGCGTTGGTACTGACTGCGGCTGTTGTGGCCAAAGCGCCAAGCAGATGGTGCGTGAGCATATATCCCGCATGCCACCCTGCGAATTTGCTGTGGCCAGTTGAGAAAGCAGCAGTCCAGATACAAAAAAAGAGCCGTTCTGGCTCTTTTTTGTATCTGCGATTCAACCACTCCGGACTAACCGGCAGCGCGTACCGTACCGTTCCCCCAATTCTGCGCCATCTGACGTTGCAGACCAGCCAGGTCAACCAAGGTGTTCTGGCTGCATACCCGCCCACGCCGGATTTCCCAGGTGGAAACCGCACTGAAACCGATGACCTTATTGTTAGGCGGAAAACCAAATAATGGCTTCTGAAATGAACCGCTAAAGGTTGAGATAGTAATCACACGATCCCCCTCAGCCATGATCTCTTCAATGGATACATCAAGATCTACGATGGCGGTTCGAATCTGTTTGACGTATTCGACGAACGAATCAACGTCCTTAAACCCTTCGGCAAAGGTTGTGTGATAGACAAAATCGGGAGTCACAATCTGACGTAATAAATTGAACCGTCCGGTATTCCAGGACAGATTAATAAAATGCTCGACGAGTTGTTTATTATGATCTGACATGGCATATCCCTGCCTTAATAATGGAACGCCTGCTGAACCTGCATTTCCGGCCCAACCAAGTACATGAGCATTCTGTACCAGAGTGGCGCAATTTGCCAATCTAATCTCGTGTGCGATATCTCGCACAGGTGGTGCCATCCTTAGCATCCTCCACTGTCAGACATTATTTCTTCGAGTTATTCATAGCCTCAAACTGCTGCTTCACATAATCCAGCGTGGTATTAAGGGTAGAAATGAGAGCGTCGTTATACAGAAACTGCGATTTAAGCCGCGCCTCCTGAGCCGAAATACGGGCTTCCATCTTAGCCCGGTCGTCGTCAACACCGGTAAGGTCATCATCAAGCCCAGCCTGCTTTATGCTAATGACACTTTTCTGACCATTAAGGAAGCTATCCATAATGTCTTTCAACTGATCACCAAAGCCAGTGATGTAAGTCACATTGCCACGCTCACCAACGCTGCCACCGGTCACTTTCAGCCTTAACCCCGATGCATCATCAATAGATCCAACCTGATCTTTACCGGCCTCACCATCACCTGCACCACGAACGAAACCAAAAATTGCAGCCGCTTCATTTGAGAAGTCCGTCATTTCAACCGATGAAGATGCACCCGTCGACGCAGAAATAATACCGAATTTATTATTGGCAAAGGATTCAGGATCATCCGTAAATTCTACTTTGACAGCGATGCCTTCATCTTTAAATGCTTCGTTATCATTTATAGCTTGCTGTAAAGCCTGCGCCAGAGTTGCGCCGCTGTTGTAGGTAGCGGGCTGATTCAGAGTGATTTCTGCCTCAACACCATCGACTTTAATTTTAAAGGTGTTATTAGTGGCATCAATATCCACTGGCGTGGAAAAATCGGTTGCCTCATTACCAATATAATAGCCATTGCTGGCTTTTACATTGCCATCAACCGCCCGTAAAAACTGTCCACTGCCTGTGGCCGCAACGCCATTAATAGTACCGGCAACATCTTTACCTTTTGCCGCAACTGGCGAATAGACACTGACGTCCTGCAATCCCAGAAATGCAATCGAAGTACTGTCGAGACCGCTAAAACCCACCGCCGTGCCTTGCCCACCAACGCTGATATTAAAGGAACCGAGGTCAGTTTCGGGGTTATAGACATAATCAACGACGGCATCGAGATCATAACCAAAGGTTCTGGCCGTATCCGTCAGACCCAGGCCATCGTAACCGTTATTTACCGTTTCTGCGGATAAACCCAATGCTGAAGCCGCTGTTCCGCCCAGGTTTTTAACTTCAAGTGATGCACCTGAACCAAAGGTTGCTGCGGTTTTAACGCCGTCTTTACTCTGTGTTTCAAAATACAGCTGCCCTGTGTCATCAACACGGGCCTTAACATCACCGGCAGCGAATTGTCCGGTCGCAGTTAATGCGTTATCCAGCGCCTGCTGAATAACGATTAAGTTAGAATCTGCATTATTGCTACCCGTTGTACCATCAGAATTAACGTCAACATTAATATCAACGCCATCAACATTCAGGGTAAAGGTTGCATTCTGACCGCCGCTAAAATCGATACCCGCAGATATATCAGCAAAGCTGCTGCTTTTGGCTCCCTGCCCATCACTGACAACCTCAATATACTCCTCGTGACCTGTTGCAACCGTGGTTAATTTCAGGCCAGTACCATCCAGGCTGGCACTGACAACCCCAGCACCAAAGGCAGTATCCAATGCGGTTTGAATATCAACAATATTATCGCCGGAGTCGGTATTAACCAGGACATCTTTTTCTACTCCCGATACATTCAGTCGGAAGCCAGCATTGGTCGCAGAAAAATCAACATTCGTGCTGATATCACGATTTCCGGTTGTTGTTTCCGCACCTTTAACCACACCGGAAAAATTAGCATCACCGGCCAACGTAATATTTAACTGATTCTGAATTTCTGCTGCTAAGGCATCGCCGGTCGCATAAGTACCGGCCGGAATTGAAACCTTGGTCGCACTTTCAATGCCATCTACCTGAACATTAAACTCCACGGCAGAACCAAAGGTCAGCCCCGGATCCTTACCATTGGCCTGCACTCCCTGAGCTCCATCAAGGCCAAGCTGAGTATCCGATACACTACTGCCGACCCCGGTCAATTCAATACTGCGTGCCGTACCTTCAGCAACGGTTTCAAAAATTAAATAACCATTTTTATCAAATGCAGCGGTTACCTGACCATTAAGTGCTGTGGCATCAATGGCTGTCTGAATAGCCTGCAAAGTATCTTTACGATCGCCAAAGACACCATCACCATTAAGATCCTGGCCACTGGCGTTCTGATTAACTACTACGGAAACCGGGCCGTTGCCATCGACATCGAGAGAAAAAGTCGCATTATTTGCTTGAAAATTGATCCCCGCCGACTCTGACAATGCTTTATTTCCAGCCTGGGTAACAGCACCTTTGCCATTAAAAGCATCAGCATTCAGCGTTGTCAGACCGACACTTTTATATGTTCCCTGGCCCAGGGTATTAAAGCCAAGCGTATTAGCTGTATTAGGATCAACTGTGGCAAAATAGATTTGCGATTCAGCACCGTATTTATTCGATGTTATTGAAAAATTCTTATTCGAAGAGCTGTAATCAACGGATACACTGTGACCATATTTTGACAATGTTTCGCTGCTGTTAATCTGCAATGCCAACTGCTTCGCCAGCTCGTCACCGGAGCTGTAACTGCCATGGGTAAGCCCAATACTCGCCGTTTGGCCATTTACATTGATGCGGAAATTATCGTTGCTTTCATCAATCACAACCGGTGAAGAAAAATCCAGTACCGACAACGAGCCTCCTGAGTATTTCGCCTGACTCGCCAACTGGGTGATATTAACATCATAAGTACCCGGCTTAGTGTTGATCGAGTCATTCACGTATGTGATCTGACTATCGGTGGTTTTACCAGACTTAGCTAACAACCCAACAATAGAGGCCCGATCTTCACCCATAGCCTTCTGGAACTTGGCCGTATCAAAATCCAGCTGATACTCATTATCTTTATTGGTATCAACCCCAAGCTCGGTCAAAGAACGGTATTTACCGGTTAAGCCAACGATCGGCTCACTGATCATTGAACGTATTTGTGACATCATGCCACGAACTGTGGAATCACCAAGTAATAAGCCTGCTTGCTGCTTGTCTGCATCGTAGCTTGATAAATCGTCAACAAAACTCTTCAGTTCGTTGTATGCATCGACAAACCCCTGAATGCTTTCCGTTAATTTATCGGTATCAGCCGACACCGTAACACTGATATTTTTTCCGACGTCGGCGTTTTTAAGATTAAGTGTAACGCCTTTAATTACTTCATCTACCGAATTACTGCTGCGGGTAATGGTAAGACCATTGACATTCAGCTGAGCGTCTTCGCCCTTACTGGTCTGGCTCATGTTGGCTGCAGTATTCTGATTTTCATTAAAGGCTAATGCCGCCAGGCCACCGCTCAGCATGTTTCCGGAATCATCCAGGGCGGCAATGCGCATGGCATTTTCTTCGCCGGTTTCTTCTGATGTCATCAATAAACGATAACCGCTGCCATCATTAATAATACTCGCGCTTACACCCATGTCTGCGTTGTTAATAGCATCACGGATGCCGCTCAGCGTGCGGTTAGAGTCATCAATCGTAATGGTTTTTCCCAGGCGATCAGGATTCAGATCCTGACTGACAAAATTGCCACCACCGCCATAAGTGATATCACCAAAGGTAAATACCAATTTTCCTGTGCCAATGATTTCGTCAAAACTGCTGTAGGTTTGTGTTGCCAGAGAGTGAGACTTCGCAGTGTTCAGCACTTCGACGTTATAAGTGCCAGGCTCAGATAAACTGGAGGTCGTTGCCGTTAAAATATCTTCATCGGATGATGTAGCCGTGGTCGAGCTCACCAGGCTGGGGCTGGACAAGCTGTTGGCGGCGGACTGAACCTTGGCCATCATTGACTGAATTTCACCATAGGCAGTGATTTTAGCTTCAACCAGCTCTTGTCGCCGATCCAAACGCAAGGTGGCAACTTCTTTCTCTGCTGAGATGATTTTCTCAACCAGATCCGTGGTCAGAACACCTGACCCTAATCCCAGTGACTCAATGGACGCCATACCTGCTCCCCCGTGCTACCGAACCATCCGGTTTGTATCAAGCTTAGATGGCTCTCAAACAAAAAAACCCTGTACTGGCTTTATCGGCCAATGCAGGGTTTTCTGAAGGGTTGTTTACCTAACCCATACACTGATCACCTAGACTTGCGCGCTGAACAATAAAGATGGTTCCTCATCATTCAATTTCTGCGCCAGTTCCAGAGCCAGCTCACTGGGAATCTGCCGGATTAACTCCGATGATGCCCTGTCATAGACGCGGATAATGGTTTTACCGCTATCCTCATCCAGCTGGAAGTCCAGTGTTCTTTCGGTTTGCTGTACATACTCGTTAATGCGGGAGATTGCATCTCTGACCTGGTCCTGACTCAGTTCCGCAACCTTCTCAGTCCCTTGCGGCAATAACTTGCCGCTGTCGGAACTCACTGTCGGATCACTTGCCGCCTTGGCGTAAGCTTTCTTCCCGGCAGTCGCTGAGGGTGATACAGCTGTATGGTCAATCACATTCAATTTCAGCTCGTTCATAAATCACCTCTCAGGTTCTTGGTTAAGCAGCCAGGGGAAGGCTGGCCTTCCCCGTTAGTCCGCTATTATCCCAGAAGGGACAGAACCTGCTGTCCAGCCGCATTCGCCTGAGCCAGAACCGAGATACCTGCCTGCTGCAGAACCTGAGTACGGGACAGCTCGGCGGTTTCTGCCGCGAAGTCCGCATCCTGAATCCGCGAGTTCGCAGAGTTCAAGTTCTCGGAGGTAACCTGCAGGTTACTTACTGTAGAGCTCAGACGGTTCTGAATCGCACCGAGATCCGCACGCTGACTGGCCACCTGACCAATAGCATTGTCGATCGCAGTGATTGCTGCCGTTGCGCCTTCAAACGTGGAGATATCAATTTCGCTCAGGAACTGACCATCTTCACCACCACCATACTGCGCAACCTTGAAGCCCAGAGCTTCAATCTCATCTTTACCGTTAGAACCCGCTTCCAAAGAAATTTCTTTGGCTGAAGACAAACTCACGGTGCCATAAGTAGTTTCGTAAGTTGCGCCTTCAGTTGCAGAACCTCGGGTACCGATGTTATCGGATACAGTAGCGGTACCGATATCCGCCTCACCGATACCAGCAACCGCTGAGTCCAGACCAATCAGGGAACCAAAACCATTGGCGCCTGCAGCTGCCGGGTCGACACCGTTGTTAGAGCCATCGTTATCCAGCGCGACGGAGATATTACGGCCGTCTGCAGCACGTAACGTGATTGACACACCGTTATCTTCCGCAGTTACCCCGGTCTGACCAGCTTTCTGGTTAATCAGATCAATGGTATTCGCCTTGGTCGCATCAGTATCAATATTACCTGTACCGTCATCAACGAGACTCACCACACCGATATCAACCCCGTTGATATACAACTTGCCACTTTCACCAGCTTCATAACCGGCCGCCTTGGCAGCAGTCTGCTTAGCCGTCATATCTGAAGCTGAGCCAGAGCCAACCACAACCGTTTCATTGGCTGTTGCAGTAACACCGGTTTTATCCGATACCTTGTTAATCGCATCAGCAATCGCGATTGCAGACTGAGATTTAACAGAAGTCTGAATGGCTGAACCATCCGAGGCTACCGTCGCAGACGCTTTATCTGCGCTTACATCTGCAGCTTCGATATTCACGCCATTAATAGTCAGGTCACCTTCTTTAAGACCACGCACCGGTTCCTGTGCAGCATCAACAGAAACACTGTTGATATCCGTAGCACCAGTATTCGTTTCACGAAAGTTGAAGATACTACCGCCAGTGACCGAACCTGATGTTGCAATTCCAGCAACAGCCAGGTTACTGCTGAGACTAATGCTTTTCAGGTCATCACCAGTAACATCAACATCTTTTAAGTAACCGGTTACCAGAACACCAGTGGTCTGCGTACCACCAACACCCGCAACCTTGGCACTACTGGTACCTGTTGCATCGTATACAGTCACATCAAAGCTGGATGTGGTACCACCCGCCGCAGCGCCGCCGGTAATGACCAGTGTGTCACCGTCAGCATCAGTGATAAAAACATCACCGTTAGTCGCACCACCGGTCGCACCAGCAACATAGGTAGCTACAAGGCCAGAGGACGGCGTCGCATTAATCGCGTTGGCGATATCTTCAACCGTTGAAGCGGTTGACGACAAACTGATGGAAATCAGTGCGTTACCTTCGGTAGAGCTGTCAAAGACCTGAAGCTGCCCACCAGTAAAATAACCATCACCACCGGCGGCTTCCAGTTTGAGTTTGGTTTCTGCTGCTACAGAAATGCCATCCAAACCGTTAATAGCATCAGCAATTTCTTTAGCACCCAGATTACCTGTACTGCCTGCACTGAAGCTGGCCGACTGACCATCATTCGTTGTTACCGTAACAGTTTCAGAAGTACCGAAAGCGATTCGACCATCAGAAACCAGACCCTGAGCCGTCGACAACTGGGCACCAGCAGTACCTGTTGGTAAATCAGTACTGAACTCTGCACCAGTAGTCAGCGTGGTCACTGTCGAAGCAACCTGTGCAGCACCGGCTTCATAAGTACCGCGATTAAGACCTGCATTAGCCAGATTACCGTTACCGGTACCATCACCACCGGTAATCGCTACAGAATCGACATCACCATCAGCCACCAGGGTATAGCCACCGTAGTAAGTCTCTTCTGCGGCCAGACCTGTAGCCGCAGCCGCATCCGCATCAGAGGTGATACCACCAGTGAAAGAACCAAACGCGATATCAATATTGCGGCCATCGGCAGCAACCAGCTGCACGCCATTGGCATCAGTACCGGAAGAAACCGCTGTTACACCCGTCTGATCAGAAACAGCATTGATAGCTTCAACAACAGAAGCCCGGGTTCCCGCAGAGTCGGTCGATGTTGAAAGGGAGATATCCACATTATTTAAGGTCAGCGTAACCGTACCGGCCTTAGCAGTCATTTCAGAACCCGAAGCTACGTTCTCGTTAGCGAAAGCTTTAACGCCAGTCTGATCGTACACATCATTAATAGCCGCCGTTTTGGCAATAGCACTAAAGGAAGCGTTCTTGGTAGAGGCTGTATCGTCTGCCGCTTTTGATGGGCTGACAGCAATGTTATTGATGATCAAATCACCATTCTGCAGAGCCGCACCTTTACCTTGGGCAGAAATACCTGATTGCTCAGAAGCACCTAACTTGTTCGCTGTCAGTTCTGAGATAGAAACATCAACAGTCTGACCCGCGTTGGCACCAACCTGGAAGGTTGCAGAAAAAGAACCGTCCAACAACTTACGGCCGTTAAAGTCGGTCTCTTCAGAAGTACGACTGATCTCGGCAACCAGCTGATCCACCTCGGCCTGGAGAGCCTCGCGGTCAACATCTGAGTTAGTGGCGTTTGCAGACTGCACCGCAAGCTCACGGATACGCTGCAAGTTTTCATTCATAGAACCCAACGCACCTTCAGCCGTCTGAGCCAGTGCGATACCGTCACCTGCGTTACGCACAGCAACGTTCAGACCTTTAATCTGAGACGTAAAACGGGTGGAAATCGCCAGACCGGCAGCATCATCTTTTGCGCTGTTAATACGCAGACCAGAAGACAAGCGTTGCAAAGCCTGTTGATTTGATGACTGGGACTTATCCAGGTTGCGCTGAGCATTCAGCGACGCAATGTTGGTATTAATAATTTGAGGCATAACCGTTCCTCCGACAGATTTCACAATCGCCGCCGGATCGTCCCGAACAGCGCGTTCGTGTTGTACATCCTTGTTAACGGCAACAATTCCAAGTCCTTTAAAGAATAATAAGAACCTTTAGGAATAAAAATTAAACTATATATAACCATCAACCCATGCCCATATGGCACAGTCTCTGCTACGTTAAGTCAAAAAGACGCCATCAAGTCGCCGACTTGCCGAGGCCATCCACCAATCAGAGACTCTGCTATGAATTTAGAGCGCCTTGCCGCATTGAAAGTCAAAAATTTGTCATTTATAAGAGATAATTTTCCGGCACTTTATCCGCTACTGAATGAGCACAGTCCTGAAAAAAAACGACTGAATGCCGATACGCAAAAGGACATATTCCAGTTACTGAACACCGAGACTGGTCAAATACTAATCAACAATGCAGAAGAAGCAGCCGAATCGGAAGTGTTGACATTTATTAACCGCTGCCACCGGAACAACCGGCTGTTCACCGTAGCCACCGGATTCCGCAATACTTTTACCATTCCAAGATTTTCAGCAAAAAAGCTGGCTGAGATCGTGGACGAAAGCCCGCTGACGCAAGAGAATTTCAATTTTTATCCCTTTGATAACCACATCCCCATGCTATGCGTCATGGGGGTCGGGTTGGGTTTACATATTGAAAAGTTGCTCCAAAGTGTCTCCGTTGACCACCTGGTGATATGTGAAAAGGATAAAGACGAGTTTTACGCCAGCCTGTTTACCATTGACTGGGAAGCCCTCTTCCTCCCCCTGATTAATGACCCGCATAGATCTGTGACGCTTATGTTGTTGCCAGGCAATAACGACAATGCGGCATTCGGTATCTTATGGAATCACCTGGTTAAACAACCTCCGTTTTTTCCTACGGCAACCGTTTTCTATAACCACCGGGGAACGAATCGTAATGAAAAAATTCTGGCTCGTGTACGCAAAGACATCACGATGTACTACAGCCTGTGGGGAAACTACGATGATGAGATCAACCAGCTGAATAATGCTCTGCACAACTTCCGCGCAGGTATCCCCCGCCTGCGCAAACCACTCAGCACTCATACCGATACTCCTGTACTTATCATTGGATCAGGGCCGTCATTAGATGAAAGAATGGATTGGATCCGGGCCGCACAGAAGAAAGCTATTATTGTTTCCTGCGGTTCTGCCCGCGACGTACTGCGCAGAAATGGCATTCATCCTGATTTTCAGGTTGAACTTGAATCCGATTATGTTGCGGCAGAGGCTTATTCCAGAACCGTTACCCGTTCCGATACCAACGGCACCACTCTCATGGCGGCAGCTCAGGTCCCTCCGAAGATTTTTGCTCTATATGAAAGCAGGCAGATGTACTTCAAAGATTCCACCGCGATGGCCAGTCTGTTTTCTGAAAACAATGTGGTTTCTGGTTGCACTCCGTCAGCCACCAATGCCGGTCTTGGTGTTTTCCTTCACCTTGGATTTGAAAATCTTTTCTTGTTTGGAATGGACTTTGGTTACATTGACCCGGAGAAGCACCATTCCAAAGACAGCATCTATTATACCGATGAGAATCCCGAAGATCTGATAGACAGCACCTGGGATAATCTTGAACAAGGCATGCCAACTCCCGGTGTTCAGGGAAATAACATTAAAACCATACCTTTTCTTTACACCGGAAAACGTCGTGTTGAGGTCGAGCTGGCCTCAGTCATGAACACCCGAACACTTCATGCATACAACTGCTCATTAGGAGCAAAAATCGATAATGCAGAATGGCTGAATGATATCGGTGTTTTTAAAGAAAAGATTCGAAACCTGCCTGGTGATTATAAAAGTGCACTGACCATCATCAGGCAAGCAGGAGATCCGGTTTACCAGGAAGAGCAAGATGACAAGCTAAAATTACTTGAAGACGCCATACGCCGCGTCTCAACACGGATTCTTAACGAACTTGATCATATGGAAATAAGCATGAGCAGCCTTTCTGATACTTCGTATCGGATTGCACGCTTTCTTGAGGAAGATATTTACCAGAAACTCAAGACAATCTATTACATTTTTCGCGGATCAGTCTGGTTTTTCTTATCAATCGGCTATGCACATGCTTATGCACTTGATGGCGAAAAAAGAACAGAGTTTATTAAGCTCTGGCTAAAAGTTTTCAAAGACTTCCTTAACGAATGGCCGGAACACTACTGCTCGATTGTCTATCGCGATGTCAGCGTCGAAAATGATCCATTGCTGACTAAAATGATTACCGAAGCGGTTGATGGAGTATAACGATGCAAAGACCCATTCTGATTACTGGTGCAGATGGTTTTATTGGCTCCCACTTAGCCGAACATTTGGCTAAAGCCGGATATCCGGTGAGAGCTATGACGCTCTATAATTCCTTTAACTCCTGGGGATGGCTGGACAATTCTGCGTTTACGCAAGATATGGAAATGATCAGTGGTGACATCCGCGATCCATTTTTCTGCCAACAAGCGGTCAAGGGCTGCTCTTCTGTCTTTAATCTGGCCGCACTGATTGCAATTCCTTACTCTTATCAGGCGCCGGCCAGCTACGTTGCCACCAATATTGAAGGCACCGTCAATTTACTTCAGGCGGCACGCAACGAAAACATCGAGCATTTTATTCAGACATCGACAAGCGAAGTCTATGGTACTGCCCGCTATATACCGATAGATGAAGACCATCCACTGCAGCCACAGTCTCCATATAGCGCGTCCAAGATCAGTTCTGATTCAATGGCAATGAGTTACTACAACGCATTTGATCTTCCAGTCACGCTGGCGCGTCCTTTCAACACCTACGGTCCGCGCCAATCTGCACGTGCTGTCATTCCGACCATTATCACGCAGATTGCTGCTGGCAAAACCCATATACAGCTTGGTGACCTTTCTCCGACGCGCGACTTTAACTTTGTTGAAGATACCTGTAATGGTCTAATCAGTTTACTGGGTAAAGAGCAGACTCTTGGCGAAGTAATCAACATCGGCAGCAACACCGAAGTATCCATTCTGGATACCGTTCATATGATCCGTGACATCATGAATTCCGGTGTCGACATTATTCACGACAGCAACCGTATCCGCCCGGAAAAATCAGAGGTTCATCGCCTGGTGTGCGACAACAGTAAACTGCTCCGGCTTACCGGATATAAACATCAGATATCACTGGAAGAAGGTCTGAAGAAAACCATCGAATGGTTCTGCATTCCCGATAATCTGTCACGTTATAAAGCAGACCAATACAATGTTTGAGCAGCTGAAAGATTTAATGCAATCTCTATATTCCGGTGAAAGTGCAATCTCTTTACACCGGCCATCTTTTACGCAGGAAGAAGAGTCTGCTGTTGCCGCCTGCGTTCGCGGTAGCTTTGTATCTTCAGTTGGCCCTGAAATCCAGAAATTTGAACAATTGATGGCTGATTTCTGTTTATCGGGGCATGCCATTGCGACAGTCAATGGCACCGCTGCACTGCATCTTTCGTTACATGCTTTAGGAGTTCATAGCGAAGACATTGTACTGACTCAGTCATTAAGTTTTGCTGCTACCGGACATGCCATCCTGCAAACAGGAGCTAAACCGGTTTATATCGATATTGCCTTACCTGAAGGTAGTATGTGCCCGGTAGCCTTACTTCAATTTCTCGAAGAAGAATGCAAACAGCAGGAAAACATCTGCATTCATAAAGCCAGTAAACGCCGGATTGCGGCATGCGTTCCCATGCACTCATTCGGCGAGCCGGCAAAGATAGCGGAAATTGCCGAGATATGCCGTAATTGGTCAATCCCATTAATTGAAGATGCCGCCGAAGCATTGGGCAGTTTTACTCAAGGGAAGCATTGCGGAACCTTTGGTATCTGTGGAATTTTAAGCTTTAACGGCAATAAGATCATGACCACAGGTGCTGGCGGCATGATCCTTTGCAAAGATGAAACACTAGCCAAGCGCCTGAAACATTTATCGACAACAGCCAAAATCCCGGACCCATTTGAGTTTCGTCACAGTGAGGCCGGATTCAATTACCGTTTACCCAATTTGAATGCCAGCCTGGGAATCGCGCAATTCAAAAAACTGCCAAATTTCCTCAGCATAAAAAAAGGAATTTATAAAGAATATAAGAAATTCTTTCAGCCTTTTGGCTACAACCTGGTAAATAACCCGGAAGCTCAATCTAATCATTGGCTCAATACTGTCATCATGAACAGTGCTGAAGAAAAAGAAGAGCTGTTACAGTTCCTTAAAGAACACGATATCCAGGCAAGACCCGCCTGGTATCCACTACACCGGCAACAACATCTGCAATCGGCGGTTGAAATTCCGCTGCCACAAACAGACTGGCTATACAGCAGAGCAGTGAGCCTGCCAAGCAGCGTGCCACTTGAGGCTCGCCGTTATGATTAAAATTGCATGCTTTACTGCAACCCGTGCAGAATATGGACTGCTGCACCCTGTACTGAAAGTGCTGAATGAAGCTGACGACTTTTCGGTCAGCCTGATTATCAGCGGCACACACCTGGATAAAACATTTGGTAACACCATTGAAGACATTAAAAACGATGGAATTACCTCATATAAAACACTTCCTCTGAACTATTCAGACGATAGCCCCAAAGGGAATGTTACACGTTCGGCTGCGGTATTGAACGGACTGGCTGAAATTCTGCCTGAATTGGCGGCAGACGCTGTGTTAATTCTCGGTGATCGTTATGAAACGCTGGCGGTAGCTCAGGCCTGCTGCATGATGAATATCCCGATTCTGCATATGCACGGTGGAGAACTGAGTTTTGGTTCCCAGGATAATCAATTCCGTCATGCCATCAGCAAACTGTCACATATTCATTTTTGCGCTACAGAAACCGCTCAAACGCGACTGATGAAAATGGGGGAATCACCAGCGCACGTATTTCTGGTCGGTGCGCCAGGCGTCGAAAACTGCCGGAAACAGCCACTAGTGAACCTGAAGCAGCTTATTCAGGAACAGGACATCAAATGGCAGCCGAAAAATATTCTTTTTACCTATCACCCAGACAGCCTGGAAACAGACGTAAGCGAACGAGAGTTGAATGAAATACTCTCTGCCTTTGAAAGAATACCTGGGCTTGGCATCATTATTACTTACCCAAACTCCGATTCAGGGCACAAGGCAATCATCAACAAAATTCATGAATTTCAGTCCAGAAATCCGGAACGGATAAGCGTTCATAAGAGCTTGGGCGTGCAGCGTTATTTAACCCTGATCAAAGCGGTGGATGCCGTCGTCGGAAATTCATCAAGCGGCATCATTGAAGCGCCATCAATGGGCACACGAACACTGAATATAGGCAGCAGGCAAAAAGGCAGAGAACGCGCACTCTCGGTCACAGACGCGGAGCCCATTACAGAGGACATTCTGTCTGCCTTGAAAACGATTCTGAATAGCAATAAAGGTCCATTCAGTAATCCTTATGATCAGGGCGATACAAGCGCAAACGTATTGCATGCCCTGAGAGGTTTGAGCTTCTCATCGCTGCTGGAGAAAGAGTTTTATGAATAACCCGGGGCACGTACTGATTATTGCTGAAGCTGGAGTCAACCATAATGGAAGTCTCGATATGGCCCTGCAACTTGTCGATGCAGCACTCAATGCCAAAGCAGATATTGTTAAATTCCAGATTTTTGACAGTACCATGCTGACGACCCGTCAGGCAGAAAAGGCTGACTATCAAAAAGCATCAGGTGATCGAAACCAAAACCAGCAGACAATGTTAAAGGCACTGGAGCTGAGCCATGAAGACTTTATAAAAATCAGCCAATACTGTCATGACAAAGGGATCGAATTCCTGGCCACTGCATTTGATGAACCTTCATTAGATTTTATGCTGTCAGAACTGCATGTAAAACGTTTGAAGATACCCTCCGGAGAACTGACCAATCTGCCCTTCATTCTGCGCCACGCACAGTCTGGCCTGCCTTTAATACTGTCAACCGGCATGGCTTCGGAAGAAGAAATACAAGAAGCGCTGGCAACCGTCGCTTTTGCTATTCGCTACCCGGATCGCGAGCCCGTCAGCCGGGAAGAACTTGCCGCAGCCCTTAAAAACATTCCGCATGACACTCTTTCAAACCGGGTTACCATATTACAGTGCACTACGGCCTACCCCACTGCGGATCAAGACGCAAACCTGCGGGTAATTCCAAGACTGAGTAAACGCTTTCGCTGCCCCGTCGGGTTTTCTGATCACACAGCGGATATATTTGCCACGCCACTGGCGGTCGCTGCCGGAGCAACGGTAATAGAGAAGCACTTCACGCTGAGTCGCAACCTTCCCGGTCCTGACCATCAGGCATCACTGGAAGCCGATGAACTACGGCAGCTGGTTGATGCTATCCGGCGCACAGAAACGCTGCTCGGTAGTGCCGAAAAACGCGCCAGTCCAGCCGAAGCCATCAATATGCAAGCGGCCAGAAAAAGCCTGGTAGCTGCGCAACGGATTAAAAGTGGTCAGACACTGACAGCTCGCGATATTACCGCCAAAAGACCCGGCAATGGCCTCTCACCAGCCTGTTATTGGGACACCATCAATACAATCGCCAGCAAGGACTACGATCAGGATGAATTCATCTGATTTACCCATTCTCATATTAGGCACTGGCGGACATGCAAGAGTCGTGGCCGACGCGTTGCTGTGCAACGGTCAACAGATACAAGGGTTTCTGGATCCGGTACCTCAATTTACTGAGTGGCGGGACATCCCTTATCTCGGCACAGATGACATTCTATCCAGCTTTTCACCCGACACCGTCAGACTCGCTAACGGCGTTGGTTCCGTCCCCTTCACAGATACACGAAACCGGGTAACAGAAAAATATGAAAACGCGGGCTTTTCCTTCTGCCGTGTTATTCACCCATCAGCCATTATTGCCGCCGATACAAAACTTGCCGAAGGCGTGCAAATACTTGCCGGTGCAATCATTCAGACGGGCGCTGTACTCGGCAAGCACGTCATCATTAATACTGGTGCCCGCATCGACCACGATTGCGCAATAGACGGGTTTTGCCACATTGCTCCCGGCGCCACGTTGTGTGGTTCAGTACGGCTGGCACAAAGGGTGCATATAGGAGCAGGAGCGACCATCATTCAAGAAATTGACGTTGGTGCCGATACTGTAATAGGAGCCGGTACAACCATCACCCAGTCAATCGATTCCATGCAGGTGGTACGTAGTCCGGAGGTCGTCACTGAAGCCAGACGGGGGTAATCATGACACATTGGCAAAGCGTGTTGCTTTCAGAAACAGATACGATAGAACGTGCCATTAAAGTCATTAATGATACCAGTCTGCAGATTGCACTGGTTTGTGACGATCGATGCCAATTGCTTGGCACAGTGACAGACGGTGATATCCGCCGGGCACTTCTGAACGACAGAAATCTTGCGTGTCCACTACATGAGATCATGTGCAAGGAACCCGTTACGGCAACACCTTTACAGTCTATTGCACAGATACGCGCACTGATGAGCCGGCATTCAGTTCAGCAGGTACCCGTTGTCGACGCTGGTGTTATTATCGACCTGTACACCGCACGGGAACTTGATTCCGCCAGAAGAAAGTCCAACCCGGTTTTTCTGATGGCAGGCGGCTTTGGTAAACGCCTCAAACCACTGACCGACGACTGCCCGAAACCACTGCTGAAGATTGGTGATAAACCCATTCTGGAAACCATTCTGGAAAGTTTTATTGAGCACGGCTTCCACCAGTTTTATATTTCAACCCACTATCTCCATGAAAAAATAACCGGCTACTTTGGCAATGGTGAACGCTGGGGAGTCGATATTCACTACGTTCACGAGGAATATCCGCTGGGAACGGCCGGAGCACTAAGCCTTCTGCCAGATGATCTGCGGGAACCTATTCTGATGATGAATGGCGATTTGCTGACCAAGGTAAACTTTAATCAACTTCTTTCGTACCACGAAGAACATGAAGCCACGGCCACAATGTGCGTTCGACGTCACGAATATCAGATTCCCTATGGCGTAATACACAGCGACGGCCATCAGATAGAAAAAATTGTGGAAAAACCAATCCAGTCGTTTTTTATCAATGCAGGTATTTATGTGATTAGTCCTGAGCTGCGCAGAAAAGTCTCTTCATCTTCACCTACTGATATGCCGGACTTACTGCAGACCCAAATAAATTCCGGTAAAAATGTATCTCTCTTCCCAATTCATGAATATTGGCTCGACATAGGCAAAATGCCGGATTACAACCAAGCTCAACAAGACTTTCTGAATGACTTCAGTGGCCGGGAAATACGCGGATGATCGACGATAAACGTGTGCTCTGTATTATTCCGGCCAGAAGTGGCAGCAAAGGACTGAAAGATAAGAACATCCGCGAACTGGCAGGAAAGCCTCTCCTTGCCTGGCCTGTTTGTTGTGCCCGCGACAGCAAGTATATAGACCGCATTATTGTTTCCACAGATAGTGAAAAATACGCAGTTATTGCCCGCCAATACCAGGCAGATGTTCCCTTTCTCCGACCAACCGGGCTTGCGCAAGATACGACAACGACCATTGACGTTGTCAACGACCTTTTAAACCAGCTGCAGGAAAACTACGACATCCTCGTCTTACTGGAACCCACGTCGCCGCTTACTGAAGCAAACGATGTTGATATTGCTCTTGAATCACTGATTGAATCATGGGAAAAGACAGATGCCGTTGTTGGCGTAACACAGGAAATAAAATCTCATCCTGCGTACTTATTAACACTCGGCGATGACAAAAAAATTCATAGTCTTAACACCGATTTTTCCAAAGCAGTACGACGCCAGGAATTATCCGCGGTGTACCGGATGGATGGCACGCTCTACATAAGTAAAGTGGATGTATTACAAAAAAAACGTGGTTTTTACCATGATCGGACAATGGGCTTTGTAGTACCGGAATGGAAGAGCTATGAAATTGATTCTTTAACGGATTTCATATGCATTGAAGCGATCATGAAGAACAGAGAGGTACTATCGTGAATCTTCCGGCAAAAAAAACAGCCAGCAAAAGCTACCAGCAACGTCTGAAAGCAGTTATTCCTGGTGGTGCACATACATACTCACGTGGTTCAGATCAGTTTCCTGCTAATGCTCCTGAAATTCTGAGCAGTGGCTCCGGTGTTTATGTAAAAGATGCCGAAGGTAACGAATTCCTTGATTTTGGAATGGCGCTCAGATCCGTTGCGATCGGCTATGCCGAATCCTCGGTAAATAATGCTGCCATCCAACAAGTCATGGCAGGCAACAATCTGACGCGAGCGTCCCTGATTGAACTGGAAGCTGCTGAGCGACTGACTGGCATGATAGCCAGCGCCGAAATGGTAAAGTTCACCAAAAATGGCTCTACTGCGGTATCTGCAGCGGTGAAACTTGCCAGAGCATATACTGGCAGAAAGTTAGTATTGCGCTGTTCAGACCACCCTTTTTTTTCCTTCGACGACTGGTTCATCGGGTCAACGGTTATCAACCGGGGCATCCCGGAAGAAATATCCGGACTGACCATCACGTTTCCCTACAATGATGCGCAGGCATTGCAAAGTATTCTGGCTGAACACGGTTCCGGTATTGCCTGCCTAGTGATGGAGGCAGCCACAACCGAAGAGCCAGTTGCATCCATTTTTGAACAAGGAAAATCCTACCTGAACGATGTAGAATTACTTTGTAAAAAGTACGGTATCGTTTTTATTCTTGATGAAATGATAACCGGATTCCGCTGGCATCAATATGGCGCACAGGCGCTTTACAATATTCAGCCAGACCTGACAACATTTGGTAAGGCAATGGCAAACGGATTCTCAGTAGCCGCCGTTGCAGGTAAGCGCGACATCATGGATCTAGGGTCGATTGATGAAGCCGGACAGGAACGTGTATTTCTGTTATCTACAACTCACGGAGCTGAAATGAGTGGCTTGGGTGCATTTGTGGCCACTATGGATTTTTATGACAATCACGACGTCATCGGTCACATGTGGGAGTTCGGTAAGAAACTCAAACTCTTGATTAATCGTAAAGCGCTCGAACACGGATTGAAAGACAATCTGATAGCCTCCGGCTTTGACTGCTCACCCGGCGTTACACTGAAAGATCATGATGGTAAGGTATCTATGCTTTTGCGTACCTTATTTATGCAGGAGATGCTTAAAAGCCAAGTGATGATGCCCTGGGTTTCCATTGCCTATCATCACGGCGAAAAAGAACTCAAACATGTAGAGCGTGCTCTGGATCAATCACTGACTATTATCCGCAAAGCACTGGATGATGGGATCGGTCAATACCTGATCGGTGAGCCTGTAAAACCCGTATTCCGCCAGTATAACTGAAGGTCAAAATGCCCATTAAAAAAACAGTTGTAATAACCGGCGCTGCCGGGTTAATTGGCACATCATTCTGCAATGCAGTGGCAAGCCACGGATACAACCTGGTGATTGCAGACAACAATGAAGAAAGATCAGAAGCTCTTGCTGCGAAAATAAGATCAGACGGCCACCAAGCATACGCCTGCATTTTTGACGCAACCAGACCGAATGACATTCAGAAGCTTTTGGACACCAGTCTGACACGCTTTGGTAATGTGCACGCCCTGGTTAACAACCTCTATATCCGCAGTGGGAACTACGGCGCTGATTTTTTCGATGTCACCTACAACGACTTCAGCCAAAACCTCTCAGACAATGTGACGCCATACTTTGAACTGTCAAAAATATTTTCCCGGCACTTTTGCAGTGTAAATAGTGGCACCATTATAAATATCGCATCAGTTTATGGATGCATCGCACCAAAATTTGAAATCTACGATAATACAAAGATGACCATGCCAGTGGAATATGCGGCAATTAAGTCTGCAATACTACATCTGACCCGCTACATGGCCAAACGTCTGAAAGGTTACAACATACGGGTAAATGCGATCAGTCCCGGAGGTATTCTTGATGACCAACCTGAAACCTTTCTGAAAGCGTATGGAGACAACTGTTCAAGTAAAGGAATGCTCAGCCCTGACGATTTATGTGGCACACTGTTATTTCTCCTGTCGGAGGAGTCCCGCTACATAAACGGGCAAAACATGATTGTCGACGATGGATTTACGTTGTAGGAGAGATTGCGTGTACACCAGTATCAGCTCTGCTCAACTTGAGAATTACATTGAGAATCAGCTTACCCACTTCTTCCCCGATAACACAACTGACTGGAAGAAAGCTATTAAAGCTTGCTGCAGCAAGGCACTGGAAAGGGTTGAGTATTGCTTCCACAGTATCCCGGGTAAGTACTATCAAAGCAATGGTAAGCCGGTGTTCAACCACATGAACGCTGACCACTATGCAACATTTCTCTATTTTCTTTCCCATGAAGCTTACTTATCCGGCAATATTCCTCTGGCAGAAAAAGCTTTCTATCTGAACAAAGCGCTTAACGGATTAGATTTATTCTACAGTGTAAAAATGCCCGATATATTTATCCTCGTACACCCCGTTGGCAGTGTTATAGGCAATGCTAAATTTTCCGATTATCTGGTAATTTATCAGAATGTTACCATCGGATCAGACAAAGACGGCGTATATCCGTCTTTTTCCGGTGAAAATGTGCTGTATTCAGGTTCAAGCGTCATAGGTGATTGCCAGATCGGAATAAACTCAGTGATCGGTGCCAGAAGCTTTGTACGAAAACTAACAGATTCAGGTAACAACCGAATATACAGCGGAATGTACCCTAACATTCGCGTCACACCGAACAATGGTTCGGTACTAAATGATTTTTTTATGGAGAATCCGGCATGACAACCGCTACCGGCCAGCCAGCGTTATTTTGGTGCAAAACATGTCTGAACATGTCCACACGTCCGCGCATAGAGTTCAATGACCAAGGGCGATGTAATGCCTGCCAATGGTCAGAAGAAAAGAAGACATTTGACTGGTCTTCCAGAATGAATGAACTAAAAGCCCTGCTGGAAAAGCACCGCAGTAAAACAGGAGAGTTTGATGTTGTCATTCCTGTAAGCGGCGGAAAGGATGGTTCATACGTCAGCCATATGCTGAAGCATGAATTTGGTATGCATCCGCTGGCAGTTACGATTACCCCTCCGCTCAGCTTTTCAATCGGCGACCAGAATCTGCAGAATTACATTGCATCAGGATATGACACCATCCAGATTAACCCTAATCAGAAAGTCATGCAGGAGCTTAATCGTCGTGGCTTCCTGGAACAGGGAAGACCGCTCTACGGATGGGTGATTGCCATTCTTGCTGGCGTTATAAGAACTGCGGCTAACTTTGGCGTCAATCTGGTTATGTACGGGGAGGACGGTGAAATTGAGTATGGTGGTTCAACCGAAAGTAAAAACCGCCCGGTGTTCACAGCAGAATTTATGAAACGGGTTTATCTGGAAGGACAATATGAGAAAACCCTGCGATATCTCAGCAGTCAGCAAACCTATTTCTGGCGCTTTGATGCAGATGATCAGAAATTAGGCAATATTGAGTGCGCCCATTTTTCATACTTTGAAAGCTGGGATCCTTACCGTAATTATATGATTGCTAAGGAACATTGCGGCCTGCAGGAAAAAGAAGAATCCAACACTGGAACCTATACAAATTTTGCCCAAAACGATACTTGCCTGTATGACTTGCACACCTACCTGATGTATCTTAAATTTGGTTTTGGCAGAGCCACTCAGGATGCTGGTATTGATATCAGACGCGGTGCCATGTCACGCGATCAGGGAGTAATGCTGGCTCAGATGTACGACAATTGCTACCCGGAACCGTTCATCGAAAAATATCTTGATTACTATCAGATCAGTCGGGAAATATTCGATGAAACCATCGATAAGTTTGCCAATAAAGACCTTTTCTACAAAGATGGCGATCGCTGGATGCCAAAATTTGAAATTGTATGAAGATCACTCTGATTGATTATGGCATGGGTAATCATCTCTCTGTCAGAAATGCTCTGAGCAGGCTTGGATACAATTCATCCATCAGTCAGGATCCCATTGTCATAAAAAACTCCGACTTCATCATTCTGCCAGGTGTAGGATCATTCCGGCGGGCCATGGAGAATCTTAATGGCCTCGGACTGAGCGAGGCCATTATACAAGCTGCAACAGAAAACGGTATTCCAATGCTGGGGATATGCCTTGGTATGCAGCTTCTTGGCTCTGAAAGCACGGAAGATGGTACATCTGAGGGTCTCCATCTCATCGACAATAAAATTTCCAAGCTGGATAGCAGTTCAGGTATACGCATTCCACACGTAGGATTTAATAACGTGTACTGGAAAACTGCTAACGCTTTGACGGATGAACTTAACCAAAACAGCGACTTTTATTTTACACACAGTTACGCCATGACGGACAGTGATAAGAGTGCTGACTACATATACTGTGATTATGGCGCTCCATTTGTTGCCGGATTCAGAAAGCACAATATCTTTGGAGTTCAATTTCATCCGGAAAAGAGCCAGAGGACCGGACTTAAGTTACTGAAAAACTTCCTGGAGATTAAGCGTGCTTAAGAAACGTCTTATTTTCACCCTACTGTATAAAAATGGCAGTTTTCTGCTCAGCAGGAACTTTCGACTACAGCGGGTCGGAGACATACAGTGGCTTTTCAAAAACTATCATTTTGAAACCATATCCGATGCTATTGATGAATTGATTGTTCTCAACTTAGATGACGATGAGACTAAAATTCCGGGCTTTCTGAATACGCTGAAAGAGATGGTTGGGCATTGTATGATTCCGGTAGCGGCAGGAGGACAGATAAGAAGCGTAGAAATGGCCTCTGCCCTTCTTGCTCACGGTGCGGATAAACTTGTTGTAAACACTGCTTGTTTCGAGCAACCGGAGCTCGTCGAAGAGTTAGTATCCCGCTATGGAAGTCAATGTATGGTTGCCAGTATTGACTGGACAGGCCCGGATAATCTCAAAGTATTCAGTCATAGTGCGGCTCAGGAGCAAGGCCTTCTGCACGATCACCTGAAACGTCTCGAAGGACTTAACGTTGGCGAAATTTATCTTAACGCCATACACCGTGATGGTACCGGACAGGGCTATGACTTTGATGCTCTGAACGCAGTCCCCAATGACTGGAAAGTACCCATAATAATGGCCGGAGGAGCAGGCCACAGCAGCCACCTGAGCCAGGCTCTGGAACACCCACTTATTGATGCTGCCGCAACCGCAAACCTATTCAATTTCGTAGGAAAAGGTTTGGCGAGCGCAAGAAGAGAACTTCTGCAGTGCGAGGCTCCTTTAGCCAAATTTGATGATTAAAATACCTCTATAGACAGAAAATTCTGATTATAATTGATTAAATAATGACAGCCTTGAGATGGTGGTATAGCTTTGCTGCGCAGCCTCCAGCAGAAAACTCTGCAACGACAGGCGGCTGACCGCTTCCGCAAAATCGACATCCGACAGTTTTGACAGAACTTCTTTATTAACCAGACCAACATCCGCTGACAGGTTACGGGTGTTTTCAACAACGTTAAGCCGTGCACCAACCTGACTTCGGATCTCCGATATCGAAGCCTGAGCAAAGGCCAGGTTAGTCAGCGTATCTTCAATTAAAATATCCAGGGTCTCTGAATCAACGACATTATCATCCAGCGTGTTCAACCCTGCGGTGAGACGGAAGATCGTATCGGTAATGCTTTGTTTGGGTGAAGATTTCATTAGTACTTCATCACCCGGTTCCGGATCACTGTTCAACGTAATACTGATACCGGCAACCACAACATCGGAACCCGGGCTGTAAGCCATATTATTCATTCCTTCGACAACCCGGTTATCAGAGGCACGACGCACGGTGTAGTTAGGACCTGATGGCGTAACCGCCGACTCCGGATTAAAGGTAATAATCAGGTCATCCGGATAAAATTCTGAGTACTTTTCTTCATCCACTACAAATCCGGGGCTGACCCGCATCGTACCCTTGTTGAGTGGGTTGAGTTCTGTAGTAAAGGTATTTTTAGCCGCTTCCACATCAACAAACAAGTTTTTCCCGTTATCACCCGTAGCAACGTTGGTAGAAGCACCAATCGTCAGGAAGCGCTGCCCCTCATCACCTTTATAGTCATAGCGCCCACTGTCGTTTTTAACGAAAGGCGCATTACCTCCTTTAAAACCAGCAAACACATATTCTCCATTGGCATCGCGGGTATTGAATAAATCGACCAGACCTTCCTGTATCTGATAAACCTCGGCGGCAATGGCCTGACGATCGGTAATCGTTAATGTACCCCCACCGGCTTTTACTGTCAGTTCTTTCAGACGGGTCAGGTTATCGGTAATAGAACCAAGCGTTGCATCTTCGAGTTTCAGCCGGTTATCGGCAGCGGTCATATTACGATCGTATTGATCCCGCAATGCCTGATCCTGCTGTAATTGCAGAATTTTCGTTGCGGCAATAGGGTCATCTGCGGGAGTCAGTACCCGCCGGCCACTGGAAACCTGTTGCTGGGTTTTATTTACCGATGACTGGTTATCCAGAATGCCATTAAGACCCGTATTAAAACTTTGCAAGGTTGCGATACGCATACGTTATCTCCTGCGCCTGACCTTAACGGAAGGTCGAAATCAAAGTATCAAAAATGCTGCGTGCCACCTGGATAACCTGGGCACTGGCGTTGTAAGCCAGCTCGTATTTAATCAGAGCGGCGGCTTCTTCATCGAGATTCACACCGGACAGGCTGCTGACTGCACCCTCAGAATTTCTCAGCAGCACTTCACTGGAATCACGGTTAATCTGAGCACGACTGGTCACAGAGCCAATTTCTTCCACCAACCGCGAGTATGATTCTGAATAGCTGGTATTCCCTGCCACCGTATTCTCATTTTGTAGCGCCGCCAAAGCCACACCATTACGGCTGTCAGAAGTGCCATCCGTATTAAAACCGACGGTAAACTCATCACCGCTCTGCACCAGACCGCTGATTTCGACATCAAAACCAAAATGTACCGGCTCCCCCACGGGGCTCTCTGAAAATAAGTTATTACCCGGTGGTTCGATGTCCAAACTGTAACCCGGGTCAGCAATCACCTTTACCTGACCGCCCATTGATATCTTCGAAGAGCCATGAACACCGGTTGCGTTCATTGGCAATCGTGGCTGAAAACTGATCGTACCGCGCTCATCAATATCAACATCAAGGTTGCCAGAAAAAGTAAAACCGGAGTTTTCCAGCTGAGTCCGGATGGCATCAACCACTTCAGCACCTGTTGCATAGGTATCGTTCAGTTCGATATTAAAAGTACCCTGGCCAGGTACATCAAATTCGTAGGTATACGGCCCGCCTTCGCTGAAATCATAACCATCAAACTCGGTTAACGGAGTAAATGGCGCTTCGCCGGTTTCGCGCAGGATAATGTCATGGCCGTTACTGACACTGAAACCATCACCATTATCGCCAGATATTTCCAGGTTAATATCATCGCCATTGAGCGCGGTAACAATGACTTTAGCGCCATCGCTGCGGGCAACAATCCCCAGATCCTGAAGGTCACGATTACTGTTAATACGGTCGGCAATAAATTCCGGCGTCATCGGGTCAGGAACGTCTTCCGGGTAACCGGCGTCGTATTTGGTTTGATTCGGGCCTAGCGTATCCGTCAGAACAATGCCATTCAGACTGAATGTCATGGGCTGAAATGGATTGCTGTCGCTGGTGAAATTGCTCAGTTCTACCGTGGTACGCGCCAGCGCTTCGATGCCCTCACGCTTGCTCAATTCGGTTGCAATATCTTTGGCTGAGGCATTGGCTCTGGTGATTAACGTTGGCTGAGTACTGACCTTGCCACTGACCGGATCGGTATAACTGATTGCAATACGCTCAGGAAAGAATCCGTTTTTAGGCGCAATATTGGCGGCTGGCGGCGATGCCTGATAGGTCGTATTAACCGGTAAATAACCACCAAAACTGGTAAAAGCTGTTTTACCTTCATCAGCCGGTAAAATCGAATTACTGATACCCGGAACATAAGTCTGGTTCATTAACGGAGGAAACAGTGGAATCGGCTTTCCCGGATCACTGTTATCCAGAACATCGTATGTGGTTGGCGAGGTAAAACGAATTAACAATGGCGGGTTCAGTTCACCTTCGCGGGCGAAATACGGTGTATTAATATCATATACACCGCCCTGAGAAATCGCTGCATTCCCCTGGTTTCCGATAGCAGAATCCGTAACGATCGGAGAAGCAACGGCTACCTGTTCAGGCCGGGTGATATTCACCTGAACTTTGGTCGACTCATTGCGCGTTGGCATAATGCGGAAGTCATCTCCTTTCTGAAAACTACCGGACTCAAAGCGAATTTCAAAGCCATCGACTTCTACCGAATCCGGGAAACTGCCGCTTAATGCTCCACTGCTGACGATTTTATTGTCATCCAGACGTTTAATACGGTAGGTATAATCATCCGGGCCAGGAAACTCCAGCTGGTATTCACTGATCGTCAAAGCACCTGCATCTTTGATATGAACGCTGAGCAGACGATCATTGGGGCGGGCATTCTGACTGTCACCCAGGGCACGGTTATAAGCTTTCTCCGGGGCGTTAATATCGGTAAAGAAATTCTCGCCCATCTTGCCATCATAATCGATGCCGAGCTTATGCTGTTCATTAAAGGTCTGGTTAATAACCAGCGCTAACCGACCTAACCCATTTAATACCGGATCCAGAACTTCTTCACGAAACTGCAGCGTGCCGCCCAGCTGGCCACCCGTGATTTCTTTGGTAACGTTCTGAATAACATCTTCTTTACGGAAATAAAGATCCATACGCGAAGGGTCGGATGCACCGGAATCAGCAAACACTTCGTTAAAATCATTGCCGATAACCAACGCCTGACCATTACCGATAAATACGTTCCAGACTGAGTCATCCTGTTCAACCACATTGACTTTTACCAGCTCAGAAAGGTCTTTAACTAATTTATCGCGGGCATCGAGTAAATCACTGGGTTCAATACCATTAGCTGAGGCCGTGGCAAACTGAATCTGTTCATTCAACTCGGCAATGCCTTCTGCAATCGTGGTAATTTGCCCGGCCATCACTTCCATCTGGCCGTTAATAATATCGTTTTGTGCATACAGGCGATCGCTGATAGAGGTAAAACGATCAACCAGGCCATTACTTTCAGAAATCAATACCGCACGGGCTGGCAAAGAGGATGGGTCATCCACCACCGCCTGCAAGGAAGAAAACATGCGCTCAAGACCTGGCTGAACCCCGGTGCCGGAATCGGCCAATAAACTATCTATTTGCTCGGCGTTTAACGCCAGCGTATCAAAACCGTTAAAGGTTGAAGTATCACGCCAGAGCTGCTCCGTCAGAAACTGATCATAAACACGATTTACTGTATCAACATTAACGCCCGAACCAACCCAGACACCGCCTTTATTTTGCGGACTGACAGCACTCTGGCCAATCACCTGGCGGCTGTAACCTTCTGTGCCGGCATTGGTAATATTGTGGCCGGTAATGGTCAATGCTGTCTGGCTTGCGCGCAAGCCGGAAATGCCAATTTCAAGAATACTAGCCATCGTTGCGATCTCCTGTCAGCGATGTACCGGAGCTCATCTGTTCAAGTGCCGCATTCAACGTGCTGCTTTGCGAAATACGCTGAATTTTTGCGCCGTATTGTGGATCCGTTGCATAACCTGCCTGCTGCAGTGCATGGCCATAGTGACCAGCACCCAGGTTCTGCCCCAAAGCCTGCTGATAGCGCTCAGCACCCTGCAGAAAGTTGGCATAATCACGCACTCCATCTTCCATCGATGCATAAGAACGGAATTCAGCCCGTTCTTTTACCGCCAGGCCGTCGCGATATTCATGAGTCACCACCTCCACTTTGTTACCCTGCCAGCGCTTGTCGGCTTTGATACCAAAGAAATTAAAACTGTTGTGGCCCTGATCATCACTGATCATATATTTACCCCAACCGGTTTCCAGTGCTGCCTGAGCAACGATGGCTTTAGGTTCAACACCCAGCTCAGCGCCTACTTTTTCCGCCAGCGGATACAAAGCGGCAACGAAGTCAGCCGGCGTGGCAAATTGTTGCCCTTTATTTCCGCTGCCGCTGGCCGCTGCCTGTGGCGTTTCCTGCGGCACTTTTGCCAGCGGTGGCAATTGATGTAATTCGGCATCCACTTCGTCCATCGTGGCATTGAGCGTTGTTACATTAAGAGCTGTTGCATTAGAGCTGGCATCCGGCGAGCCTGCATTGAGGGCGTTGATATGGGATGGAGGAACCATTGACAACGGTGAACGTGCACGTCGATCAAATAATTTATTCTGATCCAGATCTTTGCTGCCGGCGTCTTTTTCATCACCGTAATTAGACATCAGCTGACGATAAATCACCTGCGAAAGCCCCATTCCCTGCTGGCCCGAGAGCGACAACGCCATCTGGTCGTCATACATTTTGCGATAAAAATCGGTTTCCGGAGAATTGAACATTGAGTCTTCTTCAAACACCTGGTTGGCGTCACGCATGGACGACATCATCATGTTCAGAAACATCGACTCAAACTGCTTGGCGACTTCCATCAGTGCGGCATTTTTATCGTCTTTTCCCAACGTACGAATACCCTGAAGGGCATTCAGGTCGGTATAAATCTGGGCGCTCTGAGGCTGTGTCTGGATCATAGCAATCTCCTTTGTTATGGAAAATGCAAGATGCTTGCCACTATTACCGGCAAGACTTCGCGGTGTATTTCCGTATCAGCGATTTTATTGGTGGGAAAAAGCGTAAGCTCCGCGTGGGAATGCAACAGTGCAGAAAAGACTACCACGCAGAGCGTGGGAGCCAGATGTAGGTCTGGGTGTTAAAAACGCTGCTTTTTCTCGTTCCCAGGCTCCGCGTGGGAATGCAGCGGTGCAGCAAAGACGACCACGCAGAGCGTGGGAGCCAGATGTAGGTCTGGATGTTAAAAACGCTGCTTTTTCTCGTTCCCAGGCTCCGCGTGGGAGCCAGATGTAGGTCTGGGTGTTAAAAACGCTGCTTTTTCTCGTTCCCAGGCTCCGCGTGGGAATGCAACGGTATCAGCAAAGATATCCGAGTCTGTCGTATGCGGTCAGTGCGGCAACTGTTCGTACTTAGACAGTTTTTTCTTGCCGCTCTGATGGCTGGCAATATTTTTTTGTTCCTGCTGTAACTCCGTCAGCAATTGCTGCTCTTCCTGCAACAGAGTTTCAAGAAACACTTGCTGCTCATTGGTCAGGTTAATCAGGTCATTGATCTGACTGAACCATTGCTGCAATAACTGGTTACGCTGCTGAATCCGTTCATCAACCCCTTCGCGTACGCCCTGACGAATCAGGGAACGGACTTCCAGCGACAGGTTTTTGACCTGTTCAAACAATTCAGCACTCATAAATCTCTATTCTCTTTTGTTATTCACATCAGATTACGATCAGCTCGGCTTTCAACGCGCCCGCTTGTTTCATAGCTTCAAGGATAGCCATTAAATCACCGGGTGCCGCGCCAACTTCGTTAACCGCTTTAACAATGCTGTCCAGCGATACTCCGGGGCCAAATTTGAACATGCGATTGTCGCCACCATTGTTAATATTAATATTGGTTTGCGGCACAACGACTGTTTCACCACCAGCCAGCGCATTGGGCTGCGCCACCTGAAAATCTTCCGTGATGGTGACCACCAAGCTGCCGTGGGTAACGGCGACGGGTTCGATCATGACATTCTGCCCGATAACAATGGTGCCGGTACGTGAGTTAATAATCACTTTGGCACGCTCTTTACCGGTTTCAATTTCCAGATTTTCGATGATGGATAAATAACTGACACGCTGACTGGTATCACGCGGAGCACTCACACGGATGGATGTCGCATCCAGAGCTTCAGCGGTTCCCGGCCCCAGCAAGGTGTTGATACGCTCAACCATCGCACGCGCGGTGGTAAAGTCCGGTTGATCAAGGTTAAAAATAAGGCTGTCGCCGCGGGAAAAATTACTGGGGACGGTCTGCTCAACCGAAGCGCCATTCGGAATACGCCCAACGCTGGGAATATTAACGGTAATTTTTGAACCGTCATTACCTTCCGCGCCAAACCCGCCAACCACCAGGTTGCCCTGAGCCACAGCGTAAATATTGCCGTCAGCCCCTTTAAGCGGAGTAAACATCAACGCACCACCGCGCAGACTTTTAGCATTCCCTAATGAGGCAACAGTTACGTCCACCCGCTGGCCGGGTTTGGCAAAGGCGGGTAATTCTGCCGTAACGGATACCGCCGCTACGTTTTTTAATTTCGGGTCAACACCGGCCGGTAACGTAATGCCAAACTCGGCCATCATATTGCGGAATGTTTGGGTGGTGAACGGTGCTTTATCACCGGTGCCGTCCAGACCTACCACCAGACCGTAGCCCACCAGCTGGTTAGTACGCACACCGGAAATACTGGTGATGTCTTTAATACGTTCTGCCTGAACCACTGGCACTGCCACAACAAACGCCAGCATAAAGGAACTCAAAAAACGTAACATAACGGTTTTCCTCATTCTGATCACAGCGGCCACCAGGGCGAATTAAGAATGCGGTCAAACCAGCCTTGCTTGGTCGCATTATTCAGATTGCCACGACCACCGAAGGAAATACGGGCATCGGCAACTTTACTCGATGATACGGTATTATCCGGCGTAATATCCTGCGGACGAATCAAACCGCTGATACGGATATATTCCTCACCTTCACTCAGGGTCAGCCATTTTTCACCGCGAATCCGTAAAATACCGTTTGGCATAATCTCTGCCACCGACACCGATATCTGACCACTCAAACTGTTGGAACGATCCGCCTCGCCTTTACCGTTAAATTTACGGTTGGCAGAGGTATCAGAATCCAGTCCCAGATTTTTCCAGCCAGGCACTGTACCCATCACACTGTTGGGCACAATGCTGTTGGTCGAATTTTTATCCGACTTGGTTTGAGCAGATTTTGATGACTGATACTGCTCATCAAAAATCACCGTAATAATATCGCCAACGCGGCGTGCCTGCTGATCGGTGTACAGGCCAAAACTGTAGCGCGCCTGAAATAAAGAACCATTGGCCATTGGTGGTGGCTGCAGGCTTTCGGCCGATACCGGGGCGTAATCCGGATCGTCCGGAAACACCTCAGGTTCCAGTGGTACCGAGGTGCAGGCCTGTAAGGCCAGCAGCATCAGCACTGCCGATATTGCGCGAGGTAAATATACATTATTCATAACAACCTCCTTACACGTTCTGCGTCAGGAATTGCAGCATCTGGTCGGCGGCGGATACAACTTTCGAATTCATTTCATAGGAACGTTGCACCGTGATCATTTTGACCAGCTCTTCCACCACTTCGACGTTCGAGTTTTCCAGAGCACCCTGCTCTACCGTGCCAAAACCTTCTTCGTTCGGCACGCCAACCTGTGGCGCACCACTGGCAGCCGTTTCATAAAATACGTTACCGCCTACCGCCTGCAGACCCGCCGGATTAATAAAATCCACCGTTTCAATTTGCCCCAGCTCCTGTGGTGTCGGATCACCAAACAGGGTGGCCTGCACAATACCGTCTTTACTGACGGTGAGCTGATTGGTCTGCTCCGGAATGGTAATTTGTGGCTCCAGTGGATAACCATTAACGTTAACCACCACCCCTTCATTGTTGATATGAAAGGTACCGTCACGGGTATAACCAATGGTGCCGTCCGGCATCGCGATCTGGAAAAAACCGCGACCATTAATCGCCATATCCAGCGGCTGATCCGTTAACTGCAGTGAGCCGGTGGTGAAGATTTTCTGCGTACCGGCGGTGCGCACACCGGTACCCAGTTGCAGACCCGAAGGCAAACGACTGTCGGCCGAAGAGTTGGCGCCTGGCTGACGCTGAATCTGGTAGAGCAGATCTTCAAATACTGCGCGATCTTTTTTAAAGCCGGTGGTTGATACGTTGGCCAGGTTGTTAGAAACCGTGGTTAACGCCAGATCCTGTGCTTCCAGTCCGGTTTTACTTACCCAAAGTGCATTTAACATAGGTCAGCTCCTGTTACTGGTTGGCCAGAATTTGTGTGGTTGCGGCGGTATTTTCGTCCACCCGTTTCATCAGTTTTACCTGCATTTCGTACTGGCGGTTGAGCGCAATAAGACTGGTCAGCTCGCTCACCGCATTCACGTTACTGCCTTCAACAAAGCCATTCACCAGCGTGATGTTAGGGTCTGCGAGTGCCGGAGGTGTCGCCGGATCACGAAAGCGGAATAAACCATCTTCGCCTTTTTCCAGTGCCTGCAGATCCGGACGTACCAGTTTCAGCTGCACCGGCTCGGCCACGGCCGCCGGTGTTTCACCCAAAGGTTGAATCGTCACAATCCCGGCACGGCTGATTTCAATACTCTGAAATTCCGGCAGAACCACCGGGCCACCATCACCGATCAGTTGCAGGCCGCTGCCATTCACCAGCCGGCCATCGGCATCGACGCTCAGATCACCGGCACGGGTGTAGGCTTCCTGACCATCCGGCCCTTGCACGGCAAACCAGCCGTCGCCTTCAATGGTGACATCCATACTGTGTCCGGTTTCGACCAGAGGCCCCTGACGGAAATCACTGGCCGGACGTTCGGTCATGGCATAAGCACGGGTGGGGAAGTAATCGCCAAATACACCCATCGCCCGGCTTTGGGTGTAATCAGAGCGGAAACCATTGGTACTGGCGTTAGCCAGGTTGTTGGCGTGTGCTGCCTGGCCCAATGTATTTTGCTTGGCACCCGACATGGCAATGTATAAAGCGCGGTCCATAATGTTGCCTCTGTTCTTGCGGGTAAGTTGGGAAAGCCAGCTTACCGAATGAGTTAACAAGAACATTGCAGAGGGCGTGCCAAATCCACAAAAGCCATTATTTTCAATAACTTATGGTTTTTTGACGGTATCAGGCGGGGAAAAGCGTGGGAAAAACGGCAGCCTCTTCCGCTATAGGGGAAGAGGCTTGCCGCCGGACGGTCATCAGATGTTCAGAATGGTCTGCGTTACCTGATCGGTGGTTTCAATGGTTTTGGCACTGGCCTGGAAGTTACGCTGGGCAATAATCAGCCCGACCAGCTCTTCCGATAAATCCACGTTAGAGTCTTCCAGAGCCGATGAACGTACCTGACCAAACGAGGCCGTTCTTGGTGAGCCAATGGTGGGATCACCCGATTCAAACGACTCAGCCCAGGCGGTATCGCCCAGTGGCGTCAGACCTTCCGGGTTACGGAAGTTAGCCAGCGCCACCTGCCCCAGTGTCTGTGCCTGTCCGTTGGTAAAACGGGCAAAGATAATCCCTTCCTGATCCACTTCCAGTCCGGTCAGACGTCCGGTGGTGTAACCATTCTGGCTCACTTCGTTCACCGCAAAGGCACTGCCGAACTGCGTAGAGCCGCTCAGATCAATCTGGAAGTTAGAGTTACTTGGCGGATCGGACAGCGGCAAGCCACCCTCAAGCACATTCACCGAGCTCAACGCGCCGGTCGGATTGCCATCAACATCCTTAGGATCCCAGTTGGTGATGTAAATATCGCCGGTCGATAACGGATCAAAGCTGCCATCCTGATTAAAAAACAGCTCAAAACGTGCTGCAGTAGGTTCCAGATTCTGCGGGAATGGCAGAGTGGAATCCGGATCGCCGACATCTAAACCATCCACCTGCACATACATCGCCCACAGGTTGGCCTCGTTTGGCCGGCTTGGATCAACCGGTTCCTTAACAAAATACTGCGTCATCACATGGGTATTACCCAGGCTGTCATAGATATTCATTGAGGTTGCGTGGTTGTAGGTGTCCTGATCTTTCGGATCAAAGGCATTCAGGGTGTAGGCAGTAAACTCATCCGGCGTCAGCGCACCAAAAATACCGGACACGACCGGATCGGGCTGGCTCAGGGTGTAATTCTCGTTGAGGATAAAAGTCACAACCCCGCCTACAGCCGCAGATAAGTCGGCACTGGTACTGCCACCCAACACCACCGGACCGGTGTTATCGGCGCCTTGTACCACCAGCGAATCGGACGTAACCGGGCTGTCGATGCTCAGCTTAATATCACGGCCGATTTCATTGGTGATCACCAGATCACCGGCGGCGGTAATATCGGCATGAAACCCCGGCAAGGTTGTGCCACGGTAAGAATTGATTTCGTCGGCGATATCTTCCAGTGACGTGGAGGTTAATACCTGACCATTCAGCGTCAGCTTCATATCATTGCCGGGGCTGTTGTAACCCGACAGCGGAATATTCATGGTGGTGAGTGCCGAAGCCGTTACGCCCGGCTGCTTGTTAAACAAGGCAACAATCGCATTCGCCTCACTGCGCTCCGGAATCACAATCTCGGTTTCTTCACCGTCCGGGTTGGTCAGCACCACCGTTTGCTTAGGATACTCGTTGCTGACACCTTCAATACCGGTGGTCAGCAGCGTGCTGTCGGACGGGTTAGCCTGCAGCAAGCCGTACAGATCGGCCGCGGTAATATCCGGGCCTGAGGCACTGATATTACTGATGGAAAGGATCGAGGCTTCGCCAGCTTCGGTGGCGCGCAGCTCCAGCTGATACTGCGGCGGCACAACATTCGGCTCAATCTCAACGGCAGAAGCCTGCACACCGATATAGCCATCCGCATCCTGACTGTTCAGCTGGCGGTTAATACTGGCCGCCAGTTGCTGTACCGAACGGTATTCTTCATCCAGTGTGATCAGCACCGAACCGCTGCGGTTTTCGCTGTCCGGTGCCGGTACGGTAAGGTTGATGCGGAAGCTGTTGGACTTATCCACCTCGTCTTCACCGGTAACCACAAACAGGCTATCAAAGCCCAGCGCGGCAACCGCCTGCGGTTCGCCCACGGTAGGGGTAATCGAAATACCTTCACCAGAACCCACATTGGTGTTGGTAAAGACCAGCTGACCGCCCACCGCATCGACCGATACCTTACCGGCGATACCGGCAGCACCGATATACACATCAATTTGCTGCTGAATGGCCACCGCCAGATCATCAAGCGATGCGTAATTAGCCGGTGGAATGGTGATATTGAACGGGCCACCGCCATTGCCGGTAGTACTGGTCACTTCCAGCTGAAATACATTGTTGGCCTGCACCGGCTCAACGCCATTGTCGAAGCGGTTGCCTGTCAGAAAACCGATGCTGTCCAGACTCAGTCCCACGGAAGACACGGCATTATTCGCTATCTGCAGATAATCGCCCTGAGTCGCCGGTGCCTGCACCTGGAATTCGATGCGACCGGCATTATTAACGGCCAGCACTTCTTCGTTACCCGCCCCCGCTGTCGCAGTGATCTGCGTATTAATCTGCGCGACAGCATCCGCAATGCTTAATGTTGCGTAACCTGAACCCGGAGCGGCGCCCTGCCAGGCCGCCTGACTGAGGTTGATTGGATAGGTGGCACCGGTCTCGGTAGCAATCGTGAAGGCCAGCACATTACCGCCCCCGGCGCTGATATCCAGCGCACCATAGAGGTTGCTGGCAGTCAGCTGGGCATACTGCCCTGGGTCTGAAGAAACAATGTTCAACGAGGGCGTGGCGGTCGTACGGGTCGTCGTAGACGTTCCGGGAATACTGCGGAAATCGGCGGTCAATGCGCCAGAACCAACGAAGAGCAATGAGCCCTGGGTACCTGCGGTGACCGCACCCGCCGCACCAAAGGCTGCCATGGTAGCCGAGTTGGTAAAGGCGAAACTGGAACCATCGGTTGCGCGGTAGCCCGCACGCTGGAACACCAGGTTGCCGCTGCCATCCACCGATGCCGTTAATTGCTGAGAGCCCAATACCGCATCAACGGATTGCTGAATCAGAGTCAGTGCTTCGGCCTGTGTCGATGCCGCCGGAATCGCCTGCAATGTAATAGTCTGCAGACCATTGCCATCGCCCAGATCAACATCAAAGGTTTCGCCACCGGCGGTACCGGCGGTTGCGACGTTGGCCACGGTATTACCACCACCGCCAACACCATCAAAGGCCACCAGCGCCGGTGTACCACCGGTTGTCGGCTGACCGGAGGCATCCAGAATCGTACGGGTGGATTCACTGATACCGGAATCCGCCGCTCCAATTGCCAGACCATTAGAAACCAACTGCAAGCCCTGTTCCTGCAAAACCGATTCGCTGGCATTGAGGTTGAGGATGGCGGTCGCCAGATTGGTCAGACGTGGTGGCTGGTTGGCAATCTGAATGCGGATATCACCTAAAACGCCGTTTACCACACCGTTTTCATTGGCTGCATAGCCCTGCAGGCGCGAGCCATTATTGGCGACCACATACCCTTCTTTATCGAGGGAGAAAATCCCGGCACGGGTGTACGACACACTGCCGCGATCTTCCAGTACAAAGAAACCATTGCCATCAATCGCCATATCCAGTGCGTTTTCAGTGCCACTGATATTGCCCTGGCTGAACTGCTGGCGAACGTTATCCACCATCACACCGCTACCGACCGGTTTAACACCGGTTCCCAGCAGCGTGGTGGTGTACACGTCGGAAAATTCCGCACGCGATTGCTTAAAGCCGGTGGTACTGGCGTTGGCAATGTTATTACCGGTTACCTCAAGGTCGGTCGAGGCAGCCCGAATACCACTTAAACCAATATTAAAAGCCATAATCTAGTCTCCGTTGCCCGTTCCGAACTACTCATCCAGAATCTGTTTAATCTGATCCAGCGAGGCACTGCGGCCACCCGCCAGATTCAGAGTGACCGTTCCACTGCCGCTCATGGTGACGCTGTCGACCCGCGAGCTCATCTGCATTCCTAACTCTTCTGACTTGCCACCCATCGTGCCGGTGACTTTAAACACGTACTCGCCGGCCGGATAAGGCACAGGAATTTTGTCGCCGTTAGCATCAAGCACCAGCTCACCGTCTTCGTCTTTGTAATATTCCTGGCGGTTAAGCTTATTCACATCGATGTCGATAATTTCGCCATCCACCATCATATTCAGACCATCCCAGCGTACCGACATGGAACCTGACGTACGGTTACCCAGAGGAATCTGTTCCAGCAATACGCCGTTCTCATCTTCAATACTCAGCTGCAGATTACTGGCGCTGTCCGGCACTTCGGTGTAACCACTGACCACACCGCCACTCAGCAGCAGACCGGTTTCATTACCTTCGACAATCACCGATTGACCCACCAGGCTGGAGGCCTGCAGCGCCGATGCCGAGTTAAAGCGCGACATCATGTTTTCACTGGTGGTATTGAGTTTGTCGATACCTTCCACGGTGGAAAACTGCGCCAGCTGTGCCACAAACGCCTGGTTATCGGTCGGTTCCAGAGGGTTCTGGTTATTCAGCTGCGCCACCATCAATTCCAGAAACGCATCACGCCCTAACTCATTATCTTTTGGCTCAGTGCTGTTACTGGGTTGGCGGTACTGATCCAGCGCAGCAGTGTTGTTACCAACTTCATTAATTGCCATAACCTGCTCCTTACTGACCCAGACTCAATGTACGTTGCAGCATCTGTTTGGCCGTTTTAAGCACCTCAACATTCATCTGATAACTGCGGGATGAGGACATCATGTCGGTCATCTCCTCTACGATGTTCACATTCGGGTAATACACATAACCATCTTCATTCGCCATCGGATGATCCGGCTGAAAGCGTTGTTGCAGCGGCGCATCTTTTTCGACAATCCCCATCACCTGCACACCGGCGCCGGTACCGTCTTCAATGCTCTGAAATTCATTATTGGCATTCACTTCCATAAAGCTTTTATGCATTACCGCAAACCAGGGTTTGCGCGCACGATAGGTTTCATCCACTGAGCTGGAAGCACTTTCCGCATTGGCAATGTTACTGGCGGTAGTGTTGATCCGGATCGACTGGGCGTTCATGCCGGAACCGGCAATATCAAATACATTCGATAACGACATACTTATTCTCCCCGGATCGCGCCTTTCATGCCCTTGAATTTGCCACTCAGAAACTCAAAGCTGGCGTTGTAATTCATGCTGTTGCGGCCATACAGAGCCTGCTCCATCTGCGAATCGACGGTATTGCCATCAATCGACGGCTGAATGGGATTACGGTACAGCAGCTCATCGTCGCGCTGGCTATGGCCACTGAGGTGGCCACTGTGGGTACGCTCCATGGCGACGCTGTTACGGGAATTGACTTCTCCGGCGAGAACGGCCTGAAAGTTGATGTCACGGGCTTTGAATCCCGGAGTATCGGAGTTGGCCAGATTATTCGCCAATATCTCTGCCCGCGCAGCACGCAGCTGGAGTGCAGAAGGGTGAACGCCGAGGGCATTAGTGAAATTGATAGAGGCCATAATCCGATTCTCTTACGTGACTATGACTGGAAGATAGCAACCCTTGTGCCAAATATTTTTTTTGTTGTTTTTCAAGGATTTAAAAAGAAAAAGCCGCCTTTAAAGGCGGCAACAGAGCGGCAATCCGACGGCAACGGCAAACCTTTACCGACCGGCGGCAAGCAGGTTATGCCCCTCCGATCTTCTTCGCCCGGTAAACAATACCCGGATGGCACTGCACCATTTCGAAGTAATCACCGAGGTTATTCATCGCTTCTGAAGCGCCCAGCATCAGATAGCCTCCCGGATTCAGACTGCCATGCATGCGTCTCAGGATATCGTGCTTCAGATCGGCGGAAAAATAGATCAACACATTGCGGCAGAAAATAATGTCGAATTTCCCCAATAACGAAAAGCTCTGCTGCAGGTTCTGTGCACGGAAATCGACCCGGCTGCGCACCTGGGCATTAATACGCCAGCGGTCAGAATCAACCTCATCAAAGTACACTTTCAGATGCTGATCATTCATACCACGGCGGATAGCCAGTTGCTGATACACGCCTTCTTTGGCCGACGCCAGAGAGCTGGGAGAGATATCCGTTGCGGTAATACGCTCACCCGCCATCAGCTGACCAGGATGTTTCTTTCTGAACTCTTCCATCTCAATACTGAGAGAATAAGGTTCCTGCCCGGTAGAACACGCCGCTGACCAGATTTTTAACGGACGCCGCTGCGACGCAAACTCCGGCAGCAGTTTTTCGCGGAAAATGCGGTATGGATGCTCATCACGAAACCACAGAGTTTCATTGGTCGTCATCGCATCAATCACACTTTCCTGCAGGCTGCGGTTGCGCTCCATAGCGACCAACAGGTCTGAAATACTGGCCACCGACTCACGTTCCATCATGCGTCGCAGACGGCTGGTAACCAGATATTCTTTGCCCTCTCCGAGCATGATGCCGCTGCTTTTTTCCAGCATCTGCCGGAAGCGGTTATATTCATCCACTGACATTTCTTTGGTCATAATTTCATCCACATGGCCTAACCCGCTGCATTCACTTGTCGTACTACCCGTTCTGCCAGAATGTCCGGATCAAACTTGGCAATAAAATCATTGGCCCCCACCTTCTCCACCATCGCCTTATTAAAGACACCACTGAGCGAGGAATGGAGCACGATAAAGAAACCCGCCATCCGGCTGTCTCCCCGTACTCTGGTTGTCAGGGTATAACCATCCATTTCCGGCATTTCGATATCAGAAATCATCATCATGTAATGATCGCTGATATTTTCTCCGGTTTCGGCAATACCATAGAGATGCTCCCATGCCTGGCGGCCATCATTGAGAGCGACAACTTCAACGCCAATGTTTTCCAGACAACGACTGACCTGTTTACGGGCAATTTTGGAGTCATCAACAATCAGTACTTTTCGGGCACGTGCTCTTTGCTGAACATCGTCGGTGACCACACCTTCACTGATCTGCTCATTAACCGGTGACACTTCAGCCAGAATTTTTTCAACGTCAATAATTTCCACCAGCTGCTTATCAACCTCGGTAACGGCGGTCAGATAATGCTCCCGGCCTGTCCCCTTTGGTGGTGGATGAATGTCACCCCAGTTCATATTGATAATGCGTTCGACACCGGCAACCAGAAACCCCTGGGTCTTCAGGTTGTATTCGGTGATGATCACAAAAGCCGTTTTCAGGTCCTGCAACGGCGTGTTACCTGTAGCCATGCTCATATCCATGATCGGAATCGTGCCCGAGCGGATATGCGCCACACCACGAACCACCGGGTTACTGCCCGGTAGAATTGTCAGTTTCGGGCATTGCAAAACCTCTTTAACTTTAAAGACGTTGATGCCATAAACCTGCCGTCCATTGACGCGAAACAGCAACAACTCAAGCCGGTTTTCACCGACCAGCTGTGTGCGCTGGTTCACTGTGTCTAACACACCTGCCATAACAAGCTCCCAAAAAAACGATCCGGCACGACCTTTGCTGTACCTGTTGAACCCTTAGATTCAACGCCAGATAAATGACATTCAGTATCACGTGTTTATGAGCATAGTAGAGAACCTGCGCCATCGTCGGATATTTGCTGCAATTTTCCTTGCCGGCATAGCGCTGCTTTGCGCGCCGCTGGCTCAGGCTTCCGACTGGCAAAAAGAGGTTGAACAACGCTTGCTCAAACGCTGGCAGGAAATCAGCGGTGATAAAGCCGACAGCGCCATCTCTTTTCCCGGCTTACAGGCAAACTACCAACTGCCGGACTGCGCCGCAGGTTTTGAACTTGCCTTGGTTAAGCCCTTACAGGCAGGACGAAACGGGCTTGAACTCAGCTGCAGCGCGCCGTACTGGAAACAACATCTGGCGTTGCAACTCCATATCTATAAACCGGTGGCGGTGCTCCGACAGGCAGTCAGTGCTGATCAACCATTAACATCGGCCGATATATCCATGGTTCGCCATGACATTGGCGAACTGACGAAGGGTTACTACATCCGCAAAGAGGATGTAAATGAGCAGGTTTCGCGTCGCAGCCAGCGTGCCGGCACCGTGCTCAGCCCGGATATGCTGGATCCGCCAATCATCATCAGCCGCAACGAACGCGTTAAAATCCGGGTTAACCGGCCGGGTATTCAGATACAGATGAACGGTACCGCGCTGGAAAACGGCCGTCTGGATGAGCGTATCCGCGTGCGCAACGAGCAATCCCAGAAAATCGTCTTCGGACGGGTAGCCGGTCGCGGCTTAGTACAAGTCGAATAAAATTTCAAAAAATTGCTAAAGTTCCAATAACAGCCGCCGATAACACCTATGCAGGAGTGTAAAATGCCTAACTGGCTTGGAGATTTATCTATGAATATCAATAAGTTAACTGGTGGAGTGGACAACAATACCCGCACCCGTAACGAACCGGCCAGCAAAGATCCGGCCCCTACCGCCAAAGCGCAGGAAAGCGCAGGATTTACCGATCAGGTAAAACTGAGCGCCAGCAGCAAAAGCATTCAGCAGGTTGAAGCCGAAATCCGTGAAATGCCGGACGTCGACGATGCTACCGTTGAACGCATCCGCAGCGCCATTGATAAAGGCGAATACAAAATTGACTATGAAAAGCTGGCAGGAAAAATGCTTGATTTTGAGGATCGTCTCAACTGAAGCAGTGAACTCCTATGAGCACAGACATCGCACAATTTTCAGCTTTCCTGCAAACCGAGCTGGAACTGGTCACGGGAATCCACACGATTCTTGAGAGCGAACGGGATGCTCTGTCAGCCAGCGATATTCAAAGCCTGCAAAGCCTGCAAGAAGAAAAAACACTCTGCCTCCGCCAGTTACAAGAACAGGCTACCAAGCGCCTGCAATGGATGAAAAGCTCCGGTCTGCCTCAATCAGCGCAATGCCTGAAGCATCCGGACATTGCCGCAGCGGCAAGTATTCGCCCCCTGTGGTTCGGACTGGAAAAGCAATATAAAAAGAATCAGACATTATCCATTCAATTATCGGACATCGTCCTTCATGCCCGTCATCGCACCCTGCAAAAACTTAAAATCTTGCGTGGTCAGCAGAATGATCCACACTTATATAACGATAAAGGGAAAGCAAGCAGCCTGAAGCAGGGACAAGGGTACATTCAGGTCTGATCATGTCTGGGAACCAAGGGCAATGTCTGAGGAAAACAATCAAGAATATCTGCTCGATGAAGCAGAAGATATTTACGGAGCATTGCGTAAAATCGTACTGATGGGGACACCCGTTAAAGTACGAATTGATGGCAGTGACGAAGAATTCACATCCGCTATTCCGCAAACGGATTTTAAGAGCAGAAGCTTTTTTATGGATAAAGTGATCCCGCAACAAGGGAATGACCTTATCCGTGCAGGAAAGCGCTTCCATATAGAATGCGACAGCCAAGGCGTCCGGATTGAATTCCGTATGACCGGCCGGTTGAAATACCAGCCACAAAAAGAGCAATACCGCGCCGAATTTCCAGAGCAGGTGCTTTATCTGCAACGACGCACCGCGTATCGCGTTGCCGTTCCTCCTGCGCACAACATTCTGCTGAAAATCAAAATGAACGATGGCGAAGGCGATTTACTGGGGCGACTGCTTGATTTGTCCTCCAGTGGTTTTAAAGCCCATTTCAGTGCCAATGTAAAAAAACGCCTGGAAGAGCAGCGCGACTTCCCCATCGCCAGAGTCCGCTTTAATAAAGAAAACACCATGGACTGCAGTTTAGAAGCCCGTCACATCATTAATGATGAGGAAGGCAATACCATCTGCGGCTTCGCCTTCTCCATGATATCCGCCACCGCACAGCGTTATCTCGACCGCCTGATCACCGAATTCCAGTGGGAAGAGCGCCACCATAAAGATCTCGAAGAAGAATCTCTGGGCGACGTTTAACAACAAAGGCTGACAGCGCTGCTGTCAGCCGTTAAAATGCCCGCCTCTCTCTATAGCTCAACAGGATAGAGCATCCGCCTCCTAAGCGGACGATCGGGGTTCGAGTCCCTGTGGGGAGGCCAAACAACCTCTTATAAATCAATAGGTTACAGAAAGACCCCAACAAAAACCGAATGTGTCATTAGCGTGTCAAATCAGGTTTTTCAGGCCTTCCGTGTCAAATTTTGTGTCAACAATTCCCGCCTGATTCGCTTTCATCCGCACACTTGTGCAATTCGCTAAACTAACCGGAACCCCACGTATTCCCTGACGTTCTTCGCGTCTCTCTTTTCCAGCATCCGCACTGCTTTGCACTTTTCCGCACTTCGTGCAATTGAGTACTCCCCCTATCAGCCCCAGTGCTGGCGCGGCTTTTGTCCCATTTGCACACACAATAAAACCGCACAAATCCGCTGAGAAAGGCCCGCAGGTGTGGTGAGGAGGAGTGCTTTTTTTTGCTGGAAGGCTTTTTACTCGTGGTTACTGGGCTGGCCGGTATCTCATCAGGGGAAAATATTCGGAAGGCGCGCCGTAGCTGGCTGGGCTGCCCCCTTGTGTGTTTTTTTGTTCCGGATTTTGAACAATAAAAAAGCCCGCGGGTAATGTGCTTACCGGCGGGCTGGTGTGCGGATAGTTTTCTGGTTACAGCGTGATGCTGTCCAGCGTTGTTTTCAGGCTGTCCACGCTGGCCTTCACAGCGGCGAATGCAGCAGCATTTGCTGGTACCGACGATGGACTACCCGGAGCTGTGCAGGTGACTGTGAGCAGCGCTATCTGCTGCATTGCTGTTGATACCTGGGCCATGGTGTCACTGATCAGTTTCAGTACGTTATTGCCGTCTGGCCCGATATGAACCTTTGCTGCTTTCGCGCTGAAATTTACGGCAGCCTGGTGTGTGATACTTCCCCCGGCTTCCGCCGTAATATCAGCCCCTGCTTTTGCGATGATCTTTAATGCAGCCTGACGCAGTTCTGCGGTTGCGCTCTGCGTGATGTTGGCACCGGCCACCTGATTGATATTTCCTGCCGTCAGAATATTAACAACCGTTTCAGCCAGCAAAAGGATTGCTGCAGCCTCTACTTTTTTTGTGCCGGCAATATCCTCATGGCTGTGTCCCAGCACCCGGCTTGCTTCGGTACCAATTGTGCGGATGACTTCCTGAATAACCTGATCCAACGTATGGCAGCTGTCTGTTATTTTCTGGTCTGTTTCCCTGATCCAGTTGCCTGCCTTATCGACAGACTGCCGCGCTGCTTGCGACTGTTGCCAAACCATGTCTTCCGCATCCATTTGCGGCAGCGCCTGACGTTCTCCCAGGATGCTACGCACAAAAGGCCGTTCCGGTGATCCGTTCAGCCATGCCAGTTCCACGATGGTTCCTTTTTTCGGCAGCGCAAAAAATCCGCGCTCATCACCACCGCCAACAATCCCCACCGGCACAGCATCCAGTTTGATTCCTGTTTCCTGGTAACTGCTGTTTAATAGCTGCACATCAACAGCCAGACGCGGCCGGTAATTATCGCTGACGCCGCCGGTCTTCGGTGCATCAGGTATTGCCGTTACCTCTGCCATCATAGGCAAATGATAACCGGCTGCCAGCTCTGGGAATTGGCGCACTATCTGACGCCTTAAATCATCGCTCATGCAATCGCCCTGATATAACTGCTGCTTAACGTGGGTTGCCACTGCAGGCGCATTTTATCGTCTGTAATATCAATGCTATGCAGTACCTGTGTGCTGCCCTCTCCGACCTGAATACTTGCACCTGGGCGCAGTATTGGGAGCAGCGGAATAGTGCCGCCGGTTGCTGTTAATCCTGAAAATATAGCCGGGTCTAGTTGTATGGTTTTGCTGCCCTGCAGACTCTGCGCACGCTCGCCAATATAAACGCGTCCGTCCGGTTGCTGACTCCAGATGCCGGACGTTACCTGCCACACCCTCAGAATGTTATCCAGCGCACCATAGCCACCGCCAATATGCTGAAAGCGTGACATCTGCTGCTTTGTCCACGGCTGATCTGGTAAGACAAACGTCAGGCCGGTCTGAGTACCGATTTCTGCCAACACATCCGCAGGCAAGCAATGTCTCAGATTAAGCGGAGTTCGACGGTTAGCCAGCGCGGATAATTCGCGCACAGCTAACTGCCATACATCGTTATTAATCTGAGAAACGCGCTCAATAAAGCCCCAAAGCAAAGGCCGCCAGCCTGAGTCATTGAGAACTGATTCAAGCTCCACGCCCTGCCCTACAGCAGGCACAGAATTCAGCTTCGCAGTGATGATCCCCCGGCCCGGTGTTGTCACCTCAAGCCTTACCATGTGATTTATGCGCTCTGCCATTTCGCTATTAATTTTTAACCGGTGGTCAATACGCATCAGGAATCAAACCCACTTAAAAAGCCTTCCACTTTCTTCAGCGCTTTATAAACAAATCCGTCTTTATCTATCGCCGAATCAGATTCGGAACTTCCGGATACTTCTTCACCCAAAATGCTATCTGTTACAACGGCAGCAGCCCCTGCCTTACGGATTGCCTCTGCCCGTTCCGCAGTACTCAAATATTCAGAGAATGAAAAGGTAACAGCCCACGCCAGTAAATCCGGAACCTTCCGCGCATCCAGATCGCCATCAAAAATAACGCGGGTAATATCGGCTGCGTCTGCGGTTTCATCCACGATGGTATACACCGCTCTGCTGCCGTCATCTTCCAGCGCTTCGGCTAATTTAATCAGTTCTGTTAAATCACCAGCATCTTTAAAACCAATCCGGCCACTAACACTAATCTGTTTTGCCTTTGTCCCTGTGTTCAGTTTCGTTGTAGCGCTGCTGTTACCGCTGGCATCCTGAGTTTTAATCGGCAGCTTTAGCGACGTGGCCAAGTCCTTCAGCTTAATTTCTGTCGTCTTCCCGTCTCTTTCCAAAATCATAAGCCAACCTCTGCTTTCAATGGTGCCAAAGCATCAGCTCTGCCCATATAAGCGAATAACACGCACAGCGGCGCCTCTGGAGATGGAACAGTCACAGATTCAAGCTGTGCCGGTATATCACCGGCTAAATACAGCGCCAAATCAACGGAGCCACCATGTGCAGCCATCGCTGCCGCCTGTTCCTGGTGCCTGCTGCTTCTTGCGGACAAAAAGTCCTGCAGTATCGCAACAGGGTCAGTGTCTCCTGCCACGGATTCCCCCAGGGACACAACCATGCTGGCATCATTCAACTGATTACCTGGTCCAGTCATCTGACCATTGGTTTCACATGCCAGATTCGCGTCATCCTGATTGATAAATATTTTTTTCTTATCGTGATTAATCAGTGCCTCAGCATGACGCAGCGCCTGCTGTAACGATGCAGAAGGCACTGCAGAATTCAGCACCCGCAGACCATCAGCCAACTGCCCTGCATTGTCGGCAGGTACTAAAAATGCCAGCACTGCGTCAAAGCCTGCTGCATGGTCAGCCAGAATACTCTGCGCGGTTTCTGGCGTTAATGTTGACGCCATCGACAGCGTAGAGCGGTCAGGAATTCCGGCATTCCATGGCGTAATGCAGATAGTGTCCATCGTCTGACGGTATGCGTTTAATTCTGCTCTGGCGCTTATATCAATACTGCCCTGAAGGCTGCCTGATTCAGCAATATTTTCAGGCAGAACGACCGCAGAAAGAGCGCCGCTCTGACTCGCTAAAGTAGCAGAATCAAAAGCCCATAACGGTGATGATCTAACAGCCGAACGCCACATAAGACACCATTAATATTTATCAGATGTTTACCGGCATATCCGGCCAGATGATGTTTTCCGGAAATCCTGCCTGCTGTTCAATAGCAAGTAAGCTGTCGCGGGCTTCAGACATTGCGGCCTTTTCTTCATCGGTTAACGCACCCCAGCGAATAGGATTCATGGCAACCTGATCAATGGAATAAACCCGGCGGTCACGCTCTGCCAACACTTCGGACATAATTTCTTCCTGACTTTTAATATAAGGCGCGACATCACCATAAGCCCCCGATACCGCCGCCTGATAAATTAAAAGTCCGTGTGATTCCGTATCGGTTGGTGAAGCGGTGAATGGAATCCAGCCATGAATAGGGTGGTTTACATCAACATCGATACTGCCATTAGCGTTGTATTTTGGGTTTTTACATAAAGCATTCATTAATCAATCCTCACAAATAAAGTCGATGCATAACGCGATCCGCCCATAGCCGAACAACTTCCTCTTGCCTGCCACGTGCCAGATAGTTGCCCACCGGCCCCGACACCGGCTTGGTTTTGATCACCGCTTAAAAAAACGGAAACCCCTGATGTATACAGGCTGGCACCGGAATAATTTGCGCCATAAGTAATAGAAGCCGAGTTTACAGTAGCGTGCCTGGCGTAAACATGTGCGCCCTTTGAACCGGCAGAGATTCCTGCAATAGCAACTCCTGCAACAGCAGGGTAAATAGATGAGATTCGCATGGCGCTGTGGTTATGCGAGTCGTCCACTACAACGGCCGTAATAGACACATTTGAACCGCCATCAAATGATGCACTTCCACTTACATCGCCGGTTAATGCAATGTTGCGCGGCGCCCCCAGTTTCGTCGCCGTTGCTGCATTTCCCGTAGTATTCTGGTTACCTGGAGCATTAACACCCGGCAAATTAATATTGGCCGAGCCATCAAACAGCACGCCGCCAATAGTCCGCGCTGTCGCCAGTTTTGTGGCTGTCGCTGCATTGCCCGTGGTGTTCTGATTACCCTGCGTATTTACACCTGGCAGATTAATACTGGCCGAACCATCAAACGCCACACCGCCAATGGTGCGCGCTGTTGCCAGTTTCGTGGCCGTTGCTGCATTACCGGTGGTGCTCTGATTACCAGGTTTGTTAACACCTGGCAGATCAATACTGGCCGAACCATCAAATGACACACCGCCAATGGTTCGTGCTGTCGCCAGTTTTGTGGCTGTTGCTGCGTTACCGTTCAAATCCGCTGTAATAGTTCCTGCGCTGAAATTTCCGGACGCATCCCGCTTAACAATTTTACCGGCAGAATTTGTACTTTTAGCCGCAGCTCCAAGAGTGGCCGGCGTAATTGCTTTTTCTGCATTGTCGTAGGCCAAGACTTCAGCAGCAGATGCAAGCAGCATTAACCCCCTGCTGTTCTCAGTTGCCATAGAAAGCCGTGAAAGACTGTCAACAACAATTCCACGGTGATCGACAATATTAGACGTTGAATTAATGACACCCACCTTTACCAAAGAGTGGGTCATATCGCCGTCCATATAATCAGGCAACAGGGCACCATCATTCAGAATTACGTCACATACGTTTTCAATTCCTGCCATGGTTCGCTGCTGATACACATCCAACCAAACAGTTTGGGGCAGTGTACCTGTTGTCACGATCAGCTCTTCAGACAGCACGGTTTTAAGGCCGCCGACCACGGCGACACCTGCTGAAACCTGATAAGCGCCGTCCGAATACACAACCTTAAATGCATTGCCTTCAAACGCTTCATTACCGAACACAGCCTTCATCGCATTGCGCTGAATATCATCCATTGAGCGCAGCCGCCCGGTGTAATCAAGCTGCCAGCTTTCAGCCGCTATCGTAATGCCGGTAACATCAGCAGCGCCGTTAAACTCAATTGCAAAGTTTTTAGTCAGCACGTTACCGATATTGTCGCCAACGGTTGCACGCTTTTCCTGATCCGGCAAATAAGCAGTTGCAACCAGCGTGTCATCTGCAGAGGAATAAAGCCCCATCCAGTTAAACGTCCAGGTACCCAGCGAAGACGGCATAGTCACTGAATAAACAACGGTATCTTCATTCACATTTGCAGCGCTGGTAACCGGCAGTGTATCCAGAAGCACCGGCATTCCTTCCGCCCTGTCCGGTGTTGCAGTGTGGTCCAGACCCGGAATGTATGCGAATACCACCGAATCAATATTCAGTGCTTCCGCTGCCTGAATTTTATTTCTGATCAGGGTTTCCCCTGCATGTGTGATAACAGCCATGGTTAAAGCTCCAGTTTTGCCGTCATGTTATCGGTAAAGTGTTCCACGCTTGCGGACAGAATGTTTAAGTCAATATTGGCCACAGTTGTATATTCATAGCGGCGGCAAGTTCGCCCATACTTTTCAACAATGATTTTCAGCAGTTCCGGTTTTTCTGAAATAATGCTTTCTGTCACGTTAATCCGGACAATATCCCAGTTTTCCGCGTCTTCCCGTTCGCTGATCTCGATATACCCAAGCCCGAGCCGCGCCCAGATTCGTTCTAGCCCTGCCTTAGTTCCGGCATCCTTCGCATTGGCGTAAGCCGTTTTTACCCGTAACCGGTACAGGCTCTCTGGCTCGCCGCTATAACGCTGAACATCGCATTCATCTGCCAGCAGATCGACCATAAACAAAGGCGCATTTTCAGGGCTCAAAGCTTTAAGAGGCCACGCAAGCCATTCTCTGCATTGCTGCCACCATTCATCCAGAAAGCTGGCAAACCCCTGCGCATCTGCTTTTTCCTTTGTTCCTTTTTGCCAGAACACCAGACTGATTTTATCCATCAGGCTGCATCCTCAGTAATGGATACCGTCAGCGTTTGCAGTCGTGGAATATTTGCTTCGCTGACAATATCGCCGATATTAAATTCAACCGACGTTAACACCGGAATCCGCTTCATAATTTCTGAAGCCAGCTTTGACATAGAAAAGCGCTTGTAATACCAGGTCTTTTCAACTTCATAAGCGGAATTCTGACGAAATGCACAACGTATAATCTGTTCAGCCTTATCTGCAGCAGCCGTCATATCAGCAGCGCTGGTACCCGCTACAGCATAAAGAGCGGCCACAATATTGTGCTGCGTCTCCGGAAATGGCTTAACGCGAAGGTCATCACCCAGACCGTGATAGCCCTGGTCAGTAATATACGTATTCACTTTATTCAGGTATTCGCTGCTCGAAACGCCATCATCAAAAACCACCAGAGCATCAGCACTGCCTGCCCCCCGTGGCGCGGTGTTGTACTCGATATAAATTTTGCTGTAATCAATGCCGATCTGTTCAGCAATGATCGACTTATAAACCGCTGTTACATGCCAGTCAGAAACCGACGGGAAACGCGCCCTGATCCGTTCGCGGTAATCGTCGTCTTCTTCATCGTCCGTTCCTGGTGTTGTAATCCAGTTCTCTGTATTCGTTACACTGGTTATTCCGGTGATAGGGGTAACCAGAGACGAGAAGTAACCCGCAGCAAGGTTGTATTCAGATCCGGGATTTTCAGCTTTAACCGGAACATCAATGCTTAAATCTGAACTGGTAAAAATACCTTCTGCCGTCGTAATAACCCGGTAAACCCTACCGTTAATCGCGGCTGTTTTAATCAAAGTACCGGCTTTAACCGATAAACTGGAGCCGGTGCTATCGCGGTTAAACTGAATAACCCCATTCAGCACCTTTTTCTTTTTCCGCTCTACATTACGACTCCAGCCGATCATATCCAGATAGACGCCTGCAGCTGTTTTCAAAAACAGATTCGGCATAACACCAGTAATCACAAAAGCAATAAGCTGCTGAAATGGATAAACAGCCACCGACCGCAAGAACTTCCAGAACGGTGAAAACTTGCTGTCATTGTTAAATTTCAGACCGGCAGCATCAGCCTTACTCTGAAATTCGGCCTCTATATCTGCCGTTGTCACTGGCAGCCCGGCATCCTTTGCCTGATCATAAAAATACTGCTGCGTGCTATCGAGAGACGCCCGTTCAATATCAGCCATCAGTTTGCCCCTATCGTAATCAGCCCGAACTCTGTTTCGGCAGTAATTACCAGATAAATTTCTTTCGTACTGCTCAATGTCTCAGATACTGAACTGGTGCCGGGTGTTACCCGGCTGTCATTCTCTACGACTGTGCGCAGCTTCTTGCGAATCATCGCCCGGCGCTGTTGGTTTCGTTCACCGATCAAGTCAGACAGCAACCCGCTTTCACGGATAGCGTGATTAATGTCTTGTGCAATAACATCACGATCCGTTATCAGCAGTGGCTGCCCGGCGTCATCCGTTACGATGTCATCGTTTTCAATCAGCAGATCAATATAAGTACTCATATCAACCCGCCCCTAACAGTGAATAGGCTTCCAGCTGCTCAGGAGTTGGCATCTGATCCACGTTGAAAGTAACCCCGCCAAAGTAATTACTTTTAGAACCATCACTGCCTTTCAGCATCTGAGTAACACTTTCCCTGGCTGTTGGGCCACTTACCTGGGCTTTATTCATACCCAGTGTTTCGATTTGTGGAATATCGTCTTTCCATGACGACATATCCGGCATATCTGGTTTATTAACCTTAAAATTCTGAGTGGCTGACAGCTCAATTTCATTAAACCCGAACAGCTCTTTTGCCCACTCCCAAGCCTGACCCAGTTTTTCAAAAACTTTGTCAAGGAATGCCATCAGCGCCTGTCCCCACTTAGTGCTGTTAAGCAGGTTCTTCAGCTTGTCCCACCATCCAAAATATTCGCCCAGCTTATAAATTCCGTAGGCAATGGCTGCGATTAAAATCCCGACCGGGCTTGTGATAAAAATCATCGCGGCTCTGACTGCTTTCAGAATAAAGTTCAGAACCATCATCGCCTTTGAAAATGCAAACACAGCGACAGAGCCCAACTTAAAGAGTGTGGCCATAATGATGTGCTGCAAGCTGTAACCCTTAACCGCCCACATAGCAGCCATGACCACTGCCCGGAAAGGTAAAAGCAGCATTCCGAACCCTGCAAGCGCAGCCCGCCCGATACCAAATATCACCGACATAAGACCAACCGCACCACCCAGCAGGATAATTCCCAGTGCAAGCAGGCCCACCCACTTGGTCAGGTGCGGGAATTCCCTTGTCCATGCCATTACCACGGTCAGGCCGCTTGTCATGCTGCTCAGCACGTCATTAATGGTTGGCAATAGCGTTGTGCCAAAAGCAATCCGCAGCCCTTCTGTAACCGCCCTGAACTGCTCCCACGGGTCAACCATCGCTTTGGCCATATCGCGGGCATTGTCCATGCCCTTAATGCGGCCCAGCTTGGTAATGCTGGCGCTCAGGCCGTCAGTCTGCTTCATCAGCAGATTAATCAGGCCAACGGCTTCTTCACTGCCGAACGCCTCTTTCAGCTGCTTGCTTTCCGCAACTTCCAGCGTGTCACCGAACCGGCCCTTCAGCTTGTTCAGAATATCCAGCATCGGCAGCATTCGGCCCTGGCTGTCAGTGAAGCTCATACCCAGTTTATCCTGGGCATTGGCAACACCGGCAAGAAACGCTTTGTACTTTGTCCCCGCTTCGCTGCCGCTCATGGTGGACTGCAGCGTTCCAAGAATGGCCATCTGCTCAGACAGACCAATACCTGCAGCGGTCGCATTCGCCCCAACCGAAGTAAAGGCGCTGCTCATTTCCTGCCCCGTGGTTTTAAACATCTGCACAGCAGCTGCGGTCTGGCCGGTCAGCTGCTCCACCCACTTGGCTTTTCCCATGGCTTCAGCCTGGTCAGAGAAAATGCCATACATGGTGCCCATGTAATTGGTAATCGTGCCGGCGTCTGCCTTCGTGCCTTTAGCCAGCACGTTGCTGGCTTCAGTGAACTTTGCCAGTTCGCCATTTCGTAACCCGGCAATAGCCGATTGAATGTCATACGATGAACGCACAAACTCAGCCGCGCTTTCACCGTAAGCCACCGAGAAATTCAGCGCTTCGTCCTGCAGTTTTTTCAACTCGCCTTCTGCAACATTCAGACTGCGAACTTCGCCGACCGCTTCCTGCATGTCATACACTGGCTGCATCAGGGTTTTAACACCCAGAAATGACGCACCCAGACCAATGGCCCCTCCCCGAATAGAATCAAACCCGGCATTGGCATTGTTCTTAATGCCTGTCAGATTTTTATTAATTCCCTTCAGTGGTGCGCTGACCATATCGGTCATTCCTACTACAAACTGAAGTTTTTCCAGAGCTGAAACACTCATTCTTTAAATGCCTTGGCGATTCCGTTATTAACTGCGTTACTCATGTTTTCCAGCAGATCGCCATAGAGCCACACAGCATCAGCAAGGGTCTGCTCACTGGGGTTTTCATCCTTAAAAAACAGTCTGGCTAATACCAGCGCCTGCCCCAGTGAATTTTCTTTCAGCCGCTCTGCTGCGCGGCTTATGCCTTTACGGTGATCTGCACTTTTGGCCGGAACTCGGTCATCAGGTGGCCAGCAATATCAGTGGCCAGTCCCTGGTCTAACCAGACCATCAGCTTTTCTTTGTCTTCCGGATGAACCGTTGCAATCGCAAAGTTAAAACTCGGCGCTACTTTGTTGCTTTCAGTCATCGAGTTCAGGCAGTTGTTATATGCCGACAGGCTTACGTTAAAGCGCAGTTCGTCTTCACCAATGGTCAGCCCAATTTTTTTACCGGTTTCTTCAGACATGTTCTTACTCCACAGTTAATTATTTAAGTGCTTCTTTGACGCCCATTACCAACACAGACGCAAGTCCTGTCAGCGCAATTGCGATCAAAGATGAGCGGATAAAACCGCCAATTTTTTCTGACGTTTCGCGTTGCTGACGAATATAAGCGAAGTCTTTCTGAACCTTCAGCGGGTCAGACGCATCCAGACCCAACCGAAGCAAGACATTTTCGGTTCCTTCCTCGGCCGCTTCGCGCACCAGCCTTTGCAATTCTGTTGGGTCCATAGCCAGTCCTTATTCCAGCGCTTTTTTCAGCCCGTCTTTCAGCAGCTGGGCTTTAAAGTCGGCCACGGTTTCTTTAGTCAGACGGTTGGTGCTCATCGAAGCCAGCTTTTCCAGCAGGCTGACAGCAATGCGGGTAAATAACCGTTCAATAATAATCGGCCAAGCAATACGGCCCAGCACAGCAGCCAGCACATCAAGCACCAGTTTCCAGCTCAGGCCTGTACTTCCCGCCAGCACGGCCAAAAGTGCTTTAATCGCTTTCATGTTCATCACCCCACACATGCTGCTTAAATGCTTTCAGATATTGCTCTGCCGTGGCGGCACCGGCTTCTGTGTTCCAGTATTTTTTTGCGTACTCCGCCAGCCCTTGCAGGTCATCTGCATCCGGTAAGGGTTCCGGTATCGTATACAGATAAACCCGCGCCATGCCCGCAGCCAGAATCAAATCCGTTACCAGTCGGCTGGCCGGGTAATTCATTGGCACAGCCATAAATCGTCCTGTCCGTGCCAGGTAATCACGGCAAAATTCATAGGTTGCCGGTTCCATCTGGAACAGCCCCAGCGCTGGGCCACCTTTCTGTCTGCAGTACATAAAGCCGCCACTCTCATGTGCAGCAATCATCAGCAACAGACGAACCGCCGCTTCAGAATCAGGAAGATTGAAGCGGGTCAGTGCCGCCTCAATCGTGGTGCGCAAACTCAGCGCAATCTGTTGAACGCTTACAGACATACTTCCCCCTTAAAATCAGAACAGTTCGAATTCAGAACCCGGCACATAAGGCGTGCCGTTAATCCAGACAAAATCCGGACTGGTCACGTCATACGGCAATTTCACTTTGCTTTTATCCGTACTGTTCGGGTCAATACTCAACACTTCACTGATACGCAACTTGCAGCCATGAGCGCGAACGTGCATCAACTCGTCACCGCGTGAACTTTCACCACTGGCGTAAGCATCAATCGGGAACGTAGGAATATTCCGCCACGATCCTGCAGCACGGGCGGCAGCCGAAAGAATCATAAAATTGGCAATATCCAATTCAATTTCACCGCTTGCCGCCACATCACCGGCCAGCGTGCCATCCGGCACACCTTTGTTTTTTGCCGTCGTGCTGTTGTCTTCAATCGACAGATTGAACGACTCCACATGAAGCATTAAGCCCATGACCCGGATATCAAACGATTTGCCATTAATACGGTTTGTGCTCATTGCCTTAGCTCTCCAGTCGTGTCAGGTCGAGTCTGATATATACAGTGATTTTTTTCGGGCTGTTTTTCGGTGCCGCCTGCATAGCAACTTGCACTTCTTTTGTGTTCGGCCAGTTGATTGCAATATCGCCATCAGCCGGCGTCTGCACCATGCCCGCAGTTGGCTCACCGGCAAGCGTTACGCTCTTAGCTGCGTCTTGCAGTGGCTGCATAAAGTAGCTTTCGTGGTAAGCAATACTCGATTCACTGGCGTTAAGCGTGCGATCTGCCACTTTGTTAATTGCCAGCAGGCGCACACGCCGGGTTGCGTAATCAATAACGCGGCGGTTTTCGTAAACAGAAAAATCACCGTCACTGGCATCCAGGCTGATGTGATCTGCCCAGTAAATGCCGTCTTTACCGTTGTACCACCACGGCACACTGAAGCGCGCACCAGCCAGTTCTTTCAGATGTTCAAGGTTTAAAGCCACCCCGGTGTTATCTTTTGGCGCATTACCCAGCGACTGAACAGCGCCGGTTTTAACCCGCATAGGGCTGTCAGCAATCGAAACGCTTTCGCTCATCAGGCGGCCAATAACCACACCCAGATTATTGCCGTGCAGCTGCGGTACCAGATGAACACGGTCATACACACCATTGCCGCTAATGGCCTTCGTCGCTGCAATGTATTCAGACCAGCTCTGATCAGCGATACCCGCCACCGCCGCATGAATCGTGATGTATTTACTAAGCGCATTAATGGCCAAGAGACAGGAATTCTGAATGTCGTCCAAATCGTCTGCTGTTACCGGGTCTGTTACGACAACCATCTCCGGACTAATATTGTTTGGCGGCTCCAGCGCAAATTGAACTGCCGTGAATGGGTTTTCATACGGCGTTCCGGTTTCACCGTCCCCCAGCACCGAATACAGCGGCACAACCCAGGCAGTAAAATTAGGGCCAGCATTATTGCGGGCGGCATTAATCTGGTCTTTCAGATTGCTGTCAGCCGCGCCAAGAATGTCATCAAGGTTTGTACTTGCCCCGATGGAGTGCAGTGTACCGCTTACGGTACTGGTGACTGCGCTGTCTGCATTTTCGTCATTCAGGCCGACAAAAATCGCCGTGCGCTCCACGTCACTGGTTCCGCCCTGGCTGTTATTTTGTTGGTTAATAGAAACAACTGGATATGCCATGATTCAGGCTCCTTTAAGCGGCACGTTTTACGTCCGTCAAAATGTTTTTAATTAATCTGTCTGATAGTTCGTTCACATCAGCTTTACGCAGACCGAAGAATGGCCGCGCTTTTACCGTTACCGGCCATGACGCTTTGGTTTTCTTATCCAGCAATATCCGAAGAACCAAAGCAGCTTTTCCAAGCGTCATGTTTTCCATGATCCACTTACTACTAACCCGGCGGCTTTTCGTCTGGCCTTTCTTAACGCCGGATTTATATTTACCCGTCGGTCGTCTAAACCCGGCTTGCAGCAAGGCTTTGGCCTGCGCTTTTGTAGCCGGTGAGTCATAGTCCGGAACACCGCGAATCTTTTTCATTTTTCCGGCGGTCAGTGTTTCTGTTTGGCCTTCCTGCTGCGCCCTGGCTATCTTCCCGCTCAGGCTATTAGGCCATGTGACCTTTCCGCTATTTGGCCCGACATAGGCTTTCAGGTTTTTAGCTTTCGCCACATTTTTCAGCAGCGGCTTTTTTCTCTTCTGGTTTACACGCGGTGCGAATGCTTCACCGGTTACTGTCCGCTGTGCTTTTGTATTCGCTCTGGCCTCACGGATAACCAGGCGCGTCACTTCACGGTGAAACTTCTTCCGCTTTGCCGCTGGCATTGCCAGAGCCTGCAGCTGCTTCATCAGCTTCATCTCGCCCTGCATCCGGGTTGTAATCACAGCTTTATGCTCCCGGTCACCGTCACACTTTCAGCAACATTCAGCACATGGTCACCAAAGCTGTACTTCTGCCCTCTGATAACAATCGGGCCTTCGTCATCCCGCGTTAAATAAATCGGGTCGCGTACTTCCAGTGTCATTTCAACGTCAAGTTTCTGGCCGGTCAGTACCGTTGTCACAATGTCCGGCGCGTCAAGGTCGCTGCGGTATTCCAGTGCGGTTACCCACTGATGCAGCAGCACCAGTAAAATGCCGCCACGGTCGGCGTGCATATTCTCGATCTGCAGCGCCACCTGATAACGGTAATCGGCATAGTGCAGGCCGTTGTCATCTTCTTTGTTGCTACCTGCCTCCAGCTTTCCCGACTCCATAAACACATCAAAGCTGTTAAGCGATACGTTCAGAACTTTGCGGTTCTGATAAATCAGCTCATTCAGTGAATTAAGGGTTTTCATATCAGATAAACCCCGGTTGCACTTACGCACTGAATTTCAGCAATCGCACCTGTAGCCTGGGCAAAATAATGGGTCGCAAGCTCGTCACCCGTGCGTGCTGAGTTTTCTGCATCAACACGTCGCCCGGTGGTAATGCTGTCGGTAATCAGCTGTGCTTTTGCATCGCTGTAAACTGCCTGCAGGTACAGCGCCACAACAACCGATAATTCCGCCACGGTTGAACTATCTGCATTTTCTAAACTTACCGCGCCGCTGCTCTCCACCTGGTGACGAAAGCTGTTCAGGCGCCGGTTAGTACGCGCGGCGGCAATAACCAGCGCGTTTTTAATCATGGCATTGGGCAAGTCATCATCTATCGCGTACTGCTCGCAAAAATCCGCCTGATTTAGTGCAGGCCAAAAAGCCCCGTTCGGAATGTCACTGTTATCCCGTACCAGTTGCGCTTTTGGGGCAAAGCTGTAATCACTCATCATCTGGCCTGCTGTTAACTGCCCGGTTTAAATAGGTAGGCGGCTTACTTAACCCTTTCAGACAGGCCTCTGCCTGAGCTGCTGAAGGTTAAGGGCCACCCGGTGGTGCAGGAGTCGTTATTCGGTGTCAGCTTCCTTGCTGTCGTTGTCCACACTGGGCAGGGGAATCCCCTGCTTTTCCAGTTCTTTAACCACCTGTTTTTTCAGCGTGGTTACTTTCGCCGGATGCTTCGGCGTGCTCAGTAAGTCGGCCTTGGTCAGTTGCACAAATGCGACTTCCCATTCACCGTTATCCGTAGCCAGCTGTCCGGCCAGCTTGTGGTATTTCATAAGCACAGCTTGCGGTACCGTCCAGGTCGGCAGCGCATTAAATACATTGGTAAACAGCGGATCAGGGCTGTGTTTTAACTTCACCTGCTGCAGCGCCCACTGCATCACAGAATCCGCCACGAAAGTGGCAATGTTCTTACTGGTAAAACGCGCTGGCAGCTTCTGGCCTTCGTCAACACACTGCATGGCCAGTTTTTCAAACAGTACGGCATTACCTGCCGGATGTTTTGCCATTAGCAGGTCAAAGCACCAGATCATCATTTCTACAAGAACAGGGTTGGCATAAACCTCACCCTGATTCATGTATTCAATAACGTGCGCCATATACACCTTAAAACGCTCAGATTTTAACGCCGCTTTTTCTTCCAACGACTTACCCGACAACAACACAAGATCCTGTTCCAGATTCATGCACAGGCTTTCAAAGCCTGTCGCTGTCGTGGTCAGTTCGGTAACGGCTTTTGCGTCAGCAGATTCAATGGCAGCGCGTGTCTGCGCCTGCTCACGTTCTTTACGTTTACGCTCTGCCCAAAGGCGTGCTGGTGTGGTCATGGTGGTTATCCTGTGCATTTTATTTGGTGTATTTAATAGCCACGATTAAGTGGCTATTCCGTTATCAAGTCGTGCGAAAAACCGTGTCCGGGGTCTTTTCGTTAACGATAACTACAGATGCAGGCTCAAACGCTGCAATTGCAAAACGATCACCGATTGCATAGGCATCGTTCGAACTGATCCAGTCGTTAATGCGGTTACGTTTCGGCTCGTCCTGATTCTGGCGACGGGTGCGGTCTTCCTGGTAATACAGGTGCAGGTTTTTCAGGTCGGTTACCACCAGGCCGTTATCCGGAAAGTTCGGCACCTGCACGGCTTTCAGACCGCCATAGGTTGCAGACAGAGTGGTGATACCCAGTTTCTTTTCAGAAGGTTTGCCCGCATGTTCAGTCAGGGTCTTTCCGATGTCAGCTGCCACCAGAGCGGCACCAACAATCACAACTTCATCACCGGTACGACGCTCGACAGGAATCATCTGGTACAGGTCATACGCTGCTGCATCCAGATTCTGGTAATCCTCGTTAAATGAACTTTGACCGATAAAAATTTTCCCCATACCAGGGTGCTTACCTTCACCAATAATATTTTCTGGTACCTGGTCACGCATGACCTGCAGCCAGCCTTTATTCACATCCTGACCCAGCGGATAGGTTGCTTTATTGGTTGTCGCCGCCGCATGAGTACCGTGCCAGCCAATGGTGATACGGGTCAGCGCAATGGCTTTAAACACTGCCTTCATATAACGGCTGTAAAAGTCTTTGTAGCGGGCCCAAATATCCAAAGTCGGATATTTGATGTACACATCAAAGTCTGTCTGTGCCACTTCCCAGGTGGTGCCATCCGGTGCGCCCAGTTCGGTACCAGAACGCTCACCAGAGCCACTGGTATCGGTACGGCCACCAATCATGCCAACGGCGGCCATATCCAACGCCTGGCCTTTCATATCAACAACCGGGTGCATGCTGATCATTGTCAAGAATTCGGACGACGCCTGAACACTGTCGTTCAGCTTTGTTTCAATCGGCTCCGAAACTGCAAACTGTTCACCTGCAACCACGCCGCTGGCTGCAACGGAATTTGCCACGGCAATGGCGAACAGCAGTTTTTTAAATTTAGTTTTGGTTTCATTACGCATATCGGTTTCCCTTTTCTTTCAGCTGTTCAGCCTTGCTTGCGTTCAGTGGTTTTTTAAATCAGCAGATACAAGAAGTATCTTCGTCTTCAGATGGGCCAGTTAAATCAGTGAACTGAGTGTTATTGCCCGGTGTTTTTTTCAGCTCTGCGAACTGCTCTTCAAGTTTATTCTGGCCTTCCTGGATGGCTTTCAGAGTTTTAGCGACTTCAGCAGCACTGAATTGTTTATCGTCGCCATCATCGCCAGCCGATGGTGTTGCCGGAGTCGTCACCGTCTCCGGTGTCTTTTTCAGCTCAGCAATGGCTGCGGTGAATTTTTCGCCCTGGGCTTCAATGGCTGAAGTAAAAGCGGTGGTCAGTTGTTTCAGTTGTTCAGGTGTCATAGCGTCTTCGTCCTGTTCAGGTTCTTCAGTTTGTTGAATCGATTGATTGGTGCTGAAGCGATCCAGCAAACCGCGCAGACCACCCATAAAGCTGGTGAACTTATCGCTCTGGCTATCCTGCACGGTAAATTCCAGCGGCTTAGGTTCGGTGAACAGCGGCTTTTCACCATTAGGCAGCGCGCTGAATTTCATCATGTCGGTACCAATGCTTGATGGCTTATCGGTAACCGCGAGACGGAACAAATACCACTTACCTTCCACTTCTTTCGGCCAGATGCTGAACCAGAGGCGCTGCCCCATCCGGTTCATTTCCATCAGCCGGAAATTAGCGTTCAGTTTTCCTTCCAGTGACACTCGCCCAACTTTTTCACCCAGTCGAACTTCAGCAACATGGCCATAGGCTCCGAAATAATCCAGCTCATGGTCAGCATCAATAACAGCGGTGTAATAATTCGGGTCATAGCGTTCCGCCATGTCGCGCAGCCATTGCTCTTCAATTACGCGGCCGTCTACGGTTTCGCCTGCTGTTGCTAACGTGAACCACTGATCAATTACCGGCATTACATATCCCCGCCCTTTATTCGTTTTCGCTTCTGCGTTCGGCTCAGTGCCTTTCGATATGTGCAGACTAGCCATTTAAAACGCGGTTTTTTAGCGGCAAAAATTCGCTATTTTTCTATTTGCTTATATCCAGAAGCCTTTAAAAATATTCTCCGCGTTTTTATATCGCCGGGTTTATACACTGCAGAAAATAACCGCATTAACCGGCACAGAATTCTGCAGATATGGCGAAACGATATTCAGACGACATCAAAGCGCTGGCGCGCACCCTGTTTATAAAGCGGGTAACGGTTCCGGATATTGCGCGGGAAACCGGCGTCCCCCGCCGCACACTTTATGACTGGATTGAAAAAGACGGCTGGCACGACCTGGTAAAGACAGACGACATTGAAGAAGCCTATAACCGCCGCATCCTGACCATATTGAACAGCAAAGACACGTTAAGCCCAGCCCAGCTGAATGAAATAGAGCGGCTGCAGACACTGCTGGCCAAGCACCAGAAAATTCAGGGCCGCATTGCAGCAGTAACCCTGCCCGGCGACCCGGACCCCATTCAGATGCAGGCCCACCACCTGCAAACCAGCCTGCCGCTGGATGCAGACCACCAGGCAGCTGTTAAAGCACAGCACAATGCTGAAGTGACAGGTGGCCGTAAAAAGAAAAGGCAGAAGAATGATTTCAGCGGCATCAGCCGTGATGAAATTCTGGAAAAGCTGAAAAGCAAGCTGTTCCCATACCAGTGGGCAGAATTTCAGAAGCTGCTTAACGACCCCGACAACGAAAAATTCCGCCGCCGCTTTTATTTAAAATCGCGCCAGATCGGCTGGACGTTTTATTGCTCTGCCGAAGCGTTCGCCCTGGCGCTGCTGGAAGGCCGCAATAAGGCCTTTTTATCCGCCAGTAAAAACCAGTCACGCCTGTTTAAGCGCTATATTTTGGCGTTCGCAATGGAATGGTTCGGCGTTGAAGTAAAAGGCGGTGATGAAGTCACCATCCACACCGACCACGGCCCGGTGACGTTCTGGTTTTTATCGACCAACAGCAGCACATCACAAGGCCCGTCCGGTGATGTGTATCTTGATGAAGTGTTTTGGATTCGGGACTTTGAAAAGCTGAACAAGCTGGCCGGTGCTATCGCCTCACACAAGCATTACCGCAAAACGTATTTTTCTACGCCGTCCGTTAAATCGCACGACGCCTATTTCCTTTGGAGCGGTGAAGAATATCAGAAGGTACAAGAAAAACGGCCGCACCTGCCAACCTTTGAAATGCCGACCAAAAAACAATTACAGCTTGGCCATGCGGCAAATGATGGCATGTATCGCAAAGTCATCACCATTCACGACGCAATGTCCGGTGGCTGCAATCTGTTCAAACTGTCTGACCTCGAAATTGAGAACGTACCAGACGTTTTCCGGCAGCTGTATGAATGCGAATTTATCGACGACCAGAACAGCGCCTTTAATCTTAATCAGCTGCTGGGCTGCGCCGCCAATGATGACCGCTGGCACGGCTTCAAGCCCGGCGCAGCACGCCCCTATGGTAACCGCCCGGTGGCCATTGGTTACGATCCCAGCCGGACCCGCGACTGGGCCGAGGTGGTGGTACTGGCGATACCGACAACCGCAGGTGGCCGCTTTACGCTGCTGGAACGCATCAGCATGAAAAACGAAAACTGGCAGTTCCAGGCGCAGAGCATTAAAGAGCTGTGTGACCACTACAACGTGGTGTTTATTGGCATTGACTGCACCGGCCCCGGTAACGGTGTGTTTGAACAGGTGCAGAACTTCTATCCGTCTGCAACGCCGATTCACTACAGCGTGGACGCAAAAACCCGCCTTGTGCTGAAAGCCCAGGCAGTTATTTCAAAAGACCGCATCCGCTGGTCAGCCGACTATGTAGACATTCCGATGGCGTTTATGGCCATCCGCCGTCAGGCCACTGGCAGCGGCATCAGCTATGTGGCCGCCCGTGACAGCAAGATAGGCCACGCCGATGTGGCATGGGCAATCATGCACGCACTGCAGGTTGAAGACCTGACCGCCGACACCCCAAACGACAAGAAAACCACCGTTATCATCAGTGAGGCCGCGTAATGAGCAAGCGCCGTAAACCAGCACGACAAACCGCACAACAGCCAGCAAAAAATCAGCAGCACACGGCAGAGGCGGCGGCCGGTGCCGTTGGGTTTTCGTTCGGCGATCCGGAACCCGTTGTAAACGGTCTGGCCGATATTCTGGGCGTGTATTACTACGAAGACGCCGATTATTACACCCCGCCCCTGCTGCCCAGCGGGTTAGATACTCTGGCGCGTAAAAACGGCATTCACCGCCGCTGTATTAACTTCAAAGTACAACAGGCCAGCATCTGCTATCAGCCGCAGACAAACGGCATGCCGAAACGCGATTTCGCCCGCTGTGCGCGTGACCTGCAGACATTCGGTTACTTCTTTTTTCAGGACATCCGCAGCGTACTCGGCAATACATTGGGTTACCGCCATGTACCGGCGCTGAATATGCGTGTGCGCCCGAAAGGCCAGCATCTGATGCTGGTTAACGGCTCGCAGGGCCGCATTGAATTTGAACGCGGTGAAATTCACATGGGCATGCAGTACGACACCGGCCAAAGCATCTACGGCGTGCCGGATTGGATTGGCGGACTGCAGGACGTATTTTTAAGCAGCGAAAGTACCCTGTTCCGCCGACGTTATTTCCTGAACGGCTCGCACATGGGGTACATCCTGTACACCACCGACAAGAACATGGACAAAGACCTGGAAAAGAAAATTTCAGAAGCAGTGCGCCAGAGTAAAGGCCCCGGCAATTTCCGCAGCATGTACCTTAATATTCCGGGTGGTGATAAAGACGCGGTGAAGCTGATCCCGGTTGGCGATATTGGGCAGAAAGATGAGTTCAATACAATTAAAACCATTTCAAAAAATGAAATTCTGATCGCCCACGGAATGCAACCGGCACTGGCCGGCATGGCACCGGACAATGCCGGCGGCTTTGGTGACATTGAAAAGATTCAGCGGTTCTACCGCCAGAACGAGGTGCGCGCCCAGGTAGAACCCTTTGTAGAGCTGAACGATATTATTGGCCGCCCAATCTTTAAATTTGATTTTGATACCGGCGTAAACACACAAGCCTGACCGATAAAAGGGTAACGGAATGAATGCTGAGTTTTTATACAGTAGTGGTTATACTTTGCAGGACGGGGCAGATGCCCTTGCCTGCCAGTTTATTACCGAGGTTACCGACATGCGTATTAAATGCCCTGCCTGCCAGCAGAAAGCTACGGTGTATAGCCGCGCCAATACGGCAGACGACATCAACTCGGTATATGCCCGCTGCACCAATCACCAGTGCGAAAAATTCGATAACTCTTTTGTCAGCCATGTAGCATTCAGCCACTGGATAAACCCGAAAGACGAAGCCCTGCAGTTAACACTGACCTTTATGCTGGACCAGCTGCCGGCCGACCAACGGCGGCAGGTGCTGGCGCAGTATCAATGAAATAAAATTTTATTTTTCTAATGCTTGAACTCCAGCATCAAGAACAGACATAAAGCGCTGCCCACCCGCGCCTACCGGGCCCGCTGTCATTCCATAAGCTGTAGTTCTATTAAAATAATATCCCTCTGCCCTATTCATAAACCGGTCTAATCTATCAAGAGCTTCTTCAACATACGCCATTGAAATTCCTTCTAATGGTGTTTCATGAATATTAAGCTCATGGTTTAAATCAGAGTGTGCTATGCGTTTATTCCTTAAGACCCGGAATCTCTCGCACCCCTCTTTTAAATGATCCAGCAGTTCTTTCAAGTCTTTTACAAGATCCAAGTCACCGTTATCTGATGCATACACATTCACCTGAGCAAGGCTTAAATTCTCATCAGATCTCTGCTTATTTCGATCTGTCAGTTTTGAGAACATCAAAGCGACCTGATCTAACAGGCTGTGCTGAACTATATACAAGAAATTGCTTCCAGACTGATTCAGTATCGCGACATCTTCAGGCCTTCCCGTAAACACTTTCCGATACTCTTTCCAAATGTAGTGGAGTTCGGCAACCACTTCATCTAAGCGCTTAAAAATCCTCTCAAACTCATCTCGACTCATTGGTCGTTGTTCTTTTTTAGGTGTTTTATTAGCCATGTACTTATTCTCCTTTACTCGCAAAATTGTATCCTGTAGGATACAATCTAAACTTACCACTCAGGGAAGCCAGTGAACTATAACGTAGAAACGACAGATCATTTTGATAAGTGGCTCCGCAAGCTCAAGGACCGTTCCGCACGTATCGCAATTTTGGAACGGATCACCAAAATCCAGAGCACCGGCCACTTTGGCGACTTCAAGGTTATCAGCAGCGATCTGCACGAACTACGCCTGTTTATCGGCCCTGGGTACCGGGTGTACTACACAATCCGCGACGGCAGACTGGTAATCCTGCTGGCCGGAGGCGACAAAAGCACCCAGGATAGAGACATTAAGAAAGCGAACGAACTACTACAAGAACTGCTTAAGTAAGCAGTTCTGGGAACTCAGATGAGCCTGCCGGAGAGCAGGCCATTTGTGCATCCCAAAGCCGTTCCCAACAGGGACGGTTCTAAACAAGGAGCCCAACATGACCACTAAAACCAAAGCATTTGATGCGGCGGAGTACCTGGAAACCGAAGACGATATCCGGGAATTTCTCAGCCGTGCCGCAGAAGACGGCAACACACAACATCTGGTCCACTGCCTGGGCGTTGCAGCGCGCGCCAAAGGCATGACCGAAGTAGCAGCCAAAGCCGGCGTCACCCGTGCCAGCCTGTACAAGTCGCTGGAAGAAGGCGCCAACCCTAAGCTGGACACCATCAGCAAAGTGCTGGGCGTATTCGGCTGTAAACTCAGCATTACCCCGGACGATTCACACCGTCACGCATGAAGAAAGCCCGGCAATGCCGGGCTTTCTTTTTACGCCATCTGCATATCCACCTCCAGTCCGTATCCACGTCCCTTTAGCCGCCAACGGCGACCGGAACCAACCAAAATAACAATTACTATTACGAAAAACGTATAGGTTTCGATCATGCGTAACTCCTTCAGAGATTTAGAACCACGTGGTTCACTCATATATAGCCGAGCAGGGACATCCCAACTGAAACTCACCTTACTGGATCACAAATGCCCTGTCTGGGGACGCTAGCGTCCCTTTTAATTTTTTTTCAAATTACTGTTCTGGCAAAGCGGCGCAATTTGTATCCGGGGCGTTTACAACTCATGCCCGCCACCGCCTCTCTGCCGAGCGCCCACAAAAAACCCGGCCTTAGCCGGGTTCTCAATATCCATCATCACACCACCTCATAACCCCGCCCACTGCCCCGCGGCCGCACTACGCCTAGCCCCGCCAACTCGGCCAGCGCGTTACTATAGCGAGTGTACCCAACCCCCATAGCCTGCGCCTGGCGTTTGGTCGGCACCTGCCCGGTGCGCTGAATATGGTCAGCAATGGTCTGAACCACACCACCGCCCGGTACCACAAATCGTTTGGCGGTTTGGTTCGGTTTGTTTGGGCTGGTCTGTACTGGTTCGCCCTGTGGTTTGCAATCTGGTCTGGCCGCTGGTTCGTTATGCTCATCAGTTCCGGCCTGCTGTTCTGCCGGCAATGCCATCAGCACCACCGCCAACAGCGGAATCAGGTCCGTCAGTGTGGCAATCGCCAGCCACAGCCAGCCCCTGCGGTCACCTAACACCCGGCCGGTAACACTAGCCTGCGTCGCGGCCGGGATTTGTCGCTCATTGCCACTTCCCTCAAATTGTTTGAGCGCCCCCGCAGCCCGCTGGTTAATTTCAGCAGCCTGGCGGCGCAGCTCACCGGCACGCCAATGATTGCCCCGCTCCTCCTCAGCCCCGGCCGTCGCCAACAGTCCGCCTGCGGTAGCAATATCCTGCGCGGTCACGGCCATGGCCAGCGCCACCGCTGGTGCTGGCTCAGTCTCAGCCGCCAGCACCTGCTCCCCCTGCTGATAAGCCGACTCAAACCAGCTGGCCGTTCCACTAATACTCACCGCCAGCAACACCGCACAGGCAGCTGCGCACACTCTGGCCAAAACAATTTGACCACTGCGGTAACGCCGGGCCGCCTGATCGGCCAGCACAAACTGCCCCACCACAAACAAAACACCCAACGCCCCCAGGGCCGCCGTTACCGGTGCCAGCAGATCATCGGCATCCGGTGCAAACGACACAAACAGCGAGAATTCCGCCCACGCAGAAATGCCACAGCCAAAAACGGCCAGCAGCATCAGTGGAAAAATGGCTTTCATACCCCAACCCCCACAACCTCAAAGGCCGCAACCAGCGGCAGCAGCGCGTTATATTCCAGCCGGTTTTCATTGCGCAGCCGCTCCAGATACAGCCGCTTAACATCCGGCTCAAACCCGGCCACCTGCTGCGCCCAGACATCGCGCATAAAGCCGCGCATTTTTTCCCGCAACGGCGGGCGCATTTTCGCCAGCACATCATTACGGCGGCCAATATTCAGTTTCAGCAGGTAACGTGCATAACCCCGCTGCTTATCCGTCAGTTCGGTCCGTTCTGTCTGTTGATTCATACTGGCCTCCTACGAAATTAATAAAATCTGCTGCGGTGCTGGCTCTGGTTTATCGGGCGGCTCCGTGCCCCCCGTACAGTTATTGACACCAGTCCAAGGCGGCGCTGGCGCGCCTTCAACGTCACAACCGGCGTCACGCTCCGCGCGCCGAAGGGCGGCGGCCGCTGCGCGGCTGTTTCGTTCTTCGGTACGGCGCTGGTGAATAGCCTCAGCTTCGGCAGGCGTGGCGCTCACAACCTCCCAGGTATGAAAGCGGGTCTGCACATACAGCGTTTCGTTAATGCCCATAACGCGAATGCCGTGATCTTTTTCCAGCAGCTCGCGGTAATGGTTAATAAGGGGTTTGGGGCTGGTTATTTCGTAAATTTCGCCGCTGTCTTCGTCGATGGCTTCCAGCGTTTCTTCAGCGGTTTTAACAATGCGCCACAGGCTGATTTTTCCGTTCTCATCAGCAAAGCGGCAAAACCACGCCCAGGCACTGGCGGCACTTTCCTGATTCAATCGCTCCAGCTCTTCTACCGCTGCTTTAATCAGTGGCGGTTGTTCGGCCAGCGCTTCTTCACTCAACCGGCCAAGGCGGCGCAGCTCTCGCCATGCCGTTACGCTGGGGCCGCCCAGCTGCTGAAACTGGCGAATACCGTTACGGCTCGCCCAGGTGCAGATATTCACCGCAGAGGCTTTGGCATCCTCGCCGTATAAATCCTGCTCTACGTGTTCGCCATCAATGCTTTTAGCAATGTATTTGGCAATGTAGCCCGCCGCGCTGTACTCCTTGCCGGTGTCTGGGTTAATGCCTTCTTTAATCTTTTCGGCCTTAAAGCGCGCATGCCATGCACCCGGCTCTTTGCCGTCTTCCTTCAACGCATAGCGGCGCAACGCACCAGCAAACAGCAGTGCATCGTCCGGGTGAATAAACAGCAGTAAATGCCAGTGCGGTGTACCGTCGTGGTGAGGCTCCGCAACCCTAAAGCCAAACGAGCGCCACTCATTACGCTTTGCCTTAGCCCGGAAGCGCGACCATAAATCACACAAATAATTTTGCGCATCGCGCTGGGTAAACCCGCAGAACTTATCGTTGCGGCCACCAAACTGGTGCGCGGCGTGGTATTTACTCGGACAGGTAATGGTAAAAAACCAGCCTTCATAACCCAGCTCTTTGGCATACGCTTCAAAGCCCGCAATGCGGACCATTAATTCGGTACGGCGAATAACCGGGTTCGCATTACTCAGTGCCGCAAGGTCGGCCAGCGTAAACTGCTCGCCCAGCTCATTCTCCAGCACGGTGTGCTCCATCATCGTCAGGTTCAGCTGCTTACGGCGCTTAAACTCCTGCCGGCCAATATCGCTGCAATAAATGCCACGGGCACGATTAACAAAACCCAGCTCACGGCTGATGGCCTCAATACGCTGTGCCGCCACCCGGCGAATTTTCCGCCGCCACCAGGCCTGATCCTGAAAGCGCATCAGCAGCGGCTGCAATTTGTTTTTCTCCAGCAGGTCGTCCCAGTTGTAATACAAACCGTGGTGATTAATCAGGCCAGCAACAGCCGCTGCAGCCTCCTGTTGCTCTGTCCTTCCCAGCATCCAGCCTGCCAGCAACTTAATGCACTGCTGCGATTTAGATTTGGCGTAGTCACTCACCAACGTGTCATCGGTTTGGTCTATACGAAAATCACCAAACTTAAATTGGCGGCGTATAGCATCCAGACGCTGGTTCGCTTTACGAATGCCATTCACCTTGGTATCACGCACAACCCGTTGCCAGTCATGCATTAATGGCCGCTCAAATAATGGGTAGCCACTGGCGGTTATTTCCGCCTGTTCTAACCAGTAAGGTCGTTTTTTGGGCGCAGTTCCCCCAACCCATGCAAATTCGGAAAGCATTGTTAATTACGCGCTCTTGGCTAAAGGAATAGATTCAGTAAAGGAAGATGAAGACTGCAGAATATTATTCAGCAGCTCCTGCAGGTCAGATTCGTCATCAATCAAAATCATCAGCTGCACAATCAGTTCGTCCAGCTCCTGCCAATGTACTTTCGCGGCCTGCACAACATCTGGTGCAGTGGCCGCATCCGCTTTTAATGCGTGGTAACGCTCATAGGCGTATTTTTCATCGCGCTTCACAACTTCAAGTGCAGCGTTCAAACGGTTTAGCCGGGTTTGCTCCGGCTGCGCCTGGCTGGCAAAAATTAAATCAACCGAACCTTTACAGTGCGGGCAGCAGGAAACAAATTCACGCGAAAAAGATTCCCGCCCACAATCCCGACAAATAACAGAATTCATCATGCACCTCAGAGGCTGCTGTTCTGCCAGTCAATGCCAACGTCTGCCAGCTCAGTGGCCAGAAAATCGCTGACGCCTTTGGCCATACCAGCGCCCATAGGCCCAAACTGAAACTGGCCAACTTCCAGAAACCACAACAGGTTATTGCTCGTGCTCAGCACCACATCACAAGGCCAGCCAACCGCACGAAAGCCATTGCCCTTAATTTCAACAAAGCCACTGCCTTCGGTTTTAATGCTCAGCCCTGCGTCCTGAGTGCTGGTGATATTACTCAGCGTTAAAGTTGCCATGCTTAATCCCCCACCAGGGCTACGCCCCTCTGCCGTAAAATTTCGCGCTGTTTCATAATGGCTACGCGCGCTTGCCGCTCCAGCTCCATCCGGTCACGCAGGTGTGGGTTCTGGTCCAGTAGCCACTGCTCCATATCCGACTCCAGCCAACGCTCTTTGCCGCCAATGCTGATTGGCCGCGGTAAATCCCCCCGCGCCTTCCAGCGCTTAAACGTGGTGAGGCTCACGCCGATAACATCGGCCGCTTCAGTCATGTTCAGTTTTTTCTGCCGCAGCAGGCTGATAACGCGGCTGCCTTCGGCTTCAGGTTTCTTTGCCATAGTCATGGTCCCTCAGTGCAAAGTGGGTTGAATCAGCCCGGCAATCGTGCGCGCCGAGTCGTCATCCAGTGGGCCAAACAGCATCAGCCCGGCGTTCAAATAACTTTCGTTGTTGCAGCGCGTCAGGCTGATGTCAGTCAGCTCAACAGAAATCACGGCGGCGGTTTCTGCACTGCCAAAGGCAATGCCAAAAAAGCCATTCGCAACGCGCAACAAAACGGGTTTGTTCTTAATGGTGATAAAGGCCTCTGCGGCCGGCTGGTTGTGTCCCATATCAGGCTCCACTTTGAGCAGTGGTGACATCAGCGGGAACCACGTTCCGCGCTTCCCAGTCGGCAATCTGGTCTTCCGTCCAGAACTTCACAGACCCTATGCGGTTCATTCGCGGTAATGTCCCGTTTTGTTCCCATAAGCGCAGTGTTTTCTGGCTAATGTTCAGTTTTCGGGACAAGTCAGCCAACGAAACCCGCGGCTTTGACAGAAAATCCATAGTTGACCCCTATATCGCTAAGGCGTGACTAATCAGGGAGTTTGTGTACTATGGGTATTTGCGAACACATAGAACAATATTCCCTATCCGTAACGGTAACTTATTAGGGATATAGAAGAATGTCAATCCTTTTTAGGAATGACATTCCTTATTAGTGACGGATCATGACGACATTTAATGAAAGAATGACCCTGCTGTTAGAGCAGTTTGGCGGACCAAAACTGGCCGCAGCCACCGGCATATCAAGAACGCAGCTACACAGACTTAAGGAAGAGGGCCGCGAAACAACGCGCGAAAACTTGCTGAAAATCTGCGAAGTAGCTGGTGTTAACCTCATTTGGCTGATGACTGGCCAAGGCTTGATGTATGCCGATGGCACAGCAGAGCCAGCCATTAAGGCTCCAGCTAAAGCAACCACCAAGACAGCATCTGCAGACAGCCTTTCAGACCGCTATGCGCTGATCCCGCTTTACAACGTATCGGCCGCCGCCGGACACGGTGCTGTGGTTGAACATGAAGAAGTGGTGGACTCTTTGGCGTTTAAACGCGAGTGGATCAGCCAGACACTGGACGCAACACCGGCAGACCTCTACCTGATCAACGTGCAGGGCGAATCCATGACCCCTACCCTGCACCCAGGTGACGTAATACTGGTGGACCGCCGCAACGGCGAGAACATCACCACCGACGGCATCTACGTTATCCGCATGGGTGACAGCCTGCTGGTAAAACGCATTCAGCGCCTGCCCGGCCAAAAACTGCGCATCAGCTCAGACAACCCGGCCTACCAGCCCTTCGAACTGAAAATTGACGAAGCCGCCAGCGATGAGCTGGCCATCATCGGCCGTGTGGTGTGGTCGGGAAGACGGATGTAAGTCTCGGAATAAACTTAGACATTACACGTTAAAGGGATTAACAATGAATTACGACGAATATAGAAGATTAATTCAAGACGATCTTGAAGCTTGCCTCGATGCCATGGGGGTACAGCCTATTCTGTTTTTTGGATCAGGCATGTCACAACGCTATATTGGAACCCCAACATGGTATGGCCTTCTAGAAATACTCGCTGCCACCTGCCCAAAAATAGACAAGAAGATAGCTTACTATAAGCAAAAGCATGACGACCCTATAAAAATTGGCACCGAGTTCTCTGAACTCATACGGGAATGGGCATGGGAAGAGCAAGAGAAATTTCCTCAGGAATTATTCGAAGGCAATCAACCTTCGAACATTTACATTAAACATATAGTTTCAGAAATCTTTCAAGACAGCTCTACAACAGCTGAAGCACAAACACGCCTACAGAAATACGAAAATGAAATACGAATTCTTAAAAGTATAAACCCATATGCGATAATCACCACTAACTATGATTCGTTTCTAGAAAATACGTTCCCAGATTACGCCCCCATCATTGGCCAAGAGATACTAAGGGCAAATTACGCATCAGTTGGAGAAATAATTAAAATTCACGGCTGCAGCTCATCCCCTAGGAGCCTAGTACTAACAAGCCAGGATTACGAGGATTTTGGATTAAAGAAAAAGTATCTTAGTGCAAAGCTTCTTACATTTTTTGCAGAACACCCCCTTATAATTCTTGGGTATAGCGCTCAAGACCCGAACATTAGAACAATACTTTCTGACATAGATGAAATCTTGGCACCAGAACACGAACTCATTCCAAACATATATTTAGTTGAATGGGATGAGAATGCAGAAAACACTGGCCAGCATGCTTTAGAAAAATTGATCCCCATCGACCATGAAAAGAGTGTCAGGGTAAAAAGCATTAAAGCTAACTCCTTTGATTGGATATATGAAACATTATCCTCAAATGAAGCAATTAGACAGATAAATCCTAAGCTTTTAAGATCTGTTTTAGCCAGAACTTACAAGCTTGTAAGACATGACATACCTAAGAAAACCATAGAAGTAGACTTCCAGATACTAGAGCACGCCGTATCTACCGACGATGAATTCGCAAAGTTATACGGAATTACAACATTAGACGATCCATCATCCATAAACGCAACCTACCCTTACTCCTTAAGTAACGTTGCAAAAGAACTTGGCTTTAACTACTGGCACTTTGCGAATGAAATCATTAAAAAATTAGAAGAAATACACGGTAAAAATCTTAAGAGTAGTGACAACAAGTATCATATTGCAATCAAGTCAGGAGAGAAAATTCAAGCACACAAGTACTCTCAGGCAGCTGTAGATTTATTCCGAAAAGTCATGCAAGGCGAAGAATACACATTCGACATATAACACTCCCACAGGACACAAACCTGTAAATGCACACAGTAATTACAGAAAACGACGAATCAATCTGGGAAGACCAAACCGGTTTTCTGTACCACTTTCCTAAGCGGTATAGAAAATATTTAACCCCAGGTACAGAGGTCATCTACTACAAGGGGAAAATCAAGAAGGCCGAGTTCCGTGACAAACGCCTCTCTGATGACCCCCACTACTTTGCCAAAGCCGTCATCGGAAAAGTATATCCAGACAAACAAAGCGCTAAAGGTGATTTTTTTGCCACAATTGAAGGCTACGCTTCGTTTAATATTCCGGTCCTAGCCAAACAGAATGAAGAATTCCTAGAAGTAATCCCAGATTCACAGAGAAGCAACTACTGGCGCAATGGTGTTCGGGAAATAACAAGAGAGACTTACAACCTAATTCTTTCTCACATAAAGCCAGAGCAAATTTCAGAACAAGAAGCCATCTATAACGATGGCGACTATAACGACACAGAAATCAGTCTTGAATCTGGCAGCGAAGGGACAGAGAAGAAGCAATACGTTACAGTTTACGAACGCGATCCTAAGTACCGGAAACAGGCTATAGCCATACACGGCACGAACTGTGCGGCTTGCGGCTTCAATTTCGGACAGTTCTATGGCGATTATGCAGATGGATTTATACACATTCACCATATAAACCCAGTTTCAGAGTTTGATACTCCGAAGGCTATCAACCCAGAAAAAGACCTGATTCCACTATGTGCAAATTGCCATTCTGTAATCCATAGGAAAAAATCTAATACGCTTACCATTCAAGAGTTGGTCCACATGATTAACCAACAGGTACGCACAGACTAACCAAACAAGGAAAGGACTCCTTATGAAAAAACTAACCCTGCTACTGCCATTCATCGCACTCACCGCGTGCCAGACAACAATTGAAGAACCTGTAAAGCTGGAATTCCTCGCCTACGAGCCAACCTTCACAGAAGAGCCTAACCTGTACTTTCTGCTGAAAGGCAATCCCGGCAACTTCTGCCGGATCGGTGTAGACAGCAAAAAGTTTGAAGCCGGCGAACAGCTCAAGTCAGATGCAACAAGCGACCGCTTCGCACAGATCGACTGCACCTGGAACGGCAAACTCTACGAACTGCAGGGCGAAGACAGCCACCTGACAGTAATCAGCCAAACCGCTGGAAACATCAAATCGCTCACGGTTACCAGCCAACTGGAAGAACTGGGCAGCGCATTAGACAACACGCTGTCACTGAACCAAACCGTCCCACTGCCGAATGCCATCAGCTGGCAGGAATAGACCAAGAAACAAGAACAGCAGGCTCCAGCTAAACGGGGCCTGCGACAATATGAGAATTAAAAAAGAAATGACCCGCATCAATGAACTATTAGGAAAAGCAATCGTAATTATCAAAGGGAAACCAATTTCCGAAGATTCGAACCTAATCACCTTCAGGCCACTGATAGCTCTTACCGCAGTATTCGTGCTATTGGAAATATACTATTTTTTCGCAATATGCTACCCCATTGAATCCACAAATATAAAAGCAGCATACACTGCTCTTAAAGAACACAAGTTCATATATGAAATCGGCGGGGTTTATCTGGCCCTTGTCGCATTCTTCACTGCTTGGCACAGATCGTTAGTAACAAGCTTTCAAAGCTCACTACAGGTCTCAACAAAAAACATTACTAATTACTTCTCCATGTCGAAGTATATATCTGACAACATAGATAGATTCAGCGAAGAATCTCAAGATCCATTTAGCTTCAAAATAAAGCCAAAAGACGGATTCGGACCGATAATTCAATACCTATTCCAAGCTCCTGAAAATGGTCTATTCACACTAAACCAAGCACTACACAGAGATGTTAAAATTTTCATACAGTCAGCCGAGAAGGTCATAAACGAATCTAACTTCAAAGAAGACACAAACGCATTCAAGAAAAACTACTCAGACCTGACCGACAATGAAAAGTCTATATTGAAGGAAAATCGAAAATTTTTAGAGACATTTGAAATTTACGATTTAAAAGAGACGCATGAAAGCAGAGAAAGAATTGACGAAATATTATCAAGATGCAACCTAATAGATAATATTCCGAGAAATAAAATATCAAAACTTCATTTCGAAATAATAGAAAGTGAAACCGATGGTATATTTAAAGTATTTAAAGCCGCATGCATCTACAGTCACTTCCTGGTAACTTTAAGCTTGATAGCAAATTCACTACCAATATCAAAGCATGAAAAAGAACCGATTATTAGTACACTGAATTATCTAAAAGAATTTCTGGAAGAAATTAGGATCCCATTAGACATCAGAACTGAAGAAATAAGAAGAATAACAAAAGACAATGTTGATACCGATTTAGTCACGATAAAAAGACTAATCGCATTCGCATACGAAAGCAAAGAGTACATTCCTATTATCGATGAAAGTGCATTAATGAGAATATCCAAAGCTAAAAATATTAACCAGATGATAAATTATGACGATTGTGAAAAGCTAATACACATACTTGCAATGGGAATCTGCAAAAAGAGCAATAATACTCGGATAGATATTACCCAATTTCATACATTCAATCCGGAAAAGCCGAATTGTATTTTTGATATATGGAAAAGATGCTATCAAAAAAATGAGGCAACCGATGCGCCAGTTAATCAGCTTTGATAAGCAAGGCAACCTAATCGGCGAGTTTCCGCACGATCCACTGGCCGGTTTTCAGGCTAGTCGCCGTGGGCTGCGCCGTCGTTTGATGAACGCCGACGAAGTGGCAAGCATGACGCCTGAACGCGCTCTGCAGATTGCCCAGCAGCGTTACGACGTAAAAGAAAAGGAAATCCGCGAGGCAGCATTCATTGTCGATGAGAAGCAACGCCAGCGGGAATACCGCAAGAAAAACATCAGTCTGTCTGATGCTGCAAAGTCTTGGCTTGAGCATGTAAAAGTAACCAATAGCCCCCGCACATTAAAATACTACAGCCACAGTATCGCGCTCTATGTTAAGCATGTTGGCGATCACCGCTTACGTGATTTCAGCCGGGACCACAACATTGCCTTCATAGAGCAGCTTCAGAATCTTTCGGGTGGTAAAGCAGGCGGTCTTCTATCGGTTAACACTCAGCATATGCACCTGCGCCACCTGAACAACTTTCTGCGTTGGGCATACGATAACGAGTTAATAGATAAGCGCCACAACCTGAAAAAGCCAAAGCTTCCGCAGAAAGATATGGAAGTCTTCAGCGTTGATCAGCTCCGGATTTTAAAGAATCACCTTCTGAAGAAGATAGAATCCGCTGAACCAGGCAGGCCAACGGTAAATGCCGTAAACCTTTACCGTGCCTTCATGCTGGCAACAAACTCACTGATGCGTATTGGCCCAATTGCTCACCTGCCACTGGATGCGATAGACATGCAGGGGATGTTCATCAGAATACGAGACGTGCCAGAACGGGACTGGAAAAACAAAGGCAGCAAATGGCCGAACAAACCTATCAGCCAACGCTTTTACGAATACCTGGAGAGCGATCTGGCAAACAGAAACCCTGCTGAGTTCTGGTTTCTTGATGATGGAACAGGGAAACCCTGGTATGCCCATACTGACAACATCAGCCGCGCAATGAGCGAAGCCATAGCCGAGTGCGGCCTACCAAAGGTAAAACCCTTTCACTGGGCAATGCGCGCCGCCATGATCACCTGGCTACTCAACAACGGCGAAAGCCCGCAGAAGGTCCAACAACTCGCGGACCATGCGGACATCCAAACCACTATGAAATACTACAACACCCGCGAAGCCAGCCAGCGGGATGCTGTAGAAAGACTGCCGGAGATTTAACATGAAGAGAAAAGAGTTTTACGAATTATTAGATAATGCTTCTAATATTTTGGATCAAATATTGAAGGCCATGGAAAATTATGATGGTTTCAACGAGGGAACATATACAATTGGAGACGCAGAAACGATTCTTCAAAATGTCAGGCTTTACTTCAGATCTGTAAAACGCAGAATTGAGGCTCATGATAAATTAAGATCAATTAGTGATCAGCTTTCATTGGAAGCCGATGTTGAAGAACTATACTCAGTATCCATGGCAATATACATCGCAAATAACATCAACCATGACTACAAAGATTCCTTGAAACAAAAGAATTTCATAGACGCAATACTAAGCCATTTCATGGATATATTATTCATTGGAATCTCAGTAAACCCTGAAGAAAGTGACAACCCCTACATCGTATCGACAATAGCCATTTTCCTGAAAAAGAACCAGCTAAACGATGCTGAATTAAAACAAGAGATAAACTCAGCCAATCTTATTATAAAATCTCTAGATAAAAAGACTAAATCGTTATCAGATGAAATCAATAAGATACTTAGCGACAATGAAAACATTCGAGCACTAACATCAGAGTTAACTGAGCGATACTTTTCTTCCGAGTTTGCAGACAGGGCTAAAAAATCATTTTACTGGGTATTATTCTGGGGTGGCTGTTCATTTTTATTTCTAGCATTAACAGCATACACATTGTATTTTCAATATGACATATCCAACTTATATGTAAACCCTTCACCAACAACACATCTACCCTTCTTCACAAAAGGTATACCATTAGCATTAATGACTTTTTTCCTCTTCCGACAATATATTAAGGAAAGAAACATAATGGAAGAATATAAATTTAAGTCAATATTAGCTATTACCATGAATCCAATGAAGGATCAGATAACCAATCCGGACGTTAGGGATAATATCACCGACAGACTAACCAAAATGCTCTATAGATCACCACTGGATCATATATATCGGAATAAAACATCTGATGATATGCCATCGATCAAAGATGTCTTGAATTTGATTTCAAAAAGGAATGTCGAGTAACAGAGTCCTGTTAACAGCGCATCACCATAACTAGCAGAGAATGTCCTACAGCAATTATCAGGACAAATAGAGACACTACGGAGTAGTTAAGAATGGCCCCAACAATATCCATACCACAAGGGATTTTGTTCGTTTTAGTTCTGATGTCAGTCATAGGTATAGTCGCACTATTCCTGTCTCTTTCATCAGCATTTAAGGCTAATAGCCTTCCATCATTTCAGCTCGCTGTTCGCTTCAAAGATTTAATGAAGAACAGAATCCACGAAGGTAAACAGCAAATCTACCACTACGGACCCTTTAAGTGGTGGCTTTTAATTACGATTTTAATTGAAATTCCACTTGTGGCTCTATTTATATTTCAAACCCCCTCCAATGCTTACACCTTTCCTTTTGAATGGTATCAAGCATTCAAAAACAGTGGCTTACCATTTGACATTCTCGCTGCATCTCTGGCAATAGGCGCTGTAGTAATTGCCATTCATCGTTCAGAATTATCACAAATAAGTCATGAAAGAGACACTCAGAACGATATGATTTCAAATTTCTATTCAATTCGAAATCACCTAAAAGAAGAGCTTAAAGAGTTTAGATCACCAATAAACAAGGCTAGTAGCGATCCATCAATATTGTTCAGCGCAGCACAACATGGCAACTACCACCCTCATGCAACTATATATGATAAAGAGAAAATATTTTCAGGAAAAATTCAAGTCTACGGCGAAGAATTTAACGAGCAAATCAAGGAAGACAACCAATTAATAAAAATATGTTACCAGACCCCAAAAAACATTTCTTTAGATAACCCAAAGGTCGAATATTTATACAAAAAATACCGTCATCTATTTATCTTAAAAAATCCACACTCAGATGGTCAAGATAGCATATACAGGGATGTTTTTTCATTCCCTCAAATACTGTCTTCTGGATATGAATTATATACTCCCGAGCTAATGCATACGCATTCATATTTCAAACCTTTGATATTTCTAAATGCAGCAAAAACTGTTATTGAAATGATAAGAATAGCATCCCAATCCTGCTTATCCCTACCCTTAGAATCTAGTGCTCTGTCGCGGTGGAGCATGGTTCACTCTAAATGCACTGTTGATGAAATAATGGTGGAATTCGGGCTGCATTCATATAAAGACTGTGAAACTAAAAAACTTGGCAGCATATTTATGTATCTATCTTACAAGCTTGGTGAATTACCAGAGCACTCATCGCTCCTTCCAGGTCTCGTAGCCGAGTATGTGGATAACTTTCTAGTTGATATAGCAAGGGATACTACCGAGCAAATTGATGATGAATTGTTTGATTACTACGTGCGCTTTTACCAACTCACATCTGCACAGACACAACTAGATATCATCACTTCAAACATATCACTAAGTGAAAGGATCAGACTACGATTAAGCATTGATTCCAACCACAACGAGAAATTTGTTCCACTGTAAAACTCAGCACGGTTCTGCCATTCGTGTCAAAACAGTGTCAAAAACTAAAGCGTCCATATAAATTGCTTATATTTCAATAACTTAATTAAAATTAACCACCGCCTCCTAAGCGGACGATCGGGGTTCGAGTCCCTGTGGGGAGGCCATCTGCACCTCAATTTTTCCCGCCAGACATCCCATTTAAAGCCCGGACAGCGTGTTACACTGCGACCTGATGACCGGAGATAGATGATGAAAAACCAAACCCGCTTCCCCTTACTGCTCATTTTAATGACCCTGCTGCTGACTGGCTGCAGTAATCTGCAGAACATGGCCAAAGCACAGAAGCCTCAGGCGCAGATTTCATCGGTAACCGTCAGTCAACTGTCCTTAACAGAGGTTACTCTGCTGGCTAAAGTGACAGTTAAAAACCCTAATCCCATTAAGCTGCCGGGGGTTGGCCTGACACTGGATCTTAATATTGGTGACAAAAAGATCGTAACCGTTGTGCAGCCCGACAGCAGTATTTCGTTGCCTGCGAAAGGCAGTCGTGACATCACTTTGCCGGTTACACTTAAATTTACCGATTTATATAGAACGGTGTCGGGCATTAAAGATACATCATCCGTTGCTTATGAAATAACCGGGCGCATTAACATGAAGGTGCCGTTACTGGGTGACGTCAGCCTGCCTCTGAGCCACAAAGATACACTGCCGATTCCGCAGTTACCGGATGTCAGTCTGCAAAAAATCAGCGTACAGGAAGCCAGTTTCACCCGCCTGCGTCTGACGGTCGATATTGCCATCAGCAATCCGAATTCTTTTGCGCTGAATATAAACACGCTGAATTATCAATTATCGGCTGCCGGAAAAACCCTGACCAGCAGCAGCATTAAACCGCTGAAGCTGAATACAGGTGAGCGTAAAACGCTGTCGGTACCGTTGTCACTGAGTTTGTCTGAGGCAGGCAGCAGCGTGCTGCGCTTGCTGACCGGAAAAGCCGCTGTCACGTACACACTGAACGGAGAAATGGGAATTGCACCGGATTTAAAGGCGTGGAACCCCAAACCGCTGACGTTTAAATCGGAGAAAAGCCTGAGCCTTTAACGCTCAGGTAATAGGATAAAACGGATATTCCTGTTTAAACAGCTCCAGCGAGAATTGCTCCCGGATCTGTTCAGAGAACTCTGCGCGCCGTAAGCGGCGTGCATCCACGCCCTGATATTGCAGCACAGACAAACACTCAAGGCATACGCCTTCGGCCTTTTTAGCCGACAGCGCTCCGGTGCCAATCTGTAAACGATCCTGATGATGGCGCAACGCCTGCACTTTCTGACAATAGGCAAGATGATAATCCTGCTCATAAAACAACCAGACCCGGGTATTTTTAAAGGCCAGGGTTTTATCTTTCAGAATACGCAATGCCTGACCTTCGGTGCTCAGCATACCGCTGTCGAGCGCTTCACGTTCGGCGTACGTCAGTTGGCGCGCCGGATCGAATAATTCAAAATGCCCCAACTCGTCAGCGCCCATGCGCTTGCGCAAATGGTTGAAGCTTTCATCCTGGTAAAAATCGGCTATTTTCACGGTAAGACCCGATCCAGAATCGTCGCGATACGACCTTCGGCGTCGGTGCGCACACGAAACTCCACCCGACGCGAACGTTCGTCATTTTCTACCCCATTATCGTCCCGTACAACTTTGGCCGATGACAGTCCATTCGCCGTAAGATGGGATTTAAGCCAGTCTTTATTGGTGCTGACATCGGCTAGTTCGAGTACAAACCCCAATGCCGAACGCGTGCGCTTCTGCGATAAATCCATATTGCGGATATAAGCATCATCTTCACTCAGCGCACCATACCAGGCACTGGACGTGTGCCCTTCGATACGCACTTCAAGAATATCGTCGCGGTATGTTTCGCGGGTAATAATACCGATATAGCGCGGAAAAAAATCGGCCAGAATCGACTGAAACTCCGGCTTAAGATCCGCAGCACCTTTATCAAACAAGACTTCAGTATTGTTAAAGCGGAAGGTCAGATCTTTATCCAGCTCGGCTCCCCAGCGCTGCATATCGTCAGCAAATTCGCTTTTTAAATCTTCGTACAACTGCACCCGCAGGTGATCATACAGAATCGCCACATCACGGATTTTATCGCGTTCCTGCTCGACATTAATCATGAACACAATGGAGATCAGCATAAATACCATCATCAGGCCGGCCATTAAATCAGATACGGCAACCCAATGACCTTCCTGCTCTTTCAGCTGTTCCAGTTCATTTTCATTCATCGATCTGTTCTGCCATTTTCACCAGTCGTTGCAGTTTATCGGTCAGTGGTGAGTAATCACTGACAAACTTTTCCGACAATGCCGTGAGCTGCATACCAAAGGATTTCAGTGCTTTGTTCAGTTCTTCTTCCATGCTTTCATCAAGCACAACGACCTGACGCTCAACCCGCTCTCCAATCCGCTGTAACTGCTGCAGACTCTGCTGCTGCTGATCCTGTAAACGCTGCCCGCTGTCAGTCAGGTTCTGCTGTAATTGCTGCTCAATGCTTTGCTGCATTTTGCCCAGTTCTTCTACTGCCCAGCGCTGCTGCATCTGTACCGCATCGGCCATGCCTTGCGTCAGTGCGACCACGCGGTCTTCGAGTTTTGGTAAACCGTCTGCGGCGTGATTAACCAGATCCGCCAGACTGCCCAGCTGTGATTGCAGATTAGAACGCTGCGCTTCCAGGCCATTAAGCAAGTCCTGCAGCGACTCAGAAATACCATTAAAAGCATTCGCATGCTTCACCATGTACTCAAACGCCTGACTGGCTTCCTGCATGGAACCCGACGTACGCTCCTGTTCGGTAATCAGGGTATTTAATTGGTCTTTGTAATTTTGCTGCCATTCCAGCATGGCAATAACCGATTGGTTCAGGCGTTTAAAATTGTCGCCGTACTGCTCATTAATTTTGGTATTAAACTCGCGCATAACGGCTTCAATCGCCTGAACCAGCGCTTTGGCGTTCGCTTCGGCCATGCGTTCCTGATAACTGTCGAGGGCGCCGATCACCTGATTCATGCGTTCCAGAGTCTGCAGATGCTGACGCTGCAACAGATGCTGCAGGCCGTTTTCCTGCTCTGGGTTCATTTGATCGGCGATGTGTTTCAGCGAGGCGTCCAGGTCATCAATCGTCGCGACACGGGTCTGATTCACTTCACGCCGTCCGGTCTGTGCCAGCGCCGCGCGGATCTTAAGCGTCAGGGCGCCCAGCAGTCCCACAATAGAAGACCAGAATGCGGTTTTCAGGCCATCCATCAGTTTCGGCACACTGCCCTGAATATCGGTGGTGTCGAAGTGCCATAAGCCCAGTGCAACCCCGAGGAATGTCCCGAAAATACCGATGCTGGTGAGAATATTGGGGGCAATTTCAGCGGTGCGGTTGGAATAGCGATAAAAATGGAAGAACAAGGACAACGCCGCAATCGCGATCATCAGCCCTAAGGTCCATCCGGAAAACTGCTCCATCATGAGTATCTGCTCTCTGGCCAGAGTGAGGTTTATTCCCAACAAGTCTAGTTCATGTTGATTGTTTTGCTTCCCGGCTATAAAAACCACCAGGGACCCTCTGAAGAACTCGTTACCCGCTCTGGATTGCGGGGTGTTTCTGAATCACGAAGCCGGATTGCAGGCCTGACGGGTCAAGTCAAAAATAGGCGACGAAGAGTCAGGGACACCCCGCAATCCCTAATGGGCGCGGCCTGCAGCCCACCAGAAAGGTGTTGGCGAATTTGAAAAGGACGCGTCATTTCGCTGCATTCGCCGCCTTGTTCTGAAGAGCTGCGGGACTCGCGCAGAGCTGTGCAGAGTTATTCAGAGTATCCCTATATTCCCTTTTTACATTACGCAGGGCTTAATAAGGCCTTTCTGAAACAAGGAATCAGTATGCTGATCAGCAATATGGAAGTCGTGCCGGGTAAAAAGATCACCACGCACCTGGGACTGGTGCAGGGCAGCACGGTACGCGCCAAACACGCAGGCCGTGACATTATGGCCGGACTGAAGAATATTTTTGGTGGTGAACTCAAAGGTTACACCGAGCTATTGTCCGAATCCCGCGATGAGGCTCTGCAACGCCTGAGCGAACAGGCCCGCACGTTAGGGGCGAATGCCGTCATCAATGTGCGCTTTTCGACCTCATCCATTGCCGCCGGCGCCTCAGAAATATTCGTCTACGGTACAGCGGTCATTGTGGAGGATCGCTGATGGGTCAGTTGCTTGTTTTTCTGACGCTGCTGGCGCTGGGCTACGGTTTTGGCCGGCTGGCAGAATCCCGCCACTATCGCAGCATTATTGCCCGTGAGGATGCGCTGCGCAGTTTACTGGTCATGCCTGACCGCATGCCGCCGATTCATTTTCAGAACCATGGCAGCACACTGGTTACCGGCTCTGTGGTGATCTCGGTGGATTACTTTAAAACCGTAGCCGCAGGCTTGCGTGGCTTGTTTGGTGGACGCGTTGGCGCCTATGAAAGTCTGCTCGACCGAGCCCGCCGCGAAGCCATTCTGCGTATGCAGGAAGACGCCAGAAATCTCGGAGCCGAAGCCGTGTTTAACCTCAAATTCGAGACCAGCCGTATCGCTCAAAATGCCGGTCAGGGCTTAGGGTCGGTGGAAGTACTGGCTTATGGCACCGCGTTGATTCCTGTTCACGGACGCTGAAATGAGCGTCCCGCGCCCACGCATATCCACCGGCTCCGGCTTGCCACCAGGCAACCCTCGCCTGCCGGAGCATATTAATAATCGTAACGAACATCCGTTAAAAGACTTCCTGTTGCTGGCTGGCGCACTGCTGGCCCTGATGTTTGTGCTGACGTTACTGCTGGGCTGGGGCGCACAGTGGCTGGGGCCAAAAATCCCTTATTCCTGGGAGAGTCGTTGGTTCGCCGCAACACCCGATGCCATTGCCACCGCTCTGCCGCCGCAAACCGACAGCGGGTCAGCGCTCACAGAAAGCGCAAAAGATCGCCAACAAGCACTGCAACAACTGCTGGAGCGACTGCTCAGCCAACAAAGCTCACCATTAAAAGTCAGGCTGCACTGGTTAGCGCATGAAGACACACCCAACGCTTTTGCCACCCTCGGCGGTCATATCTTCGTGACCCGCGGCCTGTTAACCCAGGTGTCGTCAGAAAATGCGCTGGCCATGGTACTGGCGCATGAATACGCCCACGTAGAGCAACGCCACCCGATAACGCTGGCACTGGAACAACTGGCGATCTCGTTACTGGGCAGCGTAATCGGCGGTGAAGGTGCCGCCAGCCTGATTGGCCAGCACACCAGCCTGCTGACGCTGTTAAGTTTCAGCCGGGATATGGAACGCAGCGCCGATCAGCGCGCGCTTGAGATATTGCAGCGCCATTATGGCCACAGTTTGGGCGCGGATGAATTCTTCCGCAATATGCTGGCCGAGCGCGACGAGAACCGCTGGGCGCTGATGTTCCAGACCCACCCATTAACCAGCGAACGCCTGCAACAAATCAGCCAGGCCGGTTCAGCCGCCGCGTCTGTAACTACCAGCCAACCGACGCCACTGCCCACACTGCTGCAATTAAATGACGGAGCTGGCAGCAAAGAACCAGATCAGATTACGCAGCCATAAAAAAACCGGCCGAAGCCGGGTTTTTATACGATCAGAAGTTAAAAATTACTTCAGGTTATCCAGATAACGCTCCGCATCCAGTGCCGCCATACAGCCGGTACCGGCGGAGGTAATGGCCTGACGATAAATGTGGTCGGACACATCACCGGCCGCAAATACGCCTTCGACGCTGGTCTGGGTCGCATTACCATTACTGCCGCTCTGTACCACCAGATAGCCGTCTTTCATTTCCAGCTGACCTTCGAAAATACCGGTGTTTGGTGAATGACCGATGGCTACGAAGATACCTTCCAGGTCGATGTTCTGGGTAGCGCCGGTTTCACGGTTTTTGATACGCATCCCGGTTACGCCCATGTCATCACCCAGCACCTCGTCCAGCTCGCTGTTCCAGTGAATCGTCACGTTACCGTTAGCCGCTTTATCCATCAGTTTATCGGCCAGGATTTTCTCTGAGCGGAAACCTTCACGACGGTGAATCACCACCACCTCAGAAGCGATGTTCGACAGGTACAGCGCTTCTTCCACGGCGGTGTTACCACCACCAATCACGGCGACGCGTTTTTTGCGGTAGAAGAAACCATCACAGGTCGCACAGGCAGAAACACCTTTGCCTTTGAAAGCTTCTTCACTGTCCAGACCCAGATACTTGGCGCTGGCGCCAGTAGCAATAATCAGCGCATCACAGGTGTATTCACCGCTGTCACCTTTCAGACGGAAAGGACGCTGCTGCACATCCACTTCGCTGATCTGGTCAAAAACAATTTCGGTTTCAAAACGCTCGGCATGGGCTTTCATACGCTCCATCAGCTCTGGTCCCTGAACGCCCATAGCGTCGCCTGGCCAGTTGTCGACTTCGGTGGTTGTGGTCAGCTGACCACCCATCTGCATGCCGGTGATGATCACCGGGTTCAGGTTAGCGCGCGCGGCGTAAACCGCAGCGGTGTAACCGGCAGGGCCGGAACCCAGAATCAATAACTTTACGTGGCGTGCTGCGCTCATGCTGATGCGTCTCCAATATCAGTATTCGATGTTCAATGGTGGGCCATTATAGGGAGCAATGCGGCCGGGATAAATCAATGGACGATTTAAATGCCCGATACAGAGTGTTTACCTGACCACGATAACCCTACTGTTGCAGACCAGCCACGACAATTGCACGCAGAGTAGCGGTAAAGAGCCCCTGGGTTAAATAAATATTGTCAATGTCCTGATCCATCCTGCCTATCGCCAGCCCGATCTCCGGCAGCGCTGTTAATCGTGTCTATACTCGCACTATGGGGGAAGGCGCCAACCTCTCCCGATAACGTTCAGTTACAATTTGGCCTGCTTTTGTATTTTTGTTGTATATCAATAAGTTACAGAGGCCACCTGATACGAAACACGTTTCCGTCAAAGTCCTTTTGTTGTTCCGCCTGAGTCACTGGGGCAGCATATCGGGGTACGGAATAACAAGAACCCATAAAAGGTCGGCTAGTATGCAAAAGCGCCAGGAAATACAGCAACGTTCACGCTTGGGCACCCTGCTCATTCATAAAGGCATGATCACCCGCCAGCAACTGGATGAAGCCCTCACCCTGCAGGCCCAAAGTGGTATGCGTCTTGGTGAAGTGCTGGTCAACAACGGTTGGTTAACCGAACGTCAGCTCAGCAAAGCACTGAAGAAACAATCCCGTTATCGTCTGATTGCCGCCATCAGTGCCGTATTACTTGGTCCGATTCAGCCGTTTATGGCTAACGCTAATGCCGCCGTCGATGACAACACCGCCATTGCTGAGCAGCAGATTACAGAGCGCAGCGGCATGCAAATGATGTCAGACAGTGCAATGTCTGACATTACCGCTCAGGGCGCCATGACCAACTACGAGCGCCTGCTCGATATCGTGAATACCGATCTTGGCAGCGATGATGACGCCGCGATCACCACACTGGAAACACTGGCCTCCTCGTTAATTCCAGGTACCAATCTGCTGGATGCCGATATGGAAGTCTCCGGTGTTCAATACGAAGCCGGTCCGCGCACAACGATTAATGCCGACGGTTCACTGCAGGTGCAAATGCCCACCAGCATTAAACAGATTGCCTTCCGCAATGTCAGGGTTGCTGGCTCGGAAGGCCAGCATATGGGCGATGTGATTATCCGTGACATCAGCTTTGGTGCTGGCACCAGCGTAAAAATTCAGCTGCGCTGATAACAAGCAGAGCAACAAAAAACGCCGCATCTGCGGCGTTTTTTTATGGCAATCAGGCTACGCAGGGCAACCGTCAGCGGGAAAGAAACTGTTGAATCAGCCTGGCTTTGTCGGCGTCAGCGCTACGACTGGCAAGGGTATCGAGCTGATTGCGCTGCACCTGACTGAGTTTACTGACATCCAGATTCGCCAGAATGGTCTGGTTCACCAGATTGGATGATTCCCCCTGCAGGTGTTCCAGCAGCAGTGGGTAATGTTGCGGATTACGGCTTAACGTCATCCCGGCAGCATAACGCTCACGACTGGAGGATGAAGCCAGATGCGCAATAATATCGCCATCCAGATTCGTCAGCCCGCCGTTGTTGGCGGCCATAATGGCCGATGCCGCCTGCGGCCCGTCCATGCGTTCACTCAACAGCTGACTCAACTGCTGTTGCTGGCTGCGGCTGTCCGTGCCCTGACGCTCAAGCTGACGCACCATACTGCCCATATTGATCAGCGCATTAGCCTGCACATTAACGCTTTCCTGGGCGTTACGCGCTAACGAATCCAGAGCCGAATACGCCCGCGGCGTAACCCGACCATTGCCTGACAGCGCTACCATTAAACGTACTTTCTGCATGTCTGCCGCTTCACCGGCGCCCTGTGGTAACGCCTGCAGCACATCAAGCATAAAATCTTCTGCTTCCGGCCGACCGGTAATACCGAGGGCGAAAATCAGATCACGCCCCGCTTCATCGCTGAGTTCTGGCCCCACCCCCTGTAAAGCCTCCGCCAGTTCGTAGGGCGACAGATGATCCAGCAGATATTCCGCCGCACGGATCAGGCGCGCGCTGTTACGCTCTTCGGCGAATCCGGCAAACACCGACCACATATCCTCAGCAGATGTCACCGGCGCGGCAAAATCAGCCGTACTGACCTGACGCATCTGCCAGCGCTGCGTTGCATTGGCACTGGCGCTGAAAACATAACGGCTCAGATCGGCATACAGCGGAATCCCTTCGGCCTGAAGGCGGAATTCAATAAAGCCCTGCTGGCCTGCAATCTGTAACGCCTGACGCTCGGTGGAGACCAGCTGCTGCGGCAAGCAACCACCATCGCTGACAATACGCCAGTCGCTGCGATGAGCATCAAAATCACGGCTGAGCAACGATAAGCCGGTACCGGTGCTGAATACTGCCCGCTCGGTTGCCGACGGCGTATGGCGGTAACGGTATAAACGCTGTAATGAATCGTAGGCGTAACGGTAAGTTTCTCCCTCCTTGCCCACCGACAACCCTTTCAGTAACTGACTGATCACCGCCAACGGATGCTGCTCCATCAAGCCGAGATCATTAAACGCCACAAACACAGCGCCCTGACCACTTTCTACCCGGCTGAGGTACGGCAGGTCTGGCAATGCCTCTGCACCGTCGCCTTCATCGACGCGGATATCCGTAGCCACAGCGCGGATCAGATCCGCATTGGCCTGCTGTAACTGCGTACGGAAACTCAGACTGGAGGCATACACCGGCTGTCCATTCAGACGCGACTGAACTTCCACCCGCACCCGGTAAGCCGCATTCAGCGCACTGCCGGCTGCACAATTCAGCGGCATTGAGGCCTGACCACTCTGCAGATCAGCGGCACTGACAAAAGCCGGCGGTTTGGTCGGCAAGCTCTGCACATACAAATAAAACCCCGCGCCCGCTAATATCAGCAAAGCGACCAGAGACAACAGTATTCGGATCAACCAACGCATCAGAACCGGCACTCCATAACAACAAACTCATTCGGCAAAGCAAAAGGCCCTTCACAGGAAGGGCCTCAGGATTCGTTTATAAAAGACCGCTTATAAACGTCTGTAAAACACGCGGATCAGAAGGCAACCGGACGGCTGGCTTCTTTATCGAACAGCGTTTTATCTTCGTGGTAACCGTCCCACTGCACATCGGCATTATCACCGAAGGCATTGGTTTCGATACCGAAGACACGCAGGAACGTATCGACATAACCCCGGCCGGAAGACAGCAGGCTGTGCAGCGATTCCTGCTTGTACATTTCATAGCCTTCCGTGCCATTACGCAGGCCTTCTTCCAGCTGATATGGCATGGCCAGTTCCAGCACCCAGACTTTGAATTCGGCGCCCAGCTGCAGCAGATCCGGAATAAAGCTGAGAATACTGGTCACGCGCAGATATGCTTCCGCCGACAGCCACAGATCCATACCCGGAGTGACCGCCAGTGCGGTGCTGTTGGCATGCTGCTTACCATCGATCATCAGCGGTGGCAGACTGCGGTCAACCACCGAGGTCAGCGTCGCATCGGTGCTCATGGTGCTGCCCACGGTGCCGTACACACGGAACGGGATCAGCTCATACACAGACACGCTCATAATACCCAGATCCACACCGGCCATATTGTGCAGCACACTGTCGAACATGCGCGTGCTGGCTTTTACCGTCACGCTGGGCTTGAAATTCAGTGACGCTTTTGCAACCACACCATCATCTTCACAGCCAGCCTGAGCAGAGAAATCCAGCACTACCGTCTGTGCCAGACTGGGCACAAACCAGGCACCACTGCTGACCGAATCAGAGATCGCATTCACAATCGCATCACCGGCTGCATCCACAGCCAGACCGCCAATGCTTACCGGATCAGGGACTGGCAGACCGAAGGCACCTTCAACCGCTTCCAGACCACAGACGATCGGCGCAAACGACATATCGGTCTTCAGCTGTGGCTGCTGACCTTCCGGCACCACAATGCCGCTTTCACCGAGATTCGCCAATATTTCGGCCTGCTGTGCATCCGCCTGCTGGCGTATACGCCCGGCACTGTCGTTATTGGCAAAACGGCCAAAACACAGCGGGCCAACACCGGTAAAGGTATCAGCGCAAGGCTCGTAGCACAGACCGGCTTCGTTCACAGAACCTGACGCACACTGCATAGCAATGCGTGGCTGAACCCAGGACTGCTTGGCACGGGTTTCCGGTAACCAGCCCCACTTGGTACACAGGGCACCGCCATCTGACCAGCCTTGCGGACATTGCTCCCAGCACACGCCGGCCACTGAATCAAAGCCCGCCGGGCATTGCTCAGCACACAGACCGGCATTGGCGTCGTAGCCAGCCGGACAGGTATTGGGGATGGTGCCGACACCACGGTTGTAGCTCCATTCAAAGAAGCTTGCCTGTACATCGGCAACGGTGGTGTTAATGGCCGATTCAACCGCACCGAACACATCCGCGGTTACCGACAGGAACGTATCCCCATCGCTGCCCTGGCCGGTGACTGTTTGAATATTGATAGGGAATTGCACACCAGCATCGGCATCAGCCGCCAGCGTCATCGTTTCGGTCGCCGCCTGAACAGTCATAGCTGCCAGGAACAGCGGAGCCAGCAAACAGCGGATCCATTTCATTGTTATTATCCTCAGGTGAGAGCGCCTGAGATTAGACAATACTGGAACCATAGTACAGCGTGAAAAGTGAACGATTCGGGCCGATGTGGTACTCAATTGCCAACTGGCCTGAAGAGCCACCTGAAGCGCAGAATCAGATGACAAAAGCGCGACTGACAGATGAATTCTTCATGGCTGTTTACTGCCGGATTATCTGACCTGCACAGACACAAGAGGATAAAAAAACGGGAGCTGTTGCTCCCGTTCTTCTGTTCTTGATTGTTTACAACTCGCCCTCAGTCGTAACCAATAGCCAGCGGCACAAAGGCAACAATAGTCAGGGCAATGGCCATGGTGGTCAGCGGCAGAAGAATCCGCTCGTGACGATACCAGAAGCTCATACCGGCGCTTTCTTCTTTCGCCAGCCGAACCTCTTCTTCCCCGACCACCTGCCTCGTCAGCAAGTGGTTGAGCGCCACCGGCGGTGTGAGATACCCCAGCTCAAAGGCCACCAGCGTAACCATCCAGAAATGCACCGGATTAATACCACTGTCGTAGGCAATAGTGGCAATGGTGGCACTGACCAGAATCACTGCACCGTACGGGTCCATCACCATACCGATGACCACCAGAATGGCGACCAGCAGCGCCATCGCCACCCAGATCGATTCAAAACTGGTTGGCACCATGCTCATCAGTTCGGCACGCTCAACCACCCCACCGATACTCACCGACAAGCCCATCAGCATCAGCAGTGCACCGATATGACCAGTCGTTTCGGTGGTCGCTTCGCGGATGGTTTTTTCGATGGAATCGTTACCACGGCGCAGATCACTCCAGGATTGCTCCAGACGGTTTTCGACGTATTCAATATTCAGATTTTCGCGTTTCAGCGCCGCTTTTTCCTGCCCCAGACGCTCATAGATCAGAATCACCAGCAGCAGCACCGGCAGAATAAACGGTGCAGAAAACTCATCCAGATAAGCGTTCAGAGCAACCGCATAAATAATCAGCGTAATGCCGATAATAAAGACATAAGGAACCAGCGGTTTCAGGGCCTGTAAAAACTGCGGAAAAACATTATCCGGAGTATCCAGGCGCATCGGTCCCTGACGAGTCGCCAGCGCCATCAGTGCAAACAGCAGCGTGGTCAGGAAGAATACTTTCACGCCCCAGCCAAACAACTGATCGGTGGTCACTTCATTATTCAGTGCCGCAATAATGACCACCAGCAGACAAGGACGCAGAACCACACCCAATGAACCCGACATCGCCGTGGCTGCCAGTGACAACTGACGACGGGCACCGGCGCGGCGCATTTCGTTATAAATCAGGCCGCCAACGGCGATCACGAAAATCCCTGAAGCACCGGTATAAGCGGTCGGGATCGCAGCCACGGCAACCACCGCCACCGCCAGCATTTCCGGTGGCAGATTGAATGGGCGGAACAGATTAAAAACCACCTGAGCCAGCTCGGTGCGCTTCAGCAGCATACCAATCCACACATACAGACCGACATTCAGGAACAGCTGCGACAGTTCCATCATTTGGTTCAGGTAAATACCAATACCAGCACTGTGTCCGGCGGAAATAAAATAGACACCGGAAATAATGCACATGGTGGCATACAGCGGTACGGCCAGCTGTGCTTTCAGGAAGCTGCCGCCGGGCTTGGCGTCTTTCGGAATAAACAGAAACTGATACAGACTCAGCAGCAGAATAAAGGCAAAACCCACAATCCACAGATGATGCAGAATGCTGTGCTGGGTGGTGACTTCCACACCGGCCGAAAACGCCACTTCACGGAAGCTGTAAACCGAGTAAAACAGAATCGCACTGGCCAGCAGTTGTGCACCGGAAGCGACGCGGTAATCCATCGCCGTTTCCATGGGGCGCAGAGCAATATGGTGTCGACGGAACAGCGCGGTCAGGCCACAAATCAGTACCAGCACCGCCAGCATAATGCGCTGGGCACTTAAGCCAAATTCACCGAACTCAGCCACGCTTAATTCAATCGCACGAAACACCCGTACGGCCGGTGTTACCCGGTCAACGGTACTTTCATACAGTGCATGTTTCTGCAGGCACTGTTCCTGCGCCGCCAACAACGACTGACGCATAACCGCCGGATCGGCGGGCTCTTCTTCAAATAAATCCCACTCATCATCCTGCTGAGCATTGGCTTCCGCCACCAGACGCGCCAGCTGCGCATCAATATCCATGGTTGGGTTACAGGAAGGCAGCACCGGGTCGGTACGCAACTGGAAATACCCATCCCAAACACCCTCACCTAATTGCAGCAATTGAGCATGCAACGCGTGACTACTGTTCAGGATGACAACAAATACCAACACCAGAAATGCGGGTAACGCGGCGAGCCATTCGTACGCCGTGCGGTTGCCTACACGTACTGTCTGCTCCATGGATGAATACCTCTGAAAATTACTGCTGCCGGCGCGCAGGGTATCCGCAACCGCAGATCCGGACGGAGCCGCGGTGTTGCCGGCTGTTTATTGTTATTCGAGTTTTTCTACACACTCAGCGGCGGCTGGCGTTTCAGCACAGCGCAGCTTGCGCATAAGACGCAGCATATTGGCGTCATAAACACCCTCATCACGCAAAGAGATACGTACATTGCGCAGCATCTGATTGTATTTGTCGTGATCATCCTTGCTCAGATCAACCCAGTATTTCGGATCAATTTCAGCGGTGTCTTTATCGATAAAGCCGCGCATACGATCAAATACGCTGGCGATTTTCAGGCGAGATTTCTGGCCGAAATCGGCAGGGAAACGATCCTTGTGCAAAATCAGCTGGAAATCCAGATACGCCAGATTAAAACGCAGGATGCCGCCTTTTGTGCCCAGACCTTTGTACATTTCCAGCGGCTTATAAGCGACCGCCGGTGCATAAGCGGCATCGACACTGCCATTATTAAACTTGCCGGAGAAATTCGCCGAGTTAGACGGCACCACCGATGCACCGACATGATTAACCAGCTTCATCGACGGCTCATCATATTCAATGGTGGCGATACGCTTACCCGACAGTTCTTCCACAGAATCGACCGTACGGTCACGTAGGAACAGATATATCGGACCCGCCGGCAGAATGCCTGCCACTTCGTAACGGCCCTCGGTCATAAACTTTGCCGCTTTTGGTGAGGCTATGGTATTCACCAGAGTACGCATCACGTCATCGCTCGGCACACCACCAATCGCTTCTACTGTGGCGGTGAATTTATTAAACGGACGTGCACGCGCGCCGGTCATCAGCACCGCGTCACACTGCTCAGCTTTAAAATCATCCACCGCGATTTTTTCGTCGGTATACGCGCGCAGATGAAAATCAACGCCCCACTCCAGCGCAATGGTGCTGTAGTCCTTGGTCATGCCGTAAATAGACCCATTGGCACCCAGTGGGTCGTACACACAGAAGGTACGTTTTTCCAGCTCAGCCCAGGCCAGTTGACTGGCGCTCAGTGCGATCAGCAGTAATGCCCGCAACATACTCAATCCTCCAACAAATCGTCGATGTCCAGGGTGTTCGCTTTTGGCTGAACATCGTCCCAGAACGTACCCAGACCACCGGTTGGTGTGCGCGCACCGGTTGCTTCCGTCCACAGACGGTCGGATACCGCCGTAATCTGACGGCTGGCCATAATATCCATCATGCGGTAATCCGGATTGCTCGAAGTGGTCTTCAGCGACGCAGCATGGCGGCGGATAGCATCACGCAGCTGCTCGGTGTTGCCAGAACCGTCGGCAATCACCACTTCGATGGCATGGGCCATACGCACGCCAGAGGCAGTGGCAATACGGCTGGCGTTAGCCATTTCCTGCCATGGATCGGTGCCCTTCGGCGCGGTATCCGGCATCATCACCCAGATACCGGCCTGTAACGCCTGCGGCAGGCCCCACCAGCGCACGTTATCCACACACTGCAGACCACGTACGGCTTTCATGGCGATGTCTTTCGGTACGTTAACGCTGCTCTGTGAACGCAGATCACTCATCACCGACTGCATGCCAGCGATAGAACCCAGGACCCAATACACTTCTTCGCTTTCACTCAGGTCCGGGCACTCGTCACCCGGCTCACCGAATTCGGCCACCATGTGCTGATACGCCATGTACTGACGGCTGGCGGCGACGGCAAAGGCACGCTTCTCACGAATACGCGCATCTTTGGCTTCGGCAATGTTCTGGCTTTTGAAGGCGCGCACATAGGTCAGTGCTTCTTCGTGGGCTTTTTCTTCCGCACAGGAGCCGGACATCATGTACATGGTCACGGCGGCGCGGTCAGGTGGGAAGGTTAATTCAGAGAACGACATCAGCGTCGGTGCCATGGCGGTTGTCATGCCACAGGCCATCTCCGGGTCGCTGCTTTTCATGGTATAGGGAATCGCATACTCTTCGGTGTAATCGTATGCAAACCAGCCGGTTGTTTTGTAGATCATACTGCAGCCGGACATGCTGCTGATCGCCAGCACCGCCAGCGTAATACGCGCAAGGAAAGACATGACGCCCCCATTTCTGATGAGTAATTTTTTTTATTCTGTTCAGGATGGCAGCCATCCTGATGGGTCTTACCTTCGTGTCTGGCACAGGTTAAGCCCGGTCCCAGTCTAACGCTTAAGCCACATAAAAGCTTGGCCCAGCCGCCACCGGGCCCGCGACAATAGAGTCAATCCAGGGTCTTAGAAAGGTTAAAATGCGCCAACAGCCAGCCTCACCGCAGCGTCAGAATCGTACCCAAAACAGCCCTGTAGCGGCCTCTGAACACACAGATGCACTGCAGCAACTGCTCGACCAGCATTTCGCGCTGGCCGGACAACGGGTGGATGCGGTCTATCGACGCCACTTCGCTCCGGCCAGAGCGGTTTTTGCCCGCCACTGGCGTCACCGCCGTGACATTCCCGGTGATCTGCTGGCCCTGCCGCGCACCTTACTGGGCCTGCTGCACCGCCGTCCGGGTGGCATTGCCAGCCCGAGTGGAAAGCAACAGGAAATGCGCCGCATTCTGGAGCAGGAACTGCTCGATCTGCCCGCTCTTGAAGCCAGCCTGCAGCATTACTGTGAACAGATCATTGAGCACTACCGCCTGGATCTTGCAGATCAGCCAACCCTGACCCCGGCGCAACGGCAGGAATTTGAGCATTATGTTGAGCATCAGCTGGTGCGCCTGCATCTGCCCAGCGAAGGACTGCGCGAAGGTATGCTGGCTCTGACCATCATGCTGACCGGCCGCTTACTGGGAGATAAAGCCATGCTCAGCAGTGCCGCCAGTCTGGGCGGCACCGTTGCCGGCAGTGTGTATCTGGGTCAACAGGGTTGGTGGGGGGCTTTCTGGGCCAGCTGGTTTGGCGTACCGGCCTGGGTCAGCTGGGTCGGTATTGGCAGCGGCGTACTCTCTGCTCTGTTGCTGTCGCCACTACTGGCACCGGGAGTTGAATGGGGCATGAACCGCCTGCGCGCGCGCCGGGTACTGCAACAAACGGTGCAGCAGGCAAAGGAGAAGCTGACCAGCAAAGACGGTGTTCTGTTGGCCAGTCGTCTCGGCGTTTATCTGCAGCTATTGCCCGATCTGGCGCAGTTTCTGGCGCGGCTGAAAAGCTGAATGGAATGCCAGCATCAGGTCAGACCGTTGATCATTGCCGACAAAGTGCTGTCATAAAACAAACACTTGGCAAGAAGTCTGCGTAACGCCATAGTAACTGAAGGCGTGTTTTTGCGGCCGCATGAGTGATACACACTCCGTGGCCGCAGAGCGTACCGATCACCCACGGAGGGAGGGTAAGTTGCTACCCGAGAGCAGTATCAACCTGCCAGGATATGGCAGACACACAGTGCCGACAGGCCGCTCAGGCCAGTGCACGCACAGTACGCAACCAACGACGCTGAACCTCAGTTGCAACGTCCACTCCCCTGCCATCGCCGCTCAACGCCCTTCTGCTCAAACACCTGTCCATCAACCAACCCTAGCTGCCAACCACCGCAAGCCTGAACCTCTGCGCCCGACGCGCACACAGTGGCATTCCGCCATTTCTGTTTCTGATCAGCCCAACCTGCAACCAGGAGAGTGCTTATATGGCCGCAAGTAAATCCGCAACCAAGCTGTACGTTCTGGACACCAATGTTCTGATTCATGATCCGGCTGCGATCCTGAATTTTGAAGAACATCAGGTGGTGATCCCTATGACCGTTCTGGAGGAGCTGGATAAACTGAAAATGGGCAAAGCGTCCATTGCCACCGATTGCCGTGAGGCCATCCGTAAAATCGACCATATCATCGGTGATGCCACCCCCACCGAAATTGCCAAAGGCGTGCCCATTGCCCGGCCGGATGGCTCGGTGCAGGGTCATTTATCGATTCTGCTGGATAATTTCGAGGCGCCGAACCGCTCGCTGCCGCCCGATCTGAATGACAACAAAATCATCAACAGCCTCGTAGGGCTGCAGGAAAAATACCCGCGCCGTGATGTGGTGCTGATTACCAAAGACATCAACATGCGCCTGAAAGCGCGTGGCTGTGGCGTTGGTGCGCAGGACTATCAGAACGACCAGCTGCTGAGTGACGTATCCCTGCTGGAAACCGGTTATCACGCCTTTGCCGATTCGTTCTGGGAGACCCAATCGCAGGTGGATACCTTCCACGATGAAACCGGAACCTACCACCGTATTCCGCTGGAAAACCTGCCCGACGAACTCTACGTCAACCGTTTTATTGTCGATGAAAAAGGCTTTATTGGCCGCGTGGTGCTGATCGAAGAAGGCACAGCCCTGCTGCAGGACCTGCCCGCCGAACAGCTGCTGTCACAAAGTGCCTGGGGGCTGACGCCGCGCGATATTCCGCAGGCACTGGCGCTGCACCTGCTGATGGACCCGGATGTGCATCTGGTCACCCTGACCGGCCAGGCCGGCTCCGGTAAAACTATTCTGGCGCTGGCTGCAGCCATCGAAATGACCGTTGCCACCAAACAATTCCGTCGCATTATCGCCACCCGCTCAACGCGTGGGCTGGATGAAGACATCGGCTACCTGCCCGGTACCGAAGCAGAAAAAATGGAACCCTGGCTGGGCGCCATCACCGACAACCTCGAAGCACTGCACGACGACGACGAACACGCCACCAGCAGCGTCGATTACATTCTGCAGAAAGTACCGCTGCAGTTTAAATCCCTTAACTACATCCGCGGACGCAGTTTTCAGCACAGTCTGATTCTGATTGATGAGTGCCAGAACCTGACGCCACATCAGATGAAAACCATCATCACCCGGGCCGGCGCCGGTTCAAAGGTTGTTTGTCTGGGCAACCTGGCACAAATTGATACACCCTATCTGAACCCGATCAGCTCCGGACTGACCTACCTGATCGAACGCTTTAAAGAGTTCAGCAGCGGCGGCACCATTCACCTGGAGGGCTCGCCACGCTCGATTCTGGCGGAATATGCGGAGACCCATTTATAACGGTTATTAAGGAACTGCTGAGCATCAGAACTTTGACGATATAAGAAGTCTGAACTATATAACTAACTGGGCTTTGATCATTCACCGATGAATCAAAGCCCTTTTTATCGCCCCTAAATTCACCATCCCGGAGAGATCCACGGAAGGTCCATATTATGAAAGCACTTGTATTCGCCGCATTGGCTGCCCTGTCTGCCAGCACCGTTGCTGCCCCGGCAGAAGAAACAATCTACGAACTGGAATTTGAAACCGATTCCAACTGGACCAGCATTGAAATCCGCGATGATGCGGCCTTTGTTAATGCGCCAGCCGGCGAAAGCATGAATGTGACCGCTAAAGATGGCTTGCGCTCTTTCACCATTTCGCCGAAAAAAATTCACCTGCGCTCGCGCACCCGCGGTCTGGTGAACATGAATTTATTTGTAAAATCCAAAAATAACGTTCTGGGTCTGACCATCTGCAAAGGTTCGCCCAGCAGTTACACCTGGATTAAATCCGGCCAGGCAAAACAGAAAAACGATCTGAAAGAAAAAGATCACTGCGAACAGGCAGCATTAGTGCTGCAACTGTTCTGAGCGGCAATCGTTAGAGCCAGCACGGTTCTGATTGGCTCAGGCCACCATACGCTCAACAGAAAACGCCCGGCGCGCAAGCACCGGGCGTTTTTATTGGTGGGTATCAGTAACGCATTGCCAGCGGCTGTCAGTGTTCCAGAATGTCGCGTTTGAAATCTCCTTTAAACATCGGAATTTCATGCAGCTCATGCTCACCTTCCATGCTGAAGAACATAGCACTCTGTTCCGGCGGAAAAATTTTCACCTGACGCTGGGTGCTGATAGGACGCACTCCGCGCATCATATCTTTCAGCATCAGATACACTTCCTCGTAGCTGTCGCCATGCAGCTCGACTTCCACTTCGGTGGTAAAACGGAATGACATCTTAGCCATAGCGCGGCCCTCCTCTTCAGTCTGTTGTCTGAGCCTAACCCAGAGACAGGAAAAAACCGCGTGAAAGCCAGCACATAGACACATACAACCTAATCAATTCAGGCAAAAGAGCAGGAAGCTATAAAACAGCGCTGTTACACTTCATAGCGATCACCTGAGGAGATGTTATGCAACGAATCGCCATTTACTGCGGTGCGCGCAGCGGTAACGACCCAAAATACGCTAAGGCTGCCGAACAACTGGCCCATTATCTGGCGCAGCAAGGCATTGGTATTGTTTATGGTGGCAGCAACAGCGGCCTGATGGGGATTATTGCCGATACCGCGCTGGCGGCAGGTGGAGAAGTGATCGGTGTGATTCCCGATGCCCTGCACAAGCGTGAAATCGCTCACAGCGGACTCAGCACCCTGCACCATGTCGCCGGTATGCATGAACGTAAGGCGCTGATGGCGGAACTGGCCGATGCCTTTGTCGCCCTTCCGGGAGGTATCGGTACACTGGATGAACTGATCGAAATCTGGTGCTGGGCCGGTATGGGCGCACACAGCAAACCCTGCGCTTGTTATGAAGTCGATAACTACTGGCAGCCACTGTTTGATCTGCTCAGCCATGTCCAGCAGGAAGGCTTTGCCCACGGAGAACGACAACTACTGCGCGCCAGCACTCCGGAGCAACTACTCGCCAGCCTGCAGGGCGGCCACTGACACTTAAAACGGTTTTGATTTAAACCTGCTGCGCAACATCCAATGGCTCACCCTCATTCAGCAGATGACGGCTCTCTGCGGCAAAGCCCGCACCGACTTCGGAATAATAGTTAAAAGCCACATCCACGCCGAGCTGTAACAGCTCGGCACGCTCGTCCTCATAACGCGCAACCGCCGCGACCTTGCCCTGATAACCGGCAAGTTTCAGCATTTCCAGTGTGCTGCGCATTTCGGTCTGCGACGGTAACGCCAGCATCACCAGCCGAACTCCCTGAGTACTCACTTTCTGCCAGAACTCCATATCATCGGAGTCGCCGACCACCACATTGAAACCTTCGGTTTTCAGCGCGGCGACACGCTCAGCATCCGACTCCACTCCCCAGACCCGGCTGCCGTATTCCCGCTCCAGCGCACAATATGCACCTTTGCCCACCCGGCCCATACCGAGAATCAGCACTTTGGCTTCTTTCGGCTGTTCAAACCCCTGATGTGTTCCGGGCCGCTCAAAGCGGTTGATGCTGTCTTTGCGCAGCGCGTAAATATGGTGCGCACGGCGGTAAATAAAGCTGCTGAGAATAAACGACAGCGACATCACCAGCGCGATAATCACCAGCCAGTCCTGGCTCAGCCAGCCACGGTTCACACTGAGGCTGGCGACAATCAGACCGAACTCGCTGTAATTCGTCAGCGCCAGAGCACTCAGATACGACGATCGGCCAGACACACTGAAGCGCGCCAGCAAACCAAAAAACAGCACAAACTTCACCGCCAGCAGAGCGGTCAGCAGTAATGCCGTCATCGCCATATCAAGGCTTGGCAACGCGGTAAAACCAATGGAAAGGAAAAAGCCGATCAGAAACAGATCTTTGAAGTTCATCAGCACTTTGTACAGCTCGGCCGATTTGGCGTGGGATGCCAGCAACATGCCGACCAGCAACGCGCCCAGGTCGCCTTTCATGTTCACCAGAGTAAATAACTCTGAACCACCTAAGGCGAGAAAAAAGCCCAGCAGCGGCAGTAATTCGCCGTGCCCGGCCTGACTGACCAAACGGTGTAACAGCGGCTTGACCAAAAACAGGCCAAATAATCCGAAGGCCCACAACGAAGGGGTTTTACCGGTAGAAGCCACCAGAAAGACCACGGCCAGAATATCCTGAATCACCAGAATACCGACGGCGATTTTGCCGTGGCGGGTTTTCAGTTCGGAAGCTTCTTCCAGCATTTTCACCACACAAACGGTGGACGAAAAGCTCAGGGCAAAGGCCACCAGCAGCGCAGCGGTCAGCGGAATATCGAAGTAATGGCTCAGTCCCAGCCAGGCTGCCAGTAACAATACACCGGCCAGCAACACCACCCAGACGCCGGTGTGCAGCACACTGGTCAGCCACACTTCCTTTTGCATCAGCGCACGGATATTCAGCTTCAGGCCGATGGTAAACAACATCAGGGTAATCCCCAGATCGGCCAGCGCCTGCAGACTGCCCACCGGTTGCACACCCATCGCATGCAGACCAAAACCGGCGAGCAGATAGCCCACCAGTGGCGGCATTCCCAATTGCTTGACGACAAAACCACAAAGGAAGGCCACCAATACCCACAAATAATCCATGCAAGATCCTGTTACTGCTCAGAAAACGGCACCCAGTATAGCGTGCCCGGAAAACCCGCGGCCTGACACCGGTCAGGCCCTGCGTGCGGAGCGCAGACTGCCCAAACAGGGCAGCGGCTTTATTCAAAACAAGACGGCGGTGCGCAGGTAGCCTTTGGTTTCACCCAGATCGTCATCCAACCCGTGCGCTACCCCAAGCGCGACCGGCAATACCAGGTTGTAGCCCAGCACCACATCCACACCCAGCTCAGCACCAACCGCACTCAACTGCGGCCGGTGCTGGCCGCGGAACCAGGCATTGGCCGTTTGTGCCCAGACACCCATTGAGATATCGCCCAGCCCCAGCGGCATCATGCCCCAGTTGCGCTCAACCCGTGTCAGCCAGCGATCCAGTCGCAGCATACCGCTGTAGTATTTATGGCCAATCTGGGCATTGTCTTCATAGCCCGGTAAGGCAAACTGATCACGGCCGAACAACAGCGCGTCTTCGCCATTCTGTCCACCAATACTGAAAGGCTCGGCACCACGGTCGGCGACGCCACCGGCAACCCCGAAACTCAGGGTATTACGCCCCGGCAGATCAAAAGTGTGGTTAACACGAGCCTGCCATTGGTCGCCGTTGTAATCACTGTTCAGCACATCATTGCTCTCGTACACCAGATCAGCATAGGTGCCCCAGCCAATACCCGGAACATTGCGGTACAGCTCGCGATTATCAAAACTCAGGGCGACACCGGCCAGGGTTTCTTCAAAGCCTTCACCACGATCGATTCCGGCCGGTGCGCGTTCAATTTTTTCGTGATCGGCAACCAGACCCAGATGCAGTTGCAGCTGATCTTCCAAGGCATCCACTACATGGTCACGGCGGGCAATCAGCAGGTCTTCACGTTTGGCGTAATAATCATCATCCAGTCCGGTATTCAGGTCGGTGTAGCTGTGGCTGCGGTTCCACAACAAGGACCAGCGGGTGTCATACAGATACGTGGCGGAGACATCGGCCCAGTCCTGATTAAAGTCCCATAAGGCAGCAATGCTGTAGGTATGACGCCCTACCGCATCGTTGCCACTGGTCGCCAGACCCAAAGCGGAAGAGTAATCGTCGAAGCTGAACAGCGGCAGCCAGTATCTGGGCATCAGGGTTGGCCAGGGCGAGTAATCACTGCGTTCAGAGGGCACAGTCTCACTGACTGACGGCGGATAATCGTAGCGCCCCTGACGGCTGGCAATGCTGAAGCTGGTCAGCGCTCGCGGGTTCAGAACTTTCAGCTGGTAGCCTTCGCTGGTGTAATCCTGATAGGCCACCTGACCGTTCAGCCAGCGCGGCTGAAAGGCACCACCGAGTACCTGCGTCCATTGTTCCACCATGCCGGTTGCCGGTTGCAGCACATAGAGGTTAAACACGCCGTCGTAGTCGGCACTGTAAAGAATACGGCCATCGGGCAGAAACTCCGGCTGATGCTCAATCGCCCGCGTATCGGTTAAGGCCTGCCAGCGCAGCGTGCCCAGATCGAGCTTTTCCAGATTCCAGCCCTGCTGCGGTCGCTTGACTGACGCCACCAGCGACTGTCCGTCCGGTGCCACATCAAAGCTGCCCAATACGGTGGTGTCGGTGCTCTGCCACAACATACGGGCATCGCCGTCGCGCTGCAGCAACCATAATTCACTCAGACCATGCACCTTACGGCTGCCAATCAGCTGCCGGGCATCGGGTAACCAGCGTACTTTGCGCAAGCGCAGATCTTTGCTGATGCGTTTCCAGCCCGCGCTTTCCGACCACAGAAACACGTCATTCAGGTCGCGGCCACTGGCATGGTGGATTAAGCGTGACACCGCCAGCGTGCCATCGGCGGCGATATCCACATCGCTGACGCCTTTCACCGGCGTCAGTGCCTGCGCTTGCCAGCCTTCTCCTGCCGCAACCTGCCAGCGGCTGATCTCGGCCCGGTCTTCACCGTTATCAATCACCTGCAGCAGAGTGTCGTTCTGCACCGTGGTAATCTGCTGATCACCAGGCAGTACCGGTAAAGCGACACCGGCCACGTCATGCGCTTTTAATTGTTCAATCTGCGGGGTAAAACCGGCCAGCAGCCACTGGCGGTAATCGTTCCACAACGCCGGGAATGACTTGCCAAAAACTTTGCGGGCAACGCGATTCTGCATCACATAAGGAATCAACTGACTGCTGTACTGGTTGAGGTAGCGGCTCATGCTGGCTTCGCCGTAGGTATCCGCCAGGTACTGCCAGAAATACGCACCGTATAAATAGTGTTTGCCGCGTGGCCAATCGCGCAGCGGCACCACCACCTGATTCAGATCATCACCCTGATGGCTGTCGAGCTCCATCCGCATTCGCATTGCATAGCTGTTGCTGTCCAAACGGCCATAGCCAAGCTTACGGTTGGTTTCCAGATACACCGCCAGCCCTTCAGTAAACATCGACGGGGTGAACACATGCGGGAACAGCCAGAACAAGCGGCCAAACACGTTGCGGCCACTACGAGTAACGCCACGGCTCATATTCATATGCAGAATATGCACGTATTCGTGACGGATCAGACCATGCAGCCACTCATCCATATGCTCAAGCCCCCCCACGTCTTCCGGCGGACTGGCAAACAAACGGATCTGCGCAAAAGGAAACGGCGTGGCCCAGCCATTGGAGTAGTCGTAGTCATCCACCAGCACCATCTGCGTCCGTTCGTCCGGCTGTTGCTGAAAAAACGGTACCAGCTCAGCGTGTACCCGCTCGGCAATGCTCAGCGCATGCCGCGCCATCTGATCGTAACGGGCCGGATAATGCAGCTCAAAATGCGCGGAGGTACGCGTCTGCCAGTCGGTATCTGAACGATCCCAGGCCGCAGGAATGGCCAGCGCCTGTCGGCTCAAAATTATTAACAATAAAAACAGTAAAGCGCGATGAGCTGAAACGCGGTTCATCATCCGGATTCCCTGGAAATTAGTTGCCCGAAAATAGCCGATAACCATGACAACAACAACCGTATCACGCCGCTTGCCGCATGGATTGGGCTGGCATAGAGTAGGAATCTGTGGCCGCCTTAAGCAGAGTTCTGTTTCGGCAAAACGGCCAGAGGGAACACACAGAAAAATGCACCGTTAAACCGATAAGCCTATCCCCGATTGCGATAACACGGAATTCACCCGCCGGGAGACACCGCATGCCATGGTCTGACATATACCGCCGCTACGCCCGCTACAACCGGGCCATGAACCAGCAATTGCTGGACGCCTGCTCCACCCTGCAGCACGGGCAACTGAACCAATCCTGCGGCCTGTATTTTGATTCCCTGCTGGGCACCTGGAACCATCTGTTAGTGACCGACATTTACTGGCTCAACCGCTTGTCCGCTATTTTTCCAATACTGGAAGAGCTGCGTGACCTGCCGACACCAGCCACATTTAATACCCAGCTCGCCCACGATCTGACTACCCTGCGCCCACTGCGCGAACGCCTCGATGATATTTATATCCGCTGGTGCGACCTGCTGCGCGCCGATGATGCCCGCGATGTCCTCGTATTTACCAACAGCCTGGGGCAAGACGTCGCCAAACCGCTGGATCTGATCCTGCAGCATATTTTCAACCACCAGACCCACCACCGCGGTCAAATCACCGCAGAACTGAGCCGCCTGGGAGTGGATTACGGCGTCACGGATCTGCTGTTCACCCCTGATTTAACGGATTAAACCTGAACCGTCAGACCCTATAACAACAATAAAAAACGCTAAGGAGCAGCCGTGCTAAACCCCAATATCTGGCGCAGCCAGCAGCGAGATTATCACTGGCACGGCCAACGCATCGGTTTTCACGATGAAGGACAAGGCCCGGTCTTACTGCTACTGCATGGCCTGCCGGGCAGCAGTTGGGACTGGCACCGGCTGTGGCCCATGCTGACCGGCCAATTCCGCCTGATATGCCCGGATCTTCTGGGCTGTGGCGACTCCGACAAACCCGCCGAGCACAGCTACCGCTTACAGGATCAGGCACAACGGGTCATGGATCTGCTGAATCATCTTGATATCCGGCAATGCCAGATCATCGGCCACGATTACGGCGCCAGTGTTGGCCAGCAACTATTGGCCAACCCCGGCACCGTTCATATCAGCCGCTGCAGCTGGCTGTGCGCCCGCTCTGGTGGCGAGGCAAAACACTTTCTCTGGCGTGAGCTGCTGTTAGCCGGACCGCTGGGTCTGCTGTTCAGCCACTGCATTACCGAAGGTCTGTATGGTCGTTATCTGGAAACCCTGAGCGGCCCCTATACGCCCATCAGCAGTCAGACACGCCAGGATTTATGGCAATTATTGTGCGCCCATCAGGGGCGGCAAATTCTGCCTCTGCTGCTGCAATACCGCTACGAATTGCCACTGAGCAACGAAAAACGGCTCATAACCGCAACCGCCAACCGGACCGCTCAGCAACACATCAACGGGGAATACGATCCACTGAGCAAACGCAGCCGCCAGCAGGACACAGTTCAGCGGATAAAAACCGGACACTTCCCGCATCTGGAAGATGCCGAGCACCTGGCCATGCTGTTAATTGATTTTCACCGTGATGATGGCGCCGACAGTCAGGCCGTGTTTCAGAACTTACTCAATAGCCGCGATGGCTGACATCAACGCCGGATAAAACATCCGCCTCAGCCACAATAGCCTCGTGTTTAACGCGCTCTCTGTTACGGTAACGCTCATTCCCTGTGGCGACAGCCTGGTGACAAAATCACATCAGCCGAGCGCTTCTCTGCTTTGCCTGTTATCAATAAAGTCATTAGACTCGCGCGCTCATTTAATCCGGACAAAGGCAAGGGACGTCAAGGATGCACACCACGGTAAAATCCTGTTTGGTCGCACTGACCATACTACTGAGCGGTTGCGATAATGATTTTGCAGCACTGGAATTTGGTCAGTCGGTGACCACGGAACGCAGCGTCTACAACGGTTCAGGTAATACCATAAAACCCGTATACCGTGACCATCTGGACGCGCTGCTGCGGGCGGAAGGTATCGACCCGGAGCTGGTCGATATGCGCGCTGATCAGGCTTCGCGCGGTCTGTCTGTCGTACTGAGCACGCCCATTTTCGGCGGCATCAGTGCTGAGCAGCAAGGGATGATAAAACAGGCACTGCAGAATATTATTGTCGGACGTACCACGCCGCTGGGCGTTCATCTCACATTGCGCCCGAATGATATGCAGACAGAATCCGCCAAGTATCGTCAAGATGCCGCGGCCTTAGTGCAGGAATATACAACGAATCTTCAGGTTAAAGACGTACAGATCGGCGTTTCCTATGGCATTGCCGATATGCTGAACTCGGTCATGGCGGGTTCCAAAGAAAATAAAGGCGAAGCTTTTTGCAGTGTCAGCATGACGGTGGATCCGCAGCTTCCTTTTGTCGATTTAAAAGTCATAACCAGCGCAGACGGACAACCCACTCACGCTCTGGTTAAGACCTACAAGAATGCCTACACCCGCTACAGTATTCCCGTAGGTATTGTGATTGCTCAACCCGAACTGCAGGCAAAACTGGCAAGCCACGAGATACAGATGTCCACCGACATAACCCACAGCTCCGCCGGTCATTTAAACCGCAAGGGAACCAAAGAACTTGAACTGCAGCTGGGCACGCTGGGCGAAATTACCCATGAACACACCAAGGTCGGCTATCTGACCCACGGTAAACTGGAAGAAAAATGCCGGCAGATGGCCGCTGCGGCCGGGCGACCTTTTTCCTACCATATGGGCGATTCCCTCGACCGGCTGACAGCAGTGAGTTTCTACTGACCCATCGTGCAGAGCGCGGCAGTAAGAAGCGCTCTGCATCCGGTGTTCTGGCAGAGAGGTTTTAGCAAAGGTGTACTGGTAGAGGTAAATGGTAAAGGCATGCCGGCAAAGCCGCCAGGCTCCGGCACAACATCGTGAACATCAGAGAAAGCGCAGACTTTCGGCGGCAATAATGGCCAGCAGCGCCAGCACAAACCAGCCCCAGTGCCGAAACATCGGCGGCGGTAACGGATCGGTCACCGCATTGGCCTGATCGTATTCCAGCATCAGCCGCCGCCCGGCATCAAAATCCACATCATTGACCAGTACCCGCACGTAATTCTGCAGCGGTAATTCTCCTAACCCGCCGGTCAGATGCGCGCCTTCAATAAATCCCTGAATACGGTGCTGCTCGAGCAGGCCAAGCACCAGATGGGCTTCCAGCGTATCGGCTGCCTGGTATACACATTTCATTCGACGGCCTCGTGCATCAGGGATTCAGGTAAGACTCAGCTTTGCTCAGGGAGAACCGATAAATCGGATAAGGACCCGCAGCCAGAATATCTTCACGGCTGTGACCAATCACCTGATGCAAAGCAGAACAGGTCAGATAAAGATAGTCGCCCTGGCGGCTGAAGCCATCGGGCCAGCGCAGATCAACGCTGCGCAACAGTGTCTGCAATTCGCCAGCCGGAGTACGACGCACAATGGCCGAATGCTCCAGGTCAGAAAAATACAGGTTTCCGGCAGCATCCAGCGCCATGCCATCGGTCATGGTTTTTGGCCCCAGCGCTTCAACGCGGGCACTCAGAGTGGCGTAGGGTAAATCCGCATTTAACAGGTCAGCGACACGGATGCGATACACCTGATCGGCGGCCACGGCGGCAAAATACAGCCACTCCCCGGCGTCATCGAGCGCAATACCATCGACACCGGGATTCACCGTAAACAAACCAAACAGCGTCATCGCCTGCCCCTGTACCACCGGTTCAAACGCTCCGGCACGGACACTGGCATCGTTATGCAGCACACGACGACTGATACCCTCAGCACGGTCATACACCACCAGAGCCGGGGTGCGCGCCAGCAGGCTGGCATCCGTAATAAAGAAATAACGGCCATCGGCGCTGATGCGGAAATCATTGGCGTGCGCGCCCAACGGAAACACATCGCGCGGAAAACGATAACTGTGCAGCAACTCGCGGCTGTTAATATCAAACGCCAGCAGACGTACGCTGTTCAGCGCGTGGCGGCCATTATCCAGCAACCACAATTCATTATTGTGCAGGCGCAGCGACAGTACTTCGTTCAGTGCATGCTCTGCACTGCCACCGGGCTGCCACTCCGGCGCGGGAAAGGCACGGACTTCGTCATTCGCCCAGACGGCGACGTTGATATCGGGTGACGCTTCCGGGTGGAAGGTAAAAAAGATCCGCTGATCATCAGCCACCGCCAGATTCCCCGGCGGCAGCGGCAGACTGACCATCTTCTCCAGTTCAGTCGATGGCAGCAGCGGAGCAGCGCTGCGGTCCGGGAAAGAAGCACTCTCAACATAAACCAGGCGTACGCTAAGCAGAACAGCGACAACAAACAGCAGCATTACGGTCATCCAGCGGCTGAGCATGACAACTCCTTTTTATTATTAATCTGAACAGACAGTCATTCGCGCTGGCACAAAGTAGCAAAGATCGCCGCGCAAGGGAAAAATCGCTTCAGCCATAAACCGCTCCTGCCTACCCGCCATGCAGCACATAAGGTAAAGTGCCGCGTTTTATCCGGGGGCCGGTAACAACACCGGGCATGCAGTGGAACTTGATATTATTTACCTTGATGACGAGCTGGTGGTCATTAACAAGCCCAGTGGCCTGCTGGTACACCGCAGTGAGATAGACCGCCATGAAACCCGTTTTGCCCTGCAATTATTGCGTAACCAGCTGGGGCAACGGGTGTATCCGGTACACCGTCTCGATAAACCAACCTCCGGTGTTCTGGCCTTTGCCCTGAGCCAGGAAATGGCCAGCCTGATTACTGATCAATGGCGTCAGCGGGCGGTCGACAAACGCTACCTGGCCATCGTGCGTGGCTGGATGCCGGAGTTCATCCACCTCGATAAACCCATGGCTCCACCGGTCGACAAATACGCCAAACACGAAAGAATCAAACCCGAGCAGGAAGCCATCACCGACTTCCGTGCACTGGGCAACGCCGAGATTCCGGTGCATATCGATAAATACCCGCAGTCACGCTATTCGCTGGTGGAATGCATTCCGCACACCGGCCGTAAGCACCAGCTGCGCCGTCACCTTAAACACCTGAGCCATCCGATCATCGGTGACGCCCGTTACGGTAAAGGCCGCCACAGCCGCTATTTCCGCGACCAGCTGCAGGCACCGCGACTGCTGCTGCATGCCGCCCAATTAACCATGAGCCATCCGGTCAGCGGCGAAACACTGACCTTCAACGCCCCTCTGGATGCGATCTGGCGCCGCCTGATCGAACAGTTTGGCTGGTTTGATGCCCTACCGTCGGCACTGCAATTTGACGCACAGGATGTGCCGCATCCATCGCTGGATTGTTTCCTTAATATCACGGATGAAGACGACGAAGAGAGCGCCTGAGCGGCTATCAGAATCATCCACAACGGCGCCGGAGCGCGCCGTTTCTGGATTTCTCGTGGTTATGCACATTTTCTGTGGATAATTCTTTGGGTAAGTTTCTGATAACTGCCCTGAATCCAGTATTCATGCGGCTTCAGTTCAGATTGGCTGAAATAGCAACAAAAGCCAAATCTTATATATTTCAATGAGTTATCTACTGCATTCTGATTTGTTTCAGTTTTTTGACTTTTGAATGTCCGTTCAAAAAGCGCGGCCTGTCAATGTGCATAACCGCTTTGAGCAATATTTTTTATGTCAAGAGCAAAACAACGCCAGAGAGCCCAAAAATGTCCTCAGTGCCACCCCGGACAGGCTGACATACTATCCACAAAAACTGTGAATAACTTTGTGGGTAAGCACTTTAAAAGTCGCTGTTTTTCGCATAAACAGCGGCCTCCTCTCAAATTGGTTATTTTTTAACCACACTGGAAAGTCTTTATTTTTCAATAACTTATAAAAATCAATAGTCCATTTGCCTATTTTCAGGCCAAATTGACTGAGATTGAACCGGGCTGGCTGTGGATGTGCATAAGATGCATCATCTGAGTTCACGATGCGCCAAAATGAAGCCGTCCAGTGAACCCGATTGGGCACCTGACGACGCCCTTCAAATGTAAGGCCTGCAAGGTAAGCAGCTACTTATGTCTATTTATCTGTGGATAAGACTGGGGGCAAATCTTGAAAAAGTCGCCCAATCAGACTCCGGCCATGCCGGAAGGGCCTCGCTTACGCGCCGACGTATTGTAATATTTCTTATATAAAACAATTGGTTAGATATTTTTAACCGCGAAGTATTCATTATTGTATGAACGGTGATTACCCGCCGATATGAATGTGTATAACCCTGCTCTTATGCGGTGCAGACAGACAACATAAGAGCAGGCATAAAAAAACCTCCCGCAGGAGGTTTCTTGCAAAGCCTGTCAACACCCGTTAAACAGGAAACAGGCCCTGAACTACATCACACCCAGACGACGGGCCAGGTCATCCGCCGGCATATAACCCGGAAACAGACGACCGTCTTCAACCACTATCGCCGGAGTACCGGTGACACCGACTTCCTGGCCAAGATCGTACTGGGCGGCAATCGGCGCACCACAGTCTTTGCTCTTGTCCATCATCGCCACAACTTGTCCCTGCAAGGCACGGTACTGATCTTCCAGCTCAGAGGAACCACCGGACTGACGCAAACGCTGACCCAGCATGTTCATATCGCGCTGAGTGTTCTTCATGCTGGTCATCGCCGCCTTACGATCTGCCTGGCACCAAACATAGTTAATCTTGCGATAGGAATCGGTCAGCTCACCATTGCGCGGGTCTTTGATTCCGGCACGCGGATACGCCAGATAACGCACGGTAATGCCCAGTTCGTTCAGGCGTGGAATTTCCTGGTGCAGCTTCTGGCAATAGCCGCAGTCAATATCGGTAAAGACATTGATCAGCGCTTTCTGCTCACCCTTTGCCTGGAAGACAACGGTCTGATTATCGCTAACCGCCGCCAGACGCTCAGCACGTTTGGGGTTGTTGCGGTTCTGGGTAATATTCTGCGGGCCTTCGGCACCCAGTTCGTATAATTCGTCACGGTAGATAAAGTGGCTAAGATCCGGTGTCATGTGCATCACCGAACCGTCAATCAGAACCACTTCCAGAATCTGGTTGCCCGCCAAAGGCGCAACTTCCCGAACCTGCAGACGCGGGCCAAAAGCCTGCACCAGCTTGGCTTCGACCTGCTTATCGAGCGGCAGCGCTTTAGCGGCATCTGCGCCCATTACCGGTAACGTCAGGCTCAGGCCCAGCGCGGCGGCTAAAAGTGTTTTTTTCATTACTGCAACCTTTACGTCATCATTCAGGCTTGGAGGCCCAGAGCCCATGGTTTGTTCCGGGCCCTACCCTTTCAAATGCGCCTGCCAGTGTCAAGAATACAGAATCACCGACCCCGTACATCTGCGCAGCAGTATACCAGCCATGCATGCCATACAGATGACAAGCTGGGCTATGATCACAAAAACAGTCGCAAAACAGGCATAAAAAAACGGGCCAGAGGCCCGTTTTTTCAGCAAGAGAAGGATTAAACCTTTTCTTTGATACGTGCAGATTTACCGCTACGCTCACGCAGGTAGTACAGTTTCGCCTGACGCACATCACCGCGACGCTTAACAGCCAGGCTGTCGATCATCGGGCTGTGAGTCTGGAAAGTACGCTCAACGCCCACACCGTGGGAGATTTTACGTACAGTGAATGCAGAGTTCAGGCCACGGTTACGCTTACCGATTACAACGCCTTCGAACGCCTGCAGACGCTCACGACTACCTTCTTTTACTTTAACCTGTACAACAACGGTATCACCGGTGCTGAATGCAGGGATATTGTCTTTCAGCTGCGCATTTTCAATCTGCTGAATGATTGGGTTCTTGTTGCTCATTGTTCGCTCCTTAACAGTCTGCTGAGTTCTGTTCTAGCTCTTGCAGATACTCTGTCAATAACCTTTGTTGCTCGTTTGTCAGTTCCAGCGCCTCCAGTAAATCCGGTCTGCGCTGCCAGGTTCTTCCCAGTGACTGTTTAAGTCGCCACTGGCGGATCTTCTCGTGGTTGCCACTCAGCAACACGTCCGGTACAGCCTGCCCTTCGTACACTTCCGGGCGGGTGTAATGTGGACAATCCAGCAAGCCTTCCATAAAGGAGTCCTGCTGTGCCGATTGGTCATGCCCCAGTACACCAGGTACCAATCGGATCACGGCATCCATCAGCGTCATCGCGGCCAGTTCACCGCCACTGAGAACAAAATCGCCAAGAGACCACTCTTCGTCGACTTCGCGCTCAATCAAACGCTCATCAATACCTTCGTACCGTCCGGCCACCAGAATCAGTTTGTCGCGCTGAGCAAGCTCTAACACGCCGGCCTGATCCAGCTTGCGTCCCTGAGGTGATAAATAAATCACCTTAGCGCCTTCCCCGGCAGCCGCTTTGGCTGCGTGGATGGCATCCTGCAGAGGCTGAATTTTCATCAGCATGCCAGGGCCGCCGCCGTATGGACGATCGTCCACGGTCTGGTAGTTATCGTAGGCGAAATCACGGGGATTCCAGCATTCGATACTTACTTTTTCCTGTTTGACTGCCCGCCCGCTGACACCGTAATCGGTGAGTGCGCGGAACATGTCAGGAAATAGGGAAATAACCCCAAACCACATCGTTACAACACCGGGCTTAAAAATCCGGGTCCCAGTCAACCTGGATTTCACCGTTATCCAGATTAACCTCAAGAACGATTGTTTCTGCGTATGGAATCAGACGCTCACGCTTATCAATGCTGCCTTCGCAACCTTTTACGCTGATCACCTGGTTACCGCCGCCGGAATCAAACAGTTCCTTCACCTGGCCCAGCCACACGCCGTCGGTGTTAACCACCTTCAAGCCTTCGAGCTGGAACCAATAATGTTCGTCTTCTTCGAGTTCCGGTAACTCCGAGGTTGGAACACCGATTTCAACCTGAGACAACGCCAGAGCGGCATCACGGTCGGTAATTCCTGTCAGAGCTACGGCCAACCCTTTCGGCTGGAGCTTGCTGTCGGTCACCTTGAATTCACACCACTGTCCGTTAATACGTAACAGCCAGGTCGGGTAATCCAGGATATTGGTCATAGGATCAGTGTACGAATACACCTTCACCCAGCCTTTAATACCAAATGCGGTGGTTACTTTTCCGAGGACGGTGATTTCCTCACCCGCAATCTGGTCGTTCAACATCAGAACTCCGGTCGTCGTCAATTAAGCCTGAGCTTTTTTGACTTGCTTCAGTAAGCTGGCTACGCGATCAGTCGGCTGAGCACCCTTGGCCAACCAGTATTCAACGCGTTCTGCGTCGATACGCAAAGCTTCTTCCTGGCCGCGAGCAACAGGGTTAAAGAACCCAACGCGCTCGATAAAGCGACCGTCGCGAGGGCTACGCGCGTCAGCTACGTTAATGTGATAAAAAGGACGTTTTTTAGAGCCACCACGGGCCAAACGGATTACTACCATAGTTTCAGATCACTCCGATCGTTTTATCAAGGGACAGGTTTTGGGATCGCCTGCCGTTCATCAAACTCATCTGTCCCAATGCTCAAAGCGGCACAGCTGTGCACGCAAAGATGGCACCCATCCAGACGAGACCTAATAAAAGGGCGCGTAGTGTATAAAATCTGCCCTGTTGCCACAAGCATTCATTCACCAACGCGATATCGCCCTCAGACCGCACTGTCTTTGAGTTTGTTACGGTACAACCACTGTTTAACCAGCAGCGCGGTCAGCGGGAAGGTCAGTATGTACAAAAGCACCACGGCCGCGCTCAAATCGAGCCACCAGCCGAGTATCAGAGCGACACCAACGGCCGAGTCGATCTGATCAAGCGCGATAAACCAGTAACGCTGTTCTTCCGGCACCTGTCCCGGTGCAATCCCCAACCGACGCTTAAACCAGGAATTGGGCAATTCGCCAAGAATATAACCAACACCAGCCATTGCGCCGGCCAGCAGCAGTGAGTAACCACTCCACACGGTCGGCCAGCCCAGCGCCTGAAAGACCTGTTCCAGTGGCCACAGACAGAGCGCGCCCAGCGCCGTCAGCAGCGGCACTAATAAAACGCCGCGCCAGGTTTTGTTGCTACCAAAGGCCGATTTCCACACCGGCCGGGCAAAAGACGGCAGTACATCATTGCTGACACACCACATATGCGCCACGCCGCCAATCACCACCGGCACCTGCAGATACAGCGCCATCAGCAGCGGATGCAACGGCGCCTGTGCGCCCTGAGCCACCAGCGTAGTAACGCACAGCAGTGAAAATCCACCCAGGGTAATCCACAGCATCTGCGCCAGAGAAGTGAACTTAAAGAAAGGCCGGGCGCGCAGCATCTGTACCGAGAACCACAGCAACGCCAGCGCCAGCAGAGCTTTAATAAAGGCGCTGGCCCCCAGCCAGTGCTCCAGCAACACCAGTGGCGCAATAATCAGCAGGCTCCAGAATACCGGCATGCCCAGATAGGCAGGACGGGCGCTGCCCTTACTCGCGTCCTCGATATTGCCGGTCTGATTAAATACCGACAGGCGGATACAGCCTGCGGCGACCATAGTCACCAGGGCCACGGCATAAATACCATCAAAACCCCACTGCAACAGAATCAGCGCCGGACTGACCAGATAAATCAGCACATCCATAAAGCCATCAAGGTAACGCCCGAACTCACGGGTCAGCCCCCAGCGCCGTGCTAACAAGCCATCCAGCGCATCGGCGGTCATCGCCAGAAACAACAGCGCCAGCGCCGTGAGCAACTCCTGTTGCAGGGTAAAAAACAGCGCCAGCAAGGTCAGCGGAACACTGCTCAGGGTGATCAGATCAACCCGGTTCAGGCGGATAATCCAGCCACCGGCCGGTAAACTGCTCATAGTGATGTACTCTCCGTTTTGTTCCAGGTAACCACCCTGTCGGTACGGCCTGCAGCCGCCATCTGACGCAGCAACGGCCGGTCAATCTTGCTGTTGTGGCGGCCATCCACCGGCATGTACTTAAGCCGGGCAACCTGCCATTCGCCGGCTGGCAGCAAGGCCAGCAACGCACTTTTAAGGTTTTCCAGTGGCTCATCACAGCAGACAAATAACCAGCCCTGCTGCTCATGGCCAATCAGCGCGCTGCGCTGTACACCGGCCAGCGCATCCAGCTGTTGCTCCAGCCAGAGCGGCTGCAAACGGCGCTGGCTGCCAAGCTGCACCGCATCTTTTACCCGGCCACTGAGCCACAGCCGGCCCTGCTCATCGAGCCAGCCGGTATCGCCGGTACGGTGCCAGACCAGCCCATCGGCGCGCGGGATTTTGTTTTCCGCATCGGCCTGAGGGTTGTGGTAATAACCACGCAGCACATGATTGCCGGCCACCAGAATTTCGCCCTCTTCGCCCACGCCACAGCGACCGTCGAGCAGGTGACTTTCATTAACCAGACGTTCATTGTTTTCAGGCAAATTGCAGATCAGCACATCGGTGGCTTCGGCAATATCGCCTACCAGCAAACCGGCCACAGCGGGCTGATCGCCAGCGGTCAGATAATCCTGCAACCGCAGCGAGGCAATGGGCTCCGCTTCTGTCGAGCCATAGGCAATACGCGCATAGGCATCAGGGAATACCTGCAACAGATCGCGCGCCAGCAACTGGCTGACCGGCGCACCACCAATCACCAGACTGGTGATCTGCGGCAGCGTCGCCTTACGCAGTAACAGCTCATCACACAGGGCGCGGAAATAGGCCGGCGCACCACTGATGCGGGTAACCCCCTGCTGCTGCCAGCGTGTCAGTACCGCCGCCGCATCCACCTTTGCCGGAGCAGCCAGATCCACCTGTGGCAAACAGCTGCTCATACCGCAGCTGAGGTTATGCAACACCATGACCGGAAAGCACGGACTGTCACGTTCGCCATCAGCATCCGGCCAGTGATGGCGAATCGCCGCATGCTGCGCATCCAGACTGGCGTGAGTACGGTCGGCGCCTTTTGGCCGACCGGTACTGCCGGAGGTAAAGGAAATCAGACCGTGATCTCCTGATGGAGGCGCCGCCAGCTGCGGCCATTGGCTGCCCTTAAACGCCGCCAGCGCTTTATTCAGCGAGCGGCTGCCGAGGGTTTTCCGGTCAATACTGAAGCGCTTTAAAGACCAGAGCTCAGGAATCAGCCAGAACCAGCGCAGCAGCGCCTGCATACTGACAATCGCCACCGGGCGGGCATCGGCCAGTGCCATACGGATTTTTTTACGCCCCATGCCGGTATCGATAAACACCGCCACCAGACCGGAGGCCAAAAGACTCAGCACCACTGCATACAGATCAACCGAAGGCCGGGCGATCACCACCACCCGCTCACCGGGCTGCAACCCCTGTTGCTGCCACAACGACTGCAGTGCGGCAACACGCTGCATCAGCTCGCCATAGCTACATTGCTCAGCGCCCAGACAACGACGCCCCTGCATCATTGGAATATCCAGCGCCAGCCGCTGCGGATTACGCTGCGCCTCTTCAAGCACATGACGGCAGAAATTCAGCCCGCTCATATCAGCCTTCCTGAGCAGCCGCGCGGGCCAGCTGTTTGGTAAACAGACCATACACCCGCACTTCTTCGCCGTTGTGGGCATAACGCAGTGAAGGGTTATCTTCACGCACCAGAGCCGCTGCCACGCGCTGATAATGCGGTGCCGCCCAGCACGTCAGCTGCATCGACATCAGGGTGAACAGACCAGCCTGACGATAATCGGGATGAATAGCTCCGGTTTTCGCCAGCGCCAGACGCGGCTCAGGCAACAACGCCGCATGCTGGTCGTAACTGATATCCGCAGCCTTCACCGATGAGCCACAGACCGAAGAGAGCACCTGCAGCGGACTGTAATCCGGATAGCACAGGAAAAAGCCGGCAATAGCACCACTTTTATGCCGCACCAGTACCGACGACTGCGGGCAGAGCTTGCGCGCAAAAGGCTCACCACAGGCGGCGACAAACTGTGCTTCGCTGATCGGGCTGTAAGCAAAGTTCTGGCGGAACATGCGGTCGATTAACGGATACAGCTCCGGCAGATTATTCATCCAGGTGTCGCCATCCAGACGGCTGACAATAAATTCTCCCTGTAATTGCTGTAACGCTCGCGCCAGTGGTTTTTCCATCTGCTGCGCCAGTGCCGGTAAATTATTATTAATGCGGGTGTAATAGCGGTAATGAATGTCGTAACCCAGTGCCTGTAATTGTTCGCCATAACTGAGCGGATTATAGGGTTCGCCGGCAAATACCGGCCCCGGCATACCGCCCTGCTCGTCGGCCAGGCGCAAACGGTAGGGGCCGTAGGTATTAAAATTAATCGGCCCGTAAATACGCTCCGCGCCCTGCTCCGCAGCCCAGCGCTCAAAGCGGGCGAATAAATCCCGCTGTGCATTCAGTATCGTGTCGTTGTCGCCGCTGTTTTCCCAGAACCCGAAATAGGCAACGGCTTCATCATTAATACGCTGCTCGGGATTAAAAAAACCGGCTAAACGACAACCTTCTGCGGTTTCTGCCCAGGCACGGCCAGTGCGGAAATAATCATTTGCCGTACTGAACTGACGGCGCACTGCGGCTTCGTCTTCACCCAGCCAGAAGGCATCGTCGCTGTAACGCTCACGGGCAATACGAAAAAACTCATCACTCAGTTGCGGGATGCTGTTCATGCCACCGACTCCTCGGCAGCAGCCACAGACTCGGCGGCATTAAATTCCAGCCGCTCAACCCGGCCACTGGAACCATCCATGCGCACCAGCTCCTGGTCGGCCAGTAATTTGGTTAACCCCGGAATACCCACCACCGCAGGAATACCCAGTTCACGGGCCACCACCGCCGAGTGGCTGAGGGTAGAACCACGCTCCACCAGAATACCGCCAGCGGTCGGGAATAACGGTGCCCAGCCCGGATCGGTTCGCACGGTGCAGAGAATCTGACCATTTAAATTCAGTTCATCATCCGGCGAGAAAATCAGCCGCACTTTCTGCTCAACAATTCCCGGATAACAACCGGTGCCCTGCAGGCTGCCATCGGCGGCTGCGGTTTCTTCCTGAGCATGCGGATATTCAAAGCGGTTATTGCAGTACAGTGGCCCACGGGTGTGGAAATGATGTGGTGGTTCGTCCGCTTCGTAAGACGCAAACTCCGCACGACGGATTGCCACCAGCGGTTTTAAATCAGCAGTCACAGAACGGCCGTCGGCATAGGCGTAGATTTCTTCCAGGGTCAGATAAAAAATATCTTCGGCCTGTTCCAGTTGCGAATAAAACGCCAGCTGCTCACCGAGCTGACGGAAAATATCGCGGTACAGACCAAACATCCGGGTGCGCGCCAGACGCATGTTTTCGCGGTTACGGATGGCATCGCGCAGGCGGCTTAAATCACGCTGGAATTTTTTTAAGCCCCGGCGACCGAACTGCTTCTGCAATGCTGGTAATACCGCCTGCTCTGCTTCAGCGCGGAAACGGGCTTCGTTTTCGGCCAGCGTCGCCAGGGTCAGATCGTCACGGCTTAAAAAGTTTTTCAGCACCGCAAACATAAAGGATGCGTCCTGACGCAGCGTTACCGATTCCAGCTTCAGCTCACCCATGGTGCGGTCGCCGTACAGTTCAATGTACTGCAGACAGCGGCTGTGGAAATCCGGGAATTTTAATTGCAGCAGAACCAGAAGCTGATCGTTTGGCTGATCTTTTAAACACGCCAGCAATTCTGGCTGTGTGCGCGCTTCATCGCATAAACGCAGCAGGAATTTGGTTGGCTCGGTACTTTCGATGCCTTCTTCACCGGACAGCAAATTGTTCTGCACCAGTGCCGGATTTTCTACACCGAGTTTTTCCAGCCAGCGGTGCACCTTGCCATTCATCATCATGACGTAAAAATCGTTAACGATGGGCGTGGTCCAGTTATTCAGCAGGGTTTTATCCAGCGTACGGCTGAGGCTGATTAATGCATCCATGCTCAGGCTGTGCAGTTTATTGCGCTCGACCCGGGCATATTCAGCGGCAAAGTGCGCGCGGAATTCAGCCACCAGATCATCCATACGGCGGAAACGGCTGAGCATGGCAAACAAGGCACGCAACATTTGCGGCAGGCGTGCCAGTTTTTCGCGGCCACTCAGCTCGCGGTCCTGAATCAGATCCACCGGATCGGTCAGGCCCATCATGCGTTCCATATCGGCTTTATTGGTACGGAAAGATGGCAGGAATAATAACCCGCGATACCAGTTATTAATGTTGTAATACACCCGGCCACGAATCAGGCCGAGCATATTTTCCAGCATATCCTGATGCTGTTGCACAACGTTTTCACGCACACCCAATAAACGCAGGGTTTGCTCGTAAACGGTTTTATAAGCGCGGTTAGCAAAGCTGAATGTTAACGGTGTGGTAACACCACAATAGGATTCCTGAATATTGGAATTATCCCAGACCTGCAGGCGATCAGTATCGGGGTTCTGTTCCGGCAAGCGCGTCACCGGACGCGCCTGCAGAATATAAAACGCACCGTCTTTCAGGCACCACTCAATATCCTGCGGTGCGCAATAGGCTTCCGCAATGCTGCGCCCCAGATCACGCAGGGCAAAAATCTGTGTGTCGGTCAAGCAGGCAACCGCACGTTTATCGGCGGCCACTTCCTGTTCACGGGTGCCGCCCTGTTCAGTATCCTGCACCAGACACAGGTCTTTATCATTCACCTGTACGCTGAGTTCATTGCTGCTTAAACGCACGCTGATTTCATCGGCATTACAGTGGCCGGAAACCAAACCTTCACCACAACCCCAGGTGGCCGAAATAAAGGCTTCACCGCGATCACCATTCACCGGGTTGGCGGTGAACATCACACCGGCCACATCAGCATCAATCATGCGCTGAATAATAACCGCTGCATTAATGTCGGTCAGGCCCAGACCTTTCTGGATGCGATAAGCCAACGCACGGGCATTAAAGGCACTCTGCATGACGGTAATAATGGCCGCGGCAATCTGCTCTTCACCACGCTGATATAAGCAGCTGTCCATTTGTCCGGCAAAAGACGCGCCTTCGGCATCTTCACCTACCACCGATGAACGCACCGCCCAGAAGCCCTGCGCCAATGCTTCGCTGCCAATGGCCGTGCGCACGTCATCGGCAATGGCAATTAATAAACCACCCTCACGGATTTTCTGCTGAATACCCCGGGCAACCTGTTCCAATGCGCTGCTATCGGGCTTATCGCCCAGTGATGCCAGTTCAGTTTCAATCCACTGTTCAAGATTCAGCGAACGTAATTGAGCACGGAAAGCAGCAACCGGAACTACCCACCATTGCGGCACCTGCAGACTATTAATGGCCAGCGTCTGGCGGCTTAAAAACGCCAGATTAAAGGCTTTACCGCCGATCTGATCGGCACTCAGCACTGCGGCCTGCAGCGCGTCCAGACAATAATTAGCCGGGCTGTTTACAGTGTCTTTTTTCACAGGCTTTGATCTCCGTTTTGCAGACGCTGAATTTCCAGATCCAGCAGACGACGGAAAGTACTTACCACCCGCTCCATAAACGGATAATGGCGGAAGGTATGCGCCATGATGTACATCGGCATACGGTTAACTGTTAAATCCCACAGCGACAGAGTAAAACCGTAACGCCATTGTGCGGCATCGAGCGTCACGCCCGCCGCCTGCTCCAGCTGCACCCGGTGACGTTCGATCAGATCTTCTACTATTTGCGGATCAAAATCCGGCGTCAGTGCAAAGGTTAATAACTCAGCAAGATCGTGTTGCGGGGCCTGAACGGTTGCCAGTTCCCAGTCATAAGCACACAGCGTCAGTTCATCACCCTGACGGCGGAAAGCAATATTGCGTGGGTTAAAGTCGTTATGGATCAGCGTTTTTGGCAACGCATCCAATTCGGGATACCACTGCTCCATGCTGTACACCCGATCGCGGAAACGGACCATATCATCAGCGCTGAACCATTCCGGAAATTCCTGTTGCGCGTGCGCACCGAGCATTTCCCACAGACGGGTTTTTTCCAGCATATTGGCGCTGGTCGGTGCATCACAAATCCAGTCTTGCGCCAGCAGTTCGTCTTCACGGTTCAGCCAGATGCTGTGAACCTGAGCAATGCCATCCACGGCGGCATTAAAATGCTCGGCCGTCCAGCCGGAGGTATCGTCGGCGGAATCCATTAATTCCAGACCGTCGAGATATTCCTGCACAATGACATAGGCTTCACGTGAGGCATCGGCCCAGGCCATATAAGTGGTCGGAGCAACGCGGCGGAAACGTTCATCCTGCTGCGCCATCACTTCCAGCTCACGCACATGACAACCACGGAAGCCGACATGTTTGCGGAATTCGTTATAGGCATGCGCCAGACGCGCATCACACATCGACGCCATAGAGTTAAGCATCAGGATAACTTCGTCATCCAGCGGCTTTACTTTTACCATCACATCCAGTGTCTGATCGGCATCGTCCAGTGTCAGGCGGAACGGATAATGACCAACCAGCTTATTAATTTTATGCGCTGTCAGTTCGGTAATAATGCTGCTGCCTTTACCCGACAACGTCAGACTCTGCTGCGCGCTGACCTGCACGTTGCGGTTTAAACCCTGTGATAATGCGCGGCTGAAAAACTCCGGATTTAAATCACCGAGTTTTAACCATTCTACCGGGCGGTTACGGCCGAGTTTTTCGTGAGCACGGGCAAACTGATCACTGGCAATGGCCGACAGCGTGGATAAATCCAGCGCCAGACAGTAACCGGCAATCACTTCAGCCAGTTTATGCGCACAGCCAGGACCGGCACAGCCAATCATCTGCAGGCATTCTTTCTGCTGCGGCAAACTGGTGCCGCCGCCGACCGTACCGACCACCAGACTTGGCAGACGCAGCGTGGCGTAAATCGCATTATCATCGGTCATTTCCATATGCAGCTGGCCGATGGCCGATTCGTGCACACAGGCAATGTCCTGACCGGTAGCGGTAAACATCGCACCAATAACGTTGGCGATATTAATATTCAGGCCAACCATACCGGACGCAATACTGCCGCCAACGAAGTGGTTATAAGCGGTAAAGAGTTCACGCGCGCTGACTTTTAATACTTTGCGGCAGACATCATCACTGAGTACGGTTTCAGCCAGTACCCGCACCCCACGGCCACGCAGAAAAGAGTTATAAGTTACTTTTTTATCGTTGGAGAGGTTGGCCTCAACCATAAAGTTTTCGAACTCGATGCCTTCAAAGGCACGCATTTCAGCCAGAATCCACTGGCATGCCTGCCAGGTGCAGGTGGTGGTCATATTCTGACCCGCAGCATCACCGGTTTCATACACAAACTGTACGTGCACCGTGCGGCCCATTAATTCGGTATGCACTTCCACCAGATTGGCGTAGTTTGAATATTTACGGGTTTGGGCGGCAATTTCGTGCTGATGATCTTTGACCCATTCGGCAAAAAATAACGCCGAGGATAAATCACTTAATACAAAGATCGGTACACGCAACATACGCTGACCGAGTACCCGCACATTGACACCACCGGCACGGGAAATAGCCGTTGCACCACGGGTAGCCGATGCAACCAGTGCGCCTTCAGAGGTTGCCATCGGCGCATAAAATAAACCGTTCGCGTGCTCACCGCGAATATGCAGTGGCCCGGCCACACCCACCGGAATTTCGACGGTGCCGATTAACGCTTCGATATTACTGACCAGCGCTTTCGGATCGAGGGTGATATCGGCCACACGCTCCATCGCCGCACCGGTTTCATTACGGACAAAACTCAGCCGTTCCTGGCGGGCGTCTTCGGTGTATAACCCCCGCGCCGGTACTTTCGGCAAGGTCAGTTCGTCGTATAAACGGCCATCATCTTCTGCTGCACGCTGACGCAGGGCGTAGCTGAGCTGCCATAACTGGCGACTGTTTTCGGCGGCGTTTTCACCATCGGTATCGTTACGCAATACCAGACGCCATAATTTAGAATTCTGCGCGACCTCCAGTTTGCTGATGATTAAATCGCGCAGCACATACTCTTTGTCAGCCAGAACCAGAGTCACCGTGGTAAAGGCAGCATCCAGCTGCCATTGTTCGCAGGGCTCGGCCAACACGCATAAATGACTTTTGGAAACATCTACCGCTTCGGCGTTACGCCAGTTTTCGCCACATTGCAGGCTGACGGTTGCCTGATGTTCATTGCTGAATTCATAACGGGCTTGTGTGGTATATACGCGTGCTTTTTTCATGCGCTCGCTCCCAGCAGGTGAATGTGTAATGCAGCGGCGATAATGACCACCAGATAACCAAGCAGCATGGTTAATGCCACGGCTTTTTCGTTATTTTCGCGACCACTCTCATGGGGTGCTTTTTTGAATTGAATAATGGCTTTCAGTGCTAACGCCAATACCAGAATAAGCAGCACGGCATAAACGGCTAATACTGCAACGTCCAGCAGCCACAACAATACCAGCTGGTTAACCACCATGGCGCAGACCAATACGATGACCAGATTGGCCGCACCCTGCACGCCAAGAATGCGCGAGTAAGAATCAACGGTGTCACGCTCTTCTTCCGGGCCACGGGTTTTACGGGTAATTTCAAAACAGAAGCCGCTGATAAACGCCAGGCTCATCATGGCCATTAAAGGTGCCGAGTTCAGTAACTGCATTACCGGCAATTGTGGTTGCGCCATTGCCGCCAGCCAGAGCACGATCAGCGGCATAATCGCCATATGACTCAGGGCATACAGCAGCAAACGTTTTTCCAGCCAGGCGCCACAGAAAAACTCTGCGCCCATTAAACACAGGTAAACAAACATCACGGCCCAGACGATCAGGGCATCGGTACCCAGAAACAGGCTCCACAGCAGCTGGGCAATTACAGCAATAATGCCCAGACCTTTCAGGTGCATCAGGGTAATACGACCACTCTGCAATACACGTTGCGGATGGTTTTTAACATCCAGCTCGTAATCTTTATGTTCATCAAAAATACGGATGGTTAAAAATAACGACCAGGTAATCAGACAGGCAACAATATCGCTCCAGTTAAAAAACCATTCACCCTGGCTGGCACGAACCACAGTGGCGGTGACCAGGTAGAGAATAAAAAACAGCAAAGCATTGGCAAACGGGAAACGTTCGTCCATCCAGGCACGAATACGGCGCAGCAATGGCTCGCCGGCAATAACAGCAGAGTTAGTCATAGAGAGCTCTCAGTTCAATTTTAATAAACAGGAAAATCAGAAAAAGTCAGTCGCGATCCAACAGCATCAGCAACAAAGGTAAAAGAATAAGGTCAGCCAGTAAGGCGACCATAACCGTCAGCGCCATTAATCCACCCATGCCCCAGGTCGGCGAGAAAGGTGACAACAGCAACAAGGCAAAACCGGCAGCCAGCACCAGACTGGTAATAATCATGGCGACGCCAACGGTAGAAAATGCGTATTCGATGGCCGCTTCGGTACTTTCCCCTCTGGCGCGGGCGCTGCGATACTTGGCAAGAAAATGCACGGTGTCATCAACCACCAGGCCAAGACTCATACAGGCAACAATACTCAGCCCCAGATCGACATGGCCACTGATATAACCCCAGATACCATAAGCCAGCAGTGCCGGCAGTAAATTCGGCACCAGACTGATCAGCCCCAGACGCACCGAACGCAACACCAGCATCATAACGGCCGAAATTAATACCAGCGCCAGTAATGTGCCCTGAAACAGGCTGATGCTGTTGCGGTCAGAAATCTGGGCGAACACCATATCCAGACCACTGCCCGGAGCGATACTCAGCGCCGGAGTATGTTCTGCCGCCCAGTTAAGCAGTGCCTGATCAAAGGCCACCAATTCACGCGAGGTACGCTTAAATAAATGCACGGTAAAACGGCTGGCGGTCTGATCAATATTCAGCCGTTCATTCAGCCCCATGCCAAATGGCAAAGACATTTCATACAGCAACATTGCCTGAGCAACCTGCTGATCGGTGTCGGGGATTTTGTAGTAATGATGATCGCCATCATGCAACGCCTGATTCAGCGTCAGTAAAGGCTGATGCAGGCTGTCAACAAAACCGACTTCGGCAAAGGTTTCCAGATGCTCAGCCAGTTGCTGCAACTGTTGCATAGGTTCGCTACGGTACAGCGAGCCGCCATCCTGTGCCGCGATGCGGTATTGAATAAAATTAACGCCGTTCAGTTTATCGTTCTGCAGATCCAGCGCCTGCCGCACTGCAAACGACTCATCGTAATACTGATGCCACTGCTCATTAAATTTAAGCTGACTGACACCAGCGGCCAGAATAGCCGACACAATAACGGCCCCCAGCAGCAACGCCCGCGGATGCGGCTGCAGTACCCGCTGCCAGAATGTCAGCAATAGACCACTGAGCCATTGACCGGGATGGGCCAGCGCACGCCCAGGCTGTATTTTCGGTTGCGGCAGTACCCGCAGGGCGGCAATAAAAAGCGTCAGACTCAGCACCGCCGCCAGCAATGCGGCAAAAGCCACTAAATTACCCAGATCGCGGTACGGTGGTGATTCACTGAAATTAAGACACAACAAACCAAGCGCAGTGGTAATAGAAGTAATCCACACCGGACGGATATTGGATGTAACCGCTTGCTGCAACGCCGGTATTTTATTCATACCGCTGCGCAGGCCGTGTTGGTAAGTCGCCAGAATGTGCAGACAGTCGGCAATGACAATAATCATAATCATCGATGGCACAACACCCACCACCGGAGTCAGGCGTGCCGTGGTCAGCCCCAGACTTCCTGCCCAGCCCAACGCACCAAAGGTAGCCACCACGCTGAGCAAGGTCAGCGTTAATGCCAGAACCGTACCGGCCAGAGAGCGGGTCAGAAAAAAGATGCCGGCAAAAATCAGCAGATAACTGGCTGGAATTAACGCTGCCATATCGCGTTCTACCGCTTCAGCCAGTGCCAGGTTAATAATCGCCGTACCAAACAACTGTACATCCAGATGTTGCAGGTCAGTTTCAGCGAGTAATTCACGGGTATAGGCGACCAGTTCGGCGGTTGCTTTTTCATCACCGTCCGGTAATGACAGGCTGACAATAATTAACGCCAGATCGCCATCTTTATTAACCAGACGATTGAGTAAATCGGGTTGCGTACGGACATATTCCAACTCGCTCGCCATATCCCAAGCAGACGCTTGCTCTGGCCGATAAAAGTCATCAATCGTAATATTATCGCCAGCCGATTGAATACGCTGATAATTGGTAAGGGAATCCACCCGACGGGCGTAGGGAATTTCCCAGGCAGCTTGGGTAAGCTGTGCAATTTCATTTAATGCACGGGAATCCAGCACAGTGGCCGACGATGTCGGCTGCAGCAGAAACGTCAGCGTATCCTGCTTATTAAAATCCTGCTCAAGCTGCTCAAAGCTTAATAGTTGCGGATTGTCCGCACTGAAATAAACGCGAAAATCTGACACAAATGACAGTTTTCCTGCACCTGCTGCCAGCCCGATAATTAACGCCATAACGGTAACAATAACCGCCCATGGATAACGCAGTGAGAATGACACGATAAAATCCTTTTAGCCCTGCTAAAAAACTGGGGACCTGTCGCCCGGATTTAACTTATCTGAGAAATCCGAATGAGCAGACCTGGTACATCGTTTGCCATCAGCGGCTTTAGAATAATCGTTATAACAATGTCCTCAACGGCGCGGATATTAACCAGAGCTCTCCACTAAGGCCAGAAGCAGATCTTAAAAAAGTTACATTTGTGTAACTTATTCGACAAATAGTTGCTGATTGCAAAAAATACTGAAATTGCAATCACTCATAAAGCCAAATTAACTCACCATTCAGGACACACTATTAATATCAAAGTCAATACAGATGATAAACTTAACACTTAGGAATCAGAGCGACTTTCATATTGCTGCCATTACTTCCACTTCCTCCCACTTATTAACGCCATCATAGGGAAGCAATATATAACCACCAGAGAATGTAACGATAGTAATCGTCACGGTCGCAAGAGAGACAAAGCAGCCTGAAGAAGCAAGCGGAAAAGGCACTCCGTCTTTTAATAGTTTCTGACCACAGTGCCGGGCGCGACGGTATAGCGCCCATAAAAAAGCCGGCAGTAGTGCTGCCGGCTGGTATTAACGTACCAATATTAATAACGTATTCTCAGTGCATGGCGGCTTCAGCTCCGGCGGCTTGCTTGTCCGCTGAGCGGATACCCAACGATGCTAACGCCGCCACCATCAGCGCCAGGCCGAGTACAAAGAAAGCTTCGTTATATGACATCACCATCGCCTGCTGCGTGACCTCTTTCATCAGCACACCATAACTCTGGTCGGCACTACCCCCGCCACTTTCGAGTGCACCGCCTAACAGGCGCATATATTCGATAACGTTCTGGCTGCCGCTGACCAGCGTTTGCTTAAGTTCAGCCAGATGGTAATCGGTACGCTCTGAGAGCAAGGTGGCCAGCAAGGCAATGCCCACAGCACCACCCAGATTACGCATCACATTAAACAGCGTCGATGCCGAGGGTGCGTCTTTAGGATCAAGATTCTGCGCCGACATAATCGACAGCGGCACCATAATAAAAGGCTGACCCAATGCACGAACCAACAGTGCCGGAATAAGATACGAGCCATTAAAGTCGATACTCATATGCATATTCATCCACATACTGCCGCCGACCACAAAGAAGCCGAACGCTACCAGATATTTGGCGTCAATAAATTTCAGCAGACGCGGAATCAGCGGAAAGAAAGGCAACTGCGGAAAACCGACCCACATTAATACCAGGCCGATATCCAGTGCCGTATAGTCGTGCACCGAGGCCAGATATAAAGGCACCAGATACACCGAGCCGAATAAACCCGCCCCCAGAACAAAGTACGCCACGCAAGCCAGAGAAAAATCGAGGCTGCGGAACAGGCGCAGATCCACCAGCGGGTGCTCGGTGGTCAGCTGTTTGCGCACAAACAAAAACAGGCTCATGGCCGACACCAGCGCCAGCCAGCGGATATATTCGGCATCAAACCAATCGTCGCGTGCGCCTTCTTCCAGCATAATTTCCAGACAACCCAGGCCAAGCGCCATGGTCAGCATGCCGAACAGATCGATCTTTTTAAGCTGCCCCGGATCACCTTCTTCTTTATCCAGACCCGCTGCCAGCAACATTAATACGGCAATACCGGGAATAACGTTCAGATAGAAGATGTAATGCCAGCTGAAGGCTTCCGTCAGCCAACCACCCAACGTCGGGCCAATGGTTGGTGCGAAGGTCGCGGTAACACCAAATAACGCCATGCCCAAAGGACGCTTATCCAGCGGCAGCAGCGTAATAATCAGGGTAAAGGCCATCGGAATCAGCGCGCCGCCGCTGAAGCCCTGCACGGCGCGGAAGACAATCATTGACTCCAGGTTCCAGGCAAAGGAACAGGCCAGCGAGGCGAGAATAAATACAGTACCGTTCCACAGCAGATAACGCCGCGGCGACAGCCAGGCAGCAAAGAAGCCACACAGCGGAATAGCGATCATCTCGGCGACCAGATACGAAGTCGCAATCCAGGAAGATTCTTCCAGCGTCGCGCCCAGCGCCGCCTGAATATCTTTCAGCGATGAGTTGGTAATCTGGATATCGAGAATGGCCATAAAGGCGCCCAACAGAGCGCCACTGATGGCCAGCCAGTGCTTGGGAAAGCGCTCGCTCATTCAGTAAAAACCGTCACTTCCAACGACATGCCCGGACGCACCGCGCTCAGGTCCTGACCGTCATCAAACAGGATTTTTACCGGCAAACGCTGAATCACTTTGGTGAAATTACCGGTGGCATTCTGCGGCGGCAGCAACGCAAATTCAGAGCCGGTGGCAGCAAAGAAGCTGTCGATATGGCCTTTGAGTACCTTGCCACCCAACGCATCCACATGAATATCCACCGCCTGACCAACCGCCATATCGGCAACCTGGGTTTCCTTAAAGTTGGCGTACACCCAGATCGGCTGAGTCACCAGACTGAGCAAGCGGATACCCGGCTCAACACTCTGCCCCACCTGTACCTGACGGCTGGTCACAATCCCCGCACGCGGCGCACGAATGGTGGTGTAATCCAACTCCAGCTGCGCCCGTTTAACCGCCGCCGCCGCCTTGGCCACATCCGCCGCCAGTTGTGGTTTCTCACCGGTCAGCGTCACCAGATTCGCCTGCTGAGCCGCCAGTTGTGCTTTAGCCTGATTCAATCGAGCCTGCGCTGCGGCTTTGTTCAGCTCTGCGGCATCCAGATCATCCTGCGACACATATTGTTTACCCATTAACTGCAACAAGCGATCAGCCTGCTGCACCGTGCGACGCCATTCGGCATCGGCGGCAGCCACGCTGGCACGGGCGGCAACAATCTGCGATTGCTGGGCGTTTTCACGGTCGGCCAGATGCACCAGACGCGCTTCTGCTTCCGCCTGCACCGCCCTGGCCTCATCCAGACGCGCCTGATACAGCGCCGGATCCAGCTGCAACAGCACATCACCTTCGGCGACCAGACGGTTAGCTGGCGCTGGTGTGGCTGTTACTGTGCCGGCAACGCGGCTCATCAGCGACACAATATCGGCTTTAACATACGCATTATCGGTATCTTCACGGCCCTGATGCCACCACCACCAATAACCACCGGCCAGCAGCAGAACGACGACCAGAATGCTGATTTTCTGTTGTTTGGACATAAAAAAACCTGAAGTAAAAAGCGCGGAAAGGGGCACAGTCTAACGGTAATGTGTTCGGTGTAAACAGAGGTTTTGTAGCCAAACTGTTTCAGTATTACGACCAATTCTGGCTGATTAGGCCTCTGAGGAGGTGAAATGAGACATTCCCGGCCGCCTGCCAGCCTGATCCTGCTTCTTTTCCCGCCTGCAGGCCGAAAGCCGCGTTAAAACTCCGGCAGAGATTAAATTGTTCGCAGAAAAGGGCTATATTCCCTGCATGCGGTCTGTGCCTGAATCGCCTTATGGCCGCCGCCTGTCCGGAGGGAAACGGATACATAACAACCGGCAAAGCTCCCGGATAATATTAAGACACACCAAGGAAGGTTCTATGAAAATACTGCTTTTCACATCAGCCCTGATACTGCCAGCCCTGTCGATGGCCGAAGGCATTAACTGTAACAGCCTCAATGAGTGGAGTGCTCCGATAGAAGGCATGCAGGTTAATCAGCATCATATTTTTTGTGGTGAACCGGCGAAAGGAAATAATGCCAAAGGCTTTCATTCCATGCCGCAAAACCAGCCACCCAGTGATTACATCAGTTCGCAGAAAGGGGATTCTCCCAATGCCTCCGGCATCTACACCCTGAAAAGAATTGCCCTGAGTTTTAATAAAAATACCCATATTAAATCGTTCAGTTCCATGTTCCCTGATCACTGCACCCAGGCTCAGGTCAATGCTTCTATTGTATATTCACAGCAAAACGCCAGCGGCAACTGTGCAAATCCGGGCTGGGCAAAATGCGGCCCAAACGCACCGGATAACGATAACGGCAATAAATACTGTAAAGGATTCCCGGCAAAGCATTTCGAAATCGCCACCGCTGTTCTGCCGGACGATAACAGCAAAATCAATACCGGCTTTCCGATTTACAAGGCAAACAAAAATTAATGAACAGCGAAACCTTCCGCTGGAGCGGCTACGATGACAGCCCCGCGCATCAGGCGTTACAGGGCTTTCTGGTTCTGGACGTACAGCACTCCGCGACTCAGACCGAAGAACTGATAACGGGCATACAGCGCTATATCACAGGCAAAATTGAAGAATTTTCCGGCTGTGGTAACGGCTATGAGTTTGAATGCTGCCCGGAAGGCTTTTTACTGGAGTGTTTATATCCGGGCGACAACCTGACCCCGGCGACCCTGCCCTTTCCGCTGGTGCTGACAGCACTGAAGGAATGGGCAGCGTATTGCAGGCAATAAAAAAGAGCATCATTAACCCGCCGTGTTAGCCTCCTGTTAACACGGCGAACTGACGTTAGAAATTACAGGTCTTTAAGAATATCCTGACGCTTTAACTGGTATTCCGCATCCGAAATCAGGCCTTTGGATTTCAGCGATTCCAGCACCAGTAAACGCTTCTCTACGGTACTCCAGCCCTCAGAGTCTTTTACGACAGTTTCCGCAGCGGTAGCCGCTGCAGCACAACGGTAATAATCTGCCGACACTTTGGTGGTAACCACGGTTTTCATACCGGTCAGCGAAGGCTTATTACGGCGCGAATCTTCTGACCCACGAATCAGCAGAGCATCAGCACCGGCATCAGCTGCCTGCTTTTTATGCCGGGCCAGACATTCCTCTTCCGGATTCATACTGGTAGTTGAGCACACCTGCTTGGATACCAGCTCACAGGATGCTTCCTCACCTTCTGCCAGCACTCTGATTTTATCTGCCGCATAACCGCTTAAAGGCAGCGACAGAGCCAGCATCATTACACCTGTTCTGATCATATTTACTTCCATCCCGACAGAATTAATGGCAAAACTCTACCATAAATTGACAGGCAGATTGTTGGCTTCGTTGAAGTGTTTTTCAGCCATGAAAAAAACAGATCACATTGTTTCATGCGCGCTTATCGTCCGCTATAAAAAGCGGACAGACTCAAGGCGGTCAAACGACTCTCCCATACTGTAGGTAAAGGGCCGCCCCAGTTTCTCTGCAGCCATGGTCCGGCATGTATCTTTAAGAGCAAAAATCGACATATTATTCATTTTGCCAAGCTGATGTTTAACCTCTTTTATCGGCCCTACCTGAATTTCCAGTGTTTTAATGGTAAGGCGGTTTAACGGCGACTGATCACTGTTGGTCAGCTCGGTAGAGATTAAAGCTTCTTTGTTGTCCAGCCGGGTCTGCAACAGCGGATAATCAACATGGATATCCGCCGGAATATCGTAGCTGATAAAACCACGATTCATCGCTTTTACCAACGCAAAGCCGGTGACATGACCATCCTTCTGGAGAACCTTAATATCACTGAAAGGTAATAACGGCGACAGCGTCATGCTGACGGTACACAGCGCCTCGCCGCTGCTTTCTCTGTTACCCTGCAGCGCAGCCATATAAGTATCGCTCAGGTTATAGGCGATACCAATCGCCACATCATCAAGCGTCAACTGCGTGTTGTATTCTGCTTCCAGCGAGGCAATTGCCTCGCGGTAGCTCTCGTTTTCAGTGTCCGCTATCTCACTGTCCAGCGCTTGCAGATGTGGGGTAAAACGAACATTCAGGCGGTTGCTTCTGCCAGCAATAATGGTATCCAGTGCTGTTTTAATGGCTGTTTTCTGCCCTGTTGTAATACCACCAAACATTGGTGTACTCAGCAGTATGGTCTGACCACGGTAATCATCTTTATCATGGTGTATTTTTACTAGATCCGGATCAGCACCAGCTGCGGTGAGAATACTCTCAATCTCCTGGAGGTATACCGCTTTAATCCAACTGCCGTTACTGTAATCAACCTTATCGGACACCACAGAGCTGCCAAACTTCAGTTCGGCAAAGTCACGGTCACAACCGGTTAAAAGTGCCGCTAAACCGATCAACACAACCTGAGAGAATCTGAACATCCGCTATCCTGTACTCAAAAAAATGCCCGGGGATTTTAAGAGTTTTAACGGACAGAGGTAAAGATAAGATCCGACAAAAGCCAAACTTACCAAGCAGTTTGCGATGGCTGTCGCACTTACCGCCAACATCTGCTGTCATAATCACGCAGGCCTGTTAATACCCATTACGCCAACCTGACAGCAAACCGGATTTTTTGTAGTTTCATGTATATCCAGATCCGGTTTAAACGGCGTTCGGACAATACGACTAACATTCAGCCAAGAACACAACAATGAACACCGATTTCTCTGAGCAACAGAAAAAGAAACAACCCCCGGATCAGAACTCGACTGGCCAGAGCTCTACTGATCAGGACACCACAGACCTGCGCATGCTGCCACCAGTCAGTTACATCACCGGCCTTTGCAACCGTGTACTGGGCAGGATGCTTATGGCCATGCTCAATGCTCCGTGGGCCAGCCTGATTATTCTGCTCGTTCTCTATCTCAGCGCGCTGATTATCGTGAATATCCCAGCACTGGATATTGCCCGTGAAACTATTTTCCTGGTCGCCATTTCACCGCTGGCGATACCGGTGTTTTTATCCCTGGCGTATCTCGGCAGCAGCCTTGTTCTGCTCGCTCTTTTTGCATACAACCCCGGTACCCGTGTCAGCTGCGCCATCATTCTGGAAGTTCTGGTAATTGCACCCATGCTGCTGATGGCGCTCAGCGATACACGCTTATTGCTGATGCTGGGCGATAACGCATTGTTTGTACTTATTGTCGGAAATATGGTCGCCGCTCCCTGGCTGGCATTCCGCTATGATAAAACCGTACTGCGCCATGCCTACCTGTGCTTACCACTACTGCTACTGTTAACCGCGTTTATCTGGATTGAAAGTACCGCCGGGCTTTCTTATGAAAAAATAAGCCATGAACATATCTCTGTGATCGACTGCGAATGGGTAAGAGCCAAAAGCAAAAGCGGCGCCCCCAGCGGCCCAGCAATAAAAATATGCGATGTAAAGGTGGAATACCGCGGCAGTGATTACCGCTTTAATGATATGCCCGCACCGAACGGGAATATTAACTATATGGAAGTGCGGCAGGCGCTGTTCAAACATTTCAGGCTGAGGTAATGGAGTATTCAGCTATGGATTGTAAAAACTGAATATATCAGGATAAACCTGAGGCTTGGTCGCACCTGAAATTTCTCTGAATATAAAGCCCCTCGCCAAAAATTTTCAAAATTCATTCAAAGTCTGACGTGACCAACCTACGGCTTTAAAGTGCAGAAAAGGATTACTGATTTTTATAAGAATAACCGGTTGCCAAGATGGGCGGCCTATTATCTATAACTATGTCCTATTAACTCTTCAATATGGCATTAGGGTGGGCATCCTGTTAGCACCTTCAATTAGCGCCCTCCGATTAGCACCCCGGATTCTTACCACAAAGACTGAAATTCAGCCTTCGAATCAGAGAGTCTTAGAACGAGGTATTAGCTGTTCTCGCCCGTTAATTTAATAACGAAAAATCGATATTAATCCGGGTCGAGCTGTTCCAGTCCGGGTTAGTGGTCTTCATCAAGTAAGTATTCTCCACCCTCCCGCCAAGAGTCTTGTATACAATTAAATCTCCACTTGAGTGCATTGCTACAGGAATTGCGTTTGAGCAATACTCCCGAAATTTATGTGTGTCATACATCGCCAAGGCCATCTCTGCACTGAATAACATTATAATATCTGAGCTATTGATAATAGGTGCTGAAATCCCATTCTCCTGAAGCAGAAGGTCTTTCAGCTCTTCGGGCATTGCAACACTAAAGAAAGACTCCCACTCAGTTATTGCTAATTGAGTTACTGGCTTTTTCCTTTCTTCAAGATTTTTCCAGGCATTCTTTCTTTCCTCTTCCTTTTTATACATTTTCTTAGCCAGACATGAGAAAAGATATGACATGCCGCAATAACGGCAATAAATTGTAAACTGCCCAATCTGAACCGAATCGCTACCGCATGCACTGCATATAAAAGGATTTGCAATTTTGTAGCTTGCATATAAGGCGATGCAGAGTGATAGCGGCGGGATAGCAACCCAAATAATGTGATTATAGTGATCGCTCAGTATTTGACCAATAAACAAACCTGCCAAAAAGAGAGAAACAAGTATAACGATGGCTGCAATATGCTTAACCCACCATTTAAAGTAAGCCTTTCTCCGAAAGCCTTTGTCAGTTTTATAAAGGGATTGCGCATCTGCAGCAGACAGCGTCGAAATCTTCAAAAGTTCCATTTTTCCAACCAGAGTCTATTTGAAAAACCTGTTTTGACATCCACCTTAACACAGCGTAGCCATTACCGATATTGGGCTGCTGTTGGCCTACTGATGGGATAGAGCGACGCCACCTCAGTGACCCAGCGCCTGCTGCCGATGGTATCGCCAGTCGCCGCGGGGCAAAGAAATAGCAAAATGGAGGAGGATCAGTGAGCAACCCGATTAGTTCAGGACATGCCAGCAGGCGTAGCTTCACGGCATTATACCGGTAATGTCAACCTTTAAATCAAAGCTCTTAGAATGGGTGTCTATTTGTTGTACCTGCTCGTCATTATGGGTATCTGATGGGTTCACAATTCTGTTAACATCACGACTGACCAGATGCCCATTTTCCCAGCCCAAAAAGATTCCGGATCTTAAAAATGAAGAAAATTCTTCGCCTGAGTGTTATCGCTCTTCTTCTGTTTGCATCAGGATGCAGCACTCAACCCAGTTCGCGCTCAACATTACTGTTCCAGTTTGATCAAACGACAATGCAGTCTTATGCCTGGCAAAAGTTACTTAATACCTACGGGACCAGCGTGCTACAGAGCAGAGTGACGGAGATTTACTACCCGGGCCAGGTTGCAAAAGGCACGAAAAAAGAAGATAACCTCGATCGGATTTTATTTGTATTTATACACCCCTACGACCTGAAGATATCAATAACCGATCAGTACAGCGTAAACTTAAGCTATAACTACGTAACGTTCACAGTCGCTCTCGACCGTTACGGAAAAGTGTTAAATCACACGATGTCACCGGAACGTAAGACCTATCTTAATACAAAAACCTACGACAGCATCCCTGAGTTTTTAAAAGAGATTGACGAAGTCAGAATGGCCTTCAAGGTTGCCCAGCAGGAAGAATCAGGCCAACAGACGCCTAAAGAGTAATGCCTTTGAAAAACTGTATTACCAGCGACCGCCCGGACTGAACCGCTGCAAAGCCGCGTTTGGTTAATCTTTAAATTCTATCCAATTAAAACTCAGGTATTGCCTGAGTTTTTTCGTTCCTGACGTTCAGTGAAAATTCTAAAAACACCCCTATTTAATTATCCAGACTGATTCTGGCTGCCTGACCCTCCTGATTCACCGTCAGGGAGGACTGTCTTTTGGCGAACTTTCCGGATCACTATGGTGGGTGTCTCGTTAGTTCACTTATAAAAATACAGAGATGTATGTACTGATATTCCCTGAGATGGGTGTCCCGTTAGTCCCCGCCTTCATGGAGCCCTGATGGACACCCACCCTAGCACTTAGAATGGGCGTCCTAGCAATAACAATTAATTTTTCTAGAACCAGCCTCACGCAGCAGAATCATGAATCCTTTGAGCTGCTTTATTTGCATTGTCTGCACTAAAAACCGTTATTTCCTCTTGCCCAGCAAGCTCTATAACCAATTCAATGTTTTTTCTTAAATTGGCCAATGACCTATCTGACAATGTTGGATCAGTGAATGAAGGCACACCAACAATTAATTCGAACCTTTCCGGCCTTATTAGCATCGGAGATTTTTTTAAATTCTCCAAATCAAGTATTTTGGCTTTCACTGAAGTTAATGAAGATGACAAATTCAAAGGCATTAGCAGAGAGAAATTAGATACATATTTATCATTTAAAAACCCGAAAGTAGTCTGAATACCACTACCACCAATACTAATTTTATATCTCAAGGAAGGTATTAGATGTGGATTTATTAACTTCAACTCATCTGCAATATGAGTAGCCCATCGAGATGTATACTTTCTCGGTTGCTGGTCATCTTCATCTCTATCAGCATCAAGAGATAATGTACTCAAGCTAGCAGAAAAGCGTATTGCCTGTTTTAAAATACCATCAATACTACTATCAGAAGCAAGAGTAGCATCAGTACAGACCACCCCCTCAAATGGAGCTCGCCAACCATCTAAACCTCCGGATGACTTTATAAACTCTCTGGCTGAGCTTACTAGCCAATTAATCATATTCTGTATATTTTGAGCTTGCATACCATACAGACAATCCAGCAACTCGCTACGTATGGCCTGAACTACACTAAATTCCGAACCTGATGTTATTGCGGCCACCGCGACAGTGATTCGTTCACCAGAACCTATAATCGGCTCAAGATAAATCGCATGCCAAACACCTTTAAGCGAAGGGCTATCTGGGAACATATTTTCCAAAATATTCATAGGGCCAACCCCTTCTGATTAAGATCTAGCCGCCTTTCAAACAAAGCATTCAACTTTGCCAATCTTTCTCTAAGAAAATTAATGACCGAAATAACGTCATCCGATGTCAGATATGATGTTGCATAGGTTTTCTCGGATAAAAGTGAGATTGGAATATCGAAATACATAGGAGATATTGTCGACTGAGCTTCTCTATTTGCCTTGTACTTCTCAAATTCACTTTTTATTGTATAGAGTTGTTCCACTATGATATTAGCCTTGGCCGGAGAATCAAAAGATAGATCTTCGGGAATAGATAGTCCATGATCAATAAAAGTAAAATTATCAGAACCATCAAACAAAATATTTCCACCATGCCGATCTGGATTTGCTATCCACTCATCAAAAACACCAACATCTAATGTTTTTGAAAAATCTTCCAGTTTTTTAATGAGATGCTCATCTAACCCTCGCCTCTTAAGGCTTGGATATACTGAGTCTTCTGAACCGAAGGCTAATAAAAACCTCCCAGGCTCTATAGAGTCTAGAGATTCATGATCAACCTTTACAATTAACGGTTTAGGTATAGGTAAACCTAGGAATCGACCAATAACACCACACACACATTCCACATAGATTTCTCTATTCGGAATGAGCTTAACATAAGCCTGAATTACACCTTCATGTGTTTGTACATGGGACTTGTATGTGGGATTTATATTGTTATTGTCATTAAAAGGTTTAGAACCGGGAAGCATTAAGCCTACCTGAACCTGCTCCATTTCATTTTCCATATACCACTTCCCTGCAACCATTACTCATAATACTGAAGTGCTTATAAGGAGAGAACATGCCATGCAAAAACATGGTTTTCAAAGCTCCACTTCCTTTCCATGCTCCGAGCATAACCCCTTGTACTTGTTCTGAAAAGAACCGAAAGCGACGTCCTCTCTACGCTGTCGTGGATGTGATCCACCTCTACGGAGTACGGATTACCATCTACCAAAAAAGCCGCTGCTCATTGCTGAGCAGCGGCTTTCTCTATTGGCCCGCGATGATCAGGTGGGCAGTGCCCACCCTACGATGCAAAGCACTCACCTGAAAACGTTAACCAGTTAGTTTTCAGGAAAGGAGTACTGCCAAAGCGTCGGCGGCGATGAGCTGGCTAGGCAAATGTGACCGAAAAAGCGCAGTTTACAAATCGTAAAGATTCGCTTCACTCACCCTTCGGGCCGCCTGCGGCGTTCTGGCGTTGCCAGTGAGCATTTTGAGGTCACATTTAACAACGCCAGATCGAGTGAGCCAGCTTTGGCTTACTCCTTAGTTCTCCTCAACCCAGACCCGCGCATTCCGGAACATCCGCATCCATGCGCCATCTTCATCCCAGCTCTCCCCTTCAGGACCAGCTGGCACGTAAGAGTTCTGAATCGCGCGGAATACCCGCTCAGGGTGCGGCATCATAATGGTCACACGGCCATCGTTGGCGGTCAGGCCGGTGATGCCCTGTGGTGAACCGTTCGGGTTCGCCGGGTATTGTTCGGTGACGTTGCCGTAGTTGTCGACGTAACGCAGGGCGATCTGGCCAGCCAGTTCGTCAATGGCGCTGTCGTCGGCAAATTCGGCGCGGCCTTCGCCGTGGGCGATGGCAATCGGCATACGTGAGCCAGCCATACCGGCGAGGAATACCGAGTCGGATTCCTGCACTTCGACCATGGCAACACGGGCTTCAAACTGCTCGCTCATGTTACGTACAAAGTGCGGCCAGTGTTCGGCACCCGGAATGAGTTCGTGCAGGTTTGACAGCATCTGACAGCCGTTACACACGCCGAGGGCGAAGGTGTCTTCACGTTTGAAGAAGGCTTCAAACTGGCTGCGCGCCTGGTCGTTAAACAGAATGGACTTGGCCCAGCCTTCACCGGCGCCCAGTACGTCACCGTAGGAGAAACCACCACAGGCAACTAAACCGCGGAAGCCTTCCAGGGTTACGCTGCCCGACAGAATGTCGCTCATGTGCACGTCAACCGAGGTGAAACCGGCGCGGTCAAAGGCGGCTGCCATTTCGATCTGACCGTTCACACCCTGTTCACGCAGAATCGCGACTTTCGGGCTGTTTTCAGAACCGGAAGCCGGTAAATCGGCGGTGATGTCATCATTAATATCGAAGGTCAGCTCAGCGTGCAGGCCCGGGTTTTCAGCATCCAGCAGGGTGTCGAATTCCTGCTTGGCGCAGTCGGCGTTATCACGCAGCGCCTGCATTTCGTAGCTGGTCTGGCTCCACAGACGCTGCCAGTTCACACGGCTTTCACTGAGGAATTCTTCATCCTGGAAGCTGAAGGTAATCTGGTCGTCGAAGTTCGGCTTACCGATTACGGCGGTGCAATCGCCCAGACCGGCGGCTTCAAACTGGGTCAGCACTTCTTCCAGATCGTCGCGGCGAACCTGCAGCACCGCACCCAGTTCTTCGGCGAACAGTGCAGCGGCCAGACCGGCTTCGTCATCGGCCAGCAGATCCATGGAGATATCCACACCGCAATGCGCAGCAAAGGCCATTTCGGTCAGGGTGGCGAACAGACCACCGTCGGCACGGTCGTGGTAGGCCAGCAGTTTATTGTCGCTGTTTAAGCCCTGCACCACGGCGAAGAAGGCTTTCAGGTCTTCGGCGTCGTCGAGGTCAGCCGGTACATCAGCCACTTTGCCGAATACCTGGGCAAAGCAGGAAGCACCAATACGGTTCTGGCCACGGCCAAGGTCAACCAGAATCAGGTCTGTTTCACCACTATCCAGTTTCAGCTGCGGCGTCAGTACACCACGGGCATCGGTTACCGGAGCAAAGCCGGTAATCACCAGCGACATGGGCGAGGTAACGGTTTTATCGGTGCCATTCCCGTTTTCATCAACATCGGTCCAGCGGGTTTTCATCGACATCGAGTCTTTCCCCACCGGAATGGTCACCTGCAGCTCAGGGCAGAGTTCCATACCTACGGCTTTTACCGTGGCGTAGAGTTTTTCATCTTCACCGTCGTGGCCTGCCGCGCACATCCAGTTAGCCGACAGTTTAATGTCAGCCAGTTTGGCAATCGGCGCTGCCGCCAGGTTGGTAATGGCTTCGGCCACCGCCAGACGACCGGAAGCCGGCGCATCCAGCAAGGCGACCGGCGTACGCTCACCCATCGCCATGGCTTCGCCGGCGTAGGTGTCATAAGAAGAGGTGGTTACGGCAACGTCAGCCACCGGCACCTGCCATGGGCCAACAAACTGATCACGCGCCACGGTACCGGTAATAGAACGGTCGCCAATGGTGATCAGGAAAGATTTGCTCGCCACGGTTGGCAGCTTAAGCACGCGTGCAGCGGCATCGGCCAGATCGACACCGGCGCCATTAAAGGCATCGCCGGCGGCGTTACGGCGACTGGCTTCGCGGTGCATACGCGGTGGCTTACCGAGCAGAACCTGCAACGGCAGATCAACCGGCTTATTGTCGAAGTGGCTGTCGGTTACGGTTAAATGCGGCTCTTCGGTGGCATAACCCACGACGGCATAAGGCGCGCGCTCACGGGCACAGATGGCATCAAACGCCGCCATATCTTCCTGCGCCACTGCCATCACGTAGCGTTCCTGGGATTCGTTCGACCAGATCGCCAGCGGGCTCATGCCCGGCTCGTCGTTTGGCACGTTGCGCAGTTCAAACTTACCGCCACGGCCGCCGTCGTTCACCAGCTCCGGGAAGGCGTTGGAAATACCGCCCGCGCCGACGTCGTGAATAAAGGCAATCGGGTTTTTATCGCCCAGCTGCCAGCAGCGGTCGATCACTTCCTGACAGCGGCGTTCCATTTCCGGGTTTTCACGCTGCACAGAAGCAAAGTCCAGGTCGGCATTCGACTGGCCAGAGGCCATAGAAGAGGCCGCACCACCACCCAGACCAATCTGCATGGCCGGGCCACCCAGTACGATCAGACTGGCACCCACCGGGATGTCGCCCTTCTGCACGTGTTCGCCACGGATGTTGCCGTAACCACCGGCAATCATGATGGGCTTGTGGTAACCACGAACTTCACCATCGTGCTGCAGTTCGAAAGTACGGAAGTAACCGCACAGGTTCGGACGGCCGAATTCGTTGTTAAAGGCAGCGCCGCCCAGCGGGCCGTCGATCATGATATCGAGGGCCGACACAATGCGGTCTGGCTTGCCGTACTGGCTTTCCCATGGCTGCTCGAAGCCAGGAATTTTCAGGTCGGATACGGTAAAACCAGTTAAGCCGGCTTTTGGCTTGGAGCCACGGCCTGTCGCACCTTCATCACGGATCTCACCACCGGAGCCGGTAGCCGCACCGGAGTGTGGTGCAATGGCGGTCGGGTGGTTGTGGGTTTCGACCTTCATCAGGATGTGCATATCTTCCTGATGGTAGGTGTAGGCACGACTGTCAGGGTTCGGGAAGAAACGACCGGCATGCGGGCCAACAATCACCGAGGCGTTGTCTTTATAGGCCGACAGAATATTTTCGTTGTAACACTCGTAGGTGTTTTTGATCATCTGGAACAGGGACTTGTCCTGCTCCTCGCCATCCAGCGTCCAGGTGGCGTTAAAGATTTTGTGGCGGCAATGCTCGGAGTTCGCCTGAGCGAACATCATCAGCTCAACGTCGGTCGGGTTACGGCCCAGAATGTTGTAGTTCTCGACCAGGTAATCCACTTCGTCGTCGGCCAGTGCCAGGCCCAGGTTCTTATCAGCTTCGATCAGCGCATCACGGCCACCGCTCAGAATATCGACGGTGCTCAGTGGCGCAGGTTCTGCGTGGGAGAACAGGTCAGCAGCCGCGGCGCTGTTTTCCAGCACCACCTCTACCATGCGGTCGTGCAGCACAGCCGCAGCCGCTGCACGCTCAGCTGCACTGATACCTTCTACATAGTAAGCAATACCACGCTCCAGACGCTGTACCTTGTTCAGGCCACAGTTATGGGCGATGTCGGTGGCCTTGGAAGACCACGGTGAGATGGTGCCGAAACGCGGCACCACCAGAAAGAGTTCGCCCTTACCTTCTTTTACCTCGGCTTTAGGGCCGTAACGCAGGATACGCTGCAGTACCGCCAGCTCGTTATCGGCCAGAGCGTCGTGCAGCTCGGCAAAGTGCATAAATTCGGCATACACGCCGCTGACCTGTGGCAGCACTTGCTGCAGTTTGTTCAGGACTTTGTTCTGACGGAATTCGGAAAGCGCCGGTGCGCCACGCAGCTCGAGCATCGGGGGAAAACTCCAACGTAAGGAGGTGGGTCAAAATGAGCGCGAATGATACCGGAGAGTGCCTGTTCACACCAGATTTGTGCGGTCTTCAGCCAGGCCTGTGGCAGTAATCTGCCAGCACCTGGCTGCAACCTGCTTCACTTGTCTGCTCTGGTTGCAACAAACGGAGAAGCCAGCGTTAAAAGCGGATCATCGTTGCAAAATCAGCAACAGTGCGTTGCTGACCAACCCAAACGGCTGAGGCCTACAGAAAAAACAGAAGCGTTTCAACGGGTTAGGTCACTATAACGACACGAAATAGTCATCATTTTGCAAACATCACCCGCCGGTCGGTTGTTTTTTAAGCGATCACCACGCTACAATGAGCCAAGATTTCACGAAATGCACTAAAATAGTGCATAATTACGGGATATTTGAATGCGATCTGGCATAACTCGTCTACTTACAACCATCTCGATGGCAGCCCTGTGCTTAACCGCACTGACCGGCAGCGTGCGTCCGAACAACCTGGAACAGGTGCGGATGCATGGTGAGATTGTCATGGTAACGCGTAACAGCCCGACCAGCTTTTATGAAGACCGCAGCGGCCCGGCTGGCTACGAATTCGAACTGGCCCGCGCCTTTGCCGACCATCTCGGCGTTACCCTTAACGTTGTGGTGGCCGATAATCTGAATGACATTTTCAGCACCCTCGAGACAGGAAAGGCGGTCTTCGCGGCCGCCGGTCTCACTCATACCGCCGAGCGTGAACGCTGGTTCCGCTTCTCGCAGCCTTATATGCAGGTAACCGAGCAGGTTATCTACCGCCGTGGGGCATTGCGCCCGCGTGAAGTGACCGATCTGGCCAGCGGTCAGTTAATCGTTGCTTCCGGCTCCAGCCATGCAGAACGCCTGCGCGCGCTGCAACACAGCCAGATTCCTGAGCTGACCTGGAGCGAAACCCCCGATCTGGAAGTGGCCGATATGCTGCAGATGGTGGCCAGCGGCAATATCGACTTTACCGTGGTCGATTCCAACGAGTTTGATGTGCTGCAGGCTTACTTCCCTAACCTCGCCATCGCCTTTGATTTAAGCGAGCAGCAAAACATTGCCTGGGCGTTCAGTCACAGCCGCGACGACAGCCTGCATCAGGCCGCGAATGAATTTTTCGGCAATAAAGAAAATGCCGCCCTGTTGGCTGGTCTGGAAGAACGCTACTACGGCCATCTGGATAAACTCGACTATGTTGGTGCCAAACGCTTCCTGCGTCAGACCAGCCGCAAGCTGGATACCTACAAGCCGCATTTTGAGAAAGCCGGTGCTGATCACGGTTTTGACTGGCGTCTGCTGGCTGCGGTGGGTTATCAGGAAAGCCACTGGAACCCGACCGCCAAAAGCTTTACCGGTGTCCGTGGCCTGATGATGCTGACGCGCAACACCGCACGCGAACTGGGCGTAAAAAATCGCCTCGACCCTAAGCAGAGTATTTTTGGTGGCAGCCGTTATCTGGCCAAGCTGCGTGAGCGTCTGGGTGAAGAAGTACAGGAACCGGACCGTACCTGGCTGGCACTGGCCGCTTATAACGTGGGCTTCGGCCACCTGCGCGATGCGCGCAAAATTACCGAACAGATGGGCGGCAATCCGAATTTATGGCTGGACGTTAAAGACGCCCTGCCACTGCTGAGCCAGAAACGTTACTACCGCCACACCCGCCACGGTTTTGCCCGTGGCCAGGAGCCGGTTGATTACGTGCAGAATATCCGCCGTTACTACGATGTTCTGGTCTGGAACGAAGAGCAGAGTCAAACATTCAGCGATGACGAAAATGCTCTGATGCTGTCATCATCACTGATTACCGTTATTCCTCCACTCCTATAGCAATAGTGAGTTTCGCGGATAAGTTTTTATCCGCTTTTTTTATTCCCCGTTCTGAGCCGTCTGCGACGGTTGCAGGAGTTGCTGCTGAGGCGGCAATTCCTGCAGGAATGTACGCACCACTTCGGCACTGTCATCCGGCACCTCCAGCATTGGCGCATGACCCACATTGGCAAAAATATGACTCTGACTGTGCGCCAGATGCTGCTCAAACACGCCCACTGAACTGACATCAAGCACGCGATCCTGCTCACCCCAGAGAATCAGAACCGGTTGCTGAATCTGCTCCAGCAGACGCAGGTTATCGTCGTTGTGGCGTGCCGCTTCGGCCACTGTATGAATATCGGCAAAGATGTCGGTATTAATCGCATTGCGTGCCATCGCGCGGCGCGCCAGCACAGCCGGTGCAGGCCACGGCAGGAACGGCTGCTGCACCATGGCAAAGTTGCGCAGCGCGTCGTAATCCTCAGCGGTTTTCACCACCAGAGGATTGCGTCCGCCGTTATCAATAATCTGTTGGAATTCGCTCAGCTGCGGCGGATACACACCAGCAGCGTCAATCAGCGTAATGGAAGCCACTTGCTGCGGATGCGCGGCGCTGTACAGCAGCGCAATACCACCGCCCATAGAATTCCCCAGTATGTGTACGGGCTGAGTGAGCCTGAGCGCGTCAACAAACTCCGCCAGCCAACCGGCCTGGGCGGCAAAATCGTAGGTCAGCTGCGGGTTGTAAGAGCTTTCACCGTGGCCGGGTAAATCCGGCGCGATCACCCGGTAATCTTTAAAATGGCGGGCAAAACGCAGCCAGTTGTCTTTATCGACGGCAAAGCCGTGCAGCATCAGCAGCACCGGCGCATCGGCGGTTTCTGAATCGAGATACACCCAGTGATGACCCGCCACGTTCAGCTCATGGCGGTTAAGCGCCGACAGCGCGCGCTCGGCTTTCAGGCCGGTTTCAAAGAGGGTGTCCTGCATTTTGGCGCAGGCGAGTAATTGCAGTGACAGCAGTGCCAGAAGCACTGAACGTAAAACAGGCATAAACGTATTCCCGGTAAGCGTTTTTAATTGTTTTGGTTGTTTTTTATGTTTGGTACGGGTCGTCGTGAGTAGGAATGGTTGGTCGTTTTTTTATTATTTTTGTTCTTACTTTTTATTATTTTTTTGCCCAGACGGTCAGTCTGCCGCCGGAGGCACCGCCTGCTTCAGACGCTTTTTCGCTTCGCGGCGCATGGCAAAGAAGGATGACATCATAGCGGAGCACTGCTCAGCAAGCACCCCGCCCTCAATTTCCATCACATGATTATAAAAAGGCTGTGCCGGTAACTGCAGCGCGCTTTCCACCGCACCGGCTTTTGGTTCGGTCGCGCCATAAACCAGCCGTGCAATGCGACTGTGAATTAATAAACCGGTACACATGGTACAGGGCTCCACGGTGACATACAGCGTGGCCCCCGGCAGGCGGTAATTACCGATATTTCTGGCGGCATCACGAACGGCAACCATCTCAGCATGAGCACTGGGATCAAGGCTGGTAATCGGCTGATTAAACCCACGGCCGATCACTTTGCCATCCAGCACCACCACTGCGCCCACCGGCACTTCACCGGCATCGTAGGCGCGCTGCGCTTCGGCCAGTGCCAGCTGCATGCCCTGCTCGTCGTTACTGATGTGCGTCGCGGAATCTGGCAAAGTGGCCTCGTATTATCTGACTGAAATCGTGAATGGATGGCTCAGGGCGCCGGGCATTTTATACTCTTTGCCATTGTATACTCATTGTCATTTTATACTCTTTGCCAGTACCGCTGACAGATTCAGCAGGTACAATCAGTGACCTACTAATAACAGGAATAATATTATGTGGACGCACCACCTGAGCCCGCGCTTTGTGGAAACCGATGCCCTGGGTCATATCAACAACACCGTTTTACCGGTCTGGTTTGAAGATGCCCGCACGCCGCTGTTCCGGCTGTTTACCCCGGATCTGGATATCAACAACTGGCATCTGATCATCGCCAAAATCGAAGTCGAATTTGTTGGTGAACTGTTTTACGGCAAAGATGTGGAGATCCGCACTTACCTCACCAAACTGGGCAACAGCTCGATGGTGATTGCCCACGAAGCCTGGCAGGAAGGCCGAATGGGTGCCCGCGGCTCGGCGGTGATGGTGCATTTTGATCACGACGCCAAGCAATCAGTGACGATTCCGGAGCCTATCCGTGCCCAGCTGAGCGAGCACTTACAGGCGCTGTAAGTGCCTGTTCTATCGCCTCATTCGGCTACCGCCTGGGATACCAGCTAGTCCCGGTCCCAGGCCTGATCACCACTTTCGGCATCAACCTTCTGGTCGTTTTTCAGCACCTGTTCCAGATCGACCGCATGCTGACGCGCGCGGTTAATAAAGGCCGATTCGTCGTCCAGCACTTCTCCCAGCGAGCGTACATTCAGTTCATCGTGGTGACGGAACAGCTCCGCCGCACGCTGTGCCTGATAGGCGCGAAAGCCAAGCGAACGCAATGCTTCACGGCCCAGCGCCAGCGCTGAGTTAAAGGTTTCTCGCTCCACATGATCAGCTCCGGCACGCAGCATTTCCGCCGCCTGACGACGACCACGGGCGCGGGCAATAATGCGCAGCTGCGGGTAATGGCGGCGTACCACTTCGACGATTTGCAGACAGCGTTCGTGATCATCGATGGCGACGACCAAGAGTTCGGCGTCAGCCAGTCCGGCAGCTTCGAGCAGATCGAGGCGCGCGGCATCGCCGTAAAAGACCTTATGACCAAAACGGCGCACGGTATCCACCTGAGTTGCATCGTGTTCCAGAACCGTAATGGCAAAGCCGTTCATTCGCAGCAGACGGCCAACAATCTGGCCGAAGCGACCGAAGCCGACCACAATGGCCCGCGCTTCTTCCGATTCGATCTGATCGTGCGGACGCTTGCTGTTATTGCCCGACAGGCGCGGCAGAATCAGGCGCTCGTTAAGGATAATCAGCAGCGGTGTGGCGGCCATGCTCAGCGCGACCACCAGCACCAGCGGCTCAATCATCGTCGCTGGCAGAATCTGGTTATTACCGGCAAAGGTGAACAGCACAAAGGCAAACTCACCGCCCTGGGCGAGGGCAAAGGTAAAGATACCGTTGCTCTGCGCCGACAGACCAAACAGCCGCGCCAGCACAATCAGCACCAGCATTTTGATGATGATCAGCCCCAGCACCAGCTCCAGCACCAGCCAGGGTTTGGCCGCCAGCAAGGCGAAGTCGATGCTGGCACCGACGGAAATAAAGAACAGCGCCAGCAACAGGCCTTTAAACGGCTCAATCTCCGCTTCCAGCTCGTGGCGGTATTCACTGTTGGCCAATACCACCCCGGCAACGAAGGTGCCCAGTGCCGGTGACAACCCGACCAGCTCCATCAGCAGCGCAATACCCACCACCAGCGCCAGTGCGGTGGCGGTAAAGGTTTCGCGCATACGGGTGTTGGCAATAATGCGGAACAGATGACGGCTGACCCAGCGGCCAACAATCACAATGGAGGCCACCACCGCCAGTACCAGCAGGGTTTTCTGCCAGCCGGACAAACCGGTATGTGAAGCCGCAGCCACCAGCGAGCTGTCCAGTGCCAGCAGCGGCAGAATCGCCAGCATCGGAATCACGGCAATATCCTGAAACAGCAGCACGGCAAAGGCCGATTGCCCGGCTTCGGTTTTCAGCAGTGATTTTTCATTCAGGGTCTGTAACACGATGGCGGTCGATGACATCGCCAGAATCATGCCCACCGCCAGACTCTGCTGCCAGGGAAAACCCAGCTGCACGCCGACCAGCAGAATCAGCACACTGGTGACCACCACCTGCAGGCCTCCGAGCCCTAAAATAGGCACGCGCATACGCCATAACAGCGACGGGTCGAGTTCGAGGCCGACCAGAAACAGCATCATCACCACGCCGAATTCGGCAAAGGCCATCACGCCTTCAACGTCGTTACCGATCAAGCCCAGCGCAAAGGGGCCGATTACCGCACCGGCACAGAGATACCCCAGTACCGAGCCCAGACCAAGACGCTTGGCCACGGGCACCGCCACTACCGCCGACAGCAGAAAGACAAAAGCCTGCTGCATTAAGCCGCTGTCATGCATCGGCATTCTCCTGGGGATGGGGGTGAGGAGCATCCAGATCGCGCAGATGCTGCAACAGCGCGGCACGGTATTCTTCGGCGCGTTCCTGCAGATAAGGTTTGGTCAGCTTGCGGATACGGTACACGGCAAACGGCTCCAGATAACGCATATCGCACAGCGCCGCACTCTGCTCAAAGGGCAGCAGATAATCGTTCAGCGGACGGCGGTTAATGCCTTCGTCGCGGAATGAATTCACCGGCCCACCGGCGGTAATCACCAGCCACAACGCCTTACCCGCCAGCGCCTGAGATTGCTGTTCCTGCTGTACGTTCTGACCATAGGCAAAGCCAAAGTCGAACACCCGGTCCTGCCATTCTTTCAGTAAGGCCGGGGCGCTGTACCAGTACAGCGGAAACTGAAAAATAATCAGATCGTGGGCCAGCAGCAGCGCCTGCTCGCGCGCCACGTCGATATGAAAATCGGGATACTCTTCATACAGATCATGCACGGTGACCTGCTCCAGCCCCTGCACAGCCGCCAGTAATTCGCGGTTGCCGTAGGAATGCTGATGCTGGGGATGGGCGTAAACGATCAGCGCACGTGGTGCCGGTAAATCGGCCTGAGTGCCAGCAGAGGTTGCCTGCATCTCAGCCACCTGCTTTTTTAACGGTAAAACCGCGCTTGCTCAGCTCGCTGACCAGCAGGTCACGCTGATCGCCCTGAATTTCAATCAGTCCGTCTTTTAATGCGCCACCCACGCCGCATTTCTGCTTCAGTTCTTTGGCCAGCGTCTTCAGCTCGGCGCCTGCCAAAGGCACACCGCTGACAATGGTTACCACTTTGCCGCCACGGCCTTTGCTCTCGCGGCTGACGCGCACAATACCATCTCCGGCGGGTACTTCTGGTTCGCCGCAACGGCACTGATCCTGAGGTTCGCGACACTCAGGACAGGCACGGCCAAACTCGGTTGAATACACCAGACCACCGGAAGAAGATTTTTTTGCCATGGGAACACTCACACTGCTATGCGACAGAACTGGCCAATAATGACCGTAAAGAAGCGGCAAACTAAACCATCCACCGCCCTGACGCAATCACGGATTTCAGCTTGCCGGAGCGGATTCCGCCATGCTTTTCTGCCTGCCTGTTGCTGCTTTCAGCAGAGGTGAATCCGCCGCCAGCAACAGGCCATACCCCAGCAGTAACTGAGCGCTGATATAGATACTGACAATCACCGGTGTAGAGTGCTCAAACGGCAGCCAGAAGCGATTCACGCCAATCAGGCTGTCGGCCAGCATAAATAACACACCGCCGGCGGCAATCCAGCGGTTGCCGCTGCGTAACGCCAGTACTGCCATGCCCCATAAACACAGCACATACACCACGACTGGCCACCACAGCGCGCCGGTATTGGGGTAAAACTGCCACAGCAGAAAGGCCGCAAACAGCGCCGGCAAGCCGGCCCGCAGCGCATCCCCACGGCGGCTCTGACGCAATGGCCACAGCAGCGCAATATAACTCAGCTGCGCCAGTAAAAACGCCGCCAGCGCCTGCTTTAAATACAGGCTGCGGTCAAAGTCGAGAAACACATCCCCGGCCGCTGAAGTCAGCATCGCCAGACTGTACAAAAGCGCTGCACGCAGGCTAAGACCGGCATGTTTATATTGCTGCCAGACAATACCCGCCAGCAGCAATAGCGGGCTGGCTTTCAGGGCATAGCTGAGCGGGTACGGGTGCAACGGCCACAGCAGGATATAGAGCGCGCCGAGAATCACGGCCAGGCCAAACAGTGTGTGTTTCATTAGTTTTTCTCCCCGGCTTTCGCTGGCGCACGCCAGTACAGCGTGCCCAGTAACCAGTCAAATAACGGCAGGGTGATATTGAAATTGCACTGCGCCATACGCTCGCGTTCATGGTGTAACTGATGCAGATGCCGCAACCGCCACCAGATCGGCGTGCGCTCAACAAAACTGCCTGCCGGGAGGTGATAACTGAAGTGCATCACCTCGTAAAACAGATAACCGCACAGCGCCGCGGCGGCATAAATCCAGCCGGCGTTATCCGACCACAGCCATTGCAGCAGCAAAGTACCGGGAATAATCAGAAATATTAAAAACACATAAATCAGCCAGGCCGGAAACAGCACCACACGCCAGTCGCGCACGCTTTCAAAGGGCATGGCCGATTCAATAAAAAAGCTGTGGTGGTCGCCGGTATGGCGCGAATAAAACAGCCGGCCAATGCCGGTTTTATGGTGTCCGAGCCAGCGGTGGGTGGCGTATTCGCCGAAATTCACCAGCACCATAGTCAGCGGCAGTAACAGCCACTCGCCGACAGTGCCCTGTTCCACCTGACTGAAGCTGTAAATGATGACAGCCAGTCCGGTAGCCGCGACCACCAGCGCATGCAGACCGCCGGAATAAAAGCTGGCAATAGAGGCACGGTAACGGGCGCGGAAGGCCAGATGATCAAAGGCCATAAGCATCTCCTGTCGTATATCTGTTGTTATTATTTTTAAGCTGCCACCACTCTATCGCCGCCCGATAAATAAAGGCCAATCAATAATTAAAAAATGTATTATCACCATTATGAATAATGCGTGAGAAAGCCATGAGCCTGCGTTCCCTCGATCTGAATCTGCTGCCGCTGTTTGCTGCATTAATGGAAGAACAGCATCTGACCCGCGCGGCTGAACGCCTGCACCTCAGCCAGCCGGCGGTCAGTAACGCCCTGAAACGTCTGCGTCTGCAACTGGGTGACGATTTATTTGTGCGCACCGCCAGCGGCCTGAAACCGACTCCGCGCGCGATACAGCTGTATGCCAAAGTCCGTGACGGGCTGGAACTGATTGAACAGGGCTGGGCCGACCAGCAAAGCTTCGATGCCGCCACCAGTCGCTGCCATTTTCGCTTATGCGCCAATGGTGCGGTGGAATATCTGGCCGCGCCCTGGCTAATGCAGCAACTGCGGCAGCGCGCACCGGGTGTGGCGTTGCAGATAGAAACCGATCAGAGCCCGGAGATCGTGCAGCGCCTGCAGGATGGCCGCCTCGATCTGGCGATCGATTATGTTGATCAGCCGCAACCTGGGCTGTGCCATGCGCCGCTGCTGCAGGAATCGTTGGTGGTGATTGCCGCCCGTATCCATCCGCAGTTCCGCCCCGATCTCAGCTACGACGATTTTATCGCCCTGCAACATGTCAGCCTGTCACCGCGCAACCGTCAGGGCACACCGATTGAGCAACTGCTGGGGCATAAAGATCTGCCACGCCAGGTGCAGCTCTGGGTCAGCAGTTTTGTGTCGATTCCGCCGGTGGTTGCCAGTACCGATCTTATTGCGGTGGTGCCGGAGCGGCTGGTCAGACACAGCCCATGGCAGCAGCAACTGCAAATGGCTCCGCTGCCCTTTGCCTGCCCGCCGGTAGCGTTACAGCTGATCTGGCATCAAAGCCGCGAGCGCGATCAGGCACACCGCTGGTTACGGGAATTACTGCAGGAGCTGGTGACGATGGATGAGCCTCAGCGCATGGCCGAGGCATAAGAACGGCATGAAAAGACGTTGGTGAAAAGCAAATAAAGAATCAGTGGCGCGGGAAACGCAGGGTAACGACGGTGCCCTTGCCCGGAGAACTGTCGATTAACAGCTCACCGCCGTGATTCACCATCACGTTATAGGCAACGGTCAGACCCAGGCCGGTACCCTGACCGATTTCTTTGCGGGTAAAGAATGGGTTAATCGCGCAGCTCAGGTCTTCTTCGTTCATGCCGGTGCCGGAGTCTTTTACCATGATCGCCACCCATTCGTCCTGCATGTCACCGGCAATTTCAACGGTGCCGCCACTGGGCATGGCGTCGGCAGCGTTATGCAGAATGTTGTTGAACACCAGCCGCACCTGCTCTGGAATACAGGGCACCAACGGCAGCTGTTGCAGATGGCTGTATACGCGCAAGTCGTCACGCTGGCTGATGTTCTGCTCGGCCATGGCCTGTTGCATTAACTCATCCAGCGAAGCGGTTTCTTTCTGCTGATTTTCGCTGATGGCAAAGGTACGCAGCTCACTGACAATATTACGGACCCGTTCCAGGCTCTGTTTGGAGGTACGCACCAGATCCGGCGCATCGTCACGGACAAAATCCAGATCAATGGCCGTACGCATCTGGATCAGCGCCTGTGCCAGTGCCTTGTCGGCAATGCCGCCTTCGGCGGTGCGGTACTGGTCAGCCAGTGCAATCAATTCGGTCAGGTATTCACTCAGCGTGGCAATGTTGGAATACACCACGGCAATGGGGTTGTTGATTTCATGGGCCATACCCGCTGCCAGATGACCCAGCGATGCCATTCGCTGCGCCTGCAGCAGTAAATCCTGGGTGCGCTGTAATTCGTCCAGACTGCTCTGCAACTGGCTGTTGCTGTCATTCAGAGCCTGGGTGCGGGCTTTGACTTTTTCTTCCAGCTGTTCGTTCAGCTGACGGACACGGGTTTCGGCCTGCTGACGCTGGCTGATTTCACCTTCCATGGCGCGCAGCACATCGTTCATTTTATGCGCCAGGTCATCCAGCTCGCTGTTGCGCAATGAACCTTCGACCACCAGCGGTGCGCTGATGGGCTGGCGCGGATCAATCGCCATCAGACGTTCCATCAGGCGTTTTAGCGGGCTGGTGAGGCGCGCGCGGAATACCAGAATCAGCACCACCGCCAGGGCAATATTACGCAGTACATCCAACAGCAGGGTAATACCGGCACGGCGTTCAAAGCCCTGACGGGTCAGGCGTTCATCCGACCACACAATCAGATAGCCGATCACGCGCGAATTTTTCGAATAAATGGCCGGTTCCAGCAGCTCGACATCGTGGGCGCGGTAATAGAAAGAGTTGGCGGTATCGCTCAGCTCGCGCTTGCTCAGACCCGAGCGTTGCTCAAAGCCGGTGTCGTTTTCCACAATCACACTGGCCACCACCGCCGGATTCATCAGCAGGCTGTCGAGGATGCTTTTCATCGAACTGCTGTCATAGTTGTACAGCGTCAGTGCCGCCGGTCCGCTCTGTCGTTCCAGCAATTGCGCGGTCAGCTCATGATAACGACGGCTCTCGGCCGTGTAGTCAAAACCAATTTGCGCGGCGCTGAATAACACGCCCAGAACAATGCTGAAGCTCAGTACATAAAAGGTCAGCTTACTTTCTATCGATGACAGACGACTGGTCAAAATATGCCCCTGCAGGTAAACACCGCCCGGAGACCACGGCGGTAAAAATAGGCTTTGCTCATTATAGCGAAGATCCACCCATCGGCATGGCGACGGCAACCGGTTGACGCAACATCCGGCGGCCAATCAGCAGCAACGCCGGTAAGTTCATCAGGATGCCATAAAACAACGCCACCAGCGCCAGGTCCGGTCGCTGCAGGATGGTTGCGCTGATCAGCATCGCGGTACCGGCATTCTGAATTCCGACTTCCACCATCAGCGTAATGCTGCGGCGCTCGCCCAGTTGCAGCAGACGGCTAATCAGTGCCGTACTCATCATGGCCAACAAACACAAGCCCAGACAGGCCAGTGTCGCCTGCGACCATAACTGCGGCAGACGCTCGCTGTTGGCGACGGCCATGGCGATGACCAATGCCATAAACAACAGCAACGACAGACGATTCAGCCACGGCAATGCCGGCGATACGCGCTGCGGATAGCTGGCGGCCAAGGCCATTCCCAGCAACAGCGGCAGTACCGTAACCAGTAATAAGGGCATTAGAGTTGGCAGCCAGGGTAAATACAGATCAAGCTGATCCAGATTCAGCCACTGCAGTTGGGTATTCACCCACAGCGGCAGAGTCAGGGGGGCCAGTAAGGTAATCAGGGCGGTCAACGTAACCGACAGCGACGCATCGCCACCACTTAAATGACTGATAACATTGGAAGTGGCACCACCCGGACAAGCCGCCAGAATAACCAGACCTATGGCCAGCGTGGCCGGTAGCGAGAGCACCAGCACCAACAGGAAAGCCAGCGCCGGTAGCAGCAACAATTGCAGCGCCAGACCGAGCAGAATCAGTTTTGGCTCACGCGCCACGGCAACAAAGTGAGCCGGGCGCAGGCTCAGCCCCATCACCAGCATCATCATCGCCAGTGCCAGCGGCAACACAATCTGGGTTAACACCATAGTCTCCTTACAAAGGTGGTCGTCGCATCAGCGTGCCGCTAACGGCAGTGCCGTGCGATCCACCACTTTGCGCATCACAAAGCTGGAATGCACACCGCTGACGCCTTCAATGCGGGTCAGTGTACCTAACAGGAACTGTTGATACGCATTCATATCGCGCACGATCACTTTTAATACGTAATCCGCCGACTGGCCGGTAATCAGATAACACTCCAGCACTTCCGGACAGGCCGCCACCTGTGACTCGAAGTTATCAAAACGCTCCGGCGTATGGCGATCCATGCTGATGGAGATCAGCGCAAGCAGATCCAGCCCCAGACGCCGGGCATCCAGATGGGCACGGTAGCCCTGAATCATACCGCTTTCTTCCAGCGCTTTTACCCGACGTGAACAGGGCGACGGCGACAGGCCGACTTTATCCGCCAGTTCCAGATTACTGAGGCTGCCATCCTGTTGCAGCAATTCAAGAATACGCTGATCAATACGATCCAGCCGGGCCATGCCGTTAGGCATATCTGTGTTCATAAAACGACCTTTTAAGTGCTGATACAACGCGCCACAGTCAGGGCAATCCATGCCACTGAATAACATTAGCACAATTAACTAACATTAATATTTTTTACGCAATATTGTATCAAAATTAAGGGTAAACGATAGCAACTTTGCAATCATAAGCGCCATGATGCCGCATATACTGTGCACATACTGTTAACCAGATCATCTTCTTTACCGGAAGGCATCTGACCAGCGGCGTTCACAAGACACCGCATCCGCATCAACCGCCATAAGCGATTGAGCAGGTAAGACCCAAAAGGCCCCTACCGCAAACAGTAACCACAGAAATACCAATGGGCTTTAAAACCTGAAATGACGCAATAAATAACCAGATTATTTAAAATCTAAGCAAGGACCGGATATGAATACCCCGACCAACGCCCGCTTTAACCATCGTAAGTACCGCCCCGCAACCGTCATCGCTAAAACCGATCGCCGCTGGCCGGACCAGACTCTGACCACCGCTCCGCTGTGGTGTTCAGTTGATCTGCGTGATGGTAATCAGGCGCTGATCGAACCCATGTCCGTTTCCCAGAAGCAGCAAATGTGGGCCTTATTGGTCAGCATGGGTTTTAAAGAAATTGAAGTGGGCTTTCCGGCCGCCTCACAGCCGGACTTCGACTTCGTGCGCTGGCTGATCGAAGCCAACCAGATTCCGGAGGATGTCACCATTCAGGTATTGGTGCAGGCGCGTGATGAATTAATCGAACGCACCTACGAAGCCCTCGCCGGTGTGCGCCGTGCCGTGGTGCATGTGTATAACTCCACCTCGCCGGTGCAGCGCCAGCGCGTGTTTAATCTCGACAAGCAGGGCATCCTCGACATCGCCGTGAACGGTGCGCGTAAAGTCGCCAGCGAAGCCAAACGTTACCCGCAAACGGAGTGGGTATTCCAGTACTCACCGGAAAGCTTCTCCACCACCGAAGTCGAGTTTGCCGTTGAGGTCTGTAACGCCGTGATCGACGTCTGGCAGCCAACGCCGCAAAAGAAAGCCATCTTCAACTTACCCGCCACGGTTGAAAGCTCGATGCCCAACGTGTTCGCCGACCAGATCGAATGGTTCTGCGATCATGTCAATCAACGTGACAGCCTGATCATCAGCATTCACACCCACAACGACCGTGGCTGTGGTGTGGCGGCAGCAGAGCTGGCCATGTTGGCCGGGGCCGATCGTATCGAAGGCACTTTGCTTGGTAATGGCGAACGCACCGGCAATATGGACATCGTCACCATGGCGATGAACCTGTACAGCCAGGGTGTTGATCCGCAGCTGGACATCAGCATGGCCGATGACATCATCGCCACCGTGGAAGCCTGCACCAACATCAAGACTCACCCACGCCATCCGTGGCTCGGCGAGCTGGTGTACACCGCGTTCTCCGGCAGCCATCAGGATGCCATCCGTAAATGCCTGAGCAAGCAGCAGGACGACGAACCCTGGGATGTGGCCTACCTGCCGATTGATCCGCGTGATCTTGGCCGCAATTACCAGTCGGTCATCCGCGTTAACAGCCAGTCGGGTAAAGGCGGCGCGGCTTATCTGCTCGAACAGCAGATTGGTGCCACCTTGCCACGCTGGATGCAGATTGAGTTAGCGCAACCGATTCAGCGCCGCGCTGAAATGCAGGAAGGCGAACTCAGCCCTGAACAGATTCTGCACGTATTCCGAGCCGAATTTATGAACAACGATGGCCGCTACTCGCTGGCGGGCTACCAGATCGACAAGCAGGGCAATCAGTATCATGTGCAGGCGTCTATTAATGACGGCAGCCAGTTAACGCTTATTCATGGTCATGGCAGCGGTGCCATCAGCGCTTTCGCCGACGCCATGCACAAAGCCACCGGCATTGACGTACAGATTGTCCAGTTTGACGAGCAGGCCATCAGTGAAGGTTCCGATGCCACCGCCATGGCCTTTGTTCAGGCCAGCATCCGCGGCAGCCGCTACACCGCCGTCGCTCAGGATGGTGACACCCTCTCGGCCAGCCTCAATGCCATCCTGTTTACTATTAACAAGGCAATCATTGACAGCCGGGCCGTCGCCTGAAAACCAAGAAAATCAGCGCGGCAAAAAAGCCGCTCTGCTAGTCTGATCAAAGACCCAGCTGCAATGGAAACGCACCGCCAGCCAACCGCTGGCGGGTGCATTTATGCCGCCGGTTTTCACTGATCAGACGGGGAATTTTTTATGACAATACTGGCCATGCGCTTTGAAAATCACGAAATTCGTATTGCATTACGCCGCACCCCTACCGCTCAGGCCATTCTTAAGGCGGTGCCTTTTACCGCGACCGTTCAGACCTGGGGACAGGAAGTGATTTTCGACTGCCCCATACGGGTCAGTTGCGAAGATAATGCGGTGAATATTGTGCAACCTGGCGATATTGCCTTCTGGGCAGATGGCAGCAGCATTGTCATTGGTTTTGGCCCAACCCCCATCTCACGCCACGGTGAAATCCGCTTACCCAACGCCTGCAACGTCTGGGGTGATGCACTGGATGAAGTCAGCGCACTGGCCGATGTTAAAGCCGGTACCGTGGTTGCCGTGGATATTGCCGAACCCTTCGATCTGAAAAAAGCCAGCGGACAATAATCCAGTATTATTTAATTTTTCAGCAGCAATAAATACACGCCAAAAAACATTAAAAATCCATAAAAGACTCATAAAAAAACATAAAAAAAGCCGGCAGATGCGCCGGCTTTTTTTTAAGCATTTTATCCTTGGATAAATACTCAGTGCTGGTGACCACCTTCACCGTGAACGTGGCCATGGGCCAGTTCTTCTTCGCTGGCGTCACGTACAGATTCTACCTGAACGCTGAAGCTCAGAGACTTACCAGCCAGAGGGTGGTTGGCATCAACGGTTACAACCGCTTCGTCAACTTCGGTTACGATCAGGTTGATCGGGCCGTGTTCCGTCTGGGCGGTAAAGGCCATACCAGGCTCAACTTTTTCGACACCCTCGAACGCAGCCATTGGCACCTGCTGTACGCGGTCTTCGCTGTACTCGCCGTATGCATCGGCAGGAGCAACGGTTACTTCAAACTCATCACCCACCTGCTTACCTTCCAGTGCCTGCTCCAGACCCGGAATAATGTTCTGGGCACCGTGCAGGTAAGTCATAGGCTGACCACCTTCAGAAGAATCGATGACTTCGCCGCTGGCAACATCAACAACTTTGTAGTGAATGGTTACGATTTTATGTTGTGCAATGGTCATAAGGTGTTGTCCTTGTTGGGCCCGGCATCACCGGACTGAAATATAACCGCCTCGTTTACACAAGGCGTTGTGGCGTTACGCAAAGGCGACCCGGATAAACCTGTACGACCGATCTCTACGAAAGCGCCCAGTATAACAACTGGTTATCTGAGTACCACCCCCCGCCGCCGCTCACAGACCATAACGCGGTATGCGTTGCAGTAATGTCCGGTATATTCGAACCGCTGATATGACACGTCATCAGATACATCAGCCTCATGCGCCACGGCCAGAAAAAATGCCACAAAAGACACGCATCGTGATCAGTAATAATGCGTGCTGAAGCGACCATCCTGCAGCCAGCGGGCATAACGTTCGTTCACCGCCGCCAGCCCACCGGGATAAGCCTGATTAAAAAACCGCGCCGGTGCAAAAGGCGCACAAGGGTTCTGTGCGTAATGCCCCAGCGTTTGCCGCAACCAACGTTTGCCATCGTCGTGGTCGAGCAGAAAGAACACCATCGCTGCGGCACGGGCGTAATTATCTTCCTGCGCCATACCGTTAAATTCTTCGTGGTTGCGCCCGGCCAGCTCACTGAAACCCGTCAGCCCGCGCAGGCTCAACTGGCGGAAACGTGCGTCATCGGCTTTTACCTGAGCGGAATTCATTTGCCACTGCAAGCGCTCCAGATATTCCGCCATGCCCTCACTGAGCCAGATAGGTGTACTGCCCAACATACCGGTCATCATTGCGTGGGTCATTTCATGGCGGGCAATGCGCAGTGTCCACTCGTCACGCTGCTGACGGGCAAGATACGCCTGATTATGGCCACCACTGTAATAAGCCATCCAGCCGCTGTTCGCTCCCTGCTGCTGACGAAATTCATCAAATGCGCGTTGAGAGGCAAACAACACCAGATTCAGATTGATCTGCCGCCAGGCGCTCTGTGGAATAAAGCGCGTTAATATCCGATACAGTAAATCCGCCTCGCGCCGCAACTGAAACTCCAGCTGCGCGTCACCAGCCCAGCCAGGGTATTCCATTAAAAGACGCACCCCCTGCGTGGCCGCCGCGTATTGTTTACTGAGATCTTCGGCGGCATTCTGTTGCTGCGGACGATCACCAAAATGAACGTTGCCCTGGCTGTCGGTCCAGCGATAGACCGCCCCCCGCTCAACCTCGCGGATATCCTGCGTTGGCGGCCGCACACACTGATAATTACCGTGGCTGCGATAACCACTGTGCAGGGTCTCGGCCACGTCTGCCACCAGACTTTTTCCCGGTACGCTGCGAGTAGATGACGAATGATTAGATGCCGACTGAGTTGATGCCGACTGAGTTGATGCCGACTGAGTTGATGCCGACTGAGTTGCTGCCGACTGAGTTGATGAAGAGTGGGCTGATAAAGACTGATCGGATAAGCGCTGAGCACTGACGGATGTATTAGCGGTTAAATTGGCCGACGGAGAATCGGCGGCAGCCCGAGCATTAACTAATTGTGGCAACAACCAGCCATTGGGTTTAATCGCCAGCGGCAGTGGGCTTAAACTCAGCCACTGCTGGCGCTGTTCGACCGTACTGTTCAGCCAGAATAATTCCAGCGCTAATGCTGCCACCAGGGTAACAAACAACGTGGTTGAAATAATGCGCAGTAATGACTTCATGTCTCTTTTCTCCTGCTGCTTATCGGCATTGCTTACAGGCAATAAACCGACCTGGCCGGTTATTCATTTTCCATAAAGGCACTGGCGGTTTTTTTATCCAGCGTACGCGCCTGAGCTTCGCCGTCGAAACGGATTTTAATATAACGCTCATCTTCCGCCAGTACGACACCACTGCCCAGAGTATCGTGACGGATACGGCGCTGTGTTGCTGCGGCGGAGTATTTCTGTTCAATAATATAATTGGCAGGTGCTTTCGGATAACCCGGAGCTGCACGGCGCTGTACGCTGCCTTCACGGCCAATGGCAGAAGACGTGTCGAGGGTAAAATTCAGTTGAATATCCAGCGTTTGACAGTAATTCTGCAGCCAATCCGCCGGACTGCCATGCTGAACTTTCAGCGCAACGGAGTCGTCACCGGCATAGATGGCGCGAGCCATATCAACGCTGCGTTCAACCATTAATTCCTGCTGAAAACGGCTGCTCCAATCCCGTGCCGAACTTTGCCCCGGCCCGCGCTTCTGATCTTTTTGGGGATCAGGCGCAATTAAATGCAGTTGCTGTATGGCGCGGGTCATCGCCACATAGAGTAAACGCCGCTCACTTTCTTCGCTGGCTGGGGTAGTGAACTCACCTTCCGGGGTATAAGGATAATAATGGGCATTTAAACCGGGAATAATCACCACCGGCCATTCCAGGCCTTTGCTTTTATGTATCGAGGTTAAATGCACTCCGCCTTTACGCTCGCGGCTTTGCTTCAGGCGCTGCGCTTTTAATTGCTGTAAATAATCCAGCGCCGTTCGGCTGCTCTGCTCCGACTCACGCATAAAACGCACAAAGGCTTTAATGGTTTGCAGCCGGTCTTCAATCTGCTGCGCCGAAAACGCACTGTCGGCAATACCATCTTCCAGCCCCGACTGATCAATATACTGCTGCAATAAACGATGAGCAGGCATCGCTACATGCTCAGCACTGGCAAGAATTTCAGCGCGGGCATCCAGCTGCTGACGCTGCCATTTACTCATATCGTCCGGCACCGCCGCCTGCAAGGCCTCGCCAAAATCGGCATCGGCCTGCGCCAGCGTGCGGGCAATCTGCTCCAGCGTTGAGCGTTTAATCTTAGGATAAGGCGTGGTTAATACCTGCAGCCAGGCATCGGTACGCTGCTCGGTATTACGCGCAGCAAAACGCCCGGCCGAGATTTCCAGCAAGATCCAGAAAATCTGCAGCTCCCAGCGATCCAGTACCGACTGCGAATTATGCAGCTGATACGGAATGCCAGCCTGCAAAAGCCCCAGCTCTATCGGCGCACATAACGCCCATAAGCGGTTAATAACGGCGATGTTTTCCAGTGGCTGCTTTTCTGCCTCGCTTTTAATCAGGGTTAAAATCAGCGCCGGTTCATAACGGGCAAAATGCAGTTTGGCTTTCGTCTGCGGCGTGGACGGATGTGATAAACACAACACCGGCTCACGCTCTTTATTATGGGTTATCAGATGATTGGCCAACAGCGATAACGCATGACCATAGCGAAAGGTATGCGGTAATTGGTAAGTGCTGACCTGCTGCATCTGCTGATCAAACTTCTGCACAATAAATTCCGGCTTTGATCCACGGAATTCATAAATCGTCTGATCCGGGTCACCGATCACCATCACCGAACCGCGGCCACCGTAGAGTACTTCCAGCAGATGCTGCTGAATGGCATTAATATCCTGATATTCATCCACCAGAATCCATTGCATATGGCCACCAAACTGCGCGGCGACTTCCGGCTGATAAATAAAGGCCATGACCGGATCGTAGAGCATATCGGAATAGCTGATACGCCGTTGCTGACGGCGCCAGTCTTCAAACAGATCAAACAGGTCGATAAAGATTTTGCAGCTGTCGGGCAGTTCCAGCGCTTCAAATACCTCAGCCGGTGGCTGCAGACCGGATTTCACCAGATCAATAAAGGCCAGTGCCGGTTCGACCCATTTTTTCCGCTGCGACAGAATTTCCTGGCGGGTATCGTCATCCGCCAGTTGCTGCAGTAAACGCCAGACAATGGGCTCCATTTCGCTATCGGATAACGGTTTGCCCTGAAACGGCGGCAAGACACCCTGAGCAATTAAGCGCTGGTAAATACGCAAACCCAGAGAGTGAAAGGTACGTACCTCGGGCAACGCCTGACGAGGCAATAAGCGACCTAACTTGGCCTCAAAATCCTCCCGCGCAGCGCGGTTATACATCAGCACCAGCAGACGCCGCGGGCTTACGCCCTCGCTCAGACGGGCAGCAATAAAGTGCGTCAGCGTGGTGGTTTTACCCGCACCCGCCACCGCCACCACCTTGGCATGACCCTGCTGATGCGCAATCACCTGTGCCTGCTGCGGTGTCAGCTGCGGTGCCCGGCTTACCTGCGCCGTTTGCTGTTCCTGTGCAGAAGGCACAGCAAGCGCAAGGCCGGAAGGCGTATTGGGAGGTAGGTTACTGTTGGTCAAAGCGGGCACGGGCCTCTGGAGTTCAGTCGCCGGATTCTAACAGATTGGCGACACAGATTGATGCAGAGAGTGCCGCTCTTCGGCCAGGCACGGCTCTCTGGCAACGAAACCTATCCACAATCCGGATAAAGAAACGCAGAACCGGCATACCTGCAAGCATCCCGCAGGTTCAATCCAGCCCAGCCTCTCCTCCCACGCATTGACTACCCACTCAACAACAGACACTATGAGCAGCGATAAACACGCCTGATAATGGTGTAAAAGGGGCGACTGAACTGTTTGTGCGGCGAAACCGGCCCGGCATTAAATGACCAACTGTCAGAGGGAATTTAAACGTGCTTAGCTTTATTTCTTACACGGGAATCATTGCTTCCATCTGGATTGTAGCAGGCGTTATTATTGCCTCATTGTTCTATCCGAACTACAGCCATTCCAGGCAATTCTGCAGCGAGCTGGGTGCTGCTGGCAGTCCAACCCAGAAACTCTCTCCACTGATCAACAATTATCCTTTAGGGCTCTTATTTATCCTGTTTGGATACTACCTGATCAGCACCTATGCAGAGAGCACCGCAACCGTTGCAATCGGTATTATGGTTGTCATTCATGGGTTAAGTACCTGGGTTTGTGGCTTTTTCCCTATGGATGCGGACCCATATACCACGACCCCGACCATACCTTGCCAGATTCATTCCTGGTCAGGAGTGGTTCTATTGCTGTCGTTTATTGTTGCCCCGGCAATTGCAGTATTTTCGGATACTAACCCGACAGCCATCCGAGTATTCTCATTAATCTGCCTGCTTGGCTGTTTTTATTTTACATACCGGCTGAGCGTATCCTTTAAAGAAAGAACCAACCCGGGCACTCACCAGCGGCTGAGTTACGGCTTCCAGATTCTCTGGTTGTTTGGTTATTCTGTCTTCATGATCGCATGAACATTAAAGCCTTAACGCTGTTCGTACTGCTCATCTCTCAGGCGGTCTTCTCCCGAGGCTTACCTGCTACGGAATCCTTCGAGATAGCCAGAAACGATGGTACAAACATCACCTACTATCTGCTTGCTCAGGATAACCCGGAGAAGACACTGCTGGTATTAATACAGGGTTCCGATTGCAACAGCGTCCGCCACAACAAGCGGATTAACAGCGAATTCTCAGCGGTTATACCGCAAGCCAGTATTTTAACGGTTGAGAAATATGGCATTAGCGCCGAATTACCCTGGAGCAACGCTTCTGAAAGGGATGACTGCCCTGCTGCCTATATCGAAAACGACTCACCAAAGCAGAGGGTAAAAGACTACACCCAGGTGTTAAGCACCTTACGCAAAGAAAGAAAATATAAAAGAATCGTCCTGCTCGGAGGGAGTGAAGGTGCTGTCGTTGCCAACCTGCTCGCGTCAGAATTGAGTTACATTAATGCCACCGTATCACTCAACGGTGGTGCCCCCAAATTTATAGACGATGTTTTGCACAATATAAAATCCCAGTCGCCATCCGCTGAGGCATACCAGGAAGCCGCGAATGGCTTTACCGGCTTTTATAAACATATCCTCAACAGCGAACCCTTTGAGCTGAGTATGAGCGGGCATGGTTACCGGTGGTGGCGAAACATGTTTGAAATTGACCAGACCGCAATACTTTCCAAAGTAGAAACCCCAATGTTACTCATTCAGTCGGGGATGGATAAAAATGTTTCCGTACGTCTGGCTCAGGAGCAAGCGACAGAACTCGCTAAAGACCAGCCCAATATTGAATTTAAGATGTATAACAACCTTGATCATTCATTTAAAAGGCCCGACGGAAGCAGCAGGGTTGACGACGTTGTACAGGATATAAAGTCATGGCTGGATGATTCTCATAAACCGCTTAACAGCGATTCTTAATAAAAAATGAAGTGTGGTACCAAATTGACGGTTCTGCTTCGCAAAACCCGGAGCTGAAGGAATTTCTGCTCGATACCGGGGACAGCATTCTGGTAGAGGCCAGCCCTGTGGATGCAGTATGGGGAATTGGCCTGACGGCCGACGATCCGACAGCCTCTGAGCCACATAACTGGCAGGGCCAGAATTTGCTGGGCTTTGCCCTGATGCGGGTACGTGACCAGCTGAAATGCTAAACCACTACAATTCCAGGCTACTATAATGCCAGGCCACTACAATTCCAGACACTAAAAAGCCTCGCTAACCGTTTCCATCTTATCCCTCCGACATCCCTCACCGATACCCTGCCCGCCGGCCAAACCGTTCCTGATAGCGGAAATACCGACACTGTCGCCTTTTGCCACTTGCAACCATTTCTATCAATTATTGAACCCATCCGCGAATTTCAGTACTCTCGATCCACAGCAGGGATGCGCCAGATCGTTAATACGACAGAGTCAGACGACCGGGAACAACCGCCCTCCCCGCTTACAATCCCGAATAAGAAAGCCACGCAATTCCTGCCCTGCGTATATAAGGATGGGCGGCAGCGTGGCTGAAATAAAAAGAAAACAATAATGCGCAAAGTGTAAAGAGCGTTTCAGGGGAAAAACACGCAGGCGCGTTTATATCCTGACAAGAAAGAGAATAACGATGATTTTTACAGCCCGGACAATGGGTTAGGCTGGGAATCTGAATAAGGGCTTAGGTGTGTTAATGAGCATACCTACTAAGAAACTGTTAGGGTTCTAGGGAACATTATGCGAGATTCAATTCTTTATTATCCTCATATAGAAATTCAAAATGAGAAATGGCTAAAGTCCGCCATTTTACTTTGGGATAACGTCTATCGAATCGTCCCGGCGAGTTATACCCCAAAAGATTCAGATGAAGTTCTTAGGGCGTGTGACAATGATCTTGTAAGAGCAGTTTCTCTAGAAAAAGAGGATATGAGCCGTATTGCTCAAGACTTTCAAGATTTTTTGGATGGCATGCAATATAAACCTGCTGGCCTTGAGTATGATGAGTATGCTTACCTTCACCCAGAGAAAATTGACTCGACACTTTACCCTACGCTGGAAAAATACGCTCAAGGAGAGTCAGATGAGGGTTTTTTGACCTTGCCAAGGGAAGTTGTTAGAGGGTATATGTTCTTTTTGTCTACCGAAGTAGCAAAGCGTAGACAACTAGCTCGATGCACGGATGACAAATACTCTTTTGCTGTTAGCTCCTATTTCTCCGAAGCTGCAAATTTTGATGATTTTCTCTATGACCGCGAAGCTGAGGGATTCTATTCTTCATTAATTTTCGAAAACCTTCTCCCCCTGAATATTGATTCAATACCCATGAGTGCTGTAATCAAAGCTTCGGAAAATTCTAAAGATGAAAAATCAGCTTTTAAACTGCAGCTTAGCAAGTTTTCTGAACAACTATATAAGTGTGAATCAATTGATCACGGAAAGACCATAATTAATGACTTCAGAAAGGATCTCGAGCAGGCAAAGCAAGATCTAAAGGCATCGCAAGGTTTCTTAAATAAGGACGATGTTGGTAGCTTTTTTTCAATAGGCGTCCCTACTTCAGCTAGCGTTTATGGCGCACTACTTGGCGTGGGTGGCGATCCCTTTTCTCTATATTCATTCAGCACTTCTATGGTTATAGGGGCAATTGCAGCCTATAAAAACTACAAGAATACAAAATCACTTCAGGAAAACCCATCAGGTGCAGCATACCTTTTATTTTTAGAGAAAGAATTTTCTGGAACAGGACGTTATCCCGCTTTTGATAGATACCTGGAAGAGTTTATAAATGATTAACCCTAACAAACGGTTGCTAGGGACTGTGATCTTCCCCCGCTTTAACGGACACCAAAGTCAAACTGACGAGGTGTCCAATGCCAAAATATACTCAGCCAAGAAAGACTT
>NZ_JAOANI010000021.1:0-1235 GCF_025318105.1 Thalassolituus pacificus
TGTAGTGGTCAACTAATTCCGGACACGGTCTTAAGTAATTCTTCGGCTGCAGATGGGCTCAGCCCATTGTTAGCCCTGTGTGGCCTGTAGCCGTTGTAGTAATGCATCAGATACCGGCCCACATCCATTTTTGCTTCCATCACCGAACGATACCCCTTATCCGGTATCCACTCGGTTTTCAGACTTCGGAATAAACGCTCCATCGGCGCATTATCCCAGCAGTTTCCGCGGCGACTCATACTCTGCTGCATCCTGTAACGCCACAGCTGTTGCCGATACTTCAGGCTTGTATATTGAGCGCCCTGATCGGAATGAAACGTCACACCGGATGGTTTCCCTCGTCGACGATACGCATCATCCAAAGCCTTAATGACCAGCTCTGTCTGCGCTTTATCAGAGATCGCCCAGCCCACCACTTTACGGGCGTACAGATCGAGTACAACGGCCAGATAAATCCAGCGTCCACCGGCTCGTATAAAGGTGATATCGCCACACCAGACCCGATTGGGTGCCGTCACGGTAAACCTACGGTTCAGACGATTAGGAATCGACAGATGCTCTGCCGTTGCTGGTTTATATTTATGTGCTCCGGGCTGTTTGCTGACTAAGCGCTGCTCTTTCATTAAGCGGGCGACCATATAGCGACTCACCTGGCTGCCATTTTCGTTCAGCTTGTCGCGAATTCCCCGGCTTCCAAGTGAGCCACGGCTGATTTTAAAGACCTCAGCCACGTGAGCTTTAAGGTGTACACGCTGGCTATTGATACGGCTTACTCTGTTGCGATAGGCGTAATAACAAGAGCGGTGAATATCAAATAGTGAGCACAGCTTCTTAACCGGATACCGCTCTCTAAACCGATCGATCAGCGGGTAGGCTTGATCGCGTCTGACATTAAGAGAGCCGTAGCCTTTTTTAGAATGACCTTGTCTTCCTCCAGCTCTTTAATTCGGGCTTCAAGTGCCTGAATTTTCTGCTGTTCGGGCGTGAGGGCTTTGCCCTTTGGCGTAGTACCGCCGCGTTCTTCCTGTAACTGATCAATCCAGCGCCGCAGAGTGGTATCGCCAATATCCAGCGCCTGACAAACCTCGGAAACAGCACGCTGCTGATCGAGCACCATGCTGGCGGCTTCTTGCTTGAACTCTGCAGTAAAAATACGACGTTGTTTTTTCATTGGACACCTCTTGGGTTGTGATTTTATCACCTAAGCGGGTGTCCGGATTGATTAGACCACTACA
>NZ_JAOANI010000022.1:0-42039 GCF_025318105.1 Thalassolituus pacificus
GGGAATCGGTTACTGCTCACCGATGGAATACGAGCAAATAGCAGCATGAAAATGAACGTGTCCGTTTTATCGGGGCAAGATCACGCGCTAAAGCGCGCCCATTAACTTTGCGTTAGAACCCCGCACTACCCTTTCTTAACCTGCCGCAAGTCCGCTGTCCTCAATCAGTCACCCCTGACCCGCCTGCGGTACCTGTTTTTCCAGTTCAGCCACCAAACCGGGCTCCAGCTTTAACTGCCGGGCCAGTTCCTGCAGGTAGGCTTTTTCCATAAAGTTCTGTTCATCTACGATTAACACCGAGGCCAGATAGACTTCGGCGGCTTCTTCCGGTGTTTTTACCTGAGCGGCTATTTCTGCCGGGTCGAGTGGCTTGCGCAGTTCCTGTTCCACAAAGCGGTTTACCTCTGCCGTTGCGCCCATAGCCTGTACTGCGTTGCTGATGCGTTGTTGTTCGGCATCGTCGATATGGCCGTCGGCTTTGGCGGCGGCAATCATGGCGGATAACAGCAGCAGGCTTTCACGTTCGCTCGGTGCGGGGGCGCTGATAGCGGCCTGTTCTGGCAAAGCCGCGGCCGGAATCTGAAGTGCGGCATCATGGTCGCTACCAGCAGCCGCTGCGTTTTTTCCGGCTTTCCAGCTCTGGTAGGTTTTAAAGGCAACAGCAGCCAGCGCGGCGCTGCCACCAACCTTCAGCGCAGTTGACCCAAGCTTGCGGCCGCTTTTTGAGCCCAGCAGCAAACCCAGTGCACCGCCACCCAAAGCGCCTTTGGCCAGGGTCGATAAGGTATCACTGCGCGCCTCGCCTTCGGCAGGAATATTCAAAGCCTTCTCCGCGCCCTGCTTACCTTGCTGGGCAAGATCCGTGGCAGAGCTGAGGAACAGATTCACCAGTCCTTTAATATCCATAACGCATACCTGATAACAAATGAGTCCATTACCAGTATGCGGATTTAAATTTAAGCTTGGGTCAGGGATTGTGAGGAATGGTCAGGCCGGGCATGCAAGGTTATGCGATAAAATTTACACAATAATAAGCAGGCAGCGCAGTCACAGAGGTTAACAGCCGCAGTCTGAGCCGCTACTATCATTCCGTTACTCATTAAGTGCCGACGGAATTATTTATGAGCAGGGACGCAGAAAAAACCATATTTACCGCGCAGTTATTCGCTCCGGCAAAAGCCGCTGGTGATGATCTTCGGGCATTTCTTATTCTGCCTAAAGAAGTCAGCGATCTGCTGCCCCGCCGTGGCCGCACCAGTGTCGAAGGCACCATCAATAATCACCCGTTTCAGGTAACTCTGGAGCCGGACGGCCAGCTCAGCCACTGGCTTAAAATGGATAAAACCCTGTATGAGGCCTGTGGCGCAACAACAGGTGAGACGGTCACTGTAGAAATTGCTGCCATGCAAAAGGAGCCGGAGCCTGCGCTGCCCGAAGATTTTCAGGCTCGTATTGATGCCTCACCGCAAGCTAAAGCGGTATGGGAAGCAACAACCACCATTGCCCGGGTCGACTGGATTCACTGGATTGAGTCTGCCACGCAGGCCAAAACCCGTGTAACCCGTATCGAAAACGCCTGCGATATGCTCGCCTCGGGTAAAAAGCGGGTGTGCTGTTTTGATCAGTCCGGGTTTTACAGTAAGGCTTTGCGCTCGCCGGACGTTAAAACCTGAACGGAATTAAAAGCCTGACAGAGCTGACGCCCAGCTCAGATCAGCCCAGTCCTGCACAGCCAAACAGGCATTATTCCGCACATAATTCTTTATCGCTGTAACGGGTGCTGAGATAGCGCTTCTGTGCTCTGGTTAATTTCTGAAAAATCAGCCGGTAAGAATGATCGACCATGCGTTCCAGCTCGCCGTCGGGCACATCGCCGTCCAGCAGCACTGTATTCCAGTGGGTTTTATTCATGTGGTAGCCGGCAATGACCGCGCTGAATACATCACGTAATTCCACCGCCTGCTGCGGATCACACTTCAGGTTAATGCGCGCTTTGCCGTCTTTTTCGTACAGCAGGGCAAACATTTTGTCCTGTACTTTATAAACATAAGCATCCGGGCCGAAGGGAAAATCCTCCAGCGCTTCGGGCTTGCTCAGCAGGTAAGTACGCAGGGTCTGAAAATTCATAATCTGAAACCTGACAATAACGAAGTCTGATACGTTTAAAGCAGTTTTTTAACCGCCGCATAATCGGTGCCGCGCACACGCTGATAACCGACATATACCGTTGGATAGCCGCCAATGCCCAGTGCTTTTAACAACCAGGTTTGCTTGGCGGGTTTTTCCACATCGTAATCCAGATAATCAACATTATGTTCGGCAAATTCGCCGCGCAGCTTTTTGCAGTAGCCACACCATGTGGTGCCATAGAGCACAATGCGCGGAGCGCCGTTGTCATCAAAGTGTTTGGCAAAAATGCGTTGTTCCTGCGCGGTTAAAGCCTGTTCGCCAAAGTTATTGGCCAGAATCGAGGCGTAGTGAGCGGCGTTGTAGCCCTGCATACGTTCGCGGCCAACCAGCAGAGTGGGCACGGTACGCGGGTTGCCGTAACGCTCTGCGCCTTGCGGGTCGCGGTCGGTAACAACAATTTCGGCATCAATATAACGGCGGCGCAGTTCGGCGCTGGCGTCATTGCAGGGCTCGCCGCAACCGCTGTTAATCAGCAACACCGCCCGTGGATTTCCGGCGCTGTCATACACACCGGAACCACTGACACGGGCAAACCAGTCATTCAGGGTGTCGCCGAGCGGCAGGTAAATATAGGCCGCGACAGCTGCGGCCAGTAACAGCAATTTTTTCATGCCTTACGTCCTTATATGGCGCATTCAGGGATCAGGGATTAAGTACGGTTGCGCCATCGCTGGGCAGTTCGCGCGCCACGCGTTTTACCCGTGACGTCAGCTGGCAGAACAACTCATAGCTGATGGTGCCGCACAGTTCTGCGATACGGTCAACGCTGAGATGTTCACCCCAAAGCTCAACCGGCGAACCGATCTGCGCGTGCGGATGGTCGGTAAGATCGACGGTGATCATATCCATCGACACCCGGCCTATCAGCGGGCATTCAACCCCATCCACCAGCACTGGCGTGCCGGCCGGGGCATGGCGCGGATAACCATCACCATAGCCAATAGCGACAACGCCCACACGAGTGTCACGTTCAGCCGTCCAGTCACCGCCGTAACCCACGGTTTCACCAGCGGGTACGTCGTGGGTGCTGATTAATTGCGATTCGAGGCTCATTACCGCTTTCAGGCCCAGCTCGGCGGCGCTTTTATAATTCAGCGGCGAGCTGCCATAGAGCATGATGCCGGGGCGGCTCAAGCCTTCGGCGACCAGTTCATCGTTGATGCGTTTTTCGGTGAGCAGGCCAGCACTGTTGCTGATGCTCAGTGGTACCGGCCAATCGTGGCTGTAGAGGGTATCAAGCTGAGTGGCGAGTACCGGTGACTGCCATTCATCGGCGCTGGAGAAGTGCGAGATTACATAGCGCAATTCCAGTTGTTCGTCGGCGCTGATCAGGGCGAGAATGTCGTCGGCCTCGCTGACGCGGAACCCTAAGCGGTTCATGCCACTGTTGATCTTCAGCCACACGCCTACCGGCTGACTCAGCGTGGCGCTGGCCCGGTCCTGCAGCTGTTTGCGGTGATGCACCACCAGCTGAATTTTGTGTTCGGCGGCCAGTGTCCATTCGTGCGCGTCGTAAGCGCCCTGCAACACCACCAGCGGACGGCGGATACCGGCTTCGCGTAGGGCCAGCGCCTCATCGACACAGGCCACGGCAAAGCCGTCGGCGCTGCTCAGGGCGCGTGCACAGTTGACCAGCCCGTGGCCATAGCCGTTGGCTTTGATCACCGCATAGGCTTTCCCGCTGACGCTGGATTTGGCCAATTGGTAATTGTGGCGGAAGTGAGACCAGTTGATTAATGCGCGCGTTGGACGTGTCATGGGCGTGGGAACCACCTCGAAAATAGGTACAATAGCGCTTTGGCCCAGCCACAACCAGTGATGCCGGTATCAATAACGCAACCGCCACTACCGTACGCGATGCTGCAGTGATATTGAATGCCGGGTATTTAGTGCAGGGCCGCCGGAGTACAATGCCGGCAGAATCCGCCGGGCGGCCATTATGTCAGGCCTGTCCGGCAAAAACACCCGCTGCCCTCTGGCCGCAAACCCGCTACGGAAACCACCATGCCCTGTCATCCACTGTTTACCGACAAAACCATTGCCCTCTCGGCAACGCTGGCGGCGACCATTGGCCTGGAAGAGGCCGTGTTGCTGACCGTACTGAACGATGCCGCCAGTATTCAGGGTCAGCAATGGGTGCGGCTTCATTATCAGGCGCTGCGTAACCAGTTACCGTTCTGGGATGATGTCAGCATCCGCCGGGTGCTGCGCAGCCTGCTCGATAAAGGCCTGCTCAGCCTGCAGGGCACGATGTTTCCCGATGGCGACGGCCTGACTTACGCCTTTAACGCCGAGCAAGCGCCTTATTATCCGTCCGAAGCACCGGCATCCCGTGCCCAGGCGGAAGCCTCTGCTCAGCCACGCCAGACCATTGCAGCCCCCCTGCCGGGCCACTTTAAACAGCCGCTGGAATCACGCTGGCAGCCGCAGGAAGACACCCTCGCACGGCTTGAGCAACATGGCATACCGCGCAGCTTTGCCTGGGCGCAAATGGATGCCTTTATTCTGCAGGGGCAGGAACAGGGCGCAAACCGCAATGACTGGAACACCCGCTTCTTCCGCCATGTGAAGAGTCAGTGGGTATTCACTCAGAACGATGCACAAAAGCAGCAGCGTACCCTTGAACGTGGTTTTCAGGGCGGTGTTCAGCCGCCCGGCAACCATCAGGAACGCAGTGCGTTTAAGCCCGTGCAGGATGAAGCCGCCGCCATCAGCCTTGATTGGCAACCCAGTCAGGATGCCTGCCAGATACTGCAGCGCGCCGGTATCGACCCGCAGTTTATTACCGATGCCGTGGCCGAGTTTGTGCTCTATTGGGCCGAACGCGGCGATGCGTTTAAGACCTGGAACAGCAAATTTATTCAGCAGGTGCGCCAGCAATGGGCGCGCTACAGCGCCTCGGTGGAACACTCCTCCCTGCCCACCCGTATTCCCGATAACTGGCAACCGGCCGAAGACTGCTACGACATTCTTGCCATGGGCCATATCGACCGTCAGTTTGCTCAGGATCTGGTGCCGGAATTTGTGCTTTACTGGCGCGACTCCAATCAGGTACACAACAGCTGGAACAGCCGTTTTCTGCAATACGTTAAACAGCAATGGGGCAAGCGTTTAGCCCAGACTTCGTCAGGAGAATCCTATGGCACGCACACCGGACAGCACACAACTGCTCAACCGGGTTACGCAACAGCTGAAGCAAGTGTCCAGCGACTCAAAGACACCAGCTGGTGAAGCCCAGGCGCATGAGCCGAGCGTGGAGCAGAAAGAAGCCATTAACCAGATTTTTGAGCTGTTCCGCTTTAATTATCACAACCAGTTTTTAAAGGCCTTTCCCGACCTCGACACCATGATTATGGCAAAGCGGTTATGGGCGCGCCTGCTGGGTGAATACAGCGGTGACGTGATGATGCGCGCCGCCGAAAGAGCGGTAAAAGAGAGCAGCTTTTTACCCAACGTGCATGAAGTTGTGGCGCGTTGCGACGTGGCCGACAGCCTGGGTTTACCCTCGGCCCATGCCGCCTTTATGGAAGCCTGCCGCGCGCCATCACCGAAAAAAGAATTCAACTGGAGTCATCCGGCGGTGTATTACGCCGGCCGTGCCAGCGACTGGTTTTTTCTGGCCAATAACGTCGAAGAAAAAACCTTCCCGGTGTTTAAACGCAATTATGAAATACTGATAAAGCGCCTGCAGAATGGCGAAAGTATTGAGATGGACATTACCAAAGCCCTGCCGGAACACAGCGAAACACCGCTGCCGCGTAAAGAGCAGCAACAGCGGTTGCAGGAACTGAAGAAGCAGTTAAGTTAAAAAAATCCCGGAATACTCCGGGATTTTTTTTATTTAAATCATGATGAAGCGCTGATTACACTTCAAAAGCCCTACCGTTAAGGCACCAGCGTCCAGCGCTGGTTATTCCCACCCCAGCTATACCAGGTTCCGGCGTTATCGCCGGCATTGCTGCCGTAACCATCCACCACCTGTTCCGGGAATGTACGCATAGCCACTGAGCCGTCGGCATTCAGGCTGAAACGCTGATTAGCATTGCCATTGCACTGCCAGATCATCAGGTTAGCGCCGTTGGCAAAGTTGCCGCCATTATCCAGACAAAAGCGGTTGTCCTGCTGGCTGCGGATTAATCCGCTGCTGGCGTCGTAATGCCATTTCTGCCAGTTGCCGTTATTGCAGGTCCACTGACCTACGTTGGTGCCGTTGCTCATGTTGGCATTGCTGATATCCAGACACAGGCCGGAGGCGTTATTAATAAACTGCACGTAGTCCACCGCTGGCGGAATATTGCCCGCCCGGAACGGTGCGTAAACCACACCGGCTTTATCCAGCTCTTCACCGGCGCGGCCATGCAGGCCAACAATCTGCCAGCCAGCCGGAGCATTAAAGGTCTGACAGCTGCCGCTGGTTGAGCCCGCCGCTACGCTGCGGTTCTGACTGGTGGTAAAGCGGCTGTAGAAAATACGGGTTCTGCCGTCTTTCTGGCCGCTGCACAGCTGCAGTGAGGTCAGATATTCGCCACTGTTGAGGTTCAGCACATGATCCGTACCGCCATTACCGCCGTGCGATAGCACAAAGCCATTGCTCAGGGTCAGGTCGATACGGTCAACGCGGGAACCGGCGCGGATATTTACGCCGCTTACAGCCGGATTCTGCGGTAATACCGCCACATCGTTAAAATGCGTACCGTGCGGGCCACCAAAAGGATCGCTCAGCCGGCGGTCGGCCGGGGTGGAATAAACAAAGTCAGTTTGCAGCGGTGGGTGGTCAGACAGACGCAGACCATCGCTGGTGTTGTCGTCCTGACGCAGCAGGTGATAGACCGCATCCAGCCCGACAAAACCGTTATCGCGGAACAGTACTTTATCGACAATTTCGCAATCCGGGGCCGAGGTCTGCGGATCACAGGTCAGGGCATCAGCGCCACTGACCGGCACATCGCCGTTACGCGACAGCTTGAGCCAGGCATCGCTGAAACCACGGTTCAGCAGCTCCCAGATATTATCGCCGCCACGGGTATAACGGGTATTGGTATCGCCCATCACAATCACCGCATTACCGGCAGAATTGGCATCGATATAACTGATTAACTGGCGGATATTGCCACGACGGGCAGTCAGGTCGGCATCGCCCACCTGAGCCTGGGTATGCAGGTTATAGATATCCACATACACACCTTCTGCCAGACGGGTGCGCGCCAGGGTGAAACCCTTAGGGGTTAAACAATCAACGCCATTACAGTCTGCCCAGTGGACCCGCTCCCAGTCGCTGTACGGAAAGCGGCTGAGGGTATTCAGGCCACTGCCAATGCCCATGCCGCCGGTGGTGGCGGAGCGGTATGGATGGGTGTTGCAGGTGTCATAGAGTGCGGCGTGATAGTTAAAATCTTCCTGCACGTTCACCACATCAAATTCGTTGATATAACAACTGATCTCTTCCGTGGCGCTCTGGCGCGGCGATACCGCACTGGAAAACAATTCCAGTAAACCGGCGACGTTGTAGGTGAGCGTACTGAAGCTGCCTTCCTGTGAGGCCGATACCTGAGCAGGCGCGGCACAGAGTGCGGCCAGCATCATGCCGGCGGTCAGCATGGATCTGTTCATAAGAGTTACCTTCGTATTTATGATTATTATTTGGCCCATCGCAATTCAATTGCGGTACTTTTGTACCACATTAAAACTTGTCTGCGGCAGGACAACACGGGCCGCTGCGTAACACGCCAGATGCCAGCAGCGGCCCATCATGACCCGGTGGCGAAAAACACTGGTTTTCGCCACCATGAACGATCAGTTCAGGCGGGCAATCACGCTGGTGCCGGTGTACTCCAGCATTACTTCATAATCTCCGGCATCCACATGGCTGAACTCACCGGCAACCTTACCTGCCTGCAGCAAGGTATAAGCAGCCCCGCTTTGCGGCGTCAGGCCGGCAAAATCGAGCGTCAGCGTGGCACCATCAATAAACAGGGTTTCAGCAGTGGCAACCTGAGTGCTGTCAGCATCCATGGCCAGCTTCAGAACTGCAGCGCCATTCAGGGTGATATTGCCGCCCAGCTGTAATGCACCACGGGCATCAACCAGTGCCGTACCGGAGTTCACAAACAAGTCGCCCTGACCGAAGGCCGAAGCAGACGCGGCTTCCAGCGTACCGCCGTTAATCACGTTGCCACCGCTGTAGCTGTTGTTACCGGTCAGCGTCAGGTGACCACTGCCGGCTTTGCTCAGTTTGCCAGCGCCGCTGATGTCATTGCGCCACCAGTCACGGGCAGAGAAACCGCCATCACTGGCTTCCATCGTCACGCTCACATCCCCCAGGAAAGCGCCATAACCATCAGCCGCATCGACCAGATTAATGCGTCCCCAACCGTTGGAGTCATCCAGAATCGGATAGCCGGAATCGACTTCGGTGGTAAACAACACCGCCCGGCGCTGGGCATCGGACAGATAAGGCTGGCGGGTTTTCAGCAGGGCTTCCGCACCTTCAGGCACGACCGCAGGCTGACCAGTCTGGCTGCTGTCCTGTGGCAGACCGTAGGTCATACGGAAGCGGTATAACGCCTTGATCGCGGCGTGGTCGTCGTAGTCATTATTGTTAAACACATCGGCATTAACGGTAACGCCGTCGGCCTCGATAACGCTGCCGGTTTCACCTTCTGCCAGAGTGCGGTGGGCATAGTCGTACAGACTCATACCCGCTTCTGCGGCTTTGGTTTCGTAGAAAGCATGCAGCTGGTTGTAAGCGGCCTGGCCGGACTCATAACCTGCTGTGGTGTTCAGCGCATCGGCCGCACTCATCAGCGCCATAATGCGGCCACCAATCACATCCACAGGCGAGTGCATACCGGCAACAATACGGTTTTCACCCAGCTCAGAACCGCGCACAACATGCTCGGCAAAACGTTCCGGGAAGGCATACGCCAGCGACAATGACGACACCACACCGGCATTGGTGTGACCACTCGGATAACCACCGTCTTTGCGCAGGCTCTGTTCATCACCGCTGTTACTCTTACGGCGGGCACATACCAGCCCCGGAATCACACTGACATCGCTGTTATAAATATCGAAATTAATGTCTGCCGGTGCACCACTGCTGTTGATACAGGTACGCAGATCATTGCCGAGATATTCCACCGCACCGGTGCTGGTCATACGCCACGGGCGCGGGGTCGAGAAAATATATTTGGAACCACTGGTTGATGTTGCCGCCATGTTGTAACGCACATTATTGGTGAAACGTACGGCTGCGCCGAACGCGCTGTTTTCATCACCGGTAAAAGTCCAGCTGTCATCACTGTCGCCGAGGTAATGGCTGTCTTCCAGCACCTGCGCCACGGTCGGTTCGGTAATATCGTAATAGGTGCCGCTGTTCGCCACGTAGTCTTCGGTCAGCGGGCCAAAACCATCAACAACGGAATAGCTTTTACCGCGGCGGTCATCGAGATAAGCGCGGATTGCTGCTTCGTCAGAACGCTCAGCCGTCACTTTTTCAACGTAGGCAATATTGGCCGCCCAGACCGCTGCATTTTTAATCGGATTGGCTTCATAACTGTCCGGACCGCTGCCGCTGGCGGCACTCTGGTAAGCGTCACTGGTGCCTTTCCAGATGCTGTTAATACCTTTCAGGGCATGTGGATAGGGGTTGTCATGAATGCTGTATTTCAGCGTACTGTGACCATTATTTTTACCGTATAAAATCACCGGCAAAGGATAGGCAGCATCAGGGGCTGCTACATATTGCTCAAAACCCAGGCCTGCAGGCATTACCGGTTTACTGATGTCTGCCGTGCTGTTGTCATCGTTATTATCGTCGCCACAGGCGCTCAGCATCAGCGTAGCGGCCGCGACCATGGCCAGATACAGACCGTTGCGTTTATTCAGATTTTTTTCAGTATTCATAACGTTCACTTGGTTGTCGGATTTAAAATTTGTCAGATTTAAAAAGACATAAACCGCATGCCAAACATGCGATCTATGTTGAGAGAGACACCAGTGAAGACCGGCTGAAGCAGCACAAGGGGACATTACAGTTCTGTGAAGTTTTCCTAACAGGATATCCACAGGGCGGGAGTGGTCAGGAGCCACTGCTGTCCCACAGTTTGGAGTGACATTGTGTCACTCCAAACCGCAGCATTCATCGACTACTGTGTTTCAATCTGAAACGCCTTTCCGGGGCAAGCCCCTGGCCCCCTGCAAGGAGAGGTATCTCCTTCCGATCCTCTCTTTTCGGCGCGTCCGGCTTCATCCAGCCAACTGCAATAATTATGCGGCACGCAAAACAATTCGCCCCGGAACGACACTTTAAAACACCAATAATTTATATCGTTCCAGGGCAGGGTTTTGCTCTGAAGGCCGCAGAATCATCTGGTTGTCTGGCGCCGCACGATCGCCGGTTTAAGTAATCCGCTCAGCTGCATATCAAAGGAAACCGTGTTTGAAACATGAGACTTAAAAGAATACGTTTGATTTGAAAAGCGGAATCGCGGTGATGGTTTTCTGCGCCTCTGGGGCCGCCGCAGAAACCGCTGATATGTCTGGTCTGTCCGCAGGGATGCGGACAAGCGGCTCCGGCCATGGATGGCCGATGAGGCGCGCGGCCAGTAAATATCAAGGCTTCAAGGGTGACGGCCCAGAAAGCGCGAAGCTGGGGTCGGCCTGCCGGCAAGGGGATAAGTTCCCCTGGGAGGCAACAGGCTTTGATGTTGAAACAATGTTTTTGCTACTTATGGTGCTGATTAAAAACTGTGGGACAGTAGTGGGTCAGGGGCGATAAATATTCAGTGATCAGAAAAATTCAGGCTGATACCGGCCAGTATTTCTGTACCTGTGGTGGAATAACTGTAAACCCGGTTGGTTTTATCAACGAAAAGGTCAAAGGGTTCGTTGCCGAGATTGCGGGCATCCAGAGAAAATGTCAGTTGATGGCTGGCATTCCAGCGCAGATAAGCACCGGTAATTAATGACGCATTCACACCTTCGCGGTCATTATCATTTGCGCCCGGCACCCGCGTCAGATATTGCGAACGCGCCTTTAATGTCAGGCCAGCGCTGACACTCTGGTTGCGGAACCATAATTCGCCGTTCACCACATGGCGTGACAATCCCGGTGCCGGCAAAGTAGTAACGCCGTCATCCAGCGGATAACGGACCAGGCCGCGATTCAGTGCATAGCTCACCCGCACACCAAAATTCTGCAGCGCAGCGGGCAAAAAATAAAATGGCAGTTGCAGGTTCAGTTCAAGACCACTGATATCGGTTCCCGGCCCGTTCACCGGCCGCCGGTAAGTATATAAACCGTCGCTCAGTGCCAGCTGATCCCATTGCGGGTTGTAATATGGCAACTGCTCCAGCGTCAGCTCTTCAACCTGCGCGACGACCAGGCTGTCGATGCGTTTATAAAATAATCCGGCGGAAAAAAACTGCTGCTCATCACCGTACCATTCCGCAGAGACATCAAACGAGTGCGCGCGCGACGGTTGCAGTTGGGTATTACCACCTTCCACCAGCCGGGCACTGCTGCGTAATAATAAGGGTGACGTCAGGTCTTCTATCGATGGTCGCGCCAGATCACGGCGATAACCGAAACGCAGCAATAAATCATCGCGCGCCTGCATAACCAGATGAAACGCCGGTAACCAGTCAGCGTAATCTGAGCTGTTATTAACGGCGCTGCTGTCGCTGTCTATCGACCAGCGCCCGCGCACAAGTTGACGGGTAGCCGAATAACGCAGGCCCAGATCACCACGCAGTGGCCACGGCCATTGCCAGAATTCGTAAGAGGTCTGCCACCAGGACGACCAGGTATATTCGTTTAAGCGCCGCTGCTGTAACGGATCATGCACCAGTGCGGTGTTTGTCCCAAGGGCGTCAATAACCGCGTGGCTGCCAACAATCCAGTGATGCGGCAACCCTGATGGCCCGGGACCAGCGGAAAAATCACCGGGGGTACGCTGGTAAAATTCACCGACCGGGCCATTAATATCACTGTTATTATATTCGCCCTCGGCGCGGTCATTTAAAAAGCCCTGCAACTGCGTCCCGGCAAAGTGTCTGAAATTATCATCGTGCTTAATGTCGAGCTCGAAGGAAGCAACGCGATACTGATTCGTTACCTGATCTTCACGCAGATTAATCTGGTACAGCTGCCATTCCTGCGGATTGGTAATATCAAAGCCGTAATGATTGAGCGCAAAGCGATCGTTCTGGCGCAGATCAAAACTGAAGTCCTGAGCGTACGACATCAGCGTCACTTTATCGTGGTCCGGACTGTCGAAAACCGAGCGCTGGTAACCCAGTGCCGAATGCAGACGTACGCGTTCTGATAACGGTAAATACCAGTCAAATTTTAATTGGCCGAGGCGGGTTTCGTCGGTTTCGTAATTATGTTCGCTGCGGATATCAACGCCGGAAAAATTACCGTACACCATACCGGCATGACGGGTTGCAAAATCGTTAACCCGGATATGACTCAGATCCTGGGTTTTCAGTCCGGCCGAACTGATATGGTATTCGTGCATAGTTTGCTGACTGCGGGCCATAAAGGCCGTCAGGTCAAAGTCGCCCCAGCCGGTGTTGTGCCATTGCAGTGCGCTGTTTAAACCGTAGGAAATTTGTTCACGATCAAGAATATCGTAACGGTTATGGCGCGGATAAAAGACTGCGCCACTTTCCAGCTGCGTCTGCTGTTCAACACTTAATGCCGGCTGCTCTCCCCAATCAGCGGTTTGCCAGCGTACGGTGGAAAATCCCCGCTCCTGAGTTGCCCGGGTACGGTAACTCAGCCCCAATAACCAGCCGATGATTCCTGCCGTGCCGTTATCGCGGGCCCCCTGTACTCCACCCGATAAGGCAAACCCCTTACCATCATGGCTGAGGTTCTGTTCATTCTGCAGCGCAAACCATTGCTGGCCGACGTTGTTATCCGCCAGCGGCAGCGGCGTGCGTAAATCAACCGAACCGGCAATGGCACCTTCTTCCGTTCGCGCCGCCGCAGATTTATCCAGCTCGACCTGAGTAAAAAGCCCCGGCGGCAACATATCAAAATCAAAACTGCGCGAATTATTCACCGAGCCCCGCGCATCGATGCTGGTACCGGTAGCCAGCATCGGCATACCGTTCACCAATACCCGGGTAAAATCAGCCCCCAGACCGCGGATGCTGAGGTTGCGGTCCATACCGGCTTCCTGACTGAAAGCCACGGCGCTGGTTGCCGCAACGGACGAGGTAAGATCATTATTTCCGGCTAGCTGGCCGCGGGATAACGTCGCGCGGGTGCTGAGGGTATTGCTGTTATAACGGCTGGCCAGCGACGCATCGCGGATAAAAGGCGCTGCGGTAACGATGACTTCTTCAGCCGTTTTGTTGTCCGCAACTTCCGTCTGCGCTTGCGGCCCGTAAAACAGCACAACACCTGCCGCCGTCTGGCGGTAATGCCAGCCACTGTTGGCGGTGGCATAGTTAAGAAATTCGCTCAGCGAACAATCACCCAGTGGCTGGGCCAGCCAGGTTGTATCCGGCTGCGGATAATTGGTCAGCACTGCCAGCTGATAACGATCAGACACCTGCTGAATAATATGGCTGAGGGTTGTCTGGCTGACGCCATCATAAAAGCAGCGGTTGGCGGCCTGTGTATAAGCGCTGCCGGTCAGCAGCAGACCGACCCCCAGCTGCGGCCATACCCTGCGCCAGCGGCGCATGCTCCGTTGCCCTTCAGCGTGTTTCCGGATCATCGCCCGACAGCAATATCAGATCGTCACTGACCTGCAGTGACAGATCAAACAAACTGGCAATCAGGCTGAGGGTTCCTTCCACATCGCTCTGGTTATAACGGCCGGAAAACGGCAACGTCTGCTCAATGCCCTGCAAACGGATGGGCCGCGCCGAATAGCGCTGTAAATGCGCGACCACATCGGCCAGCGGTTCCGCCTCTGCGCGGCGCCAGTCCTGACGCCAGTCGGATACCACCGCACGCTGAAAACGTTCGCCACGGTCAGCACTGATGCGCACACCGTCACCGGCATGCAGCGTCCATTCCTGTCCGGCGAGCGTTACCCTTACTTCGCCATGCTCAACCACAACGCTGACCGCTCCGGCGGTGTTATCCACATTAAAGGCGGTACCGACAACCCGGATCTGCACCTTGCCGGTATCAACATAAAACGGTCGCTGCTTATCGACTGCGACCGAAAAATAAGCTTCGCCCTGGGTCAGGCTGACCAGCCGCTGCTTTTCTTCCAGTACCACCGATACCGCAGAACCGGCATTCAGGTGTATTTCTGAACCGTCCGCCAGACGCTCACGCCGCTGCTCGCCCACGGCGGTATTAAAACTGAGCGGCTGAACAACCGGTACAGACGGCTGCATTAGCAGCGGATAAGCCAGCACCAGTGCCAGCATCATGACCAGTGCCGCCGGTGCCGGCCACCAGCGCGGGCCGGATATTGGCCGCAGCTTTTGCCACAGCGTTTGCAGCAAGGTTGGTCTCCAGACTGGCACAACCACTTCCCCCTCTTCTGCCGCAACGGGCGGGGACTTGTGGTTTGCTGTGGCTACACGTTCCAGCGCGATTAATAACGCCTCGTCGTGTTCACCCAGCTGTTGCTGCAGCCAGCTCATGGCAGCCGCATGCTGCGGGCTTTGCATCAGCCAGTGTTGATATTGTTGCTGTTCTGCCGCGTTCAGCTCATGCAGCCGGTCGTACCAGTCGGCGGCCTGTTCACGAATGTCATTGTCTGTTGTTTGTATGGTCATATACCGCGTGTTCCGCACTAACTTTTCATTTCCGGCGGTCGGCCGGTGCCGGATTAACAGCCACTTTTTTCCATGGCTTCCGCAATACTCAGCGTGGCTCTGGTGATGTGTTTTTTAACGGCTTCGATGTTCATATTTAATTCCTGCGCAATCGCTTCACGCGATTTGCCCTGTAAGCGGCGCATGATAAAAACCTGCCGTCTTAATGGCGGCAGCTGTTGCAGGATTTTTTCTAGTTGTTCCAGCTTCTGCGCCTGAATATGCACATCGTCCAAGGGGATGGATGCCATTTCCGGTACGCTGTCACTGCCGGATGGCTGCTGGCGGTTACGGTTCCAGTAATCAAAAACCACACTGCGGGCCACGGTCAGGCTATACGCCAGCAGGTTATCCACCGGTTTTTTCGCCACCGCCGTTAATGCGCGCACCAGGGTGTCGTGCAGCAGGTCGTCCACGTCCTGATGGTTGTACACCCGGCTGGCAATATAGTTGCGGATATTCGGCAAATGCCCGGTCAGCTGCTGAGCATAAGCCTGAGGCTGATTACACTTAACCCCGGCAGAATATGACTTGCCTGCTGACATGGAGCCCCCGATATCGCATACAGAAGGGCGCAATCTGCCAGCGGCGGATGACAACATTATGAATAAACCCCCGAATTATGCCGGAACGGCTGAGCAGCCATGCGCTGCTCCAGGGCCTGTTCACACTAATTAAAGGGAAGAAGACGCCGCAAGGCGCCAAAGGGGGACATTACGACGGAAAATAATTCAGCGGCTGAGTGCCAGTTCTACCCGCTCGCCGGCATTCAGTGTCTGCACACCACCGCCAGACTGTGCACGCACACTGCCTTCCAGTACCTCAAGTGCCACAACCCCCTCGCCCATCTGCAGTGCAAAAGCACTGGCATCGGCGCGCAGTCTCAGAGTTCCGGCCTGCGCCCAGAAAGGCCGGGCATTGTCAGGAGCAATAATAAACAGCACTTCACCACGCAACAGCTGCACGCGGCGCTGCTCTGCGCTGTAACGCACGGCCACGCTGCTGTTTTCCTGCAGGCGTAATTCTGAACCGTCATCCAGCCGCAGCGCACGCTGTTCGGCGCTCACCGTGCTGTAGGTTTCCACATCCGCCGCCTGTTCATTCTGTGCGGGGGCCAGAAACAGATACACCAGCAATGGCACACCCACCAGCAGCAGTAACGCGGCCAGCAGCATACGCGGGTTGCCCGGTGTTGTCTGATGCTCTGCGGAAGAGTCGTATCGTCCTGCCATAAAAGGCCTCATATCATTCCGGATCGGGTGATTTTGTTGTTATGGGCTGCCACTGTGACAGAACAATTACCCTAACACCGCAATCCATTCTCAGGCATGAGACTTTTCGCTAACGCCGGCCAGACAGGTAATAACTGACGCATATCAGCCCTGCGACACCCTGTCGCATCCCGCACAGGCGCCCCAGCAGTTACCCTGCGCGCCATTGATGTATTTATCTTTTTATTGCGGAGTATTTATGCCGGCCTTCCGACCATCGTTATTAGCGTTTCTGATTACTTCCCTGAGCGTGCAGAATGCCCTGGCGGCAGAAGCTGATACTGCTTTTGATACTGCAACCCAACTGGAGCCGATGGTGGTTACCGCTCCGCCAATGAGCGATGTACTGACAGTTACCACCGACCCGAAAGCGCCGCGCCAGCCCATTCCTGCCCATGATGGTGCCGATTTATTAAAGAATATTCCTGGCTTTTCAGTGATCCGCAAAGGCGGTACCGACGGTGATCCGGTATTCCGTGGTATGGCAGCATCACGCCTGGGCATTTTACTGGATGGTGAAATGATTCTCGGCGGCTGCGGTATGCGTATGGACCCGCCCACCGCTTATGTTTTCCCCGAAGCCTATGACGAAGTGACCGTATTAAAAGGCCCGCAAACGGTTAAATACGGCCCCGGCAACAGTGCCGGTGTGGTGATGTTTGAACGTGCTGCGCCGGATTTTTCCACTACGCCGGTACAGGGCGAAGTCAGCCTGCTGGCAGGCAGCGCCGACCGTAACGATCAGGTTGCCCACCTGCTGGCCGGTGGCCAGAAAGGCTATATCGATTTAAGCGGTACCCGCTCCGACGCCAATAACTATGAAGACGGTGACGGCAACGAAGTACACTCGGCCTATACCCGCTGGAGTACCAATGCAGCGCTGGGCTGGACGCCGGATAACGATACCCGCATCGAACTGAGCGGCGCCAGAAGCGATGGCGAAGCACGCTACGGCGACCGCAGTATGGACGGCGCAGAATTCGATCGTTCCAATCTGGGACTGAGCTACGAACAGGAAAATATCTCGCCGCTGTTTAATAACGTAAAAGCCCGTATTTACCGCAATTACGTTGACCACGTGATGGATAATTATTCATTACGCGCTAACAGCGGTATGAAAATGGTTTCCAACCCGGATCGTTTAACCAAAGGTGCCAGCCTCAGCAGCACGCTGGCATTAAGTAATACGACTGAACTGGAAATCGGCGTTGATACCCAGCGCAATGAACACTCGCTGCGTAAAGCCAGCAGCATGAGTGGCACACCGGATTACGAAAGCCTGAGCCGTGTGGATGATATGCGCTTCGCCAGCAACGGTATTTATGCCGAACTGGATCATCGCTATAACGCTGGCCACAGTGTGCATGCCGGTGTACGCATCAATAAAGATAAAGCCGAAGATTTACGCAGCAATAAAACCACCAGTGACACAGATGACAACAACACGCTGCGTAATGGTTTTATCCGCTACGAACACCAGCTGAACAGCACCAATCGTTTATACGCCGGCCTGGGACACAGCGAACGTGCTGCCGATTACTGGGAGCGCAGTAAAAATCCGGCAGCCACCAGCACTATGATGACAGGCATGGCATCAACCTTTGATATTGATCCGGAAAAAACCACTCAGCTGGATATCGGCGCGCTGCACAACAGCAAGGATGTGCAGGCATCGGTATCGGCATTTTATACCAAACACAAAGATTACATCCTGATTGAAACCCTGCCGGAGGTGAGTGCCTTTGCCAGTAATGCACGTAATATCGACGCCACCAGCTACGGTGCAGAAGCCGACAGCCGCTGGGAATTTACCCCCGGCTGGAACAGCACCGCCACCCTCGCCTGGGTGCATGGCGAAAACGACAGCGACCACCGCGCACTGGGCCAGATGCCTCCTCTCGAAGCCCGCTTCGGTCTGAATTACGACAACGGTTTATGGTCAGCCGGTGCGTTATGGCGCTTAGTCGCAGAGCAGAACCGCGTTGCTGAAGGCAGCGGTAATATTGTCGGTCAGGATATTGGTAAAAGCGGTGGCTTTAATGTGTTCTCGCTGAATGCCGGTTATCGCCCGCTGGACGATATGCTGCTGACCGCCGGTATCGATAATCTGTTTGACGTTACCTACGCCGAACATATCTCCCGCAGCGGTGCGGCTATTCCGGGTTACGAAAGCACCACCCGGGTAAATGAACCCGGACGCACACTATGGTTAAAAATGCAGTGGGCGTTTAAATAATACAACCGCCCCTGAAACGTCGGCCAATATCGTGGTTATCCGGCCCAACATCAGTATCTGCTGAATTGGGGCCGGAGCCATATCGGGCAAAGAATTATCCAGAGGTGCCTTAAACACACTGTTACATTAATACCGCGATAAGCACTGCTATACTGCCCCGTTGCAACAGTAATAATGGATTATTCGGGTTATGACCGCTCACACCGGAACCTTACGCAGTGCCCTGTTGGCAGGAATCATGATTGTTCTGCTGCTGGCTAATCAGAGTCAGGCAACGCCAGATAATATTCGCGTTACCATGCTGAATCCAAGCACTCCGGCCAATCTCTTCTGGAATATGCAAACACAGTTTATGCAGGCGGCAGCTGCAGATCTGGGGATTGATCTTGAAATTGTGTATGGCGCAGATAATCGCTTTCACACAACGCAACAAGCCTACGACATTCTTAACCGTGAAAACCCTCCTGATTATCTGATATGTAATTACTTTTTCTCTCAGGGCTGGCAGATTCTTCAGGCTGCAGAAAAAGCTGGCGTTTATACGCTGCTCATCAGTACCGATATTCCGCAACAGGATCAGAAAGACGCGGGTACACCGCAGGATAAATTTCCGCATTTTCTTGCGCGCATCATGCCGGATGACCGCCAGGCCAGTTATGAATTAAGCCGACAACTGATCGCCGAAGGCAGGCATTTATCATTGCAGGGCGCCAGCGGCAAATTAGAGCTGATTGGTATCTCCGGCATGCGTGATACATCAGCCACCGTCTTGCGCAATGAAGGACTGCTGCAGGCAATCAATGAGCAGGACAATACGCTGTTGATGCAATTGGTACACGCTAACTGGTCAGCCAGCACCGCTCAGCGACAAAGCTGGGCGTTGCTGCAACGTTATCCGTCTGCCAGTCTGATCTGGACGGCCAGCGATGTAATGGCCATGGCTGTCATACAACAAGCTCAGGCGCTCGGACGGCATGCGGGTAAAGACATTCTGATTGTCGGTACCGACTGGACAGCAGAAGCCCTCAACGCCATTGACGATGGTTCATTATTCGCCTCCGCCGGAGGACAGTTTATGGATGGTACGCTGGCACTGGCCATAATTTACGACCACGCCAATGGCAAAGGGCCGGATGCACAGGAAGCAAATATTCTGCGGCGCATGGATATTATTACGCACAGTAATCTTGCCCGTTACCGACAACTGTTGGACCCGCAGCGCTGGCAGAGTATGAATTTCCGCAGCCTGACCCGCAGCCACGGAACATCAGCACAGAAATATGCCTTTGATACCCGTGATGTGATGCAACGTTTATTACTGCCAGCGAACGATACTGTCAGCAACCGTCCTCACCAGCAGCGCCGTACTACCCACTGACGTACATCACTTCAGAACCGTATTATCGGCGGCCTTCTCTCAACCGCATTGCGCCGCCCAGAATGTCGCCAGCTCCCCGGCAGTACCATTAAACTGTTCACGGTCACAGGGGCCGACACCATCGACGGTATGCGGCTCATCACCGACATTACCATCGGTGTATTGCCACAGGGTCCACTGCGACCATGGTGACGGTACAACCGGTGCTGCACCGTAGCGCGCCAGCCACAACCAGCAATTTGACAGCACCGTTTGCTCCGGGCGGGTAATACCAGCTGCGGCCAGAGCTTCACGCAGCGTATTACCGGAATACAATCCGGGATAGCGTCCGGTTACTGAATAAATATGGCTGACAAAGGCTTCCGCTTCCGCCAGCGTCATGCTCTGACCCTGAGTATTATCTTCAAAATCGAGCACCAGCAGGCCATCGTTGCCGGCTACGCTGAGAAAATGCTCAGCCTGTCCGACAGCATCACCACCGGTACCAAAATGATACGCACCGAATTTCAGCCCTACGCCATGTGCAGCATCGCGATGGCTGCTGAACGTCGGATCGGTGTAACTCTGCCCCTGGGTGGCCTTATGAATAACCGCAAGAATACCGGCGTCTTTTATCTGTTGAAAACTGCTGATCTGATTATGGTGGGAAAGATCAATGACGGCGTTAAGCATCGCAGACTCCTTGTCGGCAGATCGTTTTTAGGTTAGCGGCGAAGATCTCTCCGCCAGATAGGTTCAGCACTACAAGTACTGATTACCCGTGTGCTGACCAGCCTATATTATCCGGGAATGCAGAACAAATACCGTATACACTGCAATACTTGTCATCCAAACCTGTAACAACTGAAGCGTACTTTTTCAGGAAATTTATGCCTTTTTTTACCTCTGTTCTGAATCAGTTTCCTCAGCACAGCCTGCAAGTTAAAACGATCAATGCAGGCCAACAGCGCCAATGTTTTATTATCCACAGAAAACCGCAGGCGCCGCACTGGCAGGAAGAAAACGTCCGCGAAATTAAAGACGATGAAATTTCCCGCGTAATTGAAACGTCCGCAGGCTACATCGTTAAGTACATTAAGCAGCGCACCTGGCACGATAATCTGCGTATTTTTTGGGGTGCCAGTAAAATTTCCACAGAATTGAGAAGCTGTATTTTCCTGCAGAATCTGGGCCTGCGCGTACCCAGGGTTCTGGAATACGGCATGGCGTTTATTCCGGGGCATTTATGGGGAGTAACCGGTTATTACCTGATGGAAAAGCACCTGGCGGCGGACATCGTCAAACACCATTTCCGCCATTGTGACCAGCCTGCCCGGCAAAAAATACTGACGCAGCTGGTGCATGATCTGCAACGTATGCGCGATGCCTGCTGTGTATACCGGGATTTATCATTCCGTAATATGATGACGGACGACAACGGTGAACTGTTCTGGATTGACACCAATATCAGGCGTTATAGCAAAGCTGGCGATAAATTTATCGCCGATTGGAACAAAACGCTGAAGGTATTGCTGCAGGAACTCAGCATGATGTCGGAGCCCGCCGAACACGACGGGCAACGGGCGATTCAGGCTCTGATGCTGTAACACTTATTCTGCTATCAGCTGTCGCGGAATTAACTGGAGCACCGCATGCATTGATGAACCAGGCCGCACCCTGTGGCTAAAAATGTAGTAGGGGTTTACATAAAAACCGGTCGGATCAATCCGTTCGTACTGAGCGCGCCCTTCGACAAGCTCAGGTCCAACGGATCCAGTCGAAGCATGAACGCGCCCTTCGACTGGTTCGTACCTCACCGCTCTGGACGAACGGAATATAGTCTAAGAGTCGACAATCTCAGGAGAATCGGGGGGATGTGTATGAATATTAATACCGTTCACACTGAGCGCGCCCTTCGACAAGCTCAGGACCAACGGAATATTGACGAAGGGTCGACAAGCTAAGGAGAATCGGGGGGATGTGTATGAATATTAATACCATTCACACTGAGCGCGCCCTTCGACAAGCTCAGGACCAACGGATCCAGTCGAAGTGTGAGCGTTCCCTTCGACAGGCTCGTGCCTCGCCGCTCAGGACGAACGGAATATAGACAAAGGGTCGAGAAGCTCAGGAGAATCGGGGGATGTGTATGAATATTAATACCGTTCACACTGAGCGCGAAGCAGTCGAAGTGTGAGCGTGTCCTTCGACAGGCTCGTGCCTCGCCGCTCAGGACGAACGGTATAAATATTCGAAAGACAAGATCGGGAAAACCAGTGGTTTTAATTCAGGGCAAACGATATTTACAGAGTCCGATCAGTCGCGATCACTGGCCAGGAAAGAATACAACGCCATATCCACGCTACTGTCGTTGTATTCAACCTGTGCCGGCAGGCAGCCTTCGTAGTGAAAGCCCAGTTGCTGCAACAGCGCTTCGTGCTGTTCTGAACCGGCGCGCAGGCGCATTTCAATGCGGTGCAGCCCGAGTTCGCTAAAGCAGAAATTCAACAATGGTGGCATGACTTCCTGTAACACCGCTAAATCGGCGGCATCACTTAATTCCCACTGTAATTGCGCACTGCTCAGCATCCAGTTAATTTTCTGGATGCCAATGCGTGCCAGCAGTTGCTGATCATACGCACCTTCGACCAGCCAGAAAGCCGCTTCACGGGTTTCGAAACGCATGGCCATACGGCGCAGTTCATCCAGCGCCTGTGCTTCAACACTCATGGCCAAACGCGGAATATGATCAACGCGCGTCTGTTCTTTTAATAAGTCGTACAGTGCTGCACCATCCTGATCCACGAGCGGCAGGCGCAGAGTGAAATTACCGGCCGGAAAATTCCAGTTCATACATCACCTCCGTTACTGTGGTCTGCGGCATTCAGGTTTTGTCCGGGGTTGATATCACTGTTTTCACCCAGGCGTCCGGCAACCGGCTTTTTCTTATCCAGCACATAATTAAACTGCACCACATTGGCAAAGGATTGTTCGCCGCTGCGCCAGGCATCGCGCATCAGTGCGCTTTGTTGAAAACCCAGATCGGTGAGCATGGTTTTAATGGCGTCGTTCTGGCCTTCAATCCACTGGTAACCAAAATTACGCAGGTGATATTTATCGGCCATAAAATCCATACAGGTTTTTAAGGCAGCACTGCGTTGCGCCAGCGTTAATTGCGGCAAACCATCAACGCGCAACATGGTACGTAGTAACGATGGCTGCCAGTCAAAAGCGCTGACCATGCCAATAATGTGATCATCCACTTCCAGCGCCCACATCATGCCGCGCTGCGTCGCCGCCATCTGCACACTCAGATCCACCATGCGCACCAGGTTGTCTTTATTCTCCAGCACGCGCTGACCGGGTAATTCCGGCTGCTGATACAGTTCGAATAAGGCATCCACGTCATCGTAAGTCAGTGGCCGTACCCGGCCGCCGGAGAAGGATAATTCGGGGGTAAATTTCATGCTGATATCCAGGAGATACAATCCGCCACCATGGGGATGGCGGATGTTTAATTAATACTCGTCATCGCCGCCTTCATAAGCGCGGGCCAGATTTTCAAAGCGGGTGTATTTGCCGATAAAGGCCAGACGGTCGATACCAATCGGGCCGTTACGGTGTTTACCGGTAATAATTTCAGCCACGCCTTTGTCCGGCGTGTCTTCGTTATACACTTCGTCACGGTAAATAAACTGAATGATATCGGCGTCCTGCTCGATTGCGCCTGATTCCCGCAGGTCGGAACTGACCGGGCGTTTATTCGGCCGTTGCTCTAACGAGCGGTTAAGCTGCGACAGAGCAATCATCGGACAATTAAATTCTTTGGCGATCACTTTCAGGGTGCGCGAAATTTCGGAAATTTCCTGGGTACGGCCTTCCGACGGCCCGGACACCCGCATCAGCTGCAGGTAGTCGACCATAATCAGCGCCAGGTCGTTGTTGTTTTCGCGGTAGACCTTACGCGCACGCGCACGCATTTCCTGCGGCGTCAGTGCCGGTGTGTCGTCGATATACAGCGGCAGATCTTTTAACAGATTCACGGCGGCGGATAGTTTCGGCCAGTCTTCGTCGATTAACTTACCGGAACGGATGCGGGTCTGGTCGATTTTGCCGATAGACGACAGCATACGCATCACGATGGATTCTGACGGCATCTCCAGACTGAACACCAGACAGGGCCGCTTGGTCGCCAGCAGCGCATTTTCCACCAGATTCATGGCGTAGGTGGTTTTACCCATCGACGGACGCGCCGCGACAATCACCAGATCGGCTTTCTGCCAGCCGGAGGTGCGGTTGTCGATCTCGTTAAAGCCAGTGGTGATACCGGTCAGACCATCCGGCTGGTTGAACATCTGATCAAGCTGTTCAAGGGTGTTCTTCAGAATCGGTGCCACCAGCTGCGGGCCGCCATCTTTACGGCTGCCCTCGGCAATCTGGGCGATGGCTTTTTCGGCATCCGATACCAGTGTCAGCGAGGTTTCGCCTTCCGGCTCGTAGGCTTTGGCCATGATGTCGGACGCGGCTTCAATCAGGCGGCGCTGCTGTGCGCGCTCACGCACGATTTCGCCGTAGGCGGAGCAGTTGTCGATAGAAGGCGTCATATCCACCAGACGGCTCAGGTAGGCGGCACCACCGACACTTTCCAGCTTGCTGCGTTCTTCCAGCTCTTCGGCAACCGTCACCACATCGATCGGCTGTTCCTGACTGACCAAATGCTGGATGGCACGGAAAATCAGGCGATGATCATGGCGGTAAAAATCGGTGTCCTGCAGGGTTTCGGCCACACTTTCCCAGGCACGTTCATCCAGCATCAGCGAGCCCAGTACCGACTGTTCGGCTTCTACCGAATGCGGCGGCGTGCGCTGACTGCTTTCCTGTCTATGCTCATGTGGCTGCGCAGAATACTCTTCACTCATGCAGACGATTCCCGGAGATGATCAGACAATAATAATGGGCGATAGCGACTCGCCTCCACCCGGAAGACGGGCATAAAAAAGGCACTATCAGCTGGTCGCTAATAGTGCCTGATTCTGCTCATCGCTGCCACACGGCATCAGCCGGGGCGGCAGCCATAAGCCTCTGAATTATTCTGCGACTACGTGCAGTTTCAGAGTGGCGTTCACTTCTGCGTGCAGGTGGATGGCGATGTCAAATTCGCCAACATTGCGCAGAGGACCGTTTGGCAGGCGAACTTCAGCCTTGCTCACTTCAACACCAGCCTGAGAGATCAGGTCAGCGATGTCGCGGTTACCCAGAGAACCGAACAGTTTGCCTTCGTCGCCCGCTTTAACAGCAACAGACAGTTCGATTTCTTCGATTTTCTCTTTACGGTTCTGAGCATCAGCCAGTTTGGCCGCTGCCTGAGCTTCCAGATCAGCACGACGAGCTTCGAAATGCTCAACGTTTGCTTTGGTTGCAGGAACCGCTTTGCCCTGTGGGAACAGGAAGTTACGGGCGTAACCTGGCTTAACATTAACCTGATCACCCAGTGAACCCAGGTTTGCTACTTTTTCTAACAGAATAATTTGCATCTTAAAATCCTCATTACAGGGCGGCTATTCATTACCCGCCGTGTCTTTTAGTCGCGTGCGGATGTTCAACAGACTATCCAGCAACGCTACGAAAATTAGTAATGTGTACATGTAAGGCCCGAACAGCATCAGTGCCAGATACACCAGCAACATCCAGTTCGGACTGGCCTGTGATATTTTCACAACACCATGGAACAAAGCCAGACCCGCAATCATTAACGGCACCGTCAATACGGGCGTTAATCCTGCCAGATCGGGCTGCAACTGACCGGCTGTCAGACAAACCAACGTCGCCGGTAAGCTGAAAGCCAAAGGAAGGCGCAGCTGTTTAAACTCGGTGCCGAAGCCGCCGGGGTTATACAGTTCGCTTTGCCAGTAGCGTCCCAGTAACAGACACAAAATAAATACCAGCACATGCAGAGCGGCAAGCACTCCATTGATCATCGGGGCTATCAGGGGTTGCAGATGGGCCAGCAATTCCGGCTGATCTTTTAACGCCCCGCTGACGGCGGTTTCACTGCTGGCCACAACCTGAGGCAGAACCTCAGACAACAACAACGGCAACAACAGATACACCAGCACACCCAGACCACAGGCCAGCAGCATCGACCAATCAAGGCGGATACTGTAGCGCAGCAACGCTGCCATGGCGCTGGTGCCAATGGCAACGATTAAAGGGGTTGGATCGCCAATGGCGCTCCAGGCGATGGCCGGTAAAACCGCCCATAAAACCACCTGTCCCCCTTCACGAACACCCTGACGCAGGACAACCAACGCCAGAATTGCTGCTCCGATCCAGAACAACAACGGCACAGCCAGACAACCACCAGCAGCAACAATTGCTTGCCAGCGACCGCTCATAGCCCATTTAGCCAGTGCTTTCATATTACAGTCCTAAGTTATTACGCTGCCTTTTGCTCTGACTTCCTGGCGTAGCCGAGGAAGTCAGAACAAGGAAGAAATGGTCGAGAAGGCGGAGTTTACGTGTTGTAAAGATTCGCTTCGCTCCCCTGCGGGCCGCCTTTTCAGGCGTTCTGGTAAACCAGTGAGCACTTCGAGACCATTTCTGACGCCGTTATGACGACGCAGGCAGGCAGAAAACTTAGTTGTCGTGCTGATCAGTGTACGGCAGCAGAGCGATGTAGCGCGCGCGCTTGATCGCAGTAGACAGCTGACGCTGATACTTTGCACGGGTACCAGTGATACGGCTTGGTACGATTTTGCCAGTTTCAGTGATGTAGCCTTTCAGAGTATCCAGATCTTTGTAATCGATCTGGCTTACGCCTTCAGCAGTGAAACGGCAGAACTTACGACGACGGAAAAAACGTGCCATGACTCAAATCCTCTCTTATTCAGCGTTATCGTCAGAATCATTCTCGTCAGCGTCATCCGCTTCTTCAGCAGCGCTTTCAGATTCTTCAGCGCGTGGCTCGGAACGACGACGATCTTCGCGGCTTTCAGCTGCTTTGATCGGAGAGATTTCGGTGATGGCTTCATCACAACGGATCACCATGTTACGCAGAACAGCGTCGTTGTAACGGAAGTTGGTGGTCAGTTCGTCCAGAACTTCCTGAGTACATTCAACGTTCATCAGGATGTAGTGGGCTTTATGCACGTCGTTGATCGGGTAAGCCAGGTGACGACGGCCCCAATCTTCGAAACGGTGAATTTTGCCGTTAGCGGCTTCGATTGAGTTAGTGTAACGCTCAACCATCGCAGGTACCTGCTCGCTTTGATCTGGGTGAACCAGAAAAACGATTTCGTAGTGACGCATTGTCAACTCCTTATGGGTTGCCAGCCTTCCGGCCCATCCGGTAAGGCAAGGAGTCCGTTGTTCGCCCGAGGGCCAATATACGGATAAAAAGGAGCGCGGAGTCTATCAGAGGTCTGATGGCGGATCAATCTTTGCACAACCCCCTGTGCCCACCGTTATAGCTGAACCGCGACTGAATCATTCACCGTCTTATGGTTCACCACGGGTTCAGTGGCTGCTTTCTATACTGCCGCGGTTTTTAACGGAGACTGTTGCATGACCACCCTGCCCCTGACTTTATTACCTGCTGACAATCAAAACCCACTCGCATCACAGCCATTCATGTGCCGCAAACACTTGCTGGCCAGCGTGATCAGCCTGCTGCTGGCTGGTCCGGCCATGATTCTGCCTACAGCAGTGCATGCCGAAAATCCGATGGCTGTCAGCCCGGACCTGCCCGGTATGGAATGGCAGACATTCAGCAGCGAGCACTTTTACTTTCATTTTATCCCGGCCCATAAAGTACATGCTGAACGGGCAGCGGTGATTGCCGAACGGGCCTGGAGCGAACTGACGCAGGATTTTAACTGGACTCCCAAAGACCGCGTTCATGTAGTGCTGACCGACGATTTTGACTACTCCAACGGCTGGGCACATCCGGAGCCGTTTAATCAGATCCGGCTTTTTTTAAGCCCACCGGATGGCAACAGTACCCTGGAAGCCTATGACGACTGGCTGAATCTGCTTATTACCCACGAGCTGACGCATATCATTCATGTTGATATGGCTCGCGGCATTCCGGCGCTAGTGCGGAAGGTACTGGGACGCAATCCACTGACCTTTCCCAATGCCTATACTCCGGGCTTTATGATCGAGGGGCTGGCGGTTTATAAAGAAACAAGCGCAGCTCAGGGTTATGGCCGCGGCCAAAGCACCACCTACGGCATGATGATGCGTATGGAGGTGATTAACGGTATCGACGATTTATCTCAGGCAGTGGTTACCCTGCGTGACTGGCCTTTAGGTAAGCATTACCTGTACGGCTACTACTACTGGCAGTTTATCGCCGACACTTATGGCGATGACAAAATCCGCGATTACCTGAATGAATACTCGCACAATATTATTCCGTTCTTTTTCCAGAACTATGAAGCGCGCAAAGTCTTCGGCAAAAGCCATGAAGTTTTATGGCAGGAGTTTAAAGTCTGGCTGCAGCAGCGCTTTGCTCCACAAATTGCGGAACTGCAGAAAACCGCTGACACCCATGTACAGGCTATCAGCAACGAAGGTTTATCCATCGATGCGGCCGCCAGCGATGGTAAAAATTACTATTACCTGCGCGAGAACGGTAAAGACCGCAACAGCCTGGTTAAAGTCCGCGCCACCAGCAACACAAGCGAAAATCCGGTCAGCGAAGTATTACTGCAAACCACCGGCATGCTCAGTCTGGATGTCAGTACCCAGGGCGATATTGCCTATACCCGTATTACCGACCGTGCCGACCTGCGCGGCTGGAGTGATATTTTTATTATGCGCAACGGTGGCGAACAGCGCCTGACCAGCAATCAGCGTTATCGTGCCGTACGCTGGATGCCAAACGCAGCCGACCCGCAACAACCCTATTTAATAGCCAAACGTATTCAGGCCGGTATCAGCCAGCTGGATATGCTGGATAAAAACGGACAATTTATCCGCACCCTGTGGCAGGGAACGCTGGATGATGTGCTCAGCGATTACGCCATATCCCATGACGGTAAAAAAATCGTTGCCAGCATAAAAAGAGCACAGCAAGGATGGAATCTTGAATTACTGAAAACTGATGATGAACAACCGCGCTGGCAGCCGCTGACCAACACCCGTGCCAACGAAGGCAGTCCGAACTTCAGCCACGATGATCAGCATATTATTTTCAGCGCCGATTACAGCAGCATTAAAGGTGTCGACTTAACCAGCGCAGATGCCACCTATAATATCTTCAGTCTGAATATGACCAGCGGAGAGGTCACTCAGCTGACCCATGTATTAGGCGGCGCAGTACAACCGGTTCTGGTCGGCGAAGATATTTATTTTCAGAGCTATCAGGCCCGTGGTTTCAGCCACGTACGCCTGCCGGCTGCCGAGCGTAAACCGCTGGCGGTATTGCTGCTGTCCGAGCTGCAGAGCCAGTACGATTATGCCCCGCTGTATAATCAGCCACAGACTCATAGCGAAGCCGAAGAATACAGCCCCTGGTCGAGCCTGATGCCGCAACAGTGGTTGCCTGTGTACTCAGGCAACGAAGAACATAATGCCATCGGACTGAGCACTTCTGGCCAGGATGCTCTCGGACGGCATGATTACAGCAGCACGCTGTTTGTTGATACAGAAAACGATATAGCCAGCGGTAATCTGATGTATTCCTACAATAATCAGTGGCAACTGTTGGCGCAGCGTAAGCACAGTTATTACCTCGATGATAATGACAGATTGCAGCGCATCCGCCGCGATGACACGGTAGAACTGGCCCGTACTAACATCGTCGATTTTCTGGAAAATAAACTGCAGTTAAGCGCCGGTATTAACCGCAGCCACGAATACGATATTCCTGCCGATGATTTACTGCGGCTGGAAAACAGCCGCCATAATTCGCTTGTCGGTGCCCGTCTGGATTTTGATAACCGTGAGATGTACAGCCAGTCAATTTCTGTCAGCTGGGGAACCCAGGCGACTCTGCTGTGGGAATCGAATGACTATCTCGACAGCGATTACAATGGCGACATCATCAACGCCAGTATCAGCCACTTTATTGATTTGCCCGGCAATCAGGTACTGGCTCTGCACAGCAGCGGCGCTTATGGCTTTGAGCAACCGGAACCCTTTGAACTGGGTGGTGAAGAAGGTGTTCTGGAGCAGTCATTATTTGGCCGTGATCAGTGGGCACTGCGGGGCTATCAGGAGAACGTACAGCAGGGTAACCGCATACAGACCAACAGCCTTGAATACCGCTTTCCATTGGCCAACATTGAGCGTGGCTGGAATTTATTACCCATTGGTCTTGGCAGTATTAACGCCAATATCTTTGCCGATCATGGTGCCGCCTGGCAGAAAGGTGAGCGCTCACATTATCTCACCAGCGCCGGTGTGGAACTGATGACAGAGGTTGTTTTGCTGTACGGTTTTGCTCTGCCGGTACGCCTTGGATACGCCCATGGTTTTGATAAATATGAAGGTGGTGACCGTACTTACCTGCAGGTGAATTACCAGTTCTGATACGGTTTAAAGTATCTGAACCATAAAACCGCTCGTGCCGAAAGGCTCGCTGCTTCCTTCGACACGATCGTCCCTCGCTGCTCAGGACGAACGGAATAAAGTCGAAATACGCACGATATTCAAATAAAACCCGATCACCCTGAGCGCGAAGCAGTCGAAGGGTCGGCAAGCTCAAGAGAACAGGCACTTCGACAAGCTCAGTGCGAACGGTATTTATATAATCCGCTCATCTAGTCGGTCTCGTCGGCCCTGAACTTGTAGAAGGGAGCTCGTCGAAGGAAGCGCGAAGCAGTCGAAGGGCAGCATTTAAACCCGTTCATCCTGAGCGCGAAGCAGTCGAAGGATAGGCTTCCTTCGACACGCTCGTCCCTCGCTGCTCAGGACGAACGAGTTTTAAATTCTCCGCTCAGGACGAACGGAATAAAGTCGCTGTACGCACGATAAATAAAACCCGATCACTTACTCCGCCGGTTGCGAACAGCGGGTTTCCACCGACCAGGGCGAGTACAGCGTGACCCAATTAAAAACCGGTGCAACACTGGCTAATGCGCCGCTGATTAAACCCGTGGTAACGCCGTTAGAAAAGCTGAACTCCACCGTGACCTTACTCCAGGGTTTACCCTGGCATTCACGATATAAATTCACTGGCGGGCTGATTTCGATCATGCCGTCGATGGTGGTGTCATGCCATTGAGTGCGCAGCGGCTCGGCGGGTTGGCGGTTGCTGCTCAGGTCGTGGGTAAAATGAATCGTGCTGCAGGCCGACAATACACAACAGGCCAGTATGAGAAATAACTTAGCCACCGCGATTCTCCTCTGCCGGATGCTCGCACCACACTTTGGCGGTGCGCGGCGTATAAATCAGCAGCGTCAGCATGCTCTGCAACCAGTCAGACAAACTGGTGATCGCCTGCATTTGCATCACCCGCCGCTCACCACAAACCACACTGGTGTTCACCTCGTGCTCACCAATAATACCAGCCAGATAAAATGTTTTGCTCGACTGATAATCCGGTGGTGAAGTGTCTTTTTCGCCGCCATAAGGACGAATGGTGACACTGGAGCAGGCTGTCAGAAACAGCAACCCCACCAGCACAGACAAGCGCATAACGCTGATATTGCGCCATGCCCTGTATCGGATTAATCCCTTGTTCATCGACACCTCAGAGAGCTCCCTGATTTTCAAACTCCAAAATAAAACAGGCTCCACCCAACAACGACTCGCGAATGCCGAGGCGGGCGTCATACAATGCCAGAATACCACTGACCAGCGCCAGCCCGAGTCCCTGCCCAGCGGTCATGGTATCCAGGCGCACACCACGCTGCAGAATATGCTCATGCTGTTCGTCAGCAACTCCGGGGCCATCGTCCTCGACGCAGAGCTGCCAACCGGATGATGTATTATGCGCACTGATCAGCACCTGCCGGTGACCATATTTACAGGCATTATCCAGCAGATTACCGATAATCTCGGTCAGATCGTTATCATCACCCAGAAAAAAGACGTCATCATCAACAACCAGCTCTAACGTCAGCTGTTTATCGGCGTACACCTTTTTCATAACCCCCAGCAACGATTCTGCTATCGGTTTTACCGCCACTTTCTGCAGGCTGAAACTTTGCGCCTGACTGACCGCACGCTGCAGCTGAAAACGAATACGCTCACTCATCGTATTAATCTGCCGCTCCAGCTCCTGCCGGTCGTCATCGCTGAGCTGCGGCTGATGCACCATGCCACTCATGACCGCCAGCGGGGTTTTCAGGCTGTGCGATAAATCGGCCAGCATATTACGGTAGCGTTCACGCTGTGCCCGTTCGCTCTGCAGCAGCTGATTCAGGTTAGTGGTCAACGGCTGTAACTCGCGCGGATACTCACCGGTTAAGTCGGCCTGCTCACCACGCTGTAATTTCTCCAGGTCATGGCTCACCCGCCTTAGCGGCGCCAGACCCCAGCGTAAAATCAGTAACTGCATAATAATCAACAGTACTGCAAAGGTAACCAGCGCATAGTCCATGCTGTTGCGATAGTTCACCAATTGCTGATTAAAATCCGTCAGATTTTCTATCATCAACAGATTAAATTGGGGATTGTCGTTACCAGCAGCTCCCCAGTTAACCCCCAAACGGGCAATCATATATTCTTCGTTCTGCATATGCGCAAAACTGTAACGCCATTCTCCGGGCGCTGCGGCAAGACCACTGACTGGCGGTAAATTCCTGGCCGATAACGAGCGCCAGACAACCGTGTCATTGGCGTCCAGAATCTTGGCATACAAACCAGAGCCTGCCGTATTAAAACGCTCTTCCGGTAAATAATCCGGCACCCAGAGCTTACCCGAACGATAATCCGCCAGCGCCAATAACGAATAACCGTGCAACCGCAACCGCTCCTGCAAGCCGTTTACCTGCGCATAATAAAACGACTGATACAGCCATACGCCAATACCCAGCATCAGTAATGCCAGCAGCAGCGTGGTAAACAGCATCAGCCGCGCGCGCAGCGAATTCAGCATCCGCTGTTTTCCGCAATAAACTGATAACCCCGGCCACGCAGAGTAACAATCGGACTAAAGCCATCCGCCTGAGCCAGTTTTTTTCGCAACCGGCCAATCAGCACTTCAATCACATTGCTGTCACGGTCAAAATCCTGGGCATACAGATAATCGGTCAGGGTGTTTTTGGAAATTACCTCACTGCTGTGGCGCAGCATATATTCCAGAATTTTGTATTCAAAGGCCGTTAATTCCAGACGATTTCCCGCCAGCAGCACCTGCTGACTCTGCACATCCAGCTCCAGCGGACCAGCCCTGAGTACGGCACTGTGGCCGGTAATACGGCGTAATAATGCCCGGCTGCGCGCAATGAGCTCTTCGATATGAAACGGCTTTTCCAGATAATCATCCGCCCCGGCTTCCAGCCCTTCTACTTTTGCTTTCCAACCGCCTCTGGCCGTCAGAATCAGCAGCGGAAAAGCACAGCCATCTTTACGCAGACGACGTATCAGCTCGATGCCATCAATTTTGGGCAGGCCCAGATCAATAATGGCCATATCGTAGGGATATTCACTGGCCTGAAAATAACCTTCCAAGCCATCGGCGGCCAGCTGACACTGAAAGCCGGCTTTATCCAGACCTTCAGCCAGCTGGCTGCGCAGATTCGCGTCGTCTTCCACAATCAGGATTTTCATCGCTGTTCTCCTTGTGCTTTGTTCTGCCGTGCCGGAGCGGTATCAGTTACAGGGGGAGTGCTATCCAGCAACGTGCCGTCAATCGCATGCATGTAATAACTGGCGATGTTGCCTTTACTGCCAAGCAGCTTAATCAGATAAAACGGTGGCGGGCCGGGCTCAAAATGAATGCGCAGAATTTCACCCGGATACAACAAGCGCAGTAAGCGCCCGGCTTCCTGCGGAGAAATAGCATTAGCCGGAGGATTAACCTGATGAGAAAACACATCCTGTGGCGGTAACGCAGGCGGTTCGGCCGTGGTCGGCTTGCCCTGAATTTTACGTTCAACCCAACGGTTAAACGGAGTGAACACCTCTTCAACCCATTCGGTTTTTGGATTGATGGTTTCTTCAACCCAATCGGATTCTTGTGCCGCAGGCTCTGCTGTCTGCTCATTCTGTCCGTCCTGCCCGGCAGCCACCGGCAATGCCAGACCCGACAACAGTACAACGGCCGACAGAACAGCCCGTGCTTTTACCGCTGACGGAGACATCCGGACACTGAACAAACGCTGCAGCGACAAGAAAGAGATGATCAAGAATGTGTTACCTGTAATCAGTATTCGGGCAATTTAAACAGGATAGCCACCGCAGGTGAACCGAAGCTGAATAAATCTCCTCCGCAACCTGAACTGCAATTCAGCTCGGGTTCAGATTGCGTGCGTATCATTCAGCCTACAATCACCAACGGCTCACGGCCGGGAAGGTACCTGATGACATTACAGACAGACAACACCCACAATCACAGGATAACAGCTTACTTCGATCTTCTGGCTGGCATTAATCAGCAGTTTGGTGCTGCCATGGCGCTTAACCGCAGTATAAAAAAGGTTATGTCTATGCCTTTAAATACCGTAGTTTCAGAGACGGCTGTTTCAGAGAGCGTACTGGCAGAGAAAGTGGCTTCAGAGACCGTTGTCAGAGAAACAAGTGCCGTCAGTCTGCAGCCTGGCAGCTATAAACAAAAAGCGGCCTGAAGATGGCCGCTTGAGAAGATATTTCTGCGGAATAAAATCCGCGCGCGCTCAGCGACAGAAAGTACGGACTTTCTTCCATGACATACGCGAGCAAAGCACCGGCTTAACGCCTATGCGTGCGGCAGTCTGCAATACCGCTTTACGCGTTTCATAGCGCGTACTGTCCAAACGCTCCAGACTCCAGACCTGTTGCTCAGGCGTCAGTTTCTGCCAGCCAAAAAGCGCCAGCTCTAACAAAGAGCGATCCATTCCGCGCTCATTCGGAGCCAGAGTCATCAGCGTATTCATCCGCTGCTGTATCACTTCTGCCGGAGCATCCAGCAATATCTCGGCGTCAAAAGCACCCAATTGATAGTAAGGCCATAACGGCCGAAGCTGCTGCGCTTTTTGCCAACGCGCTAACGATTCCTGCAAATGAATGTCGCGGAAACCGTCAGCAGTAATGATTGCCCGCTGCCGTTCATAGCGGGCAATAGCCACATGCACTTCCGGGTTATTGCGGGAAATGGCATCCGCCGCCGACAACCAGACATTATTGCCGGTACTGACCGCCGCCGAAGATCCCAGCGCCAGCAGCACCGATACCAGACCGAAATGCAGCGCCAGTAAAGCCGGCAGCAACAGCAGCGCTGCAACGGCCAGCAGGCGCGGCCTAACCTCAGACGTCCGAGGTGTAGCCATAAGTACCAGTGTAGGTATATTGCTCGCCGTAACGGGCTTCTTTTTCCACATCCATCTGATTCAGCACCACACCCAGAACGCGGGCATTGGAATCTTCCAGATGATTCAGACCGGCTTTAATCAGCTTGTCTTTGGTGGCATCGGCTTTCACCACATACACCACGCCATCCACCAGGGTAGACAGGTACAACGCATCACTGACGGCGTGCATCGGTGCCGAATCAATAATAATGCGCTGATAACGGCCTTTAAGCGTTTCCAGCAATTCGCGGAAGTTTTTAGACGCCAGCAATTCAAGAGGATTCGGCGGAACCGGCCCCGCAGGAATCACATCAATACCCAATTCTTCAACGTGCTGAATACAATCGTCCAGCGTCTCCGGGTAAGCCACTGCGGTTGATAAGCCCAGACTGGAAGATGGCAGGTTCAGTTTTTTGGCAACGGTCGGGCGACGCATGTCAGCATCAATCAACAATACTTTTTCCATCTGCCCGAACGCTTCCGCCAGATTACTGGACGTCGTCGTTTTACCTTCGCCCGGAACCGATGATGTCAGCAACATAACCTGCACCGGCTGCTCCAGCCCGGCCAGCGTAATACTGGTACGCAGCGTGCGGATAGATTCCTGAAAACCATGATCCGAGCCTTCAACAAAGGCCCGCACCAAAGCCTGTGCGGCCTGAGGATCGGCATTACGTCCTGTGGCCTTCGCCACCAGAGGCACAGCGCCCAGCAGAGAAGAACGCAGTTTGCGGTCAACATCTTCAGCATTTTTAACCGTGGCATCCAGGGCATCATGCAGAAAAGCCAAAGCAATACCAAACATCACACTGACCACCAGAGCCAGGGCGACCACCAGTTTTTTATTCGGTTTAACCGGATCTTCAGGCAACACCGCCGGGTCAATCACGCGCGCATTCGCCGTTTGCAGATCGCCGGTTGCAGTGGTTTCGCTGATGCGGTTAAAGAAGGTTTCATACAGCGCGCGATTCGCCCGCACTTCGCGGACATATTCGTTCAGCTTAAATTCGGTACGGTTTAAATCACGCACCTGGCTTTTGCTGTCATTTAATGCCGCCTGCAACGAAGCTTCTTTGGCGCGGGCAACGTTAAAATCATTTTCGATACCGTTAGCAAGACGCTTCATTTGCGTATGAACCGAATCACGCACCGCATCCAGATCAGATTGCGCGGCAATCATCCGCGGATGCGCCGGGCCATAACGCTTGCTCTGCTCAGACACCTTAAGCTCGGCCGCCGTTTCACTCTCGCGCAGCTTAACCACCAACGGGCTGTTAAGAATGGTTGGCAGGCTGCTCAGGCTTTCGTAACTTTTATCTTCCAGTGACTGCAGCTGACGATACGTGCCTTCCAGTTCCAGACGCTTACTGCGCGCTTCGACCAGGCGCTGAGTAATCTGATCAATTTCTTTTGAGAGCAAGGTATCAACACCCTCAACATCGACCAGATTATTTTCCTCACGATATTGCTGCAGCCTCTTTTCAGACTCGTTGAGCTTATCTTTTAAGCCACCCAAACGATCACTCAGCCAACCTGCGGCTTGCTGAGTCAGCCCGACTTTCGCTTCCAGCTGACTGCGTATATAAGCGTCAGCCACGGCATTAGCTGCACGCGGAGCCAGTTCGCGATCTTCGGTCTGTACGGTAATTTTAACCAACTGGGTTTTACGCACCGGGGTAATGGTAATGGCATCCCAGAATTTATCGGTGGTTTTGGCCAGAATTTCATCCGCTGTGGGTGGCTCTTGCGGCCCCAGAATCATTTCGCGTAACGAGAACGATTTTTTATTGGCCTCGTGATAAGGGTTGAATTCCGGTGATGCCACCAGATTCAGATCCATCACCACACGACGAGCCAGCTCGCGCGATTTAAGAATTTCGAACTGCGTTAAGAAATATTCAGACGATGCACCAGAGAGGCCGTACACTTCTTCAATCGAAAGAATTTTGGCGTCATCCGACTCAATCAACAAGGTAGTGGTTGACTGATAAACCGGCGTCATTGTCAGCAAAACCAACACCGCCAGTAAGGTAACGACGGCACTCAGGGCCACAATTTTTTTCAACTGGCGGCGTACCACATGCCAGTAATGAGTCAGGTCGATAACCTCGACCGCGGCTGTGTTATTCATGCCCTGAAACCTGCTTTTCATATCCATGATCAATTTCCATTAAAAGAAGCTTTGTTCAACCGTGATCACATCACCGGGCTGAACAACATCAAATAAACGGATCGCTTCTTTTTCTGAGCGGCCTTTCTCTGCACTTTCATCCTGTGCATGAACAGAACCATCATGCATCACATAGATACGGCTTTTAGAGGCGCGTTCAGTAAAACCACCGGCAATAGAGATCGCCTTATCGACGGTCAGACCGGGGTGAAATGCGTAACTGCCCGGTTTTTCAACCTCGCCAGTTACATAAAAAGGCCGGTATTCAACAATAGAAACCGTGACACTCGGATCAATCAGATACGGACCTTTTAAGCCCTCTACCAATTTATTTTCCAGCGCTTTCGGACTTAAGCCCGCCACCTTGATATCACCCAACAATGGGTAAGAAATATCGCCGGATAAACCAATACGCACTTCCAGACTCAGGTCCGGCTCGTCGTAAACACTGATACTGATGACATCGCCGGCACCCAGCTGGTAATAGCTATCGGCAGACCAGGCAGAAAAAGAAAGCACTGCCAGAAACAGCAGAGTAATACGGCATAACATGAGGAGGTCCTGTAAAGTCTTACGGTACAACTTACGGCTTATGGCACAACTTACGGCACAACCGCAAACGGCCTGTAATAACAGGCCGTTTGCAGACAAGCCGGCAAATCAGATTGCCAGAGCAAAGCCTAAAGAGATGATATCGCGATCGTAATCCAGACCATCAATGTTGGAATCGCGGTTAGTCATCTTGTAAGACGCTTTTACATCGATGATTTTGGTTGGCGAGAAAATACCCGTCACACCATAACCCAGGATCTCATCGTGACGACCCGCTGCATCATCAACATAGGTATCTTTTGCCAGAGATACATCCAGCATCGCCGATACGAATGGAGAGAATGTGTGAGTCCAGCCAAACGCGGTGTAATCGCTGGCAATGTAGCTACCGGCACCGTTGGTTTCGTTGCTGTTTTGTGAGCTCAGCAGAGTCAGCGTTGAGTAAGTGCGTGGAGCATAAACAACAGAAGCTTCCCAGCTCAGACGGGTGTTGCTGTCTACATCGCTGTCATCGAAGCTACGTGCTGCGCTACCCACTTTAACCGAACCGGTGGTTTTACCGGTTACATCCCAGCTTGCACCCGCCAGAATTTTCAGCTCGTTACCTTCACGGCCTTTAGCAATAGCAGAATCTTCATCGTAGGCGATGTCGGTGCTGCGAACTTCCAGCAGAGCTTTAGTTGCAGAGCTTACGTTCAGGCTCAGCAATGCGCCGATTTTGGTTTTATCGTGGTTACGATCAGCAGTACCGAACTGCTCGTTATTCTGATATTCCTTCTTGTAGTAACCGGCATAGGTGTCCAGGTTCAGGAAGGAAGTATCGCTGCCGTAGATGTAGTTGATATCGGCAGAGGTTTCGTCAAACTCGTCCGGATCTTCAACGGTCAGGGCTGCGCTGCCTTCAACCGTACCAGCACCACGAGCATCGTGTGCCTGGTTCAGTTTGGCGGCAAAAGCCAGTTCGTGACGGGCGTTCAGTTCAGAGCGCGCACCCACAGAAAACAACTGATCGGTGTAATCGTCATTGTCGTCTTCGTTGTACTGACCCATCTCAACCTGATACAGAGCGGTTAACTCGGTAGCACCCAGATCAGCTTTAATGCCCAGACCTGGCTTGAAGCGTGTAACCAGAGAACTGGTGGTATCGGCATCCTGACTGTAGATGTTGTTATCATCAGAAATAGTCAGATCAACGGTTGGCAGCAGCGTAACGCCACTACCGGCACGGATTCCTTCCGGCTCAACCGCATAGGCTCCAGAACAAAATGCAGCAGCTGCAACAACAGGTAGCTTCCAAGCTTTCATAAACTTCCCCTAAAGTTTTAAATAAATGGGCAAAGCCCAATTAACATTCAAATTACAAGGCCGGCATTATCGGATAACTAAAGCGATTAGACCAGTCAAAAGAATGACAATAATGCTCACTTTGCGCCGACTTCTTAATTAAGTGTCAATTTATTTACTGACCCATCGATCAGCCAAAAAAAACCACAGACTGTAAAATGCCGCGCCAGCTAAAACACCGACACCACCCCAAACACTGTCCTGCAGATCAAACCGGCGCAGCGCTACCAGATACTGATGCATTTCATCCAGAATTAACGCCACCATAAGAACCGCAGCCACCAACAGAATACGTGGCAACCATGACAGTTTTATCACACGCCCGGCAGCAAAATTGGCCAACAGCGACAACACCAGCGCCAGATAAAAATGCATCCACTTATCGCCACCAAACCAGTGCTCAAGTGCAATAATAGAGGGAAGAAATAACCCCGCCGATTTACACCCGCTTAAAATCACCAGCAATGTGCCATACAGCAAAAAAACAGGCACCATTAATTACAACTCAATGAACGTGACTACCAACAAAACCCTTAAACAGCGTAAGGAAAATGATTTTTACATCCATCCATAGCGACCAGTTGCGGATGTAATCCAGATCAAAATCAACACGACCGCTCATTTTATCCAGCGTGTCGGTTTCGCCGCGAAAACCATTGATCTGCGCCCAGCCGGTAATGCCCGGCTTAACTTTATGGCGCAACATATAGTAAGGAATAAGCTTGCGGTACTCCTCGTTGTGCGCAACCGCATGAGGGCGCGGCCCAACAACCGACATACGCCCCTGCAACACGTTAATAAACTGCGGCAACTCATCCAGCGACGTACGGCGGATAAACGCACCAAACGGCGTAATACGGGCATCGCCCTTAGTGGCCTGACGTACCACATTGCCGTTATCCATCGCCGTCATGCTGCGGAACTTCCACACCAGAATACGACGACCATCCAACCCGTAGCGCACCTGCTTAAAGATAACCGGCCCCGGCGAAGACAACTTAACGCCCAGCGCAATCAGCAACATAGGAATGGCAATAACCGCCAATACCGAAAATGAAAACACAATATCAAACAGACGCTTCAGCACATCGTTAATGCCGAAAATAGGCGACTCGTACACACTCAGCGTTTGCATAGAACCAACTTCTGCCAAACGGGCATGCAGCAAGTTATAAGTGAAGAAATCAGGAATAAGATGAACCGAGGCCGTAGTATCACCGCAGCGATCCAGAATATCGGCAATGCGCTTCTGCGCCTTAAGCGGCAACGCAATAAAAATAACATCGTACTCACCCTGCTGGGTGCGCGTGATAAGCTCATCAATAGAGCCCTGCAACACCGCCTCGGGGTAATCTTCTGCTACCCGGTCGGCATGGCGATCATCAAAAAAACCCTGAAACTGATAACCCAGATTAGGGTAACGTTTAATCTGCTCGCGCATACGCACTGCGCTGTCATTAATACCCACAATGGCCACGCGGCGACTGTTATAACCGCGCGCACGCAATGCAAACAGCAACTGACGCAACGCCAGACGCCAGCCACACAGCAAAATTAATGTACACAACATCCAGCTGCCCATAACCACGCGCGACACGCTCTCACTGACCTTGGCAAAAAACCCCAGCAGCAAAATCGCAAAACACACCGACACCCACACCGCCGATGTGATGGTAACCATACGAAGCGCAGAAGAAGCCCGCCAGGAACGGTACAACTCAACCGACTCGGCAATAAGCAGAAACGAAACCATGCCAATGAGGCCAGGCATTAAATAAAGAGAAGACAACTGAACGCCGTACATCTGCACGGCCAACAACAGAGTCAGCATAACAATGGCCATATCAACAACCCGATACACCACACTGAAACTGTTTTGATTTGAGCGGATCAATCCTTGATGAGACATATTCACTCCCTGTGCATACTGCGGCTGATAACCGACAGCCAATCATTCATTTCGGGCCGCATTATGTCGACTGCGTCACAGAATGTCCATGCCTGCCGGGCAAACAAAGTGGCCAAAATTACGCCCTTGGTCTACCCGCAGAAAACACGCCAAAACAGAGCGCACAAAGTGAGCAGTTGGCAGCAAAAAACCATACGAAAGGACTAACCAAGCCGCAGCCGCGCAACAGAAAAAGTATTCAAAACAGGCCAGAAAAAGGGACAGAGAACCCGTTCGCTCATCAATCCGTTCGCCTCGTCGGTCCTGAGCTAGCCGAAGGAAGCGCGCCTTTCGACAGGCTCAGGACCAACGGAATAAAGACGAAGGATCGGCAAGCTCAAGAGAACATGCACTTCGACAAGCTCAGTGCGAACGGTATTTATATAATCCGCTCACCTATCCGTTCGCCTCGTCGGTCCTGAGCCTGTCGAAGGAAGCGCGAAGCAGTCGAAGGGCAACATTTAAATTCGTTCACCTCGTCGGTCTCGTCGGCCCTGAGCTTGTCGAAGGAGGCTAATCGAAGAGCCACATTTAAATCCGTTCACCCTGAGCGCGCCCTTCGACAGGCTCAGGACGAGCGAGATCAATTCGAAGGGCCGGCAAACTCAAGAGAACATGCACTTCGACAAGCTCAGTGCGAACGGTATTTACATACTCCGCTCACCTATCCGTTCGCCCTGAGCGCGAAGCAGTCGAAGGGTTTAACGAACGGATAAGCCTTTATCCGTTCGCCTC
>NZ_JAOANI010000022.1:42049-57554 GCF_025318105.1 Thalassolituus pacificus
TCTCGTCGGTCCTGAGCTAGTCGAAGGAAGCGCGCCCTTCGACAAGCTCAGTGCGAACGGTATTTATATACTCCGCTCACCTATCCGTTCGCCCTGAGCGCGAAGCAGTCGAAGGGTTTAACGAACGGATAAGCCTTTATCCGTTCGCCTCGTCAGCCTCGTCGGCCCTGAGCTTGTCGAAGGGAGCTAGTCGAAGGGAGCTAGTCGAAGGAGGCTAATAGAAGAGCCACATTTAAATCCGTTCACCTCGCCGAAAAAGCTTGTCAATCCGTTCGCCTCGTCGGCCCTGAGCTTGTCGAAGGGAGCTTGTCGAAGGGTTTAACGAACGGATAAGCCTTTACCAAAAACCGCAATAAATATTTAAATCAAAATCCCCAAGATTAACTTTCAAAAACCACAGCCACTAATGTTAAAATCCCGAAAAATTCACAAGGAAGACCTATGATTCTTGTCACCGGCGGAGCCGGCTATATTGGCTCACATACCTGTGTTGAACTGTTAAATGCAGGGCATGACGTTGTCATTATCGACAATTTCTCCAATGCAAACCCCGTTGTGCTTGAAAGAATCAACAAAATAAGCGGTAAGACACCAGAGCTGGTAACCGGCGATGTCAGAGACTGCGCCCTGCTCGATAAGGTATTCCAACAATATCCAATACAAGCCGTTATTCACTTTGCTGGCTTTAAAGCCGTTGGCGAATCCTGTGAATTCCCTATGCGCTACTACAACAACAACCTGTATTCCACCATCGCGCTATGTGAAGCAATGGATCGCGCACAGGTAAAAAACCTGGTATTCAGCTCATCGGCGACCGTTTATGGCGACCCTGACGTAGTACCACTAACAGAAGACATGCCAACCAGACCCGAAAACCCTTACGGCAGATCAAAACTGCTGGTTGAGCAAATGCTGAGCGACCTGCCAGAAGCAGACCGTATAGCACGCAACAAAAGTGACACCGAAACTAAGCCTTGGTCTGTTGCCTTATTAAGATATTTCAACCCGGTTGGCGCTCACGCATCCGGCTTAATAGGGGAAGATCCGAGCGGAATCCCAAACAACCTGATGCCGTTTATTACCCAGGTCGCCGTAGGACGCCGGGAAAAACTGTCGATATTCGGTAACGATTACAACACCCCTGACGGAACCGGAGTACGCGACTACATCCATGTTGTCGATTTAGCCAAAGGGCATGTAAAAGCGGTTGAAAAGCTTATTTCATCCGAACTGACCGGCGTGCACGCCATTAATCTGGGAACAGGCAAAGGCGTATCCGTACTCGAAATGGTCCATGCATTCAGCCACTGCAACCAAACAGACATACCCTACGAAATTGCACCCCGCCGCCCTGGCGATGTGGCATCGTATTATGCCTCAGCCAACAAAGCAGAGCGTTTACTGGGTTGGCAAGCCAGCCTGAACTTAAACGATATGGTTAAGGACAGCTGGTATTGGCAGAAGAATAATCCGGAGGGGTATTCGTAGAATCTAAGTAAAATACATGCATATAACGCACGGCAATCGTGCGCTGCATACAATAACAATCTGACTATAGTTATTAGCTTGGAGAAAAACTTGGCGTTCTTATTCAGCCTTCCGATAGATATCAACAAGATTTTTATAATTATCCAATGAAAACCTGTCGAGCGCAGTGCTAATCGCGTGTTTTGACAATCTCTTATAAAGATCATCGTCTTTTAGTAAATTATCTAAGAATAAAGCCATTTCTTCAACATTTTTACATAGGTATCCTGTAACTCCGTGAACAACCACATCTCTAATGCCGGGACGATCTAAAGCCACGACAGGAATACCCATCGCTTGCGCTTCGATAGGTGCAACAGGCAGACCTTCCCACTCGGCAGTGGATACGTAAACTCTGCTTTTAGACAGAATGTCATTGACTTCATTTCTCGATATCCAACCGGTTATCTCGTATGCCCTTTCTTTTTCAAAAACTGTCGGCCCTCCAACCCAGACACACTTATATCTATGACAAATTAAATCCATCAATCTATTAAAACTATCAAAACCCTTTTGCTCACAAATACGCCCGACCGAAACGATATCAACAACCTTGGAATTAGGACTAGAATCCTTAAAATCTACTCCATTTCTTACCAACTTCCTTCGGCTCATCAATAATCCAGCATACATATATTCACTATCGCCGCAAGCTATGACTGTACCAATCCTGCCTAAAAAAGCCTCAACAATTAAGTATGAAAATCGAGAAAAACTGCCTCTATCCTTAGCAAGAAAAGCATAACAATGGGGTGTATAAAAAACCTTCCGCCTAAACTTGAAATATGATGCTTTCCCTACAAACCCAGAAATAGACGAATGAAGGTGTATTGCATCATATGATTCACCTATAAAATTGGCTTTTAATTTACGGTACATTTTAATTAAATAAAATGAATCCTCCCTAACAACACCCAAATTATGCACAGTGCAACATGGTGGTAATAATTGAGCGATATTAGATGGGGTTTCAGAACGATCACAATAAACAAAATCAACCTCTAGATCAGGGACCAAATCTGACAGAACTCGAAGCTGATCTGATACAACTGAAAGCACACCACCAGCAGCGGCCTCAGAAAAAACTAATAATTTCATCGAATCACCTTTTTATACATGAATAAGTTTAAAGCAAGCCTTACTAAGTACATTAACACGATATTAACCATTACTTCGAACTCATGGCCCGGATTAACAATAGAAAATAGAAGCAGAGCTGCCAGAGAAATTAACGCCAAATAAAAATAACTATAGCTACCGGACTGAACTCTTGCGTAATAATAATAAACATCAAGACTTACAATCAAAACTCCAACATAGACAACTAATAAAGTTTCAACACCTACAGAGACTAAAAATAAAGTGGAAGTAAAATAATCCGCCAAAGAAAAATATGGCAAAATTAAAAGAACCCAAAGTGCAATTATAATTCTCAATACAAATGATAACCCCCGCCCGACAAATTGATAGTATATCGACTGAGTAACCAGCGTGGTTATCACAAAAAAGTATGACAAAACCGTTACGATTGCCAAGACACTATACCCAAAGAAAGAGGCGAACATCATACGTTGAACCATGACGGCTAGATTTTGATAAAATAATATGTTCGAATATTTAAAACCATCAATAACAACCAAACCACTAAAAGAAAAGGATAGATTTCTCCAGAAATACAAAACAACCAAGACCGGAATGAAAACATATAAACAGACAGGATTAAATACCCCCAGAACAAGTACGCAAGCACAAAGAATTGGGGTAAAAATCACATTAAAGAATCCAGTCTTAAAAACAATTAGTGAATCGACATATATTTCAAAAGCTTTCACTAGCAAAGCAATCGCACATGCATAACCCCCATAAATTATTGACAGCAAAGCAAGAAAAATCACAACCATAAAAAAAACATTACGCATACCGACAATAGGCTTAATTTCCGTAAAATCGAGACCTCCGGAAAAGTATCTATTCTTAAGACCCAAGCTAAATACTATGCAAAAGGGAGATATCATACTTAGAACCAATGAATACTCACCTAAAAAAATAATACCTTTACTATGAGCAATTACAGCAAGCACCAAAAACTGGAATAAAAAGCCAAAAATATTAGCGAGCGCGATCATTTCTCAGCCTATCAATAACAGGAAGAATATAAATAGCAACAGATGATAAGTGGCGCATATAGCTACCAGCATCAGGCTCAAACAAGAGCAGAACAAGCATATGAGAAAAAAACAAGAAAACCAAAAACCGCTCACTCCCTCCGGAAAACAATCCATAGCGAAGCAAGTATAAAACTATGCACACATAAAGTTGTAAATACAGTGAATTTACTGATAAATAACTTAGAATCGGAAAATTAAAAAACTTAATTGCCGATAAGTAATTCATTATAAAATTAAAAGCATTTACCGGGGGAAAAGGATTAAAATAAATGGTTTCATGCCCTACTCCTCCGGATGGTCTTAGTGCATTAAATACATCACGAGTTCCCTGCACCATTTGGTATATCTCAGAAGGAGCAGCCATAACAAATAGAAATCCAACAGCACAGAAAATCAAGATTCTTTTCTTGTCAAAGGATGAAACATTATAGCTCAACAAAAAAATCAGTATTATGAGAAAATAATATTCTCTAACAATTCCATAGGTAAGATACAAAACAATAATCAACACCCATAGTATTTTTTTTCGCGACCAAAAAATAGAGATAAAATACATAACAATCAGCGTCAGAAAGGTTACAATCGTCTCTTTTTGGGGTCTGGCTAAACCTAACACCACATGTGGAAATATAAGATATGATATAAGCATAAAACTAGACAATGAAGACACAAAACTAGCAACAAAGAATATAAAAAGAATGCCTAAAATAAAATTTAGAAAATACGTTAGATGTACGCCAAAAAAATCAAATATCTTTACCGTATAATAATACGAACCTTCGTCCATCTCATATGATTCGTAGCCAGCAACCATGTCCATTATCAGCTGAGAATCCCAAAAGTACTTTTCTGGTAGAAACTCACCTCCATATATTGCCAAAGAAAAGTACAACAAAAACCAAAACACAAAAAAAAGTGCGCGCAAAGCTGCAATATAGGAATACGAAACCATATTTCTTATTTCACATTCGAAAAATATTCATTAACAGGCATAGCTTTAAGGGAACTTAACAAACCTCCTAACTCAATTGGATCAATATCATACAGATTGCCTACAAACATACCTAACCCCAAATCTTCAAACGCACCGAATCCTTTACGCTCATAACTTAAGTGATAGGATTTATGACCGCATATCATTGCCTCAAGCGCTCCATGCAACCTTACGGATAAAACAACTGCATCAGGATATATCTCCAGCAAATCTTTAAGACTGCCATCTGAATTTATTCCATAATTTTCATAAAAAACCTGATCATCATTACCATTAACCTTACTTTGCACAGCATAATGAATATTATCAAAACACTTAACAGAATCAAATATAGAGGCTAGTATGGATCTAGTCTCTTCAACACCACGCCTAAAATCTCTCAAAACTACAATACAATGATCGCTAGAAGAGGTGCTATTAGAATTAGAGGGAAGGCACTTTATGTTTTCTTTTAATTTAGCAACAGCCATATCTTCTGACCTAACAGCATTTGCCATACTTAATTGATTAAAACTTCTATCGTCTCGCAAAACTATATATTTTGCTTTCTTTATAAAAAACTTTACCCCGAATGCTGGTAAAAATCTAAATGGGCCAATACTCTGGGCCAACATAATGTGTTCGTTAGTAAAATTTGATTTGATCCAAGCTAACTGAGATAGATGAATTATCGATGTTTTAATTCCTTCTACGACACTTCCAAATCGAAGATACCCGCCACCAACCGAATATGCAAAGTCGTATGATGAGAATCTTGAATATAATGAGGATTTATACGTACCAAATATAATTGAAACCAAAATTTTAAATATAATTACGATTGCCATCCATAGACTTGGGTTTTTGAAGTACTCATTAGGAATAACATCGCAAGCAGTATATTCAAAGCTATCAACATCACTCGCAACGATGGATATTTTCGCATCATGACCATGTTTCTTACGAATGTATTCCAAAGCCAAGTCTACTAGTAGTCCATCTCCTGAGTTTGATGATGAATAGCAATTAAACAATACAATCCTTTCCATTTTAATATCCCAAAAAGGTAAAACCCAAAAGAAATCAACGATATAAGAATTTAAAAAATTGCTTCTTAACTCTTATCCTGCATATAGATACAACTAAAAGAGCTTCAGAAAAATTAGTACGCGAACTATCAATAATCCAGAATAAGTGTCTCGCCATATAGAATGATTTTAGATAAATCACAAAATCGAGCCAGTCATAACGAAACAACGCTTCGATGCTTTCACGGTCGGCAAGGTCCATTTTTACAAAACGAAAATTGGCAAAGGGCTGAAGTTGTTGCAGGCGATAGTCTTTAAGGCGCACATCGTAATAGGCATTAAGGTTGTCGAGGCCGACAACTTCATGTCCTTGCTTGAGTAAGCGCAGACTGGTGTGCATACCGATAAAACCGGCAGCTCCTGTGACCAGAATTTTCATCCCTGAACTCTCTTAATGTTGTGTAACAACAGCAGACGCCATTAACCACGCGCTGGTAAAACCGGCATCACACAACAGTACGGTGACAATTCGGTGACACTTCTCAGTCAACCGGCTTATTACGCTGCCTGTTTTTTGTGCGCTGGTTATCAATTTCGGCGCAAAGATACTAAAAACGGCGGGGTATTGAAACCCGTGTTCTTGCCAAAATCTCATCTTTGGCCTACCGGTTACTTCAAAATCGTTCTTCTGTCATAACGCGCCAGTTTTGTGGCATTTTTGTCGGTTCTTCACCACTCTTGCTGCGGCTTTGTCTTTGCCTGTTTTTGCGGCTGCGCTGCCTGACTTCGGCTGACTTTTCCTCTGGGCTGTTATCGCCCCTGCATCTTGTGTGCAACAAATCACCAACATCATACTTTTGACTGATCTTGTAATTCGTCAAATGGGTCAATTTTTTACGGTTTGGCATATTTCCGTAACCATGTGTTGGCATCATGTGTTCTCGCCGATAGAATGGCGCCGAATTTCTTTTATTGACCTAATAGGGATATGACTATGATGCGTAAGATTTTTACAGGGATCCTGCTGGCAGCCAGCCTGCCTGCGTTCGCTGACATTGCAGCAGACCTGAGCAGTGGCAAGAGCGTGCAGGAAGCTTATCAGGCCGCTTCTGCTGAGTGTGGCGGTAACTGTGATGAGCAGATCTTTGCCGATATGCTGGCCGCTGGTGTTGCTGTTGAAAGCATCACTCAGGCTGCTTTGGCATCTGGTGCTGATGTTGCATCGGTAATGTCTGCAGCGACTAAAGCAGGTGTTTCTGTTGCGGATGCAGGTGCTGCTGTTCAGCAGGCAGCTGGTAATCTGGGTATGGATGTTGCAGCTGTTGACAACGCTGTAACTAGCTTTATTACTAACCAGCCTGCAACCGCGGCGGGTAACGAAACTCCGCAGCAAGCTCCTGTACTGCCTGCTCCACCTGTGCCTGAGACCCCAGCGCCATTTAATCCAACCACTCCTGATGATATCAGCCCAATCTGATGCGTTGTTGTTGAGTGTGTTATAGCCCGGTTCGCCGGGCTTTTTTTATGGGCGGTACGGGGCTTTTTTGAATCATTTTGCAGCGCTTCGTTCGAGGGCCCTGTTGTGCTGTTTTGTTTTTCCTCTGGCCTTTATGGATTAAGCAATGAAGACAAATCGCTGGCTGTGTTATCAGTTGTTGTTATTTATTCTTCCTCTGCCTTTTGGTGGCGTGGCTGATTGGGCGTGGCCGTGGTTTGCGGCGGCGGCACTTATTTTATTGTTTGCGGAGCTGCGCCATGTGGTGTTGTTGCAGCAGGTTAACCAGCTGGAACGATTGCCATTGCCGGAGTCGTTTCGCCGTGGTTTGCCATTAGTTGCTGTGCTGCTGGCGGTGCAGGGCTGGGTGGCGCTGCAGTGGCTGGTGTTTTCGCTTTCACCTTTTGATTCTTATATGAGCTTACTGAAGGGCCTGGGGCTAACGGCATTTTTTGCGCTGACGCTGCTGGTGCTGCATAGCCGTGAACGGGTGATGCGTGCGGTGTGGGTGGTTGTGTTGGCGGCGGCGTTTCAGGCGTTGTTTGGTGCGCTGATGGTGTTAACCGGCTGGGAGTTTGGCTTTTTTATTGAGAAGACGGCGTATCTGGGTACGGCAACTGGAACCTTTGTTAACCGTAACCATTTGGCGGGTTACCTGGAGATGGCGCTGGCGTTGGGGATTGGTGTGTTGTTGGCTCAGTCTGCGCATTATTCAGGGTCGTTGCGCCAACGCTTGCGCCAGCTGATTACGATGCTGCTGAGCGATAAGGTTATTTTGCGTTTGTTATTGGCGGTTATGGTGATTGCGCTGGTACTTACCCGTTCACGTATGGGGAATACGGCCTTCTTTGCCAGCCTGATGGTCGCCGGTGGGCTGGCGTTGTTGTTAATGCGTAATAAAACACGCTCAACGACGATTTTACTGTCGAGCTTATTGGTTATTGATATTGCGATTGTAGGTACGTTTTTTGGTGTGGATAAAGTGGCTGAGCGGTTGCAGGCTACATCTTCGCAAACCGAAAGCCGTGATGAGGTAACGCGCGATACCTTGGCGATGTGGCGTGGACACCCGGTGACGGGTACGGGTGCTGGTACGTTTATTTATACCTATCCGGCATTTAAGGGGGCGGATGTTACCTCGCCCAAGCTTTATAACAATGCGCATAATGATTACGCGCAGTTCCTGGCGGAGTTTGGTGCAGTGGCGTTTGCCGCGCTGGCGGCGGTGGTGGGTTGCTGTTTGTTTTGGGCGATTATGGCGATGCGTCAGCGCCGTTCTGATCTTTATAAGGGGTTGGGGTTTTCGGCATGCATGGGGATTGTTGCGCTGAGTATTCATTCTCTGGTCGATTTTAATCTGCAGATTCCGGCCAATGCTTTTATGTTTATGCTGGTGTTGGCGCTGGCAGTTATTGCGCGCTGGGCTCCGCATAAGGCAGCGGCGACGCCGCAGTTGCGCAGTTATAAATCACCTTCGGCGGGTAAAATGGGGGCGTTATGAATATTAAGGCGAGCCTGTTAAAGCTGGATAAAAATACGCTGGGCCGCGATTTTGTTATTGGTGATATGCATGGCCATGTGTCGCAGTTGATGAGCCAGTTGGAGGGGTTGAATTTTAACCCGCTGCACGACCGGGTTATTTGTGTTGGCGATTTAATTGACCGTGGGCCGGAATCGGAACAGGCGTTGGATTTATTGGATGAGCCCTGGTTTTTTGCGGTACTGGGCAACCATGAATATCTGATGCTGAGCGGCCTTAAATATGGAAACAGCCGCGACAAAATGCTTTGGCTGCAGCATGGTGGCGATTGGATTACACGCGCCGACCGCAGCCGCTGGGCGCATTGGTTTGAGCAGCTTGAAGCTTTGCCATTGGCGATTGAGGTGGTTGGCCATGATGGTAAGCGTTATGGAATTATTCATGCCGATTATCCTCATGCGCACTGGGATGAGCTGGAGTATTTTACGCCGGAGCTGGTGCAGAAGAGTTTGTGGTCACGCCGCCATTTTGAGGCCCGCGCGAATCATGTGGTTAAAGGGATTGATTATTTAATACATGGACACAGCATCAGCGATGGCGAGCTTTTACTGGGTAACCGGTTTTATATTGAGCCGGGGGCTTACCTTGGCAATGATTTTATAATTAAGCAGATTTGAACGGGTTTGAATAAAACCACTGTTAGTGCTGAGCGCGCCCTTCGACAGGCTCAGGACGAACGGGATCAAGTCGAAGGGTAAGTTTCCTTCGACTAACTCAAGACCGACGAGACGAACGGGTTTAAATCTCTACAGGAACGATATAACTACCGTTCGTGCTGAGCGCGAAGCAGTCGAAGGGTAAGTTTCCTTCGATGAGCTTAGAACCGACGAGCCCTTCGACACGCTCGTCCCTCGCTGCTCAGGACGAACGGGATCAAGTCGAAGGGTAAGTTTCCTTCGACTAGCTCAGGACCGACGAGACGAACGGGTTTAAATCTCTACAGGAACGATATAACTACCGTTCGTGCTGAGCGCGAAGCAGTCGAAGTATGAACGTTCAACCGACGAGCCCTTCGACAGGCTCGTACCTCGCTGCTCAGGACGAACGGGATCAAGTCGAAGGGTTTAACGAGCGGAGTCATAAGCTTCCTTCTACTAACTCAAGACCGACGAGACGAGCGGTGGTTAAATAAAACCCGTTCACCCTGAGCAGATTATATAAACCCGATCACCCTGAGCGCGAAGCAGTCGAAGGGTCGACTAGCTCAGGACCGACGAGACGAGCGGGTTTAAATCTATAAAGGAACGATCTAACTACCGTTCGTGCTGAGCGCGAAGCAGTCGAAGTATGAACGTTCAACCGACGAGCCCTTCGACAGGCTCGTACCTCGCTGCTCAGGACGAACGGAGTGATAAGCTTCCTTCTACTAACTCAAGACCGACGAGACGAACGGGTTTAAATCTCTACGGAACGATATAACTACCATTCATGCTGAGCGCGCAGCAGTCGAAGTATGAACGTTCAACCGACGAGCCCTTCGACACGCTCGTCCCTCGCGGCTCAGGACGAACGGAGTGATAAGCTTCCTTCTACTAACTCAAGACCGACGAGACGAACGGTGCTTAAATAAAATCCGCCCCCCTGAGCGCGCTCTGAGTTTCAATCCGGTTTTTTTGGTTTTGCCAATCGTCTTACTTCATTCCAGTCATGCCGGATCATGGCTTCTTTCTTTTTTCTGCTCCAGCCTTTGATTTGTTGTTCTGATCTTAGCGCTTCTTCTCTTGATGGAAATTCTTGCATAAAGACCATTTCAACCGGACGGCGTTTGAACGTGTAGCAATTGGGGTGTGTACCGGCGGTGTGTTCGTATAATCGCTTATGTATGTCGTCGGTGTGGCCGGTGTAATAACTGGCATCGTTGCAGCGCAGTATGTAAACCCAGAATGCCATGTTGAATCCTTTCGGGAGGTCGTTATGGATTCTTATTTTAGCGGTTCTGGCGGGTTATTAATTGAGCAGGTTGGGGGATTTTTTGGGCTGGATTGATGGCTCGCGGCTTTCTTAGACTGACTTCCTTGGACACGGTCTCTTGAGCATGTCGAAAGGCTCGGTGCTTCCTTCGACACGCTCGTTCCTCGCTGCTTCCTTCGGCCAGCTCAGGACAGACGAGACGAGCGGGTTTAAATTTCTACAGGAACGATATAACTACCGTTCGTGCTGAGCGCGCCCTTCGACAGGCTCAGGACGAGCGGGATCAAGTCGAAGGGTAAGTTTCCTTCGACTAACTCAAGACCGACGAGACGAACAGTAGTTAAATAAAACCCGATCACCCTGAGCGCGAAGCAGTCGAAGGGTCGACAGGCTTCCTTCGACTAGCTCAGGACCGACGTGACCGACGAGACGAACGGCTGCCATGCCGCGTTATTTGGCAGGCCCGACGATCCAGTGCGCAATACGGTTACCTGCTAACAACGCCAGCACAAAAATAAGTACGCCGGGTTCAAAGGCGAGCAGATTAACCAGTGCCGGTCCCGGACAAAGTCCAACCAGTCCCCAGCCAATTCCGAACATTACGGCACCCGTCAGCAGACGCCGGTCGATACGCGTCAGTTGTGGTTCGTGGAACGTCGTTGCACAAAGCGGTGCTTTACCTCGCTTGCCGAAGTAAAAGAAAACCGCAAACACCGGTATTGCCGATCCCATGACGGCGATTAATGATGGGTCCCAGGCGGCAAAGACATCAAGAAAAGCCCGCACTTTAGCCGGGTCGTTCATGCCGGAGATTAACAGACCTAAACCAAAGATCAGACCACTGGCCAGAGCCACCAGCGGGCTCAGAATACGAGCACTCACAGAACACCTCCGCTCAGGTTCATAACGGCAACGGTGGCAATACCGGCAACCATAAAGGTTACGGTAGCGATGGCCGAGCGCAGTGATAAACGCCCTATTCCACAAACGCCATGGCCACTGGTGCAGCCATTACCGATGTAGGTGCCAAAACCCACCAGCAGGCCGGCGGCCATCAATAAGGTGTTGTTGCTGGTCAGTTGCAGCGGCGCGCTGTAACCCAGCAGCTTATACAACGGATAGGCCAATACCAGACCAGCGAGAAACCAGAATGCCCAGTGGCGTTGTTGTTCGCGCCACAGAAACAGGCTGGAGAGTACGCCGGTCATTCCGCTTATGCGGCCAATGCCGAGCCACAAAAGACTTGCCGCCAGCCCAATCAGCGTGCCGCCAATCAACTCCGGAATCAGTTCGTTAATCATCGGGAATACCTTAACAAAACAGTGCGGCATTCTAAACGATGCTGAGCGTTGCGTCTTGCTGCCTTGGCCCTTCGACTGCTTCGCGCTCAGGGCGAACGGAATAATGTCGAGGGAAGGCTTTCTTCAACGAGCTTCCTTTGACACGCTCTCTTGAGCTTGTCGAAAGGCTCGCTGCTTCCTTCGACGAGCTTCCTTCGACACGCTCGTCCCTCGCTGCTCAGGACGAACGGTAGTTAAATAAAATACGTTCACCCTATCCGTTCACCCTATCCGTTCACCCTATCCGTTCACCCTATCCGTTCACCCTATCCGTTCACCCTATCCGTTCACCCTGAGCGCGAAGCAGTCGAAGGGTAAGTTTCCTTCTATGAGCTTCCTTCGATAAGCTCAGAACCGACGAAACCGACGAGACGAACGGTGTTCAAATAAAATCCGTTCACCCTATCCGTTCACCCTGAGCGCGAAGCAGTCGAAGGGTAAGTTTCCTTCTATGAGCTTCCTTCGATAAGCTTAGAACCGACGAGTCCTTCGACACGCTCGTCCCTCGCTGCTCAGGACGAACGGAGTGATAAGCTTCCTTCGACAAGCTTCCTTCGACAGGCTCAGGACCGACGAGACCGACGAGACCGACGAGACCGACGAGACCAACGGGATCAAAGTCGAAGGGGTAACGGGTTGGTAAGCTTCCTGCGACGGCAGGTTTGTCGAATGCTTTTTATGTAAAACGGAACCTGGTGCGCATAAACCAAGGTCGGTCTTCGCTGCCATTCTGTAATTTGTGGGAATTACCTATACTGTGAACATTATTTTCAGTAGTCCGGAGTTTCCATGTCTGATGTTTTAGCCGCTGGCCAGCAAGGTATCCCTCTTACCATTCTTGAAAGCAGTGATTTTCCGCGCTGGCTCGGACAGCAGGCTGATGGTGTTAAAGCCTGGCTGGAGGCCTGTGCATACAGTGGCAAGGGCGTACAGCTGTTACCGGCGGCAGATGGTTCTTTGCAGGGGGCGTTGTTTGTCTGCGACAGTCTCGACGATATGTTTGCCTGTGGTGAGCTGGCTAATCAGCTGCCTGCCGCGGATTACATTATCGACAATATCTGCGACACCGATCAGTTAATCAGCATTGCCTTTGCCTGGGGGGCTGGTGCTTATCGTTTTGAGCGTTATGTAAAACCGGGCAAGCCGCAGGCGCGTTTATTACTGGCCGACAGCGGCGCACTGGCTTATGCCCGGCAGCTGGTCACGGCGACCCGTCATGTACGCGACCTGGTGAATACTCCGGCCGCCGATATGATGCCGCAGCATCTGGCGGCCGCTCTGGAAACTCTGGCGAAAGAATTTGGCGCGCAGTTTTCGCAGGTGGTGGGTGATGAGCTGCTGAGCGAAAATTATCCAATGATTCATGCCGTCGGGCGCGCCAGTGCCCATGCTCCGCGTCTGCTGGATTTACGCTGGGGCGATGAAAAACATCCGCTGGTTACTCTGGTCGGTAAAGGCGTGTGCTTTGACAGCGGTGGTCTGGATTTAAAACCCGCCGATGCTATGCGCACCATGAAAAAAGATATGGGCGGCGCAGCGCATGTGGTAGGTCTGGCGTATCTGATCATGGCGCAGAAACTGCCGGTGCGTTTACGCGTGCTGATTCCGGCGGTCGAAAATGCCGTCAGCGCCGACAGCTTCCGCCCGGGTGATGTACTTAATACACGCAAAGGTTCAACCGTTGAAATTGATAACACCGATGCCGAAGGCCGTCTGGTGTTGTGCGATGCCTTAACCGAAGCGGTGAGTGAAAAACCCGAGCTGGTTATTGATTTTGCCACTCTGACCGGCGCTTGCCGCGTGGCACTGGGCACCGAATTACCGGGCTTTTTCACCAATCAGATGCAACTGGCCTCGGATTTAATGCAGGTCGGTCAACGTATTACCGATCCGGTGTGGAATTTACCCTTACATAAAGCCTACAGCGATTCGTTAAAAAGCGAGATTGCCGATCTGGTGAACTCGGTGCCGGGGCCTTTTGGCGGGGCCATTACGGCGGCGCTGTATCTGGAGCATTTTGTTGATAACACGCCGTGGGTGCATTTTGACGTCATGGCCTGGAACCGCCGTAAATTGCCGGGTCGTCCGTTGGGTGGTGAAGCAATGGGCATGCGCGCGGTATTTGCCTATCTGCAAAATCGTTATGCGGCGCTGTAAGCGCTGCTTAATATTACTTAACGCCGGGCAATCATCATGGTTCTGAGCACCGCCGAAGTGATGTACTGGTCAACCATGTTTGCGTCGATTTTATCGGCATCCGCCGGTGTGCTGGATGCACGCAGCAAGCAGTTTGATCTGTTCGGCATTATGATTATCGCGTTTTGTGCCGCCCTTGGTGGTGGCACCCTGCGCGATACCCTGCTCGACCGCACGGTATTCTGGGTCGCGGATTCCAGTTACCTTATTTTTACCTGGTTTGGTGCTCTGGCAACGTTCTTTCTGGCACGCTGGATTAAATTATCCGGTCGCTGGTTTGTCATCCCCGATGCCGCGGCATTAGGTTTGTACACTGTTGCCGGTACTCAGGCGGCACTGGGTGTTGGTGCTGATTTATTGGTAGCGTCTTTTATGGGCGTGATTACCGGCGTCGCTGGCGGTATTCTGCGCGATATTCTGCTGAATCAGGACCCGCTGGTTTTTCAGGGCCAGTGGTATGCAACGGCGGCGTGGAGTGGCTCGCTGCTGTATATTCTGATGGTACACAACGACATTAATATTGGTGCTGCCGCACTTGTTGCCGGGGTTTTTATTTTTCTGTTACGCCTCAGCGCCATCCGCTGGAATCTGGTATTGCCGCGTTATAAAGAAAAATAAACGTCTGCCGAAAACACTTCAAAGGACTGATGATGAATTGCATCCGCTTGCTGCTTTTACTGGGAATTTTAACGACGGCTACAGCTCACGCAGCTCCCGTTACAATATCCTCGGCTCTTCCCTCACAAAAAACCTCAACAACTCCTGCACAGCCACTGGCCGACGGTTTCTATGTATTTCAACAACGCTACGCCGAGCATCCGCACATGCCCGGCATTCTTTTGGATACGGAAATAAAGCAGGGGAAAATTTATCTGACCAATAACGACCGCGCCGGGGTATTCCCGCTGGGGTTAATTGACGAAGGCGAGCTATATTGGCACCCACGATCCGGCCAATGGATTATTGTTAATTCGGCGCAGGACAAATCGGCAACAGAGGTCGGTGGCTGCAGCGATGGGCCGGTGATGGTCGATCTGCAACAGCGGATTTATTGGACATGCTGAGCGCGCCCTTCGACAGGCTCCCTTCGACTAGCTCAGGACCGACGAGACGAACGGTAGTTAAATAAAATCCGATCACTCTGAGCGCGCCCTTCGACAGGCTCAGGACGAACGGGATCAAGTCGAAGGGTCGACAAGCTCAGTACCGACGAGGCGAACGGTAGTTAAATAAAATCCGTTCCCCCTGAGCGCGCAGCAGTCGAAGGGTTTAACAAACAGATTTGGCGTAGCCCTTCTACATATTATCTTGAGCCTGCCCTTCGACA
>NZ_JAOANI010000022.1:57564-219872 GCF_025318105.1 Thalassolituus pacificus
AACGAGACCGACGAGACCAAAGTCGAAGTATGAACTGTGTTTAAATAAAAACCGGTCACCCTGAGCGCGCAGCAGTCGAAGGGTTTAACAAACAGATTTGGCGTAGCCCTTCTACATATTATCTTGAGCCTGCCCTTCGACACGCTCGTCCCTCGCTGCTCAGGGCGAACGGAGTGATAAGTTTCCTTCGTGGCTTCCTTCGACAAGCTCAGTACCGACGAGACCGACGAGATCAAAGTCGAAGTATGAACTGTGTTTAAATAAAAACCGGTCACCCTATCCGTTCACCCTGAGCGCGCCATTCGACAGGCTCAGGACGAACGGGATCAAGTCGAAGGGTCGACAAGCTCAGCACCGACGAGACGAACGGAAAAATGCGAAGTATGAACGGTGTTTAAATAAAATCCGTTCGTGCTGATCAGTCAGAAACCTGTTCAATAATGTCCGCATAGTGCGCAGAGAAGTCATTAAAGGTATCGCTGTTATGACTGCAGCAGCGGATTCCGCCGCTTTTAATATCGTATACCCAACCATGAATGCTGACTTTTTTCGTTGCTAGCTTGGCGGCAACGACCGGATGTGTACGCAGATGCTGTACCTGCTGTAATACGTTTTCTTCGATGGCTTCGTTCAGGTGTTCGCTTTCAAGGCACTGATCGGATGGAATGCCGTTACGTTCACGCACAATTTCCATTGCTGAACGGCAATGACCCAACCACTCTTTAACGTGCGGCAGACCTTTAAGCTTGGTCATATCCAATGCGCCCTTGATCGCGCCGCAGTCGGTATGGCCGCAAACGATAATATGGCGCACACCCAGTACGGCAACGGCGTATTCAATAGAGGCCGTCATACCACCGGTTTCGTTGGAATGCGGAGGAATAATATTACCGGCATTGCGACAGATAAACAGATCACCGGGGGCTGAGCCGGTAACCATATTCGGGTCTATACGGGAGTCCGAGCAGGTAATAAACAGTACATCCGGATTCTGGCCATCGTCGGCCAGCGCACCAAACAGGTCTTTCTGTTGCGGATACACATTCTGCTTAAAATTCAGTACGCCACGTATCAATTTTTCCACTGCAATTCCCCTTATCAACGGCGCTAAGAATACGGTATTCCCTCCGCAAGAAACATGATTTTCTCAGCGGACTGTTGTGCCGCTTACGACACAACAATCCGCTTTGGTATCAGCCGATTTCAATCAGCACTTCTCCCGGTGTTACCCGGTCGCCTTTGCTGACATGCACCGCCTGCACTGTACCGGCGATATTGGCATGAACCTCGGTTTCCATTTTCATTGCTTCGGCAATTAATACCGACTGCCCGGCTTCCACGCTGTCACCTTCTTTCACCAGCACTTCGACGATATTGCCCGGCATGGCGGCACTGACGTGGCCCGGCTGCGTCGCACGCTTACGGCCGCTGCTACCTTCGGCGACGTATTCGTTGAGTGATTCAAAAATCACTTCTTCCGGCATACCATCCAGCGACAGATACAGCTTGCGCTTACCGGCACCGGAATCACCGACCCCGGTAATAGCCACTTCGTAGCTTTCGCCGTGTACATCAATGCGGAATTCGGTCGCCATCGATTCAGCCATGCGACCTTTGCCCTTCTGATCAAGCGGCAGCAGCTCTTCCGGCTTCAGGGTGCCATCGGCACGTTGCTGCAGGAATTCACGACCCAGATCCGGGAACATGGCAAAGGTCAGTACATCTTCTTCGCTTTGCGCCAGAGTGCCGATATCGTCACGCAGTTTGTTCATTTCCGGGCTTAATAAATCCGCCGGACGGCCATCGTTAACGCTTTCGTTGCCAATGGCTTTTTTCTGCAGCTCGGCATTAACTGCAGCCGGTGCGGCACCGTAACCACCCTGCAGGTAACGCTTAACTTCGTTGGTGATGGTTTTATAGCGCTGACCTGCCAGCACGTTGTACACCGCCTGGGTGCCAACAATTTGTGAGGTGGGCGTTACCAGCGGCGGAAAACCCAGGTCTTCCCGTACGCGTGGAATTTCGGCAAATACCTCACGGATTTTATCCAGCGCGTTCTGCTCTTTCAGCTGATTGGCCAGGTTGGACATCATGCCGCCCGGCACCTGATTGATCTGCACGGAGACATCTTCGCGGGTAAATTCACTTTCAAACTGGTGATATTTTTTACGCACTTCACGGAAGTAATCGGCAATTTCACCCAGTAATTCCAGATCCAGACCGGTGTCGTATTCGGTGCCTTTTAATGCCGCGACCTGCGACTCAGTCGCCGGATGACTGGTGCCTGAAGCAAACGAAGAAATCGCGGTGTCGATACGGTCGGCACCGGCCTCAATCGCTTTTAACTGACACAGCGGCGCCAGACCGGCGGTGGAGTGGCTGTGAATAACCAGTGGCACATCAATGGCGGCTTTAATGGCTTTGACCAATTCATAGGTGCCGTACGGGGTGAGCAGGCCGGCCATATCTTTAATGACAATCGAATCGGCGCCCATGGCCTGCATGGCTTTGGCCTGCTCTACAAATAAGGCCGGCGTGTGTACCGGACTGGTGGTATAGCAGATGGTGCCCTGCGCATGTTTGCCGGCTTTTTTGACGGCTTTCATCGCGGTTTCAATGTTACGCAGATCGTTCAGTGCATCGAATACACGGAATACATCAATGCCGTTATCCGCCGCTTTTTGCACAAAGGCTTCCACCACGTCATCGGCGTAATGGCGATAACCGAGCAAGTTCTGTCCGCGCAGTAACATTTGCAGGCGGGTATTGGGCAGTGCTTTTTTCAGCTGGCGCAGACGCTCCCACGGATCTTCTTTAAGAAAACGAACACAGGCATCAAAGGTGGCACCACCCCAGACTTCCAGTGACCAGTAGCCGACTTTATCCAGCTTGTCGCAGATCGGCAGCATGTCTTCGGTACGCATACGGGTAGCGATCAGCGACTGGTGCGCATCGCGCAGAACCACATCGGTGACTTCAATTTTTTTCACGTTACTCATCATTCATTCCTCCTGCGGATTACCAGCCGGCGTGTGCGGCAATGGCTGCGGCAATGGCCAGCGCAACTTCGCTGGGGTGACGTTTTTCTGAATAATTCAATAATTCCGGATGGGTCGGCACAAAGCTGGTGTCGAATTCCGCCCGTTTAAAATCGGCGTTACTGAGAATTTGCTGGTAATAATTGGCGGTGGTTTTAATGCCATGCAGGCGCATGTCATCCAATGCACGCTGACCACGGGCAATCACCTCTTCCCAGGTCAGTGCCCAAACCACCAGTTTTAAACACATGGAGTCGTAATAGGGCGGAATTTCATAGCCGGTATAAATGGCGGTATCGACCCGGACTCCCGGCCCACCCGGCGCGTAGTAGTGAGAAATACGGCCAAAACTTGGCAGAAAATCGTTTTTCGGATCTTCGGCGTTAATACGGAACTGCAGGGCAAAACCGCGATAGGCAATATCTTCCTGGCGATAACTGAGCGGCAGGCCTGCGGCAATGCGCAGCTGCTCACGCACGATATCCACCCCGGTAATCTGCTCGGTAATGGTGTGCTCGACCTGCACGCGGGTATTCATTTCCATGAAATACACTTCGTTGCCGGTCAGCAGGAATTCAACCGTTCCGGCATTTTCGTAGCCGACGGCGGCGGCGGCTTTTACTGCCAGACCACCAATATACTGGCGCTGCTCCGGCGTTAACTGTGGGCTTGGCGCTATCTCGATCAGCTTCTGGTTACGGCGCTGAATAGAGCAGTCACGTTCGTACAGATGCACCACGTTGCCGTGGCTGTCAGCCAGAATCTGTACCTCAATATGACGCGGGTTAACGATGCACTTTTCCATAAACACATCGGCGGAACCGAAGGCTTTGGTGGCTTCGGAAATAACCCGCGGGTATTGGGCTTTTAAATCATCGGCAGAATCACAGCGGCGGATACCACGACCGCCGCCACCGGAAGTGGCTTTCAGCATCACCGGATAACCGATTTCAGCGGCCAGTTTAAGAGCTTCGTCGAGATCGGCCAGGTTGCCATCGGACCCCGGAGTAATCGGCACGCCAGCGGTACGCATGGAATCACGCGCCTGGGTCTTATCACCCATTTTGTGGATAACGTCCGATTTGGGGCCAATAAAGGTGACGCCTTTCTGCTCACACAAGCGGGCGAACTCAGCATTCTCTGACAGGAAGCCGTAGCCCGGATGAATGGCATCGCAGCCGGTTTCCAATGCCAGATTCACAATGCGCAGCGGATCGAGATAACCCGCCAATGGATCTTCACCCAGCATATAAGCTTCGTCCGCGCGCTTAACATGCAGAGCGTAGCGATCCGGTTCGGTATAGATAGCCACCGAGCGGATGCCCATTTCGGCGCAGGCGCGCACGATACGGACGGCAATCTCGCCGCGGTTAGCAATAAGAACTTTCTTCAGCATGGGGAACTCCTCGTTCGTAGTCCCGGAGTGAAAGGGTGAATCCAGCTTAGACAACTCAAGATCAAAGCAAAAATTGATATTTCTTTCCCAACCTATAAGGTATTACTTATAGATAACAACCCAAGAGCAAACTAACATGCCGCTCAGCGTGCAAAAATTAGCCAGCCGACTGACTTTTCGCCAATTGCAGGTGTTCGACGCAGTATACGAGCTGAAAAGTTACAGTAAGGCGGGCGAGATGCTGGGCCTGACTCAACCGGCCGTCAGCAGCCAGATGCGGCAACTGGAGCAGGCGCTCGGTATGCCACTGTTTGAATACGTGGGCCGCCGTTTGTTTACCACTGCGGCAGCGGAAAAGCTGGCTCAGAGCGTGAACGGCATTTTCGGCGAATTGCGCAAGCTTCAGACCGAACTGGCCGAACTGGACGGTAAAGTGGCTGGTGAGCTGAAACTGGTGGCGGTGAATACCGCGCAATATGTGGTGCCGTATCTGCTGCGGGCGTTTCTCAATCTGTATCCGCAGATCAACGTCAGCGTACGCGTGGTCAACCGTGCCGCCGCCATCCAGCGCCTGAACGATAACAGCGATGATCTGGTGATTATGGGGATGGTGCCGACCGAAAAGCCGCTGGCCTCGCTGCCGTTTCTGAATAACGAGCTGGTGCCGGTTGTACCGGCAGAGCATCCGCTGTTGCAGCAGCACAACGTAACAGCACAGGAGTTTCTCGACAGTCATCTGCTGATGCGGGAAGCCGGTTCCGGCAGCCGTCTGGCGCTGGAAGTGCATTGTCAGCAGCAGCGCCTGCGGCTGAAGCCCAGCATGGAAATCGGCTCCAACGATGCCGTTAAACATGCAGTGATTGCCGGCCTTGGTGTGGCCGTACTGCCCAAACTCAGCATTCTGCCGGAACTGGAACTCGGCACGTTAAAGGTGCTGGATGTTGCCGGTTTTCCACTGCGCCGCAGCTGGTGCGTGGTATATCCTCAGGCCAAGCATCCAACCCCCGCCATGAAAGCGTTTATTGATTATATTCAGCAGAACATTAAACAATTTGAGCAGGTTTTTCTGCGCAACTCGCAGCTAAGATCCTGACTCGTGGCGCATAAAAAAAGCGACATCAATGATGCCGCTTTTTTGTTTAAAGCCGGGAGATATTAAGCGGCTTTTTTCAGTTTTTTCTTCAGAGACTTCAGCTTGCCTTCTTGCTTAGAGATTTTGGCCTTACGCGCTTTGATCTCTTTTTTCAGGCTAACGACTTTTTTGGATACTTTCTTAGACATAATAAATTCCTTCTTTATCTTGAGATGTGCAATTACGCACTGTTAGTCATCAATCTGCTGATTTTTCCGGATAAAGCTGCGGATAAATCGTCGGACTTCACGGGCGGCACTGGTATCCAGCTCTTCGCACAGAGCAAGAAACTGCTCCCGCTCTTCGCCATTAATTCGGATAAGCAGCTGCGCATCATTCTTAACAGCTTTGGCCTTTTTACTGCGACTGCCTTTTACGGCATCGACTTTTGCCTTATCCACGACGTCTGAAACCCACTAAGACTGAAGAGATACTTATGATATACAATGTATATCATAATGCAATACGTTAGTTGTTAATCAGACGGCTGCGCTCTGACCTTTGGCTGAAACTGTTTACGATAGGCCGCTGGCGACAACCCTACCCGCTGGCGAAACAGACGACGGAATGAGTTGCTGTCTTCATACCCAACCGCCAGCGTGATGCTGTCAATCGTCATGCGGGTCGATTCAATCAGTTGCTTGGCTTTTTCTATGCGCAGTGCCTGCAGGTAAGCCAGCGGAGCCTGCCCCGTCGCCTCTTTGAAACGACGTTTAAAGTTACGCACACCAAAGCCGAAACGACTGGCCAGCTCATCGATGACCAGTGCTCCGGCAAAGTGTTCGTCCAGCCAGTTCTGTACTTTCAGAATATCCTGATCGCTGTGATTTTTCGGCGCCGCCCATAAGGCATACGGGCTTTGCACACTGCGGACATTGTCGATTAATAAATAACGGCTGCAGGTTTGTGCCAGCTCTAACGATGCAAAACGGCGTATAAGATGCAGCAGCAGATCCATAACGGCTGTCGCTCCGCCGCTGCTGATCAGCTGACCGTCTTCGCACAGCATTTGCTGCTCATCCAGCCTGACCTGCGGAAAGCTGCGCCGGAACAGCCCGGCAAAAGCCCAGTGAGTCGTCACCCGCATGCCATCGGCAAGACCGCTTTCGGCCAATAAAAATGTTGCATTACACATGGTGGCAATCGTCGCGCCCTGGCGGTAACGCTCTCTCAGCCAGGCCCGGTAACGATCAAACTCCGGCATTGCCTGCTGCAGACTGAAGAGAAACCCCGGAATTACAATCAGATCGGTCTGGTGGATATCAGTTATCCCACCGTCCACGCTCAGCAGCTGACCGGCTGACGTTGCTACCGGCAAACCATCCAGCGACACCGTACGCAGCTCAAACAGCGGCTTCTCCTGACCGGCAAACAGATTGGCGGCGTAAAAAATTTCCTGCGCCATGGTCGCACTGGCCGCAGAACACTGGTCAGCCAGCAACAAAGTAACGTGCATAATGCCCTCACTTGCAGGTATCGCATGAAACAAGTCATTTATGCACATACAACGCCGAAACCGCAAGCCTTAGACTGCCCGCCTGTTTAATCAGTAGGAAAGTGAAGATGAATCTCTGGTTCCGTTTGTTATTGATGTTGCTGCGCCGCCCGTGGCGCAAGCCGGTCGGCGGCCTCGACACCACCGTGGTGAAAATGCGCGTATGGCCACTGGACCTGGATTTTAACCGCCATGTAACCAATGGCCGTTACTTCACCATGGCCGATGTCGGGCGTATGGATTACGTATTACACAGCGGCGCCTACAAAGTTGCCCTGCGCCATAAAGCGTTTCCGATTGTCGGTGATGTCTGGGGAAAATTCCGCCGTGAGCTGCGGTTATTTGAGGCCTTTGAAATTCACAGCCGAATGCTCGGCTGGGATGATAAATGGGTCTTTGTTGAACACCGTTTTATACGCAAAGAACGCGTGATTGGCGTGGTGATGATGCGTGGCCTGTTCCGTTCGGCAAAAGGGCTGATTGACCCGCAGGAGTTTATCGCTGAGATGAACCTTGATCCGCAATCACCACCGCTGCCAGAGTGGCTCAGCGCATGGTCAGAAAGTTGCGACGGCATGAGCGCCCAGCTGCGCGACGAAGAGCTCTGCTGAACAATCTGGCCGGGATTACCGGCCAGTCAGCGTTTTCGGCAGTCCACTTTGATGCAATTAAAAACAAAAACGGCCCGGCAGCAATCATTGCTACCGGGCCGTGGGCTGCTTGTCTGTTCCCAACAAGCATTCAGGGTGCTGAATTTTTAAATTATGCGGTCGTTCAGTTACGGATTAAGTAATCGAAGGAACCCAGTGCAGCCGTTGCACCTGCGCCCATCGAAATAATAATCTGCTTGTACGCCACATTGGTGCAGTCACCGGCGGCGAATACGCCCGGTACATTGGTCTGGCCATGGCCGTCGATAATAATCTCGCCACGCTCAGTCAGCTCGACCGTTCCTTTCAGGAATTCGGTATTCGGCACCAGACCAATCTGTACGAAGATACCCGCCAGTTCGATCACATGGCTTTCGCCGGTATTACGGTCCTGGTATTTAATCGCCGTTACCCGCTCACCGTCGCCAATCACTTCAGTGGTCATCGCCATTTTAATAATGTCGATATTGGCGGTGGCTTCGGCTTTTTTCACCAGCACGGCATCGGCACGCAACACATCGGAAAATTCCAGCACGGTGACGTGCTCGACAAGTCCGGCGAGGTCAATGGCGGCTTCGATACCGGAGTTACCACCACCGATCACTGCAACGCGTTTGCCTTTAAATAACGGGCCATCGCAGTGTGGGCAGAAGCATACGCCTTTGGCTTTGTATTCCTGCTCGCCGGGTACGTTCATTTCTCTCCAGCGTGCACCGGTGGCGAGAATAACGGATTTACCCGCCAGTACCGCACCGTTTTCCAGTTCAACTTCGGTTAAACCGGAATCGGTTTTGCGCACCGCCACGGCTTTCTGGGTTTTCATTACATCCACGTCGTATTCTTTAACGTGTTCTTCCAGATGAGCGACCAGCTTTGGCCCTTCGGTGTATGGCACGGAAATAAAGTTTTCGATGCCGACCGTGTCAGCTACCTGGCCACCAAAACGCTCAGCCAGCAGACCGGTACGGATGCCTTTACGCGCCGCGTAAATTGCAGCTGAAGCACCTGCCGGGCCACCGCCCACCACAAGCACATCAAACGGATCTTTATCGGCCAGCGCCGCCGCGGCTTTGGCATCGGCGTCGTCATCTACTTTATTGAGGATTTCCGCCAGCGTCATTTTACCGTTGGCCAGCACTTCACCATTCAGGTACAGCGATGGTACGGCCATAATGTTGCGCTCTTTCACTTCATCCGGAAATACGCCGCCGTCGATCATAGTGGCAGTCACGTTCGGATTCAGCGCGGCCATTAAATTAACCGCCTGCACAACATCAGGACAGTTGTGGCACGACAGCGATACATAAACTTCAAAATTCAGGGGGCGGCTCAGGGATTTTGCCTGATCCTGCAACGCCTGATCTTCTTTCGACGGGTGACTGCCCGCCTGTAATAAAGCCAGCACCAGCGAGGTAAACTCGTGGCCCATTGGCACACCGGCAAAAGCCACACGGGCTTCGCTGCCCGCTTTGGCAATGGTCATTACCGGAGAACGGCCATCGATTTTTTCGTTGGTGGTGGTCAGAGAAATCTGGTTATTCAGTTCTGCGATTTCACGCGCCAGAGTTTCCAGTTCTTTGGATTTTGGCGAATCATTAACAGACACCTGCAGTTCAATCGGATTACGCAGATTGTTCAGGTAGGTGCCTAATTGTTGTTTCATATTTGCATCAAGCATGGAAATACCGTCCGATTGAATATTTTTAAAACGGCTCCGGAAAACCGGAGCCGGGTGTTGCATTTACAGTGCCGGCCCGAAGCCGGCTGCATTTGGCAAAGCCTGCGCAATTGACTGCAGGCTGCCCGAAGCATTTGGTACAGCGGACTCGCGCACCGAAGCGTTGGCGAGGCCGACAGCGCTAGGCAAAAGCCGATGAAGAAGCGGAGCTTAGTGGGCTAAGTGAGCATTCTGAATCGGCTTTTAACAACGCGATGTCAACGCAGCCAGCTTCGATCAGATTTTGCCAACCAGATCGAGGGACGGAGCTAACGTCGCTTCGCCTTCTTTCCACTTAGCCGGGCACACTTCACCTGGGTGGGCAGCCACGTACTGAGCCGCTTTCACTTTGCGCAGCAGGTCGTCTGCATCACGGCCGATGCCTTCTGCAGTGATTTCCATGGCCTGGATTACACCCTGTGGGTCAACCAGGAACGTGGCGCGGTCTGCCAGGCCCTGACCTTCACGCATTACACCGAAGTTGTTGGTGATGGTGCCGGTCTGGTCGCCAACCATGTAGTAGTTGATCTTGCCGATGGTTTCAGAGCTGTCGTGCCATGCTTTGTGGCAGAAGTGAGTGTCGGTAGACACTGAGAATACTTCGACGCCCAGCTTCTGCAGTTCTTCGTATTTGTCAGCCACGTCGCCCAGTTCAGTTGGACATACGAAAGTAAAATCGGCTGGGTAGAAGAAGAATACAGCCCACTTGCCTTTAACATCGGCTTCGGTGATTTCTACGAACTCGCCTTGTTTAAAAGCGGTTGCTGCAAAGGGTTTGATTTCAGTGTTGATCATGTCCTGCTCCATCAATAATGTTGTGTGTTGGGAACAGGAACTATAGTAGGGATATGCTTCTGATTAGTTAAATTGATCTTTTCAAAGAGGGCTATTGGTTATAGCTATTGAACTGCCAGAAGAGCCATTCTGGAAGACGGGGCCTGACCTGCAGAATGCAGTTCAGGCCCTCTTATTAGCCGGGCAGGCCTTGTCAGCCCTGGGCTAAAGCCTGATCAGCGCTGTGCCGGAACCGTACCAGCCAGTTGCGGCGGCACTGAGTCCAGATGCAGCGTGCGGGTCGGGAAGGCACAGTCGCCACCCTTCTCGTGGATGATATTCAGTACTTTCAGCAGTACATCCTGCTTGATCTCGTGGAATTTCACCCAATCAGTGGTTTTGGTAAAGGTGTAGATAAAGAAATCCAGACTGGATTCAGCAAAGCTGTTGAAGTTAACAATCAGCGTCTGGTTGGTATCAATTTCCGGATGCTCAAGAAGCATGGCACGCACCCCTTCCATAATCGCCGGCAAATGGCGTGAATCCTGATAACGGATACCAATGGTTTCGTAGATACGACGATTGGTCATGCGCGATGGGTTTTCCACTGAGATACTGGTAAACACCGAGTTCGGCACATACAGCGGACGCTTATCAAAGGTACGGATACGGGTAACGCGAAAGCCGATATTTTCCACCGTGCCTTCAATACTGCGATCCGGCGAACGCACCCAGTCGCCGACTTTAAAAGGCCGGTCGAGGTAAACGATTAATGAGCCAAAAAAGTTGGCTAATAAATCTTTGGCAGCCATACCAACAATCAGACCACCGACACCACCGAAGGCGAGTATGCCGGAGATGGAAATACCCAGTAGCTGGAAAATCGGCAGAATAATCAGAATAGTAACGCTGAGTTTGGCCACCTTGCCCACCAGCTGCACCGTAGTAGGATCAATGCCGCTGACAATCTGGCGCTCTTCCACACGGTTAATAAGGCGCCACAGCGCCCAGGCGGTGAGGATAATCAGCGACAGTTGACGCACCACCGGAATGCTGGAAATAATTTCAGAAGAAAAATGGCCCGCAGTAATATCCGCGACCCAGGTTGCGCCGATGGTAAAAATAATCCAGCTGATCGGTACGCCAATCGCTTCCAGCACAATATCGTCCCAGCGATTTTGCGTCGCCTGCGCTAACCGAACCAGACGTTTACGGGTAAAGCGCCATACAGCTCCGGCGATCAGCGTCATGCCCAATGCAATGCTGACATCCCAGAACCAGTCATAATTTTGCGAAATTAAATCGTTCCACCATTCCACGAAGAAGGCTCCATACTTTCAGACAGGGAATTTTTTAAAAAGCAGATAAAGCCGATGATAACGCCTTATCTGCCATTGGGCGCTAACGCTCAGCCTAACTGACGCTGACGTACGGCCTCAAATAAACAAATGCCGGTCGCAACCGACACGTTCACCGAACTGACTTCGCCGGCCATGGGGATATTGACCAGATAATCGCAATGCTCACGGGTCAGACGACGCATCCCTGCGCCTTCAGCTCCCATCACCAGCGCGGTTGGTCCGGTAAAATCCTGCTGATAAATGCTGTGCGTGGCTTCACCGGCGGTGCCGACAATCCAGATACCGCGTTCCTGCAGTTCTTTCATGGTGCGCGCCAGATTCGTAACCTGAATATATGGTACGGCTTCTGCCGCACCGCAGGCCACTTTCGCAACGGTTGCATTCAGTGGTGCCGATTTATCTTTCGGTGCAATAACCACCTGCACGCCAGCAGCATCGGCGGTACGCAGACAAGCGCCCAGATTATGCGGATCGGTAATACCATCCAGAATCAGAATCAGCGCATTACCGCTGATGCCATCGAGAATATCCGGCAGATGTTTCTCGTTTTTATTCTGTATCGGTTTACGCCAGGCAATGATGCCCTGGTGATTACCTTCGTCTGCTTTCTGATTCATCAGGCCTTTATCAGCCTCACGGATATCCAGCCCTTGCTCTGCGGCCAGATCCAGCACACGCTGCATGCGCTGGTCCTGACGGCCTTTCATTACCCACAGCTCCACTACCTGATCCGGACTGCGCTGTAACAGGGTGGTGACGGCGTGCAAGCCGTAAACGGCGTCTAACTTCATTGAGTACTTAACCTATCTTCTTAGCCGGTTTCTTACCGGGTTTTTTCGCCGACTTTTTTGCCGATTTTTTATTGACGGCTTTTTTGCCATCGACGTTCTTTTTCGCATTCAGCTTCTGTCGTTTACTTGGCTTTTTCTTTTTGCCTTTTTCACCGTCAGTTTTTTCAGTGGCTGAAGTATGTTTAACGCCGCTTTTCGCAGCGCGTTTAACGCCACTTTTATTACCGCCATTTTTGGCACCATCTCCAGATTCTGTCGAGGGTGCCCGTGCTTTTTTTTGGCGGCTTGGCTCCAGCGTTTCTTCAGTTACTTTGCCATCAGCCTGTTTGTTACGACGACGCGGTAAGCGTGCAGGCTTAGGTAAATCACTGGCTTTACTGCGCTTGGCATTAACCGGCGCGGTGGTCAGTTCAAAGTCGACTTTGCGTTCGTCGAGATTAACATTCATCACCCGCACCCACAGCTTATCGCCGAGACGGAAGTTGCGGCGCGTACGCTCACCCACCAGACGATGCTTCACCGAATCGAAGTGGTAGTAGTCATTGGCCAGACCGCTGATATGCACCAGACCTTCGACGTAAACATCTTTTAATTCGACGAATAAACCAAAGCCGGTAACGGCGGTGATAACACCTTCAAACTCTTCACCAATACGATCGCTGATAAATTCGCACTTGAGGAAATCCACCACATCGCGGGTTGCATCATCGGCCCGGCGTTCGGTCATGGAGCAGTGTTCGCCCATCACGATCATGGCGGCGGTGTCGTACGGATAGATGGTTTTCTGGGCCAGCGGTTTTGCACCATCGGCACGTTTGACGTGTTTGCATTCACGTTCACTGCGGATCACGCTACGCAGGCCACGATGAACCAGTAAATCGGGATAACGACGAATCGGCGAGGTGAAGTGGGTATAGGCTTTATACGCTAAGCCAAAGTGGCCTTCGTTATCCGGCTTATACACCGCCTGACTGAGTGAGCGCAGCAGAACGGTCTGGATCAAATGTGAATCCGGACGGTCGCCGATCTGGCTCAGCAGTGCCTGGTAATCTTTCGGTGACGGGTCCTGACCATGCGGCATGGATAAACCCACTTCGGCGAGGAAGGACTTAAGGTTCTCAAGTTTCTCCGCGCTCGGGCCATTGTGCACACGGTACAACGCCGGTACGTCATAACGCTGGAAGAAATCGGCGGCACACACGTTAGCGGCCAGCATGCATTCTTCAATCAGCATGTGTGCGGCGTTGCGTTCGGTTGGCACAATTTCCTGAATTTTACGCTCAGCGTCGAATACGATGCGGGTTTCCACCGAATCGAAATCCATCGCGCCGCGCTCTTCGCGCTTGCCACGCAAGATTTTATACAGCCCGTACAGGTTTTCCAGATGGGGGACGACATCTTTATAGTGTTCGCGCCAGGTATCGCCGTCATCACCACGTTCGGGCTGCAGCATTTTCCAGACCTTGTTATAGGTCAGACGCGCATGCGAATGGATGATGCCTTCCATAAACTGATAGCTGGAAATATTACCGGCTTTGGAGATGGTCATTTCGCAGACCATCACCAGACGGTCAACCTGCGGATTAAGCGAACATAAGCCGTTAGACAGTTTTTCCGGCAGCATGGGGACAACAAACTCAGGGAAATACACTGAGTTGCCACGACCATGAGCTTCGACATCGAGCGCCGAACCGGCGTGTACATAATGCGACACATCGGCAATCGCTACGTACAAGCGCCAGCCACCGGTTTTGCGGTTAGGTTCGCAATAGACGGCATCGTCAAAGTCTTTGGCGTCTTCACCATCGATGGTGACAAACGGCAGCTGACGCAGGTCGATACGATGTTTTTTATCGCTGTCTTTAACCTGTTCCGGCAGTTTTTTGGTTTCGACTTTTACCGCATCCGGCCATTCGTGCGGGATATTATGGCTGCGGATGGCCACATCAATTTCCATTCCCGGTGCCAGATGGTCACCCAGCACTTCAACCACTTCACCCAGCGGCAGACCGCCGGGCTTAGGCTGTTCAACAATCTGAACCACGACAAACTGACCATGCTCGGCACCTTTACGGCCTGCCGGCGGGATCAGAATTTCCTGAGCTACGCGCTTGTTATCCGGCTGAACAACACCAACACCGGCCTGATCAAAGTAGCGGCCAACGATTTGCAGGGTATTGCGCTCCAGCACTTCAACAATTTTGCCTTCCGGGCGACCACGGCGATCAAGGCCGAGAATCTGCACGGCAACGCGATCACCATGAAACACTTTGCTCATCTGGCGATTGGAAAGGTAAACGTCATCGGCACCGTCACGCAGTACAAAGCCGTAACCATCACGGTGACCCATTACCATGCCGGTCACCAGATCCACTTTTCGCAGCGGCGCAAACTGGCTGCGACGGTTGCTGATCAGCTGACCATCACGCGACATGGCAATCAAACGGCGGCGCAGAGCTTCTACGCGGTCTTCATCGGTTTCACCCAGCGCCTCGCAGACTTGCGCGTGCGTGGCCGGGTGGCCCAGTTGCTCCAGCAATGCCAGCAGGGCATCACGGCTGGCAACCGGGTTTTCATATTTTTGCGCTTCGGCCTCGGCATTAGGATCATGGAACGGGGCTTTTGGTGCTTTGGAATCCGTCAAGGTGCGGCTCCTGTCATTAGTTTCGTCCAGTATAACGGCAACAGACTCGTTTACAGGGCTTTAAAGTTGATTTGCGCACTTTCGCGGCTTTTTCCGGCCTGTTGCAGGCGCTGCAGGTAATCTGTCCACAGTTCATCACGATGTGTACATAAATGATAGAGATAACTCCAGTCGTACAGACCTGAGTCATGGCCGTCGTCAAATACCAGTTTCAATGCGTAATTGCCGGCGGGTTCAATACGCAGCAATACCACGTCTTTCTTACCACTCTGTAACACGCCATTACCGACACCGTGACCACGAACTTCCGCCGAGGGCGAATACACCCGTAAAAATTCATACGGCAGTTCATAGCACTGTTCGCCATAGGTCAGCTGCAAGCAATGGCTGACTTTTTTAACTTTTATCGCATTTGGAATCACTGTTGTGCCACTCCGGGAATAGGGGTAGCGGGCAGATCAGATAAAGCGCGCTACACTTTTATATCAGGCATACATGGTGTGTCGTAGTGTCAGGCTCTGGTTGTACCTGATGTAGTTTACTATCGGTGAGATTAAGCTGCCTATGAATTATTTACGCAACATCAGTATCCGTGCCCGTTTGTGGGTAATCCTCAGTGCCGCCATTATCTGTGTACTGCTGGTTCAGTTACAGTCAATGCAGCACATATATGAAACCATCAGAGATGCAAAACAACTGGCGGTAAAGCAACAGGTCGACAGTGCCTACAGTCTGATTGATCATTATTACCAGCGAAGCCAACAAGGCATGGCGGTCGAAGAAGCACAAACCCTGGCCAAAGACGCAATTCGCGAACTACGTTACAACGGCAATGAATACTTCTGGGTTAACGACTCGGTTCCGGTCGTGGTGGTGCATGGCGCAAAAGCCGAAATGGAAGGTAAAAACGTTAACGATATTAAAGACTCCAACGGTCTGTATTTGTTCCGTGAAATAGTTAAAGCCGCAAAAAGTAAAGCCGATGGCAACTACGTTCATTACTATTGGCCCAAAGCCGGCAGCTCCAAACCGGTTGCCAAAGTCAGTTATGTTAAACAATTCAAACCCTGGGACTGGATTGTCGGTACGGGTGTCTATACCGATGATGTGATGACCATATTCTGGGAAAGCGCCGTTCAGCAAATCGTAACCAGCGCCGCTTTTATTATTCTGCTGATTGTCGTCATCATGTTCGTATCCGGCAGTATCCGCACGCCGCTGCAGGCCATTACCAATGCAATGAACGATATTGCCCGCGGCGAAGGGGATCTGACCCAACGCCTGCCGGCGAAAGGACAGGATGAAATCACCATCATTGCTCAGGCCTTTAATACGTTTATTGGCCAGATCCATAAAGTCGTCAGTGAAAGTAAAACCGCGTCTGAATTACTGGCGCAACTGACCCGCGAAATTGCCACCGTAAGCAGTGCCACGCGCAGACTCACTGACGATCAACTGCAACAGACAGACCTGGCGGCAACCGGCTCTAACGAAATGAGTCAGACCATCCACGAGGTGGCGGGTAACGCCGAACGCGCAGCCGCCGCAGCGCGTGAAGTCGACGAAAGTGCACGCAGTGGTATGAAAACCATGCAAAGCACTCAAAACAGCATCGGTAATCTGGCGGACAATATTCAAAAGTCCTGTCAGGTCATTCAGGGACTGCAAAGTGAGACTGACGCCATTGGTTCGGTGCTGGATGTTATCCGTGGCATCGCCGAGCAAACCAACCTGCTGGCACTGAATGCAGCGATCGAAGCCGCCCGTGCTGGCGAGCAGGGCCGTGGTTTCGCGGTGGTTGCCGATGAGGTACGAACCCTTGCCTCGCGTACCCAGGAATCCACCGAAGAAATTAATAAAATGATTTCGCGTCTGCAGGAACAAGCCGCCAGCGCGGTGCATTCAATGGAAGAAAATGTCAAAAATTCAGAATCAACCTCCGCAACATCACAGCAGGCGCTGGATGCCATTTCGACCATCAGCAGTACCGTCAGCACGATTACCGAAATGAATCTGAGCATTGCCAGTGCCGTAGAAGAACAAAGTGCCGCCGCTAACGAAATCAGCGGTAACGTGGTACGTATTGCGGAGTCATCCGGGAATATTGCCGACAATATGGTAAAAACCGATCAGTACGGTCAGAAACTGTCCGACAGCAGTGATGCACTGGTCAAACTGATTGAGCGCTTTAGAATTTAGAGAGTTTTGACCGCAACCAATAAAAAAGGGAGGCCCGTAATGGTGCCTCCCTTTTTGCGTTAAGGTCCCTCTGAATCGTTCAGTGCCCGCTTCGGCAGAATGATTCAAAGGTGCCTAAGGCGCCTCTGAGTAATTCACGTTGGTCTCAGAGAATAAACTGGCTCAGATCCTGATCACGGGCCAGATCGCCCAATTGCTTCTCAACATACGCGGCATCGATATTAACCGCTTCGGTCATATCGGTAGCATCAAAAGAAACCTGCTCGAGCAGACGTTCCATAATGGTATGCAGACGACGGGCACCAATATTTTCGGTGCTCTCATTCACTTCAAACGCAATTTCTGCCAGACGCTTAATGGCATCGGCGGTGAAATCCACGTCCAGACCTTCGGTTTTAAGCAGCGCTTTATATTGTTCGGTCAGCGATGCTTTCGGCTCGGTCAGAATACGTTTGAAATCGTCCGGAGTCAGAGCTTCCAGCTCAACCCGGATTGGCAGACGCCCCTGCAGTTCCGGAATCAGATCCGACGGTTTAGCCAGGTGGAACGCACCGGAGGCAATAAACAGAATATGATCGGTTTTGACCATGCCGTATTTGGTGCTTACGGTGCAGCCTTCGATTAACGGCAGCAAATCACGCTGCACGCCTTCACGCGAGACATCGCCACCGGAACCACTTTCGTGACGCTTGGCGACTTTATCAATTTCGTCGATAAAGACGATGCCATTTTGCTCGACCAGCTCCAGCGCCCGCGCTTTCAGCTCGTCCATATTCAGCATTTTTGCCGCTTCTTCATCGCGCAGCTGCTTAAAGGCTTCTTTGATTTTTAGTTTACGCTTGTTTTTCTTTTCGCCGCCCATGCTGGAGAACATGTTCTGCAGCTGGCTGGTCATTTCTTCCATGCCCGGAGGAGCCATAATTTCCACGCCGACATTAACCTGCGCCAGATCGACTTCAATTTCTTTATCGTCTAACTGACCTTCGCGCAGCTTTTTACGGAAAACCTGACGGGTGGCACTGTCTTCCGCTTTCGGTTCTTCGGTGGTGTCCCAGCTTGTTGTCGCAGTACTGGAGCGCGCCGGTGGCAACAGCACATCGAGAATGCGCTCTTCCGCCGCCAGCTCAGCACGGCTGGAAACTTTCACCATTTCCTGCTCACGCAGCAATTTCAGACCGGTTTCGGTCAGATCGCGGATAATGGATTCCACGTCTTTACCGACATAACCCACTTCGGTGAATTTGGTCGCTTCCACTTTGATAAAAGGCGCATTGGCCAGCTTGGCCAGACGACGGGCAATTTCGGTTTTACCGACACCGGTCGGGCCAATCATCAGAATGTTTTTAGGCGTGACTTCATCGCGCAGCTCGGGTTGCAGCTGCATACGACGCCAGCGGTTACGCAGGGCAATCGCGACCGCGCGCTTGGCGTTGTGCTGGCCAATAATATGGCGATCTAACTCGTGAACAATTTCACGTGGGGTCATCTGGCTCATTGATTACTCTCCGCCTTCAGTTCTTCAATCGTCAGATTCGCGTTGGTGAAGACGCAGATATCCGCCGCGATGTTCAGACTTTTTTCCACAATTTCACGCGCACTGAGGTCGCTGTTTTCCAGCAAAGCACGGGCTGATGCCAGCGCATAATTACCACCGGAGCCTACGCCAATCAGATCGTTTTCCGGCTGCAGCACATCGCCGTTACCGGTAATAATCAGCGAGGCGGTATGGTCGGCCACCGCCAGAATAGCTTCAAGTTTGCGCAGCGCACGGTCGGAACGCCATTCTTTGGCCAGCTCCACCGCGGCGCGGGTCAGTTGACCGTGATGCTTTTGTAATTGCGCTTCAAACTTTTCAAACAGGGTGAAGGCATCCGCCGTTCCCCCGGCAAACCCGGCCAGCACCTGATCGTTGTACAAGCGCCGCACCTTACGGGCATTACCTTTCATTACGGTATTGCCCAGAGAAACCTGCCCGTCACCGCCTATTACCACGTCGTTACCACGGCGTACGGATACAATAGTTGTCATGAAAATTTCCTGCTTTCTGATGCACGAATAAGCGATATGGGGGCCACGGCGAACAAATCAAGTCGCGAGCCGGATAACCCTTGGTCACATGGTGGTGTTGCCAAAGACCGGGCCGGAACCGATACTCGCGCCTTTTAATATTGACGGGGAAGCCATCATGACCATCGCCAACGATACCGTGGTACAGCTGCACTACAGTCTGTTCGACGAACAGGACCAACTGATTGAAAGCACGAACAAAGATGCCGGCGGCGAAGCCATCGCTTATCTGCACGGCCACGGCAATATGATTGCTGGTTTCGAGCAGGCGGTTGCCGGTAAAGAAGCCGGTGAGCATGTCAGCATCACCCTGACGCCGGATCAGGCTTATGGTGAACGCCAGGCAGAGGCTGTGGCGCGTGTGCCGGTCAAGCATTTACAGGGCGCGAAAAACTGGAAGAAAGGCATGGTCGCCTGGGTAGAAACCGAACAGGGCACCCGGCAGGTGACCATTGTTAAAGTGGGTCGCTTTATGGCCGACGTCGACACCAACCATCCACTGGCTGGCAAGACGCTGAAATTCGAAGTGGATATCGTTGCCGTACGCGCCGCCACCGCCGAAGAAATTGCCCACAAGCACGCCCACGGTGCCGGCGGCCACCAGCACTGACCGGCGACTGAACCCGAGCTGAATAAGCGGTAGCGGAATTTATTGTTCCGTAATGGTTCCGCTAACGCTTATCCGGCCTGTTTTTTAACCATTAATGGCTTTCCAGCCAGACATAATATTCATCACGCTGAGCGTCATACCAGGTATCACGGATGCGCGCCTTTACCGTTACGCCGCTGACCTTTTCAAGGGTTTCTTTATTCAGGCTGACGCTGCTGGCATCGTTGCGCATGCGTTCGGATAAATAAGACACGCTGCTTATTTCTACGCCCTGCTGCGCGGCAAGCCGCTCACGCGCTCGCATCAGCGCACATTGCTCCTGCGCATAGCGACCTTTGATATTGAATCCACAGGACGCCACCACGCCACTTCCCGGATTCATAATCCAGTCTGGTGCTCCGCCGTTTCGCGGTTGTCCTGCACAGCCACCAAGCAGCAATGCCGCCATCAGCAACCACGCCGACAGCCCTGTTTTTTTCATCATTGACACGTCTCACATCCTCCATAATCCCGTGTGGCATTTTGCCATAGCATCCGCTATTCTCGGCACACCTTTTATAGCAGTTTACTTTTATTAAACCGCTCATTTCATTCAAGGAGAGGAAGATGAAACTTCGCGCTTTATTCGCTGTAGCGACGACCACCCTGCTGGTCGCCTGTGCTTCTAACCAACCAACTCAAGCCCCGGTAGCCAGCTGCGTATTCGCCGATGGTTCTGGCCAGGCCGCTCCTGAGTGGGTGTGTGGCGCTCCGGTTGATGGTCTGGATCTGTCTGCTGTTGGTTACGCTGACAAATCTGCTGCCGGCCCTAACTTCATGAAGCAAATGGCTGCTACCGCTGCCCGTGTTGAACTGGCACAAACCATGAAAGTGGAAGTGCAGAACATGATCAAACAGTACGCCGAAACCACCGGTACCGGTGATTCTGAAACCGTTGATCGTGTTAATACTTCTGTAACCAAACAGCTCACCAAAGAAACTCTGGTCGGTTCTAAAATCTTCCGTCAGATGCCAACCCCAAGCGGCGGTATCGTAGTTCTGGTTGGTCTGGATGCTGACACCGTTAATAAACTGGCGGAACAGGCAATCAAAACCTCTATGAACAATGAACGTGCCCTGTGGCAGAAATTCCAGGCCGAGAAGTCTTTTGACGAACTGGCTTCTGAAATTTCCAACATGCAGTAAGCGTTTAACGCTGTTGCACGATCATAATAAGAAGCCGGCATTCGCCGGCTTTTTTATGCGAGGAATCCCGATGAAATTTCCAGCAAGACTGCCCATTTACCTCTGCGTATTACCAGCACTGTGTCTGCCCCTGAACGCCAGCGCCGAGTCTGAATATGAACAATGGTTAAAAAAAACCCGTGGTGATTTTCAAACCTATCTGGATGAAAACGACAAAGCCTTTATTCAGTTTCTGCAGCAGAAATGGCAACCGGTTGATGTAAAGCCTGCCGAGCAGCGTGATCCTGAACCCAAGCCTGTCGATCTGCCGGAAATTCCGGATTCTGCCAAGCCGGATGCCAAACCTGCAGTAGATGACACCCCCAAAGTAACATTGCCCAAATTGCCGCCGGTCGCCGAAGTTCCTGCCCCCAAACCACCGGCTCCGGAGCTGATAAAACCACCACTGGCCAAGCCGCCGGTTAGCGAAAAGCCAGCCACTGAAAAACCGGCTATTGATAAACCGGTAGCAGAGAAGCCCGCGAAAAAACCTCCGCTCAGCGGTCCGGTAGTGCGTTTCGGGTTTTACGGTAACTCAGTCGAGATTCCGTACAACGCCAAATTCAAACGCAATTTCAGCGGTAAAATTAATAACGAAAAAATTGCCGCTTACTGGCAGCAACTGGCCAGTGCCGAGCACAAACCAACGGTGCAGGCATTGCAGGCCGAAGCACAGCGTCTGGGTCTGAATGACTGGGGCAGCGCGCAGCTGTTTGATCAGTTTGCCCGCTCCCTGCATAAAGACAGCACCAGCCGCAAACTGACCAGCTGGTTCCTGCTGGTAAAAGCCGGTTACGATGCCCGCGTCGCTTATAACGACAAAGTTCATCTGCTGCTGACGTCTGAACAGGAAATGTTTGGCGTGACCTTTTTCCGTCTCGGCAATAAAAAATATTACGCCATCAACCTGAATGAAAAAGCACTGAAGCCCGGCAAAGTATTTACCTACGAAGGCCAGCATGATGAAGGCTCGCGCGCCCTCGACTTCAGCCAGCCCAATCGCTTTGCCATTGGCGGCAGTGAAGAACAGCGCCAGCTTAAATTTAAATACCGCGATCAGTCGTACACCATCAACGTGGCCTACCCTGAACGCTTTGTCAGTTACTTCAGCAGCTTCCCGCAGCTGTCGTTGCCGAACTATTTCAAAGCCGGCTTACCGGCCGTCACCAGCGAATCGCTGCTCAATCAGTTGCGTCCGGTGGTCGCCGGGAAAAGCGAACAGGAAGCGGTGAATCACCTGCTGCGTTTCGTGCAGACCGCTTTTGCCTATCAGACGGACGATGAGCAGTTCCACGAGGAAAATTATCTGTTCCCGCTGGAAACCCTGCACTACCCCTACTCCGATTGCGAAGACCGCGCCGCGCTGTTTGCCTGGCTGACCGAATCGCTTTTGGGGCTGGATGTCGTGATCCTCGATTACCCGGGCCATGTTGCCACCGCCGTGGCCTTTAACGGCGGCGTACAGGGCGACAGCTGGAGCTGGCAGGGTAAGCGCTACACCATCGCCGATCCGACCTACGTCAATGCCGATGCCGGTGTGACCATGCCGCAGTTTGCCGGGGTAAAACCGAAAATCATGGCCTTCTGATCGACACTTTGCTGCACCAACGGGAGAAGCCTGCGGGCTTCTCCCATCCCTCCCGTTAGGCTACCCTTGCGCCTTTACTGCAAACCAGAGCGCCTGTTCATGTCTTTATCCGTCGCCATTGTTCCCGTTACCGCCTTTGCCCAAAACTGCTCCATCCTCATGTGCAACACCACCAAAGCCGCCGCCATCGTCGATCCGGGTGGCGATATTGAGCGCATTGTGCAGCAGGTAAATGCCATGGGAGCCAAAGCCGAAAAAATTCTGCTGACCCACGCCCATATCGATCATGCCGGTGGCACTGCCGAACTGGCGCGCCGCCTGAGCCTGCCGATTGAAGGCCCGCAGGAAGGCGATCTGTTCTGGATTCAGGGACTGCCGCAACAATCGGCGATGTTTGGTTTCCCGCAAGCCGAGATCTTTACCCCCGACCGCTGGCTTAACGATGGCGATAAAGTTCAGGTCGGAGAGGTTGAGCTGGATGTGATTCACTGCCCCGGACACACGCCGGGCCATGTGGTGTTTTACAGCGCCGCTGACCAGCTGGCGATTGTGGGTGATGTGATTTTTCAGGGCTCCATCGGCCGCACCGATTTCCCCAAGGGCAACCATGCCGAGCTGGTGTCTTCCATCCGCGACAAGCTGTTCCCGCTGGGTGACGACATTACGTTTATTCCCGGCCACGGCCCGGAATCAACCTTTGGCCACGAACGCCGAACCAATCCCTTTGTTTCCGACCATCGCGGCTGATCAGCGCTGCCGTATAAAATACAGCACATAAAAAAACGGCGTACAGTGCACGCCGTTTTTATCAGGGCCTGTTAAAGCCTGCGGGTAATCACTCCGCCTTCAGTTAAACACCGGCACCGGTTCACCCCGGTCGGGCAGCGGCGTAGCTTCTACTTTTGGCAGCTCAGAGGTCTGCAGCCGCGATAAGCGATTCATGCGCGCCCGGCTTTCCGCCAGCGCCTCATTCATCTGCTCATCGTAGATGTCCAGCCAGGTACGTGATCCCGGCACCATACGCGCCAGATCGCGCATGCCTTGCTTCAACGCGTTCAGATGCAGCTGATAGCTCTTTTCCTGCTCCAGCATCAACGCTTTAAACGCCGTGGCGTTGCTACTGTCGAGAATGTTTTTGGTATCTACCAGATTCTGCTCATGGGTAATGGCAGCCTCTTTCAGAATCTCGACATCACGCTCCAGCTTGGCAAAGCTTTTAATGTCGGCATACGCCACATCCGGCTGCATAACTTTAACCACTGCAATGGTTACCGCTACCGAAATTGCCACTACCGCCAGAATCGCGATCACCATCAGCACAACCCGATTGGTGGATACCGTGTCTTCCAGCATCGCCAGACGCTGAGCTTCGCTCAGTTCTTCTTCGCCTTCTTCATGTTTTGGCACAAAAATCTCTCTATATACAAATGGCAGGATAAGTTTAGTAACAGATCGGCCACTACGCCAATCAGCCAGCACCGATGAATGCCGTAAACAAGGTGGCCGTCATACAGCGGTCATCTGGCCGCTGCAATCTCATCGCAACCGCTCTGACAACATTGGCGCACTCATCGTTCATGACATGGAGATTCGCCGCTTCGCCTGATTGCCGCCATCAACCGGGAGGAAGAGGATGTCAGCAGTATTTCATCGCCTGAAGGAGCTAAACGATGACACCGAACACACACGCTTCCGCCATGGCAGATCCAGAACTCTCCAGCGCCAGACAGCTGCTCGGTACTTTGAGCAAACAGCCGCAGGATATCGAAGCCGCCTACCAACATCAGATACGCCATACCGCCAGCCTGCTGCTGCAACCGAACGGGGCCGACGAACACCAGCAACTCAGCCAGACGCTGATTCAACTGATGGAAGCCCGCCGCTGTCTGCTGAGCGAAACCAACCCTGCGGCCACTGCCACGGTACTGCCGACGCAAAGCCATACCAGCAAAAACCAGCAGCACACAATCAGCGCTCAGCGGACGAACAACAACACGATGACTACAGCCCAACCGTTAACGCTGGTTATCGGCTTTCTGTTGCTGTTCAGTGCCGTGGCTGCAGCCTTGTTCAGCCAGCAGCAGCATATTAATGGCCTGCAGCAACAGCTCCTGAGCCAGCAACAGAGTCTGCAATTCAGCCAGCAGCAACTGGCGCAGCAGTTAACCGTACAACAGCAGGAACGGGCTGAATGGCGGCATACGCAGCAGGAATACCAACACCAAATCACTGCCGCACAGCAGCAGTTACTGGCTCAGCAGCAACAAGCCAGTGCGCAACAACAGGAGTGGCAGCAACGTCTGGCCAATGTGGATAAAGCACTGGCGCTGGAACAACGCGAAGGCGATGCCCTGCAGCAGCGGATTAACCGCCTTAGCCGGGTATCGGAAGAATTGATTGCCAACCTGTGCACCGACAGTGCTGCCGTTGGCCCCGCGGTCGGCCTGACGATCTATGCGCAATATATGCAGCGCTGTCAGCAAAGCTGGGAACTGGCGGCGCAGTGAGAGCAGATGTCGGATGTCGGATGTCGGATGTCGGATGTCGGGCATCAAAGCGAAGTATGGAGCGAAGCTTAACGCGCTTCAGTGCGGCCCGCAGGGGGCCCGCCATGGACGGCGGGCATAGCATCAACGCCGGGAGCGTTGATCAACATTGCGCAGCAATGGCCCGCAGGGTGACCGCCACGGAGGGCGGGCATAAAAAAACCCGCACAAGGCGGGTTTTTTCGGTTCGGTCTTCTTACTTCTTGAAGGCACCGAAACGCTTGTTGAAACGGTCAATACGGCCGCCAGTATCAACAACTTTCTGCTTACCGGTGTAAAACGGGTGGCATGCAGAACACACGTCCAGGTACATAGAACCAGGCTTAGTGGATTTGGTTTTGATCACGTTACCACAGGAGCAAGTTGCTTCCAGAGCAGCGTACTCAGGATGAATACCTTCTTTCATGGGACACCTCTTGGGTCTTCACGCCGCCACTTGCGAATCTTCTCTTCACAAGTACCGCGCTACTGGATTACAAAAACTTGCCCTTGCATGGGCAATAAGGACGCGCATAATACCAGAGCCGACCTAAGCAGCAAGTCTTTTCATGTCCTTTTTTGTTGTCGAAATTGCTCTTCCCCTCCCGCTACGCCGCACTTTTGACTACTTGCCGCTGCCCGGAGAAACACCGGATCACTATCAGCCCGGCCAGCGTGTGCGTGTGGAGTTTGGCCGCCAGCTGCTGCTGGGCATCGTTCTCAGTAGCCGTAATCAGTCCGATGTCCCGACCAATAAGCTGAAACCGCTGTTGGCACGCCTTGACGATACCCCGCTTATTGATGAACACAGTCTGGCGCTGTGCCGCTGGCTCGCCGATTACTATCACCACAGCATGGGCGAAGTGCTGGAGCATATGCTTCCCACGATGCTGCGCCGTGGCTGTGAGCTGAGCGAGGCCGACGAACGGGTCTGGCTGAAGCAGGCCGACGAGCCGGCCAAACCGCTGCGCGGCAGCAAACAACAGGCGCTGTGGCAGTTATTTCAGCAGAGCCCGCAATGGCCACACAGCGAGCTGACGACTCAGGGCTTCAGCCTGGCGCAATTGCGCAGTCTGGCCGACGCCGGACTGATTGAAGAACGCCAGCAGCTGCCGCTGCCGCCGGCTATTCAGGAGAATCAGCGCTTTCACAGCCTGAATCCGCAGCAGCAGAGTGCTTTGAAGGCACTTGAGCCGGAACTGCATCACTTTCGCGCCTGCCTGCTCGAAGGCGTAACCGGCTCAGGTAAAACCGAGGTCTATCTGCGTCTGATCGAGCAGGTACTGGCGGCGGGCAAACAGGCTCTGGTGCTGGTACCGGAAATCGGTCTGACACCACAAACCGTACGCCGCTTTCAGGCGCGTTTTAATGTGCCCATCGCCATGCTGCATTCCGGCCTTAACGACCGCGAGCGTCTGCAGGGCTGGCGGCAGGCGAGTGAAGGCGGCGCACGCATTCTCATCGGCACCCGTTCGGCGGTATTCACGCCGATGCCCGACCTCGGCCTGATTATTCTCGACGAAGAACACGATGCCTCGTTCAAACAACAGGATGGCCTGCGCTATTCAGCACGCGATTTTGCTCTGGTGCGGGCCCACAAAGCGGGCGTGCCCATTGTGCTCGGTTCGGCTACACCCTCGCTGGAAACCCTGCACAACGCGCTCAGCGGTAAATACCTGCACCTGAAACTGAGCCAGCGCGCCGGGGATGCCAAAGCACCCAGCATGAAGCTGCACAGCATTCTGCATCAGCCGCTGACCGCCGGTTTCGCCCAACCCGTGCTGAACGCTATGCACAAACATATAAGTGACGGCAAACAGGTGCTGGTGTTTATTAACCGTCGCGGTTTTGCCCCACTGCTGGCCTGCCGCGATTGCGGCTGGATGGCCGAATGCCGCCGCTGTGATGCACGCCTGACGCTGCATCAATATCCGCCGCATCTGCATTGCCACCATTGCGATTTTCAGCAGGGAATTCCTGCAGTGTGTCCGCAATGTGGTGGGCAGCACGTTGAAGGTATTGGTCAGGGCACCGAGAAAATTCAGGATCAGCTCGCCGTGCTGTTCCCACAGGTGCCGGTGCGCCGGGTCGACCGTGACACCATCCGCAGTAAGCAGGCGTTCGATAATCTGTTCGACGATATTCACAGCGGCGGCCCCTGCATTCTGGTCGGCACCCAGATGCTGGCGAAAGGCCACCACTTTCCCGATGTCACTCTGGTGGTGGTGCTGGACGCCGACGCCGGCTTATTCAGCGCTGATTTCCGCGGTATGGAACACAGCGCGCAGTTAATCTGTCAGGTGGCCGGCCGTGCCGGACGCGAAGAAGCGCCGGGTGAAGTATGGATTCAGACCCTGTACGCCGACCATCCGCTGCTCAATCTGCTGCTCGACAGCGGCTACCACGCGCTGGCGCTGTCGTTATTACAGGAGCGCCAACAGCAGCAGCTGCCGCCGTACAGCCATATGGCGTTACTGCGCAGCGAATGCGAAGACCGCACACAGGCGCAGCAACTGCTGCAACAGGCGCGCGCCTTTGTGCAGCAATGGCTGCAAACCCACAGCGGCGCCAGCTGGCAGGCGCCGGTGACCCTGCTTGGCCCCTTCCCCGCCATTATGGAACGGCGCAATGGCCGCTTCCGTTTTCAGCTGCAGTTTTACGCTGCCGAACGCAGTGTGCTGCACCGTACCGCAGCGGCGCTGGTGCATTTTCTGGAGCAGCATAAGGGCTTATCAAAGGTGCGCTGGAATCTGGATATCGACCCCATCGATACCCTCTGAACAGACAGGCCGCAGACAGCCCGGCAAGACAGATATCGCGGTCTATACTTGGCATATTCTTATGAGCGTGAACAGGCCTTAAGCCCACCACCGCCCGATGCCACGCAAGGACTCCGCATGGACTATCTAAGCTTCCGCCACGCCCGCCAGCACTTTGCCGTACCCATTGAAAGCGTGCGTTTTATTGCCGCTGAAAGTGCCCTCACACCCACACAGGTGGCCACCGGCAAGGGCCAGCAATTCGACATGGTGGAGTTTGAAGGTCAGGCCTGCATTATTCTGTCGCTGGCCCGTCTGCTCAATCAGCCATCCGAGCGCAGCAAAAGCCTTGAATTACTGGAATTACTGCAGGCGCGCGAGCAGGACCATATCAACTGGCTTAACAGCTTAAAAAACTGCCTGCTGCATGGCGGCAGCTTTGATCTGGCGCGCGATCCGCATCAATGCAAATTCGGCCAGTGGCACGATAATTTCCGCACCGATGACACCCAGCTGCAACATGTGCTGCGCAGCTTTGATGAACCGCACAAACGCATTCACGCTCTGGCCGACGAATTATTAGCAATGCGTGATAACGACCAGAGCGAAGCCGCCCTCGCCATTTTGCAGGAACAAGAAACCAGCACCATGCAGCGCCTGCGCGACCTGTTTGCCGACGTGAACACCATGGTACGCAGCAGCATCCGCCCGACCGTGATCATGCTGCAAAGCAACGAACAACAAACCCTCGGTCTGCGCGTGGACGATGTGGGTGAAGTGTTCAGCTGCAGCGCCGCCCAACTGGAAAAAGAACAGAAAGACTATATGCCGCCCTTTGCCCGAGGCTGGCTGAAAGGCGTACGCATTGGCGGTAAAGACGTTACCATCATGGAAATTAATCCCGCCCGGCTGCTATCATCCACCGCTATTCAAGAGGGTCAGATGCTGGCCTGAAACAGGTCAGCCGGAGAACCCTGTGAGCAACTCAGTCAACCAGTCTGCTGTACGCCCCAATCTTAAAAATCCCATTCATTTACTGGCCTTTGGCTTAGGTTCCGGCCTGGCACCCAAAGCACCCGGTACCTTCGGCACACTGGCGGCATTACCCGTCTGGTTTTTTTTATTACAGGGTATGCCAACGCTGCCGTACCTGAGTATTCTGGTTGCCGGTTTTGCCTTAGGCGTCGTGCTGTGCGAAATCACCTCGCGCGACCTCGGCGTACATGACCACGGCGGCATTGTCTGGGACGAATGGATTGGCGTGTGGATAACCCTGCTGTGGCTGCCGCACAGCGGCGATGTGCTCACGGATATGGGCTGGCTGCTGTACGGCTTTGTGCTGTTCCGCTTTTTCGACATTCTCAAACCCTGGCCGATTAAATGGCTGGATGCCAAAGTGCACGGCGGCTTCGGCATAATGATTGATGATGTACTGGCGGGGGTTTTTGCTTTGCTGGTATTGCAGGGAACTGTGCTGGCGCTGGGGTAATTCGCCAGCCTGCTGGCACATTAATATGCTGCAAAACCGTTGAAGCAACACATGTCGCAGGAGCTGGCCATGCCTGCGATCCCTCGCATGCCAGCCAAGCCTTGCCACATAAACGCTACTGACACTTTCTGTCACCAGCCGCCGCTATCCTCGCTGCTTTCAGAAGGAGAACCATGATGAAGATGAATTACTTTGTGTTTGGCACCAACAATATGGAAGCGGCGGTTAAGTTCTATGATGCATTGTTCGAACATACGGAAATGCGTCAGACCTTCGCGACCGAGCGGATGACGTTCTGGCAGGGCGAGGATGAAGACGCGGCCTTCGCTGTGGCGATTCCTTTCGATCAGAACAGCGCAACCAATGGCAATGGCACCATGCTGGGTTTCAGCCTTGATTCTGAGGATGAAGTTACCCGGCTGTATAACAAAGCCATTGAATTAGGCGGAAGCTGTGAAGGCAAACCCGGCCAGAGAGGGCCGCGTTTCTCAGCTTATGTGCGTGATCTGGATAACAACAAAATAGCCTTTGGTGCAAAAAACGGGTAACTCGCTGCCAGCTTCACCAAACCAGGATAACGGCCGATCGAATTGGTTTGGAGTGACACAATGTCACTCCAAACGGTGAAGCAGCAGGCCGGAGCCTGCTTTTTAATACCGCGTTTTATTCCGCCGGCCGGACCGCGGCAATACCGCTGTCGGCGGCCCACTGCAGTACATCTTCCCGCTTCAGCGCCGTAGCCATCAGCTCCGGGAATTTATCCGGAGTACAGGCAAACACCGGGCTGCCGATGGCAGCAAAGTCAGCCGCCATCTGGCTGTCGTATGACGGCCGGCCATCATCGCTCAGCGCCAGCAGCGTGATGACATTAACGTCCTGGCGGATCAGCTCCGCCACCCGCGTTTTCAGCGCATCGGCATCGCCGCCCTCGTACAAATCGGTAATCAGAATCAGGTGCGTTTTGGCCGGCCGTTCGATTTTATCAGCGCAATAGGCCACAGCCTGATTGATGTCGGTACCGCCGCCCAGCTGCACGCCAAACAACACCTGTACCGGGTCGGCCAGTTCATCCGTTAAATCGACAACCGCCGTATCGAAGCACACCAGCCGGGTTTTCACCGCAGGAATCGAGGCCATAACCGCGGCAAAAATTGAGCTGTACACCACCGAGGTGGCCATAGATCCCGACTGATCGACACAGAGAATCACTTCATCCAGATCCACCAGTCGCCGCTGTTTGCGGCTGAAGCCCACCAGCTTTTCCGGAACGATGGTCGCCAGTCCGGGCTGATAGTGGCGCAGGTTGGCAGCAATGGTGCGGTGCCAGTCAATATCGCTGTGACGTGGCCTATGGGTACGCTTACCCCGGTCGACCGCACCGCGAATGGCTTCGGCGGTTTTTTGCTCCAGCCGCGCCATCAGTTCATCCACCACTTTGCGAATCACCTGACGCGCGGTTTCCATGGTTTTTTGCGGCATCATGTTACCCAGGCTGACCAGATCGGCGACCAGATGCACATCGGCCTCCATCGCCTGGAGAAACTCCGGTTCAAGCAGCATCTGCCGCAGCCCCAGCCGCTCAAAAGCATCGCGCTGCACCAGTTGCACCACCGATGCCGGAAAGTATTCGCGGATATCACCCAGCCAGCGCGCAACACGCGGAGCGGAGCCACCGAGACCACCACGGCTTTTTTCTGAATCTGAGCCATCGCCATACAACGCGGTCAGAGCATCGTTCAGACGTTTGTCACTGGCGTTCAGTGGTGTGCTTTCCTGCTCCGCTCCCAACGCCAATTGCCAGCGACGCTGTTGCATCAATTCATCCATTGCTTATCTCCCGCAAGCAATTTGCCCAGCCCCTGCAGATGCGCAGACCACTGGGACGCCAGGCTTTCGTTGACGGCAAACGCGGTACTGGTACGTACCTCACCGGCATGCAGCGCATCCAGCAGACGCCTGCGCTCCATGGCGTCCAGCTCAGAAAATACCCGCCGCAGCAGTGGCAGACTGTCGATAAAGGCCTCTTCTTCCAGCGACCCCAACCAGTCGTCGACCAATTGCCGCAAGCGGGGGTCGTAGAGCAGCCGCTCAGTCGCTCCGCTGAAAAAGCCTTCGAAAAATCCTTTGGCTTCATGGATAGGGTTCGCCGGTGACAGCATGCGCGCCATCAGTTGCTGCAAACGGTCTTCATTCAGGCGCTTAGCCTGATACAACAAACGACTGGCCAGACCACGCGCGCCCGCATCACACAGGTTGCTGTGCATCACTTCCTGCAGCGCTTGCCACCAGCCTTCCATCACGCTGTCGTTAACCTGCGCCAGCTCTAACTGAGCATGGGCATCAGCGATGGCATGCCGGTAGTGTGTACTTTCTTCTTCGTTAAGCTGTCGCACCGCAACCGGCAAAGACAGTGAGGCCTGCACCGCCAGCCGTTCAATCAGGCCGTTGACGTGGGCCAGCGACAAATTTCTGGACGTGCCGTAACGGCTGATATCCACCAGCGGCGGCAGGCCATCAAGCAGATCCAACCCTTCGGCGGTGTGGGCCGCGCGCTCTGCCAGCAGCGAGAATCCTTGCTCCACCGCCTGCGGCAGTTCGGCTTCCAGCGCCGCCAGCAGCAACTTAGCCAGTTCGCCCAGCTGGCGCTGGCTGCGCATCTTCTCAATGGTGCGCTCGGCGGCGGCCTGCGCCAGTGAGCTGCCATAGATCTGATTTTCCACCAGCTGCACCGCAAACTCCGGCTGCCAGGCAATCACCCAGCGCTCGCGGAACGTACCACGGCTGCTGCCGTTGCCGGTCTGTTCGCCCCAGGGGACATCGAGCAGCCGCAGGCGGTGCAGCAGCCAGGACTTCAGTTGCCCGGGTTCACTTCTCAGATCCAGTGACAATTCCCGTGGCAGCGCCTCGCTTTTAAGGCGGGTCTTCTTTTGCCACTGTTGCAGATCGTCCAGCAGAGGTGCCAAAGGCACATCGGCGGGGACTTCACCCACCAACGACCCCAGCAACAGTTGCTGGGAAATCTGCTGCCACCACAAAATATCGCCACCGCACAGGCTGGCAATGGTGGCATCACGGGCTTCTTCAAACCCCGGACTGGGACGATCACGGATAACCGCCAGGCTGTGACACAGACGCACGGTTTCTATCACCGCCGCGGTAGACACCAACAACCCGGCCTGGCGTAACTGCTCGGCAACCAGAGCCAGCCAGCGCGCCAATGACGCTTCGTTTTGGCCAAAGCGCCACAAATGGCGATACCACATGGGCGCCGATACCCCGGCGCTGTAGCCCGAACCGCTGGCCAGACGCGGGCTGGTCCAGGGAATCCAGGTTGAATTAACACGCTTGGCCGGAAGCTTGGCGGGCAAGGTTTTCAGCCGCGCTTTATCGTCTTTCTGACTGACTTTTGCCTTTAACCCCGGCAGGTGCCAGGCACCGCAAATGACGGCGACCGGGCCGTCGGTCTTTTTCACCGCGTCGGCAATCTGCAGGCGCATATAGGCTTCGCGCTGTACTTCCCTGGGGCTGTCATCGGGAATGGCGTCGCGCAGCTCAGCCATAGCCTGCTCCAGCGCAGTGAAGACCGCCGGATCATCATCGGCACCCTGCTCAACAATATGATTCCACCAGCTTTCACCGTCGTCGTAACCCGCCAGGCGCGCCAATACGGAGATGGGATCAAGGCGCAACGCCTGGCTGCCGGCACTGGCAGTGTTTTCAGTATCCGTGCCTTCAACATCACGATTTTCGTCACCGGCATCGTCTGTAGCATCATCGGCATTGTGGTCTTCGCCCGCTTCAGCAACGGCGGCCGCCAGCTGCACGGAGACCGGCAGATCAATAAAACGAACATCAGCACCCGCCTGCAGCGCCCAGCGACAGGCCTGATATTCGGGCGAGTACTCGTCAAACGGATAATAAATGCTGTGGCCGACTTCATCGGTCACGAACGACAACAGCGCGACCGGCGGCGTCATCCCTGTGCTGGCCAGAAACGGCAGCAGTTCGCTGCAGTCGGCCGGGCCTTCGATCAGCACAACCGCAGGTTGTACCCGCTCCAGCGCCGCCAGCAAACGCCTGGAGGAACCCGGGCCGTGATGACGAATGCCGAAATAGTGAATTTCCTTCATGGGCATCGGTTCTCTGCTGGTTCCGGCTTAAAGCAACTCGTTGATGCTGTGATAGTAATCGCTGTAGTCCTTGCGCTTTTTCAGCACGGTTTCGAGATACTCTTCAAGCACCAGCTTATCCTGCACCGGGTCTTTAACGATTGCGCCCAACAGATTGGCACCGATATCGGCCGCACCAAATGACGCATCACCAAACCACGCCGCCTGACTCAGGCCGCCAACCATGACGGCAATAGCCTCGGCCGTGGAGAGTGTGCCCGAAGGCACTTTGAGGGCCATTTTGCCATCCAGCGTGGTGCCACTTCTCAGTTCGCGGAAAATGGTCACGACTTTTTCAATTTCTTTGCCGGCGCTTTCCGGCACCGGCAACGACAGGCTTTGTCCCATTTCAGCCACCCGGCGACGGATAATTTCGATCTCTTGTTCCATATCATCCGGCAGCGGCAGCACCACCACATTGAAACGACGCTTCAGCGCCGATGACAGTTCATTAACGCCTTTATCGCGGTTATTGGCGGTGGCGATGATGTTAAAACCGCGTTTGGCGAACACCACCTCGTTCAGCTCCGGCACCGGCAGCATTTTTTCTGACAGCACGGTTATCAGGGTGTCCTGCACATCGGAGCCCATACGCGTCAGCTCTTCCAGTCGGCACAGACTGCCGGATTCCATGGCGCGGAACAGCGGCGTCGGTACCAGCGCTTCTTTACTCGGCCCTTTGGCCAGCAGCTGGGCATAGTTCCAGCCGTAACGGATCTGGTTTTCATCGGTCCCCGACGTGCACTGAATCACACGGGAGCTGTTGCCACAGATGGCGGCAGCCAGATGCTCAGACACCCAGGACTTGGCCGTGCCCGGCACGCCGAGCAGCAGCAGCGCTCTGTCGGTGGCCAGGGTGGCGACGGCGGTTTCTATCAGGCGTCGACTGCCAATGTACTTGGGGCTGATTTCCACACCCGAGGCGGTGGTGCCGCCGAGCAAGTACTTAACCACGCTCTTCGGGGTCATCTGCCAGTTTTCCGGTTTTTGCCCCTGATCTTCTGCCTTCAGAGCGTCCAGCTCAGCCTGATAAATGACTTCTGCCGGTTGCCTTAATACGTCACTCATCTTTTCGTCCTTCCTGTTTCAGACTCACGTTAAATTTCAAATGTTCAAGTAAGGGATGCAGGGGTGATAACCCCATGTTTGTTACCTGCGCCAACAGCCATTGCGCGCAGTCATAGTTAAGACACAAGCCAATTTGTTGCATCGCCAGTGTCAGCGAGTAATCGGAATCCTGCGACTCGCCTGCACTGGCCAGTTCTTTGAGACGTTGTATCAACAAAGCCGCTGACGGACTTTGGCTGAACACTTCAGGGCTGAGCCAGCGCCATTCTTCAGCAAACAAAATACCCAGGGTATTGGGCAGCAGATCGCTGCGCGCAAGCAGATGCCCGGCCAGCCCTATACAGGCTTCTTCGCTCAGTCTCGGAGCCAGAATACGCAGAGATAAAGAGGGATCGGTGCCGTCATCAGCGGCGGCCTGCAACAGCCTTTGGGCGGCCAGCATCACCTGCGCTTCCGGCAGGCTGGCGGCGATGTTGTGCAGCAGAGATTCATTCGGACTGTGATTGCCTTTGCCGTGGTTATCCGCAAACGACCATTGCTCCAGCAACGCATCCAGCGTCAGCTCCATACTGGCGGCCAGCGCTGGCAACGATACGCTGGCCAGTGCCTGACAGCGGTCCCGGTATTGCACGCTGCTTTTCAGTTCCGGTGCCAGCAACAGGGTTTCGCGGCGCAGCAAGCCTCGGGTTTTACGGGTCAGCCAACCCTGTAACTCAGTGATGGTTTCATCCTGTGCCTGCTGCCCCTGCTCGCCAAGACGCATTTTAAAGCGCGTGGCGAGTTCTTTTACCTTCTGTGAGCGGTCCTGCTGAAGTGTTTCAAGCAAGGGTAAATCGTCGTCACTCAACCCCAAACTGAGCAATTCATACAGGTCAAAGCGCTTATCCGCCGGTTCAGACGGAGCCATTAAGGCCAGTAACGAGCGGGCATCGTGCGGGGCATCACGGCGCAATTCGCGCAGGGCATTAAGCCGCGCTGCCGGGCTGAAATCGCCCCAGCTGGCTTCTGTCAGGGCAATATCCGCGCTGCCAACCCAGCGCAGCCAGGGGGCAAACGCCGCCGGTAAACGGTTTTCATTGGCGGTCGGTAACCAGTCCAGAGGGTGCGGTACCACACCACGGCTCACCAACAGGTTGAACAGCCGCCAATACAGGCCTTCGTGCTTACTCAACGCGGACAGTATCTGCCGGAAGGCCGGGCGGCACTCCGTCGCCAGCGTCGGCAAACCCAACATCGGCAAGGCCGATAGCGGCTGCAGCTGTTGCGGTGCGGCGACCTGCTCCAGCAAAGGGTACTGACTGCAATACGCCAGAGCCAGCAGCGCGCGGTCATCATCATTTGCGCCGTCAGGCTGCGGCCAATGTGGCGGCAGTGCGGCGGCTGTACCACCGTCGCCCATTAACCAGCTCTGCTTTAACGCATCGACCTGTGCAAGATCCTGCGTCAGGGTTTCAAGGGTCAGCATGCAATCATCCCCCACTGAGGAGACACAACCGACAGCAGCTCTGCCTTCGCGCCGTCCCAGGAAATAAAGGCCGCCAAATGCTCGCCGTGGGCCAGCAAGGGCAGATCGTTATTCGCCAGCGGCAGCAATTGCTCGCTGGCTTTGAGCCAGTAGCCCGCGTCTTTGTCCTGCATCAGGCAGCAACCACCAAGCAGCAGCGGAACTGCGCGCTGCCATGGCAATGTGCGACGCAGCGAGAACAGCGCCTGTTGCGGACTCTGTTCCACGGCGCTGGGCCATGACACGGCTTCAGTCTCAACAATCCTGTACTGAGCCAATATCGCGCGCTCAGGCATTCGCGATGGATAAAACACCAGCTCGCCTTCGATCTGGGTACCGACCCTGAGACTGGCCTCGCGCTTACCGGCAGAAGCCGGGCTGTAGTCCTGCAACATGGCAGCAGAAGCGCACTGGCCATCCAGCGGCCACAACCAGGTGGCATGGCTCACCAGTCCATCGCGACGGGTTTCAATTCGTTCTCCGACACACAGCCAACGTCCGTTAACGGGCATCTGCTGGCTGTGCAGAAGCTGCTCCCGGTTCTCTGCTCCAAGCAGAGCACGGCGTGCGTCCGGGTCCTGAGGGGCACTCTGCCATGCACGTGATAACAGTACCCACATGCCCAACTCTTCCACCAGACGTGCCAATTGGCGTTCCATTGGCAGTCCGGCCAGCAATGAAGGTAACTCGTCTACCCGTGCCGCCAGCGTGCTGGCTTTGGCATCGACCAGGCGCGCCGCAATACGCCGCACACGCGGGCGCAGATCTTTCAGCAGCCCGGCCAGGCCGGTGCGTTGCTGGTCGCGAATCCACAATTCAAGCTCCCCCAGACCCTCGCGGATACTCTGTTCGGTAGCCTGCATCGCGCTCTCGGCGCGCTTTTGTCGCTGCGCTTCTTTTTTTGCCAGTTCTTCCGCACTGAGCACCGGCTCATCATTACCGGCACTGGCAATATCTTTTACAACGACGGCTTTCGGCTCGTCTGTACTGGCTGCACCAGACGAACTGCGCCGACGGCGGGAGAGCCACTCGGCGACCCATTCCGGCGGCGTGGCTTCGACAAAACTGGTTTGGCTTTCGCTGAAGATCCACATGAGAGCGAGCACATGCTTACAGGGAAATTTTCTGGATGGGCAGGTACATTTGTAACCATGGTCGGCAACGTCAGCCATGGTGAGATAGGGGTTCGCTCCGGAGCCCTGGCATTGGCCCCAAATGGTATTCAACTCAGATGCCAGCCCCAACATGGGCCATTTAGCGGTGTTAAGCAGTTTTTTTGCAGCGCCCAGAGATGACTGATCCGGGGCCAGGTCCTGCACGACCTGTAACGGGAGCTCCATTTCCTGTCCTTGTTTTCTTGCCTGCGGTGCTTATCGGGCAGACTGAGAAGGTCGGTTATACCGGGTTCGCAAGTATTTACCCGGCATAAAATTTATTGGCCGAATGATGGCGGATTACGGCTTAAAAAGAAATCGATCAACGCACAATACTGACACGAATATCACCAGAAAATTCATTCACCCTGACTGCCGTCTTATTCGTTTCGCACTTGCTCCACTGCGGCTTCAATTAATTTTCGCGCCACGGTCTGTGGCGCCGGAAGCTGCGGCAGGTTGTCGATATCAAACCAGTCGGCGCTTTCCAGTTCGGTGGTGTCGATATTCAGCTCACCACTGTCGTAGTCGCACAAATATCCGAGCATTAACTGGTGCGGAAATGGCCAGGCCTGGGAGACGAGGTAGCGCGGGTTTTTAATCCGGATTCCGGCTTCTTCAAATATTTCCCGCGCCAGTGCTTCTTCGGCGGTTTCGCCGGCTTCAATAAAACCGGCCAAACAGGAGTACATGGCGGTGCGGTGGCGATTGGAATGGGCGAGCAATAATGTCCGCCCTTTACGCACGACGCCAATCACGCACGGGGATATTTTCGGATAAGAGCGATAGCTGCACGACGGACACATTAAAGCGCGATCGTTAATAATCGGTTTTAACAGCGTGCCGCAGCGGCTGCAGAAATTCTGCGTGCTGCGCCAGTAACGTAACTGTGCGGCAGCATTCACCACGCGGAAAATATCGTCACTGGCGGCCAGCAGGTAATCGCGCAATGCGACATCTTTAAAACCCGGCGGAATATCCGCCAGGCCAACCACGCGCAACGGCACACCATTAACACTGCCGAGTAATAATTCCAGCCGTGGGTCCTGATTAACGGAATCGGTTGTCCACGGCAGGATGTGCTCTGCATTGTCCATCACCTCGGGCTTCAGCAGCAGACGCTCGCCCAGAAAATACAGGCTGAGCGTTTGCGGGCTGTCTTCGCCGGGCACGATGGCCGGGTGGTAGATAAATTCAATAGTCATAGCCGTTTTTCCGTCAATCAATCCGGGCTTAAAACGCTTGCAGGCAATGCTGCAGGCGGTCTTTGTCGTTCATTATGTATTGGTCGTATTCCTGCAGAAAAGGAATATGAGGCAAATCATTCAGCAGTACGCCGACACGCTGCTGATGAAATATATTAGCAGCGCGATCGTAATCCAGCGGGTTACCGATTTTAATCGCCAGCAGTTGCAGCGCCATCAGATCCTGTCCCAGCCGATAGGTTTTATTGTCGCTGTCGCAGCGATAATACAGACTGTGCAGCGCACCATAGCCCAGCGATTCAATCAGATGTTTACTCATCGGCAGGTAAACATTATGCCGGTGCTCAAACGCAGCAATGCTGCGCAATACGCTGTTGACGGTATCACTGACGGCGAACGCATCCTGGCCGTCGATGGTAAATAATGACTGAATAATATCCTGCGCCTGTTGCTCCAGTTCTGCGGTCAGCTCTGCAGCGGGCGGTAACGGGTAATCAAAGCCACGGTTATCGTCCATCGCCACAAAGTCGTTCTGAATAATCGCAATGCCCTGTTCGGTAAACGGATAAGCACGCGCATCATAGGTTTTGGCAACCGGCAGCAGCAGGGTTTCGGTCAAGATCAGCCGCTCAAACAAGACGTCGGTGGCGCCATTGGTTTGTTCGCTGTACTGGTCTTTGCGTTCGCCATACAGACTGATGGCGTCTTGCAGATGTTTTTCAAAACCATCAATGCAACCCGTCAGCAGAAGCACACTGGTAATAAGCGGTATTTTAATCAGAGTAAGAATGTTCAATTTATTATGTCCCTGGTGAGAATGTCCGGTAAGCGTTCCCGGCAAGAGTTCCTGGAAGCGGCATAATAACAGGGCAATCCCGGAATAACGCGGCATGGCCACGTCACTGTTTCTGTTTCTATTTCTGAGGCGCGAAAAATACCGTGGCAACACGACAACCACAGACTCCCGCAGCGGCTAACGGCGTAAATAGCGCAACCAGCGGCCAATATTAAGCAGGCTGACCAGCGACGCGGCGACGTAGGTTAATGCCGCCGCTGTAAGAATGCTGTGCGCGGCTTTCATATCGCGCTCGTCCAGATACTCCCCTTCGCGCAGCATCGGCAGTGCTTTACCAAAGCTGGCATCCCACTCTACCGGCAGGGTCACGATATGCACCAGCGTGCCGATCAGCATCGCGCCAACGGCAATAATAAGCGCAAAGCGCGAAGCTCCGGGCGCAACCGCCGCCAATAAAGGCGCCAGCAGCAGCGCCAACGGGGCCACACGTTGCATCCAGTAAGCCAGCACGGCAAAGCCGATGCGACTCTGAAACAGGGTTTCTTTACGCGCGTGCTGCAGCGCATGACCGACCTCATGAGCGGCCACGACCACGGCGGTCAGGCTTTTGCCATTAAATTTATCGGCGCTCAGACGCACGGTTTTGCTGCCTGGGTCATAGTGGTCACCCTGATCGGTGGCTTCTACCTGCACATCGTCCAATTGCAGTTTGGCCAGCAGATGGCGCGCCATATCGCCGCCATTACCCGGATAGTCATCACGCCGGCCGCTGTGTTTTTTCAACACGCGCTGCACCCAGACGCCGGGCAAAATAAGAATAGCGAGCACTAATGCCGCCAACAGCAGCCAGATCATTGGGTCGGTTTCCTGTATTCATTGTTCGGTGAGCGGTAAATAACGCCTGCACAGACGCTGCATCTGCCGATTCTACTGTACTTTTCAAACGCAGCTCAGCGACATTTCCTGCGTGTTTACGCCTGTTTGCTGCATTTTATTGTATCTGTCGGGGTTTCGCTGCGGACGATGTGCGGGCAATGGAGGTGCCGAACCGGTTCCGTGCCGGTTTATATCGACCGGTCTTTGGCGACATCGCATTAGGCAGGGCTGTATCGGACTGTTAGAATACGCGCCCTGTTTTACCCAGGAGTGCTCCCATTGAGTATCACATTCATTGCTTCGTCCAAATTACCGACTCCGTTCGGCGTTTTTACAATGTCTGGCTTTGAAGACAGCGCCAACGGCAAAGAGCACGTTGCTCTGTCGATGGGCGATGTTGCCGATGGCGAGCCGGTACTTGCCCGGGCACATTCCGAATGTCTGACCGGCGATGCGCTGTTCAGCATGCGTTGTGACTGTGGCTATCAGCTGGAAGAGGCATTACGCGCAGTGGCCGAAGCGGGCCGTGGCGTGGTGTTGTATCTGCGTCAGGAAGGCCGCGGCATTGGCTTGTTGAATAAGATCCGCGCGTACCACCTGCAGGATCAGGGAGCCGATACCGTGGAAGCTAACGAACAGCTGGGATTTGGCGCCGATATGCGCGATTACAGTATGTGCCGGCCGATGCTCGATCACCTGGGCATTCACGCCATCCGTCTGATGACCAATAACCCGCGCAAGGTAAAAGCACTGAGCGAAGCCGGTGTTGAGGTGGTAGAGCGGGTATCGTTACAGGTGGGGCGCAACCCGCACAACGATGGTTATCTGAACACCAAAGCCAGCAAACTGGGACATTACCTGCCGCAGTCTGCCAACGGTATTGTCACCCATCAGGATGATGATATTGCGGATAGCACCGGCGAACAGTCGTAAGCTTCTGCTATTTTTTTGCGGCGGATTCCCGCCGCACGTGCAGTTTTATTTCATGCCCTTCAAATTGCCGCTCCATGGCCTGCAGCTTGTCTACATGACGCGCGGTCAGCTCCGTACCTTCTGACAGCAGCACAACACCCGCCGGACTGACCAGATTACCCGCCAGCACCATGCCGATACGGGCTTCTTTGATGTCGACACGCTCCAGATTCGGTACCACACCTTCTTCAAAATCATCCAGCACGACAGTGAATATATCTATCAGCTCACGGTCATAGCGCTGCCCGGCCATTTTCAGCAGATAAGATCTGGTAGTGGCTTCATCCAGTGTTTCGCCTAGAAAGTTATGCTCGCGTTGCAGCTCCACGTAATCGCTGACAATCCGCAAAATACGCGCTTCCTTGGGAATGGCATTACCGCTCAGTTTGTCAGGGAAACCTTTGCCGTTATACAGCTCCATATGCGAGCGGATAATGTTGGCTACATTCTGCAGCGGCTCGAGCAGCATCAGGCTGGTCTGACCGTTAATAGTGAATCGTGCGTAAGCGGTTTTCTCGGCGGTACTCATTTGCGTCAGCGCTTTACTCAGCACACTATCGGACAGCGATACTTTACCGATGTTTTTCAGTAACGCTGCGTAGTACACGTCCTGAATGGTTTGCCCTTCCAGACCGGAAAACTCGGCGAATAATTTTGCCAGTCGCGCCAGGCGCTCACTGCTGCCTTTTTCTTCACCGTTACGCGCTTCCATGATGCCCACCAGAATGTGCACCATGCTGTTAAATTCCTGCCGCAAGGTACGATAGGCATCACTCAGCTTGGCTTCCGCCTCCCCTACCTGCTCGGATTTTTGCTGATATTTATCCTGCAATTCACGGTTCAGGCGCGCCAGCTCTTCGTTTTGTTCGCTGATGTGGGCGTTAAGTTTAAGGTTGGCGGCTTTCAGATCGCGGGTATCCAGCGCCTCGGCGACCACATTACGCAGCTGATCGTTGTCCCACGGCTTAGAGATATAACGGTAAATATTACCTTCGTTCACCGCTTTGATCGCCGATTCAAGATCGGAGTAACCGGTAAGCAGAATACGGATCATCTCCGGATACTTTTTAAAACAATTTTTTAACAGCTCCGCGCCGCTCATACCCGGCATACGCATATCGGAAATAATCAGGTCAAAGCTTTCCTGCTGCAATAATTCCAGCGCTGCCGTACCGCTGGTCAGCACGACCACATCATACTGACGGCGAAATAACCGGTTCAGCGCCTGCAGCACGGCTTCTTCATCATCAACGATCAGCAGGCGGCCGTGTTTTTCCTGGGCAAGCGTCTGGACGTCATCACTCAGCATTGTTCTTTTCTCCGATGGGCAGAATCAGGGTAAAACAAGCGCCTTTGCCAGGTGCCGTCTGCAATTCGATGCCACCCTGATGTTCCTGCATCAGTTTGTAGCACAAGGCCAATCCAAGACCCGTGCCATCACCTTCCAGCTTAGTCGTAAAAAAGGGTTCGAACACCCGGGAAGCAACGGCGCTATCCATGCCAGGGCCATCATCACGAATACTGATACTCAGCACGCTCCCTGTCTGCTCCTCACCGATATGGATATTACCGCCCCGTTTCTCCAGCGCCTGAATGGCATTGATCAGTACATTGAGCACCACCTGACCAATCTGCGACGGATTACAGTACACATCTGGCAGCTCAATCAGTTCCACCGTTAGCGTGACGTTATCGGGCAAACGGGAGCGGGCAATATTAATAATACTGCTGATGTCGTCATTCAGCTGGCACCATTGCATATGCGACTGGGTGCGGCTCAGTTTGCGCATATCGGCGATAATCTGTGTGACACGCTCGGTACCACGAATACAGTCCTGCAGGCGCGCAGGCGCAACACTGATCACGTGAGGAATATCCACACGCTGATAGGCGAGCAATAATTCCTGATAAAAGTCCGATTTAATATCCAGCAGGTCAGAGGCTTCGTCGATGGCCTGCACAAACTCGAGCAACGCCTGCACATCATTGCCAAGCTCTTTCAGGTTGCTGCTGATATAAGCAACCGGGTTATTAATTTCGTGGGCAATACCGGCCGACAATTCTCCCAGCCCGGCCAAACGCTCGGATAGTTTTAACCGCGTCTGGGCGTTTTCCAGATCCCGGTTAAGACCGCGAAGCTGATAATTGCTCTTCAGTAATTCTTTTTGACTGCGCGCATTCAGCGCCATCTGGGTGCGCAGAATATGGCTGGTTTCTGCCAATTCAACCGAGTGGCCTTCCAGTTCACGGCTGATCTGCATGCGGCGGCCATACTGGTAAAACAGAATAAGCAGCAACAACAGGCATATAACAGCGCTGCTGACAGCCGCAGACACAGGCAGGTAGGTCTGAAAAAAGTGGCCTTCAATCTGTCTGCGATCCAGATAAAGACTGAACTCCGGCAACAGAAAATCATTAAACACCATCATCTGCTGACGCAGCTCAGGGGCCGGATCTGATAACGGCTGAGCGTGGTACATCACCAGCAGAGGAATGTCGCCGTACCCCATATCGGATGTCGTCTGTTGTAACCAGTCGTAGAGTTCGAGACGAACCATCAGGCTGCGATCTTTGGCCGCGGAATAGAGAATCAGCACCAGACCGGGGCTTTCGACCAAACGGCCGGGAATCGTAATATCAGCGTTCAGATCCTGCAGTGACATATGCAGCAGCCAATCGCCGGTAACGGCCAGCTTTTCGGTGCTTTCTTCATTGATCAGCATAAACGGACCCAGCGGCGAATTCCGACGGTATTGCTGCAGTTCAACATAACCCGGAGGGTGATCGTTCAGCAGTTGCTCGGCATCCGCCAACAGCTGGTAATACTCGCGCAGTGAACGGATATAAACATGCTGCAGCAGATCGTGGGAAATAGCGGCGGTTCGTTGCTGCTCTACACGGATGCTGAGCTCATAGACACCCAGCCCAATCACTGCAGAAATCAGCAGGCTGAGCAAAACATGACGTTTGGCCATGCGCTCCCCTCCCTGGACATTACTTAAGCTATCAGTAAAGCACTGCCCGGGAGAAAAACGAGGGGGAATGACAGGAAAATCAACTCTGGCTCAGACGGACACGGATACTGTTAAGAAGATTATCAGCGTCCATGGCAATATCGCGCTGTTGCTGTGCCGGAGAGGCGTGTTCGATATAACGGTCAGGAATGCCCAGCGTCAGCACCGGAACCTGCACATTGGCCGCCGCCAGCGATTCCAGCACGGCGCTGCCAGCACCGCCCATCACGGCGTTTTCTTCCAGCGTCACCAGCAGATCGTGCTCAGCCGCCAGCTGTAATACCAGTTCGGTATCCAGTGGTTTAACAAAACGCATATCGGCCACGCTGGCATCCAGAGTGGTTGCCACCAGCAGAGCCTCACGCAGAGGCGCACCGAAGGCGAGAATGGCAACGCGCTTACCGTCGGCGGCTTTGCCCTGACGACGCATAATGCCTTTGCCCAACGCCAGTGCCTGCATTTCTGCGGCTGGCTCAACCCCGGTGCCACTGCCACGTGGATAACGCACCGCCGCCGGGCCTTCGTGCTGATAACCGGTGTAGAGCATCTGGCGGCATTCGTTTTCGTCCGATGGTGTCATGACCACCATATTCGGAATGCAGCGCAGGTAGCTTAAATCGTAGGCACCGTGATGGGTCGGGCCGTCTTCACCCACCAGACCGGCACGGTCAATGGCAAACAAGACGTCCAGATTTTGCAGCGCCACATCATGAATCAGCTGGTCGTAAGCACGTTGCAGAAAAGTGGAATAAATCGCCACCACCGGCTTGGCACCTTCACAGGCCAGGCCGGCGGCCAGCGTGACGGCATGCTGTTCAGCAATGGCGACATCGAAGTAACGCTCAGGGAATTCCTGCGAGAAGCGGATCAGGTCAGAGCCTTCACGCATCGCCGGGGTAATGCCCATAAGCCGCTCATCCACGGCGGCCATATCGCACAGCCAGTTGCCGAATACATTGGAATAGCTTGGCATTTTTACACCAGCGCCGACATTGCTGCCTTTCAGCGCGTGGTATTTGATCGGGTCATCTTCAGCCGGCTGAAAGCCTTTGCCTTTGCGCGTCACGACGTGCAGAAAACGCGGACCTTTAAGTTTTTTCAGGTTCTGCAGGGTGAGCAACAGCTCATCCAGATCGTGACCGTCGATCGGGCCGTAGTAATTAAAACCCAGCTCTTCAAACAAGGTACCGGGCGCGACCATACCCTTCATGTGTTCTTCAGTGCGGCGGGCGAATTCCCACGCGGCCGGAATTTTTTCCAGCACCCGTTTGCTGCCTTCGCGCAGAGCGGAATAGGTACGGCTCGACCAGATGCGGGTGAAGTATTTGTTCAGAGCGCCCACGTTGTTGGAAATCGACATGTCGTTGTCGTTGAGGATCACCAGCATATCGGCTTTCACGTGACCGGCGTGATTGAGCGCTTCAAAGGCCATGCCGGCGCTCATCGCGCCATCACCAATAATGGCGACCGTCTGCTGGTCTTTCTGTTGAGCGCGTAACGCCAGCGCCATGCCGAGGGCCGCACCGATAGAGGTGCTGGAATGACCAACACCAAAGGTGTCGTATTCACTTTCTTCCCGTAATGGAAACGCCGCCGGGCCTTCGGCGCTGCGGATGATCGGCATCTGTTCACGGCGACCCGTCAGAACTTTATGCGGATAGGCCTGATGGCCCACATCCCAGACCAGACGATCGTCCGGCGTATTAAAGGCATGATGCAGGGCAACGGTCAGCTCGACCACACCAAGACCAGCGGCAAAGTGACCGCCGGATTGCCCTACGCTGTAGAGCAGAAACTCACGCAGCTCAGCACAAACCTGGGGTAACAGATCGGCATCCAGCGCACGCAGATCGGCCGGAGAGTCAATGCTGTCCAGCAGCGGTGTACTGGGGCGGGAGCCCGGAATTTCAGTCAATGTCATCAGCTTATATCAGCGCGGTCGCGGTATCCGTCGGATGGGGGCATGTTCAGGCAGCCATAATAACCGTAAGGCAGCCCCGCAAAAGGGCTGCCATTCTAACGGCTGTTGGCGTTAATGAGTAGCGCTGTGACGCATCCGGCCCTGACTGACAGCTACAAGGCGCTGCGTTCAGGAAGGGTTGAAACGCATAGCAACGACCAACCGCCCTAGTGGTCGCGGCTGATAATGTAATCGGCCAGCTGTGCCAATACCGAGGTATCACCAGTCATGCCGGCCAGTGCCGCGTGGGCATCAGCAACCAATTCACGCGCCTTGGCGCGCGCGCCATCGAGCCCGAGCAAGGCCGGATAGGTTGGCTTATTCAGTGCCAGGTCGGCACCTTTATTTTTGCCCAGCGTGGCGGTGTCGCCTTCGATGTCGAGGATGTCGTCCTGTACCTGGAAGGCCAGACCAACCGCATCGGCATAGCGCACCAGCGCCTGCTCGGTTGCCGCATCAACGTCCTCGCTGGCCGCATGCGCGCCCATTAATACCGCACTGCGGATCAGGGCACCGGTTTTATGGCGATGCATCCGCTCCAGTTGTGGCAACGTCATGGGCTTGCCGACGTGACCCAGATCGATGCTCTGCCCGGCCACCATACCGGCACCGCCGGAACCCTGTGCCAGCAAGCGGATCAGGGTCAGGCGTTGCTGCGCACTTTGCTGAGGCGCATTGGCCAGCACTTCAAAAGCGGCGGTGAGCAGGCCATCGCCCGCCAGAATCGCGGTGGCTTCATCAAAAGCAATGTGACAGGTCGGCTTGCCGCGGCGCAGATCGTCGTCGTCCATGGCTGGCAGGTCATCATGCACCAGACTGTAACTGTGCACCATTTCCAGCGCAGTGGCTGCTGCATCGGCCTGCGCCCAGTCACCACCCAGCGCCTGCGTGGCGGCGTAGCAAAGAAATGGCCGCAGACGTTTGCCGCCATTTAACACACCGTAGGTCATGGCTTCGGCCAGACGCGGATCAGCCAGCTGCAGGGCATCCAGATGCTGATGCAGCTGCTGCTCCAGCCGCTGCTGCACGCTCTGTAGCGGCTGCTGTAAATCCTGCGCCATGATTATTCCTCGCCTGTCGCAAAGGGCTGCGCCACACTCTGGCCGTTTTGTTCCAGCAGCAGCTGCACGCGCTGTTCAGCGGCACTGAGTGCCTGCTGACATTGACGGGTCAGGCCGATGCCCTGCTCAAAAGCACGCAGTGAATCTTCCAGCGATAAATCGCCGTTTTCCATACGCACCACCAATTGTTCAAGCTCGGTCAGTGCCGCTTCAAATTCAAAGGGGGGATTTTTATCAGTCATATATCGCGCTCTCCCGGAGAGCGGCCACACTAAACCCAAGGCTGCGGCTGGTCAACCGGTGCCTTAGCAGCGGGCCAGAGCTGACGTCTGACAATGAATGCGCAAGCTTGCCAACAATTTCGTCAATGCGAAGGAAGATCGCAAATGTTTGACTAAACTCAGGAGCAGTGAATGGTTTAGTGGCAAGGAGCATCAGTGGATCTCGCATCGTTAGTTGGGGTAGTCGGCGCCTTTGGTATCGTTGTTATGGCGATGGTCCTGGGCGGCGATATCAGTATGTTTGTGAACGTTCCCTCGATCCTGATTGTCATCGTCGGCAGTCTGTTCGCGGTCATGATGAAATTCGAACTCGGTCAATTCCTCGGCGCGATTAAAATTGCCGCCAAAGCTTTTTCCTTCAAACTCAGCAAGCCTGAAGCCATCATTGAAGAAGTGGTGGAAATGGCCGGACTGGCACGCAAAGGCGGCCTGCTATCTCTGGAAGGCAAAGAAGTGAGTGATGAATTCCTCAGCAAAGGCATTCAGCTGCTGGTCGATGGTCATGACCCGGACGTGGTACGCACGTTAATGAATAAAGAGATGAAACAAGCCAGCGAGCGCCATGATATTGGTATCACCATTTTTAAATCACTGGGCGATGTTGCCCCGGCGATGGGCATGATTGGTACGCTGATTGGTCTGGTGGCCATGCTGGCGAATATGGATGATCCAAAATCCATCGGCCCGGCCATGGCGGTCGCACTGTTAACCACGCTTTACGGGGCGATGGTGGCGACCATGCTCTCCCTGCCGATTGCCGACAAACTGACACTGCGTAAAGACGAAGAAGACCGGCTGAAATCAATGATCATTGATGCGCTGCTCGCCATTCAGAGCGGCCAGAACCCACGCGTGATTGAGACCATGTTGCAGGCCTATATTCAGGAAGGCAAACGAACGGTATCGGGTGATTAAACACTATGGCCGCTGAAGAAGAACAGGAATGTCCACCCTGTCCCGCCGGTATTCCCGGCTGGGTGATGACCTTTGCCGATCTGATGTCGCTGCTGATGTGCTTTTTCGTCCTGCTGCTGTCGTTTTCAGAAATGGATGCCATGAAATTCAAACGACTGGCCGGCGAGTTACGCAATGCCTTCGGCGTGCAGACCGTTGTTAATGTCAGTGATCCCCCAAAAGGCACCAGTATTATTGCCCGTCATTTCAGCCCGTCAATTCCGGAACCGACGCCAATCAATGAAGTGCGGCAAAAAACCAGCGACATCACCAAAAGTTCGCTGGAAGTGCTGTGTCAGGACGAAGTTACGCAACAGGAAGAGCGTCAGGGCGATCAGGGTCAGCAAACCCGCGAAATTGTCGTACCCAAAGAGGATATCGACAATAAAAAAACCGAAGCCGAAGCGATGGAGATGGCAGCCAAACTGGAAACGGAAATTGCACAGGGACAGCTCGAAATCGAAACCGTGGGCAAGAAAATCATTATCCGTATTGAGCAGCGTGGCGCTTTCCGCTCCGGCTCGGATTATATTGATGATAAGTTTTTACCGGTAATCGATAAAATCCGTGAAGTACTGGTAACCATTCCGGGGCAGATTTCTGTTGAAGGCCATACCGACGATATTCCGATTGCCGGAGGACGTTATCGCTCCAACTGGACATTGTCTTCAGCCCGCGCGGCCGCTTTTGCCGAAGAGTTATTTGTCGCGCCAGAACTGGATTCCAGCCGCTTTCAGATTGTCGGCCATGCCGACACCCGGCCGCTGGTGCCCAATGTGGATCCTGAATCCCGCGCGCGTAACCGCCGGGTAGAGATTGTCATTCTGCGCACGCATGAGAACGACGACGATGATATACCGGAAATCCAGCCCTCAGATCAGCGGGTAGAGGATGCGGTAAACGCCAGGCCCGAAGATTTCGAGCTGAGCCCTAACGAAATATTTTGATTGGGATAATAAAAACAATGGAAGAAAGACGCCGCTTTTTCCGCCTTGATGATGATGTGGTGATGGACTTTCAGGCTATCACCCAGGATGAATTCAGCCACTGGAAAGAAAACCACAGCCAACAAAAAAGTGAGCTTAAGCAATTAGAACAGGATATCGGCAACCTGATTCATCAGGTACGTTCGGTGCATCCGGCGATTGGTCAGACACTGGAATTATTAAACCGTAAACTGAATCTGCTGAACGGCAACAACGCCAATCATCCGGAACTGAATCTGTCGATGACCGAGGCGCGGGTACGCGTTAATCTGAGCGCCTGCGGTATGGCATTCAACACCGATGCAGACCTGAGGGGCAGCAGCCATTTGCTGTTTAATCTGCAGTTAAAACCGTCTAACGCCATTCTGTCGCTGGCCGGCAATATTGTGTCGATCGACGATACAGGCGAAGGCGATGCTCCGTATATGGTACGGGTAAATTTTGAAGGCCTGAAAGAAACCGAACAGGAATTATTGATTCAACATCTTTTTCAGCTGCAAAGCCGGACGTTACGTCAGCAACGCGATCACTGAACGACCAACCAATACGCCGGGACGCTGATTTCTTTGCCCGGCGACACTTCCCGTTAGCGGCTCTCTGCCCGGCGCGCTTTTTTGCTATCATGCGTTCTTTCTCTGTTCTGCAGGAATCGGTTCATTATGTCCGGCCCCCGTACTTATTCTTCTTCTCCACTCAGCAGCGGTCAGCGCATCGACCTTGATGACCAGGCAGTTGCTCATCTGATTCGTGTATTACGCATGGGCGAAGGCGATGCGATTCGTCTGTTCAATGGTGACGGCCATGAATACGCCGGACAGCTTTGCGATGTGCAAAAGAAAGGCGCGGCAGTCATGGTTGGCGAGATTCTGCGCAGCGATGCAGAAACCGCTCTGATACTGCAACTGGGACAGGTGGTTTCCAAGGGTGACCGTATGGACTTCACCATCCAAAAGGCCACTGAGCTGGGCATCAGCGACATTACTCCCTTATGGAGCGAGCGCTGTGAAGTCCGCCTGAAAGGCGAACGGCTGGATAAAAAAATGGAGCACTGGCAAAAAGTAGCGATCTCCGCCTGTGAGCAAAGTGGCCGCAACCGTATTCCAACCATTCATGCACCGCAGCATTTTGCTGACTGGGCAAAAGACAATAACGCCGATGTGCGCCTGCTGCTGCATCCACACCGACAAAAACCTCTGCGTGATTATGCACAGCCAACAAGCGTGGCCTTACTGGTCGGACCGGAAGGGGGTTTCAGCGAACAGGAAGTGGAGATGGCCATGAGCAGCGGTTTTGCCGGACTGACGTTAGGGCCGCGTATTCTGCGTACCGAAACCGCAGCATTGGCCGCGCTGAGCGTGTTTCAGTTTCAGTGGGGAGATTTCAGCTGAGCAGACACTCAGCTGAAGCAGGCAGGATCAGACTTTAAGAATTTGTAGCAGGTTCTGTACATGTTCGGCGGCATCAAGCCCCAGACTGGTCAGATAACCACCATCCGGCTGATCAATCAGACCTTTATCAAACAAGCGTTGTGCAGCCGCTACAACGTCAGCTGCCGCATCAGAATGTACTTTAATTCCCTGCTGCATGCTGTGCAAATCAAACTGCGCCAACAAATTCATTTCCTGCAGTAAATCCTGAGAAATCGGCATAGGGTCTGTCCTCTTGTTCTTGTCAGTGAGCGGTTTCAATACAGCCGCCAGGAAGCCACAGCATAAACCGCCACAGGGGTGACGGCTAATGATTCCGGTCAGTTATTCGGCTTCTGTCAGGCGAAAATCGGCCCAATCGCGATAGCTGGTCAGATAGTACAAACCAATCAGCAACGCCATCCACCATTCCACCACGTTTTTCCAGCGGTCATCGCTGTCGGCGACCTGCAGCACGATCATCAGTCCGAGGAAGAACCACTGGGCATACACCAGAATAAACTTCTGCTGCAGGCTGCGGCCGATATCCACACCGCGTTTAGCTAAATGTTTCAGCCAATAAGTAATACGTGTTTGCACCGCCAGTGAAATCAGGAAAAATAAAGCCGCACCGACGGTATGCAATATCCAGGGTAAGTTGCCTTTATCGGGTCTTAATACTGCAGTCGCTACAATTAAACAGACTGAACTGATAATTCCGGCCGTCACCATATAACGCACCGTCCAGATCGGCCGCTCAGGAGCGATTTCGATCAGCCAGGCCTGCATGCAGTACCACCAGACGATAAACAGTACGCAGGCCGCAATTAAACCACCGCGGAAAATAAACGCCTGCGGATCGGGAATGCCGGTGGCGGTAATGCTGGTGCAACCGGTCAGATAAGGAATGCAAACATCGGTTACACCCCAGGCCATGCTCAGCGCCAGCGTCAGCCAGAAAGTGAGGTGCGACAACCAGAAACTGCCTAAGGCTACCCGTTGCGGTAAAGTCATGCGCTTACTCCCTGTAAATCATCGTCCTGCCGCATGGCCTGACTTTTTTCCTGGCGGGTTAAACGAAAATCACGCCAGTCATGGAAAGTGGTGTAAAAATATAGGCAGCTGAAGGTCGCCAGCCACCATTCAAAAATCTCTTCCACGCCCTCGGTTTTTAAATCCAACAGCAGAATAAGTACAAAGGCCGCTAATAATAACAACTGCAAAACTGCCAGAATCTGCTTGCTGGCAATACGACTGAATTTAATATTCAGTTCACGCTGCAGCTGGCGCATACGCACTGTCATCATAATCTGGCACAGCGCCGTTACCAAAAAGAACAGCCCCGCTGTTGCGGTATGAAAACGCCATAAAAAGCGGTGATCCGATGGTGGCAGCATGTGTTCGCCCAATACCGCGATGGATGCAATTAACAGCATGCTGGCAATAATAGCGAACGTAACAATACGGTGGATCCACGGATGATGCTCAGGCCGGCCAACACTTTCCAGCCAGGCCCGAACGCAATACCACCAGAGAATAAACACCACGGCAGCGCTGATTAATCCGGCGCGAAAAACATAAGCCGCCGGATAATAAACACCGGTTGCAGTGATGGTTGTGCAGCCCTCGAAATAGGGAACACACCAGGGCTTATGCCCACCCTGCACAGTCAGAAAATAACTCAGAGCAATGGTGAGTATCGGCAGCAGACAAGCCACCAGCGCCGTTCGTTGCGGTAAGGTCATAACAACATCCTTGTCCCGTAGTTGTAACGGTTTAATAATGACTGAGACGAACCCGCTGCCAGTCCCAGTAAGAGGTTAAAAAGTACAGGCCAATAAAAAGCGTGGCCCACCACTCAATAATTCGTTTGCCATTGCTCATTTCCACGCCGACAGTCACACCGGCAAAGGCGACAAACATCAGCCAGAGAATAACCATTAATACGCTTTTTGCGATAAACGACGGTACTTCCAGCCCGGCCTTACGGGCACGAAAAATCAGCACGTAATTAATGGTCAGGGCAATCAGCATACCCTGAAAAAATAAATTCGCACCGCGTACATGTACGCCCCAGCGAGTGGCATCTTTTTCCGGCACCAGAACGGCCGTTCCGACCAGTAAACCAACGGCAGCGATTACGCCGAAAAACTGCATGGCATTTAAAGCCATACGGCCACTGTGTCCGGCCAGCCAGGTACGCATCACCTGCCACCAGACAATAAAAAATGCGCAGCCGGCAATCATGCCGCCACGAAAAATAAAGCCGGCATCGCCTTTCATACCGGTATGGGTGATATCGGTACAGCCATCAAAGAACGGATTGCAGGCAATGGCTGTGCCTTCATTCACACCCACCGCATAAGTGACGGCAATGGTACCGAGTGATAACAGTGTGCAGATCAGAGCGATAAACTGACCAAAAGACATAACCCAAAACTCCGGAAAATGTCCGGCGCACAGCGCCGGACGTTTCAGACAGTAGTACCTGCTCAGAGAGCGGCTTTCAGCGCCTGAGTAACATCGGCAATGATATCGTCAACGTGTTCGATACCAACCGACAGACGAACCAGATCGGTGCTGACACCGGCAGACGCCAGTTCTTTTTCATTCAGCTGGCGGTGCGTCGTGGTCGCAGGATGACAGGCCAGACTTTTTGCATCACCGATGTTGACCAGGCGTTTGACCATCTGCAAGGCATCAATAAACTTCGCTCCGGCTTCGGCACCGCCTTTGATACCAAAACTCAGGATCGCTGATGGCTTACCATTCAGCATGCGTTGCGCCAGTTCGTGGTATTTGCTGGTTTTCAGGCCGGCATAATTCACCCAGGAAACCTGCTCATGGGCGGCCAGATATTCAGCCACTTTCTGCGCGTTTTCTACATGACGATCCATACGCAGCGCCAGGGTTTCCAGCCCCTGCAGAATCATAAAGGCATTAAACGGCGACAGGGCTGCACCCATATTGCGCAGCGGTACTACGCGGGCACGGCCGATAAAGGCCGCTTCGCCAAAGGCTTCGGCGTACACCACACCGTGATACGACGGATCAGGTTGATTAAAATGCGGGAAGCGTGGGTTATCTTTCCATGGGAATTTACCGGAATCGACAATCGCGCCACCTACCGTCGTGCCATGACCACCGATGTATTTGGTCAGCGAGTGCACCACAATATCGGCACCGAATTCGAATGGACGGCACAGGTAAGGCGTTGCCACGGTGTTATCGACAATCACCGGCACTCCATGCTTATGCGCCATATCGGCCAGCGCCTGAATGTCCACCACGTTACCCGCCGGGTTGCCGATGGACTCGCAGAATAATGCGCGGGTGTTATCGTCAATTAACGCTTCCAGCGCAGCAACATCATCACCGGACGCCATGCGCACTTCGATGCCCTGCTGTGGAAAGGTGTGGGCAAAAAGGTTATAGCTGCCGCCGTATAACTGGCTGACGCTGACGATGTTGTCACCGGCACGGGCCAGCGTCTGAATGCTGGCGGTAATCGCCGCCATACCGGAAGCCATGCACAGCGCTGCGATACCACCTTCCATCGCCGCAACGCGCTGTTCCAGCACATCGTTGGTCGGGTTCATGATGCGGGTGTAAATATTACCCGGCTCTTTCAGGTCAAACAGGTCAGCACCGTGCTGAGTGTCGCGAAAACTGTAGGACGTGGTCTGATAAATAGGCACCGCAACGGCACGGGTTGTCGGATCATCCGCAAAGCCGGCGTGAATCGCCTGAGTTTCAATTTTCATGCTGATCTTATCCTTATTGTCAGGTTTGACGGAAAGCAGGGAGTTTAACAATTTGTACCGCGCCGCCATAGTGAGAATGCATCCTCTTTACTGAGCCTGACGATGAACACACCACGGCCCTGACGCTGAACGCGCAATGGCTTACAATCTCCCCTTCCGCTTATTGCACAGAAATCGCTATGGCCAAGAAAAAAACCGCTTACGTCTGTAACGACTGTGGCTCGGAACACAGCAAATGGCAGGGCCAGTGCACTGACTGCGGCGCCTGGAATACCCTGCAGGAATTTGTCGTTTCTGCCGCTAAAACGCCCGCCCGTGATCCCAGTTATGCAGGCTACGCCGGAGCTGCCGCCGGTCAGGGCGTACAGCGTCTGGCCGATGTTGACCTGGCCGAAGTACCGCGCATCAGCAGCGGTATGCAGGAATTCGATCGCGTCCTCGGCGGCGGTCTGGTACCGGGCTCGGCCATTTTAATCGGCGGTCATCCCGGTGCGGGTAAGTCCACACTTCTGCTGCAGACCATGTGTATGCTGGCCGGAAAAATGCCCGCGCTATACGTGACCGGTGAAGAAAGTTTGCAGCAGGTTGCCATGCGCGCCAAACGCCTGAATCTGCCTACCGACCAGCTGAACATGCTGAGCGAAACCAGCGTCGAGCGTTTAATTAATACCCTGCAGCAACACCAGCCCAAAGTGGTGGTCATCGACTCCATTCAGGTGATGCACGTTGACGGCGTGGAATCGGCGCCGGGCAGCGTGTCACAGGTGCGTGAAAGCGCTGCCGCCCTTACCCGTTACGCCAAGCAAACCAATACCGTGCTGTTTTTTGTCGGCCATGTGACCAAAGACGGAACGCTGGCCGGGCCTAAAGTGCTGGAGCATATGATTGACTGTTCGATCATGCTCGAAGGATCAGGCGACAGCCGTTTCCGCACATTACGCGGTATTAAAAACCGCTTTGGCGCGATTAATGAGCTGGGCGTATTCGCCATGCTCGACAGCGGCTTAAAAGAAGTCAAAAACCCCAGTTCGATTTTTTTAAGCCGCAGCGAAGAACCCGCCGCCGGCAGTGTGGTGATGGTGATCTGGGAAGGTACGCGGCCATTGCTGGTCGAAATTCAGGCGCTGGTCGACGACAGCCATTTTGGTCACCCCAAACGGGTCGCTGTCGGTCTTGATCAGAACCGTATGAATTTACTACTGGCCGCACTGCATCGCCATGGTGGCGTGCATCTGGGCGATCAGGATGTGTATATCAACGTGGTTGGCGGGGTAAAAGTCGGGGAAACCGCTGCCGATCTGGCCTTACTGCTGTCTGCACTCTCCAGCTTCCGCAATCAGCCATTACCGCAGGAACTGATCGTCTTTGGCGAGGTGGGTTTATCCGGTGAAATCCGGCCGGTACCGTCGGGTCAGGAACGGATTAAAGAAGCCGCGAAACACGGTTTTACCCGCGCCATTGTGCCTAAGGCCAATGTTCCGCGTCAGGCCGTTCCCGGCATGACCATCATTGGGGTGGATAAATTACAGGAAGCGATCGACGCGGTTTAAGCCGGGCACTCAGACGACAAGGCGCCGCCACAGTGATTGTCAGTGCTGGCGGCGACTTTCCACACCGGGAATCACATCCCCGCTTTCGACTTGCTTCGCCCCGCGTAACATAGCGACAATTAATTCGGCCGCATCAAATTTGGTCAGTGCTTCATTAGCCCCGACCTGATGCGCACGATCAACGCTGATCTCGCTGGAAAGCGAGGTATGCAGAATAATGTACATGCCTTTGGTCGCCTGATTATTGCGGATTTCAAACGCCAGTTCGTATCCATCCAGTCCCGGCATTTCAATATCGCTGACCAGAATATCAAACGGTGTACCGCGCTCTGCAGCGGCCATCAGCAGAGTTAATGCCTGCTGCCCGTCAGAGCAAACTTCAAAAGGAACATCAACGTGGCTCAGTGCCTCCGTCAGCTGCCTGCGCGCGACACTGGAATCGTCGACCAATAAAATAGCGTGCTGGCGCAGACGATCCTGATCTTCACGACGGATATCAGCATGCAGGGCTTCTTCATCGGGTGGAAATATCGTCGACAATACCATTTCAATATCCAGCAATTGAATCAGCTGCTTGTCATATTCAATAATTCCGGTGGAATAAATCTGCTTACCGGCAGCATTCGGAGGCGGGCTGATATTGCGCCAGCTGTAATCGATAATGCGATCGATCTTACGCACCAGAAAACCCACATTCTGACGCTGACAGTCAGTAATAATGATAAAGCAGTCTTTCATTTCCGCCGGGCTGATTGGCCGGTAACCAATAGCCGCCGATAAATCGATAACAGAAATCGTAACACCACGAATATAGGCCGCGCCGGCAACAACCGGGTGCGACTGAGGAATCGATGTTAATGGCTGCCAGGGCACAATTTCTTTTACCTTGAGAGTCCCAATACCGAAGATCTGCCGTTCATTGATTTTGAACAGCAGCAATCCCTGGGATTGCTTGTGCTGACTGCCATTACGCATGGTGATCTCGCTGGTGATTTAGCCCTGATGGCAAAAACGGAAAGAGCCTGTCAGCTGGCGACAGACAGACTCCTCTCAGACAATATGCTGATAAGTATAGCAACAATTTGGGTCACGCCTGAATAATTCAGCCGCTTCGGCTGACTGGTTCAGAGATGCCCCAGAGCCTGCTTTCCGGCCTCAGTCAGGATTTTTTTGCTCCGCCGCACGCGCCGCCAGCTCAGCACTCTTACTGTGATCAAGAAATTTCACCCGGCGATGTAACGCCGCTTTCGCCAACATATGCGCAGATACCGGCGCGGTGATGAACAGAAACAGGCTGATAACCAGCTCATGAATACTCAGGCTGCCATCACGCATGGTGGTAAGGACCATAGATGCCAGCAGAATGGCACCAATCCCCATTGTCGTCGCCTTGGTCGGAGCGTGCAGACGGGTAAAAAAATCGGGCAGTTTGAGCAGCCCGACAGAGCCGACAAACACGAAGAAACCGCCAATCAATAGCAGTACAGCGGCGATACTATGAACCACAGATTCCATAAACATTACTCGACGATGTCGCCCCGCAAAAGGTATTTACACAACGCCGCCGTGCTGACAAACCCCAGCATGGCAATCAGCAGCGCGCCTTCAAAATACAGTGCCGAACCGTTGTACAGTCCTAACAAAATAATCAGGGCAATACTGTTAATATAAAGCGTATCCAATGCCAGAATACGGTCGGTAATATCCGGCCCCCGCAGCATACGCCAGACATTTAAAATCAAGGCGATCACCACCAGGGCCGAAGTCAGCAACACCGCTCCCTGTAACAATTCCAGACTCAGCATGAAAAAATCTCCTGCAGGGGTTTTTCGTAATGCTGCTTAATATCGTCAATCAGTGCCTGCTCATCGGTAATGTGCAGAGCATGGATGTACAACCACTGCTTATCTTCTGAAAAATCCACGCTCACAGTACCCGGCGTCAATGAAATCGTACTGGCCAGAACCGTCAATGGAAAATCCCCCTGCAACGCCAGCGGAAAAGCGACAAACCCTGGTTGCAGGCTGTGATTCGATTTCAGTACACGGCGCGCCACATCGACATTAGACAGCACGATATCCAGTAACAAACGCAGAACATAACGGATAACCACCAGCGGTTTTCCGGCCCGGCTCTGGTGATCCGAATACGGTGCCGTCAGCACAGGAATCAACCACGCCAGAAATAAACCCAGAACAAAATGTCCGGCAGAAAAACCATTCAGCAACAGCCAGACCAGCAGCAGCAGCAGACTGTGCAGTGGCATCGGTAATAACCAGCGCTTCATGGCAACACCTCCGGTACAGCCATGTTTGCAGGAATAACCGGCAACGGCTGTTGATGCAGTTCATAAGCCGCAGACAAGCTGAGATCGGTCAGTGCACCGCCCCAGATCACCATCGCCGGTGATGTCAGCAATAATAAAATGATGGCCGTAATTTGCAGTGGATGTGCGACCACCTGATTCTGCGAGACTCCTTGCGCCCGCCAGAACAACGTCGTACCGGCACGGGAAAATATAATAAGCGCAGCCAGGCCGGAAATAAGAATTGGCGGCCATATCCAGGCGGCATCAGAGCCATCGCCCGCCGCCTGTAATAAAAGAATTTTGCCGACAAAACCCGACAACGGTGGCATACCAACCAGGGCCAGTGCTGCGATAAAAAACAAGCCGCCCAGTAATGCAGGTTGATTGACCGGGCGCGAGCGCACAAAACGATCCTGCGCCTGTCCGCGCTGCTCCTGTACCAGTCCGGCAATCAAAAACAAAGCCGCCGACATCAGCGTACTGTGGATTAAATAATACAGACCAGCCGCCGTCGCCTGCGGGGTATTCAGCGCAATCGTCAGCAGCAATGAACCCGCAGAAACCACCACCAGATTGGCCGCCAGCATTTTCAGCGTCTGACTGGCGAGCAACGCAATAATTCCGGCCACCAGCGTGGCCAGCGCTAATGGCCATAACCAGCCCACCGCGATATTCGCCAGTTCACCACCATGCTCACCAAACACGGCAGTATGAACACGCCACAAGCTGTAAATCCCCACCTTGGTCATAATGGCAAACAGAGCCGCAACCGGTGTCGAGGTGTTGGCATAGGTACGGGGCAACCAGAAGTGCAGCGGCAACAACGCAGCTTTGAGTCCGAACACAACCAACAGCAGCAATCCGCCCGCTTTCGCCAGAGCGATATCTTCGCTGTTTAACTGCGCTGCTTTGTACGCCATGTCCGCCATATTCAATGTGCCGAACGTGGCATAAATCACCCCGAGGCCAAACAGAAAAAATGCCGAACCCACCAGATTCAACAACACATAATGAACCGCGGCCTGAGTGCGCTGTTTACCACCACCGTGAATCAGCAGAGAGTAGGAAGCGATCAGCAGAATTTCGAAGAAGACAAAAAGATTAAAAATGTCACCGGTTAAAAAAGCGCCGTTAATCCCCATCAGCTGGAACATAAACAGCGGGTGGAAAAACGGGCCGCGCTGATCATCACCGGCACAGGCATATAAATGCACGGCAAAGCCAAGGACGGCACTGAGCAGCAACATAATGGCCGCCAGCTTATCGTTGACCAGAGCAATACCGAAAGGAGCCTGCCAGTCGCCCATCATGTACATTTGCGGTTCGTGCTGCAGGCTCTGCTGTAACAGCAATACGGCACTGACTAACAGCAGGGCATTAACCAGAAATACAGCTACGCGCTGCCGTCTTGCGTATCCCTGCAGCGGTGGCAGAAGTAAGAAAATACCGGCCAGTAACGGTAATAAAACCGGGAAAAAAATCAGATGCTGCAGCATATTCAGTCGTTATCTCCATCAACCTGATCATTACCCAGATCAGCACGGGCACGCAGTGCCAGAATCAATGCAAATGCGGTCATCGCAAAACCGATCACAATCGCCGTTAGCACCAGCGCCTGCGGCAAAGGATCGGCGTAGACTTCAGATTCACCCAGAATCGCCGCTCCATTCACAACCAGACGTCCGCTGGCAAACAAAAATAAGTTAACCGCATACGACAGCAGCGTCAGCCCCAGCACCACGGCAAAGGTATAACCGCGCAACACCAGAAATACGCCGCCAGCCGTCATAATGCCGACACAGATTGCATAAATTGTTTCCATTATTTTCCTCCCGGCAGCGGTCGCTCGCTGGTTGTTAACTGTCCCAGATTCGCCAGTATCAACAGCGTCGCGCCGATCACGGTAAAATAAACCCCCAGATCAAAGACCATTGCACTGGCCAGCTCAAATTTACCGACCCAGGGCAGTGAGAAATAATCAAACCAGGTGGTTAAGAACGGCCGCTCAAATAACCAGCTGCCCAGACCAGAGAACGTCGCTAACAACAAGCCGATGGCGATCAAACCGTGGTACGGGAAATTCAGCCTGACCTTCATCCAGGCAACACCGTGGGCAATGTATTGCTGGATTAATGCAATGGCAGTAATCAGACCGGCAATAAAACCACCACCCGGCATATTATGTCCGCGCAGGAAGATATAAGCAGAAACCAGCAACGCCAACGGCAGCAGACTCTGCGATACCAACGCCAGCATCATCGGGTTTTTATCTTTGGCCCATGGGCGGCCATCGGAATCAGCTGCCGGAACATACAGGCGCATACCGGCCAGCAGTTTATAAATACCCAGACCTGCAATGGCCAGCACCGTAATTTCACCCAGCGTATCGAAGCCGCGAAAATCCACCAGAATAACGTTAACGACATTGGTACCGCCGCCGCCGGTCTTGCTGTTGGCGATAAAGAATTCGGAAATGCTGTTGAGCGGCCGGGTCAGCATGGCGTAACACAGGGTACCGATGACTGCGCCAACCAGAGAGGAAATACTCAGATCGCGCACAATACGGCGTGGCGAACTGTCTCGCAGAGGTGTTTTTTGTGGCAGGAAATACAATGCCAGCAAAAACAGAATAATGGTCGCCACTTCAACTGACAGCTGAGTGAGCGCAAGATCCGGCGCCGAAAAATACGCAAAGGCAACAGCGACAATAAGCCCCACAATGGAAATCATAATCAGCGCCAGCAAACGCAGATGACTGAACATAACGGTGGCGAGCGTACCTACGATCAATATGCCTGCCGCAACCAATGCAACGCCATTCACCGGCAATTGTGGTCTGCTGCCTGCTGCACCTTCCAATTGCAACAGCGGCCAACCGGCGACCACCAGAGCAAAAACCACCAGCAGAAAGACGTAACGCTGCAGTGAGGCATTATCCAGCCAGCGGTGAATAACGGCGGCTTTCTCGGTGGTCCATTGAATGCCTTTTTCAAATTCAATTTTGGCATCAAAGTCGGTGAACTGCCCCTGAAAGGCAAACAGATGGCGGCGGTTGTAGTACAGCGTAATACCACCGGCGACCGCCAGCAGACTCATTAATAAGGGACCATTAAAGCCATGCCATACCGCCAGGCTGAAATCGGGTAGCGGCTTATGTAATACCGCACTGGCTGCAGCGTTCAGCAAATCACCCACAGCGAAATCGGGCACGATACCCACCAGTAAACAGAGCACCACCAGAATTTCTACCGGAACACGCATATAACGTGGCGGTTCATGCGGTGTACGTGGCAAATTAATGGGTTCACCATTAAAAAATACGTCGTGAATAAAACGCAGCGAGTAAGCCACTGCCAGAGCACCACCGATGGTCGCCAGTAATGGAATCAACCAGGATAACGAACCCAGCGTGGCCTGATGCAGCGTTTCGGCAAACAGCATCTCTTTTGATAAGAAGCCATTCAGCAACGGCACACCCGCCATGGATGCCGCAGCGACCATCGCTAACGTTGCGGTATACGGCATGTACTTCCACAAGCCATTCAGCTGACGCATATCACGCGAGCCGGACTCATGGTCAATAATGCCCGCCGCCATAAATAACGATGCCTTAAACACGGCATGGTTAATAATATGGAATACGGCCGCAATCGCGGCGAGCTCGGTATCCAGACCAAACAATAACGTAATAAGGCCAAGGTGACTGATGGTGGAATACGCCAGCAATCCTTTTAAATCGTGTTTAAACAGCGCGGTATAAGCGCCGAGCAGCAATGTTGCCAGACCCACCATACTGACAATCACAAACCATAAGTCGGTATCCGCCAACACCGGATAAAAACGCGCCAGCAAAAACACCCCGGCTTTCACCATGGTGGCCGAGTGCAGATAGGCAGAAACCGGAGTCGGAGCAGCCATCGCATGTGGCAGCCAGAAATGGAACGGAAATTGAGCAGATTTGGTAAAAGCGCCGAGCAGGAAGAGCACAATAATAATCGGGTACACCGCGCTCTCACGCAGCACATCGCCACTCGCCAGCACGGTGCGCAAATCATAACTGCCAACCGTCTGCCCCATCAGAATGAGGCCGCCAAGCAATGCCAGACCACCGGCACCGGTCACTGTCAGCGCCATGCGCGCGCCTTTGCGGGCGTCGCTTTTATGTGACCAGAAGCTGATTAACAAAAAAGAGCTGATACTGGTCAGCTCCCAGAAAAACCACAGCTGCAGCAGATTGTTGGATAACACCACGCCCAGCATGGCGGTCATAAACAGAATCAGGTATGAATAAAAGCGCCCCATATGATCGCTTTCAGACAGGTAATAACGCGCATAAAGAATGACCAACAGGCCAATACCTAAAATGAGCAGGCTGAACAATAAGCCCAGGCCATCAAGATGAAAGGCGAGGTTCAGACCGATCTGCGGAATCCACTCCGCCTGCCATGTTAATGCTTCCCCCGCAAAAATCGCCGGAATCGCCTGCACGACCAGCAGCAGCGATAGCGCTGGCAACAATGCCGTCAACGCGGCCGTCGCCGTTCGGCCAAAGCGATAACTGAGTAATGGCACCAAAGTCCCCAACAATGGCAGCAACGGAATCCAGAACAGATTCATAAAAATGAGAGCCTCATACCTGAAGGTTGCGGTCATCCACCATGACCTGACCCGCCAAAAGATAGCATGATCAGCGCCAGCGCTACACAAAAGCCGACATATCGATGCAAAGAATTGTCAGCCATCAGAGCCTGCAAACACGGGATAAGAACAAGTAAATCAGATAGTTACAAAAATCTTATGACAAAAAAGCCAGAGCACCCTGCGGTGCTCTGGCTTAGTGTAGTCAGGCTTTTTCAACCGTACTGCGGTCATCAGCCCTGGTGGTATTCCGGACTCAACTCCACGACGGCCTCAACAAAAGCTTTGGCGTGTTCCGGATCAACAAACTGATGAATGCCATGACCCAGGTTAAAGATATGACCACTGCCATTGCCGTAGCTGTCGAGAATCCGCTTCACTTCGGCACGGATGGTTTTTGGCGAAGCATACAATACAGAAGGATCCATATTGCCCTGCAAAGCCACACGGTTGCCCACACGACCACGGGCATTGCCTATATCGGTGGTCCAGTCGAGACCCAGCGCATCAGCACCGGTATCCGCCATGGATTCCAGCCACTGACCACCGCCTTTGGTGAACAGAATTACCGGGATTTTCTGGCCATCGTGCTCACGGATAAGACCAGAAACAATCTGCTGCATGTACTTCAGCGAAAACTCACGATAAGCCACATCACTCAGACTGCCGCCCCAGGTATCAAAAATCTGCACCGCCTGAGCACCGGCTTTGATCTGCGCGTTGAGATAATCAATCACAGACTTGGCCAGCACATCCAGCAACTGATGCATGACTTCCGGCGTGTCATACATCATCGCCTTCACGTGGCGGAAGTCCTTGGAAGAACCACCTTCAACCATATAGGTCGCCAGCGTCCATGGACTGCCGGAGAAACCAATCAGTGGTACGCGGCCATTCAGTTCACGGCGAATGGTGGAAACCGCTTTCAGCACGTAATCCAGATCGGCAGCGGTATTGACCACATTCAGGCTCTGTACATCGGCTTCGGTGCGGATGATTTTATTGAAGCGCGGGCCTTCGCCGGTCTCGAAATACAGACCCAGACCCATCGCATCAGGAATAGTCAGGATGTCGGAGAACAGAATCGCAGCATCCAGCGGGAAGCGGTCCAGTGGCTGAATGGTAACTTCACAGGCCAGTTCAGGGTTCTTACACAGCGACATAAAGTCACCGGCCTGAGCACGGCTGGCGCGGTATTCCGGCAAATAACGCCCGGCCTGACGCATCATCCACACCGGAGTGCGGTCAACCGGTTGACGGAGCAAAGCTTTAAGAAAGCGATCATTTTTCAGTTCAGACATGGAATACCTAAATCAGCACCAGAGAATTTGCGCGCTATCATACCAAAAAATCACCCACGCTATTTTTGACTTTGCGCAGCAAAGGGCAGAAGAACGACGGCAAGCGGATTGCAGACACAAAAAACCCGGCCGGGGCCGGGTTTTGAGTTATAACAGAATCAATTCAACTGCTCTTTGACGGTAAGATCACCGCTCGTGGCAGACACCTCGATAGAAACAGGCGTTGTTTCCGCTACATAACTGACCCGATAGAAAGCACCATAGCTTGGTAACCCCTGCACACCCGTCAGATCCAGTTCACCAACGGAATTACGAACCGGTCCGGCATCGGAGAAAATCTTATAACCGTCGCCGGATACCGCCAGAGTTGCACCATTGGCCGGAATGTTGCCATTGCCATCCTGCAACACGACATAAAACGTTCCACTCGCCGCTAATGCCGGGCCGCCAACGACTTCGGTATAAGTATTTGGACCAGTAGCATTGAAGTAACGGATGCGAACAGAATCAGCAAGCGACTGCATTAATCGTAAACTGCTGCGGACATTCATCAGACTCCCGCAATGGCCAACCCCCCTGGCTGCATCAGTACACATTACGCCCTGATAGGTTGTAGGGGCTGCATCGTATGTACTGTTGTTATTGAAATCAGAGAAGAATTCTACAGGGCGGGTATTCGTTCCCATATCAACAACGCTGTTAAAGTTATCATCCCGAAAGGCTTCCGGGAAGGTAACAAAAGGCTCATCCGCATCAAACAAACCGTTGTTGTTACTGTCTGTAAAACCACTTTCGCCTTGTGTATAAGCCAGGATGGTGGTCATACCGAATACGGTCGTACTCAACTGCTGGTCCGTCTCGTTGACGCGCTGTAAAGCGGCATCATGCTGGCCCGGGCGCACGCCAGAGCTGGACCATTTTACCGAGCAGGTACCAGCTGTCGTTGTACAGCTGGAACCAATAATTCCGCTCTCGGCCGTAAAGTTAACAATGCTGCCGTCAGCAACCGGGTTCTGAAACTGATCCGCCGCATAAGCGGTCACATTCACTTCAACGCCGGATACATTAAAGGCACCAGGGTTAAGAATATCGGCAGCAATGGCAAAACTGTCCTGATCAGCAATCCCGGTCGTCACTGAAATCGGCTGCGAGCTGGTAATAATGCTGGTTACGCCATCGTTCGCTAGCGTTGTCGCCCGGACTGAAGTCACTGTATGGGTCGTACCTGAGCGTACAATCGCTTTAACATCACCATTCTCATCAGTAATCCCGGAATTCAAAGCCAGGTTCACACCACCAGTTATGTTTGTCAGGGTGAAAGAAACTTCTTTACCACCAATAGGGTTGTTGGTGCGGTCAAGAACACGGAAAGTAACCGAAGAAAGTTTAGGCAGAACCGGATCACCGATTGTCGAAATAGAAATCGCTGGTGCGGAAGTTTCTACATAAGTGATCGCGCCAACTTCCGGAGCCTGAACGGTAATGGTACCGGTAGCACTGTGCAACACCTTCGTCTTATCAACGGTACCATCCGTAGATGCATAAAGCTTAAACGAGACAATATCAGTGCCTGAACACCCCTTTGCTTCGTAAGTAACCGATACTTCACCACTGGAAGTAATGCTTTCATCACGACTAAAAGACGCTTTGGCCGGGTCGGCTTCGGAGCAGGTTGAAGAGAATTCAACCCCATACTGCTGAGAAACAATTTTGGCATTACTGCGGTCAGCATCAACGATGGTTGCAGAAATATTGGTTGTACCACCGGCGCTCAGCGTTGTGTCGCTGATATCCAAAACACCAAGAGCAAAGCTTGTACCCGTACCATTACCTAAGCGTGGATTGGTAATATTGGTGCCGGTTGTTACATCGCTGGTAGTGCCATCGCCGTTATCAACGGTATCAGTTGTACCATCACTACCGGAATCCGTATTGGTTCCGCCGACCACCGAGCCACCACCATCGCCGCCACAGGCGGTTAGCAGCAAGGTCAGCAGAAAAGTAGTTAATGCAGTGGGCTTAAACATGCGCGCGCGCTCCATTTGAAATTGTCCCAACAGTATTCTTATTGCTGGCTAGGATAGCATTGGAGCAGTTAAAGAGGCCATAAACAAAAACGCGGCTACCCACCGGGTAAGCCGCGTTTTATGCCGTCTGTCACATTCTGCCCAATTGCGGCAGAAAATGGCTTATACGTCGAGGTAGTCGAGAATACCCTCGGCTGCGTTACGGCCTTCCCAGATGGCAGTAACCACCAGATCAGAACCACGCACCATATCGCCACCGGCAAACACTTTCGGGTTAGAAGTCTGGAACTTGAACTCCTGCTCTTCCGGTGCAACCACACCGTCCCAGCTGTTCAGTTCAATACCAAAATCCTTAAACCAGGGGGCCGGGCTAGGACGGAAGCCGAAGGCTACCAGGACCGCATCCGCTGGCAGGATCTCTTCAGAACCTTCAATTACCTCAGGACGACGACGGCCGTTTTCATCCGGCTCACCCATTTTGGTGGTCACAACCTTCACACCTTCAACCTTGTTTTCACCCACAATGGCAACAGGCTGACGGTTGAACAGGAAATTAACGCCTTCTTCACGTGCATTCACAACTTCGCGCTTGGAACCCGGCATGTTGTCTTCATCACGACGGTAAGCACAGGTCACTTTGGCTGCGCCCTGACGGATAGACGTGCGGTTACAGTCCATCGCCGTGTCACCACCACCCAGAACCACCACTTTTTTGCCTTTAACGCTGACAAAATCCGCGGCGTCTTTTTCGAAGCCAAGGTTACGATTAACGTTGGAGATGAGGAAATCCAGCGCGTCATGAACGCCTGGCAGATCTTCGCCCGGGAAGCCGCCCTTCATGTAGTTGTAGGTGCCCATCCCCAGGAACACGGCGTCGAATTCATCAACAATGCTCTGGAAATCGATATCTTTACCCACTTCAGTGTTCAGGCGGAATTCCACACCCATACCTTCAAAGACGTTACGGCGGTTAACCATCACACTCTTTTCCAGTTTGAACTCAGGAATACCGAAGGTCAGCAGACCGCCGATTTCCGGGTATTTATCGAACACAACCGGAGTAACACCATTACGTACCAGTACGTCGGCCGCACCCAGGCCTGCAGGGCCGGCACCGATAATTGCCACACGCTTACCGGTTGGCACCACTTTCGACATATCCGGCTTCCAGCCCATAGCGAAGGCGGTATCGGTAATGTACTTCTCAACATTACCAATGGTCACTGCGCCAAAGCCGTCGTTCAGGGTACAGGCCCCTTCACACAGACGGTCCTGCGGACACACGCGGCCACAGACTTCCGGCAGGGTATTGGTCTCATGACTCAGCTCAACCGCTTCCAGAATGTTGCCTTCACTGGCCAGCTTCAGCCAGTTCGGAATGTAGTTGTGTACCGGGCATTTCCATTCACAGTATGGATTGCCACACGCCAGACAACGGTGTGACTGGTCGTTAACCTGTTCCTGCTTGAAGGGTTCGTAAATCTCCACAAACTGCGCTTTGCGCAGATTGATGGATTTTTTCGCCGGATCCTGACGACCCACTTCGACAAACTGGAAATTATTGTTCAGACGTTGCGCCATCTCGAACCTCTCTCTCTCGTCCTGTACCGATTACTCAGGACGAGCACGGGTGTTATTCAGCAATTGTTGTAAGTCGGCGGCTTTCGGTTTCACCAGCCAGAACTTGCCGATGAAGCCATCGAAGTCATCCAGAATGGTCTGACCCCAGGCACTGCCGGTTTCGCCCACGAATTCACGCAGAACACTGCGCAGATGACTGCGGTGCGCTTCGGTCAGTTCGTTGGAGATACGGTGGATATCCACCAGCTCGTGGTTGTACTTGTCGACAAAGCTGTTATCGAGGTCGAGTACATAAGCGAAACCACCGGTCATACCTGCACCGAAGTTATAGCCGGTTGCACCCAGGACACAGACCATACCGCCTGTCATATACTCACAGCAGTGATCGCCTGCGCCTTCCACAACCGCATGCGCACCGGAGTTACGCACACCGAAACGCTCACCGGCACGGCCGGCCGCCAGCAATTTACCGCCAGTCGCACCGTACAGACAGGTGTTACCAACGATGGAGGTGTCATTCGAGCTGAAGGCCGATCCTTTCGGCGGGAAGATCACCAGCTTACCGCCGGTCATACCTTTACCCACGTAATCGTTAGCATCACCTTCCAGTACCATTTCCAGACCACCGGCATTCCAGACACCGAATGACTGACCGGCAACCCCGGTCAGGTTCATGCGTACTGGCTTGTCAGCCATGCCCTGGTTGCCATAACGCTTGGCAATTTCACCAGACAGACGCGCGCCGATGGAACGGTCACAGTTGGTGATACGGAAGTTAAATTCACCGCCGGCTTTGTTTTCAATCGCTGGCAGCACATCCGTGACCATGCGTTCAGCCAGCAGGCCTTCATCGTATGGAGTGTTGCGCTCAACCTTAACGGTATGTGGCTTATCGGCAGGAATATGGTCGTTAGCCAGTAATGGCATCAGATCCAGATTACGCTGCTTACTGGTCAGGCCTTCAAGCATATCCAGCAGGTCGGTACGGCCAACCAGCTCTTCCATGCTGCGCACACCCAGCTGAGCCATCCAGCCACGTACTTCTTCAGCGAGGAAGCGGAAGTAGTTTTTCACCATGTCGGCAGTGCCGATGTAGTGCGCTTCACGCAGACCATCATTCTGAGTAGCAACACCGGTCGCACAGTTGTTCAGGTGACAGATACGCAGGTATTTACAACCCACTGCCACCATCGGCAACGTACCGAAGCCGAAGGATTCCGCCCCCAGAATGGCTGCTTTCACCACATCCAGACCAGACTTCAGACCACCATCCGTCTGTACACGGACTTTGCCCCGCAGATCGTTGGAACGCAGTGCCTGATGGGCTTCGGACAGGCCGAGCTCCCATGGCGAACCGGCGTATTTAATCGACGTGATCGGTGATGCCGCAGTACCACCGTCATAACCAGAAATGGTAATCAGATCGGCATACGCCTTGGCAACACCGGCAGCAATGGTGCCGACGCCCGGTTCAGACACCAGCTTCACCGATACCAGCGCAGATGGGTTCACCTGCTTCAGGTCGAAGATCAGCTGCGCCAGATCTTCAATCGAGTAGATATCGTGGTGCGGCGGTGGCGAAATCAGGGTTACCCCGGGTACTGAATAGCGCAGGGTCGCGATCAGATCGTTAACCTTACCACCCGGCAGCTGACCACCTTCGCCCGGCTTGGCACCCTGAGCGACTTTAATCTGCAGCACATCAGCACTGGCCAGATAAGCCGGGGTTACACCAAAACGACCGGAAGCAATCTGCTTGATCTTGGAGTTTTTGTTGGTGCCGTAACGGGCCGGATCTTCACCGCCCTCACCGGAGTTGGAACGACCACCCAGTTCGTTCATGGCTTCAGCCAGTGCTTCGTGTGCTTCTGGAGACAACGCTCCCAGAGACATGGCAGCAGTATCAAAACGCGGGAACAGCTTTTCAGCCGGCTCCACTTCGCTGATATCAATCGGCGTGATGTCTTTACGCAGGCTCAGCAGGTCACGGATCGTCGCCACCGGACGCTTGTTCACCAGATCGGCGAAACGATCATAGGCAGCCTGACTGTTGGTCTGCACGGCTTCCTGAATGTTTTTCACAACATCCGGGTTATAAGCATGATATTCGCCGCCGTGAACGTATTTGATCAGGCCGCCCTGGTCGATTTTCTTACGGTTCTTCCAGGCATTCTTACGGATAAGTTCGAGATCTTCTTCGAAATCGGCAAAGGTCGCGCCCTGAATACGGCTGGTAACACCACAGAAGCACAGATCAACAACTTCTCTGCTCAGGCCCACGGCTTCAAACAGCTGCGAGCCACGGTAAGAAGCCACCGTCGAGATACCCATTTTGGACATCACTTTCAGCAGGCCCTTACGGATAGCTTTGCGGAAGTTCTGCTGCGATTTCAGCGGATCGCCCAGTAATTCGTTGGTGCGGTGCAGGTCGGTCAGCACATCGTACGCCAGCCATGGGTAAACAGCGGTCGCACCGAAGCCCAGCAACACGGCAAACTGGTGAGCGTCACGGGCAGAACCGGTTTCAACGATGATATTACCGTTGGTACGCAGACCCTGCTTAACCAGACGATGATGCACCGCGCCGGTTGCCATAACCGCAGGAATCACCCACTGACTGTCATGGACATCGCGATCCGACAGGATAAGCATAACGTTGCCGTCACGCAGTGCCTGTTCAGCCTGATCAGCCAGATTGATAATGGCTTGTTGCAGACCCACCGCAGGATCAAACGCCAGCGACAAGGTGGTATGAGCAAACGCGTCCAGCCCCGTGGTTTTCAGACCGTGGAATTTCAGCGGCGACAGTACCGGAGACGTCAGGATGATGCGGTTGGCATGATCAGCGCCGGTTTCGAAAACGTTTTTCTCGGCACCGATGCAGGTTTCCAGCGACATCACGATGGCTTCACGCAGCGGATCGATTGGCGGGTTGGTAACCTGCGCGAACTGCTGGCGGAAGTAATCAGCCAGATGGCGAACGCGCTGAGACAGCACCGCCATCGGCGTATCATCGCCCATAGAACCGGTGGCTTCCTGGCCTTCTTCGCCCATCGGACGCAGTACCTGATCACGTTCTTCGTTGGTGACCAATTGCAGCTTCTGATGGGTATTGAGCAGATCGCCGGACAGCGCTTCAGCATCGTCCACTTTTTGCAGCAACAGCTGGCTTTCCATACGGATGGCATTTTCTTTCAGCCATTTTTTGTACGGGAACTCAGACTTCAGCGCATTGTCGATGTCTGCGGCGTTAAGTAACTTGCCTTCTTTGGTATCAATCGCGAGGATTTCACCCGGCCCAACACGGCCTTTGGCAACCACGTCTTCGGGCTTGTAGCCATAGACGCCGACTTCAGACGCAACGGTGATGAAGTTGTCTTTGGTGATGACCCAGCGTGAAGGACGCAAACCGTTACGGTCGAGACCACAAACGGCATAACGGCCATCGGTGATAACCAGACCGGCCGGGCCGTCCCACGGCTCCATGTGCATGGAGTTGTATTCGTAGAAAGAACGCAGATCGGCATCCATGGTTTCGACGTTCTGCCAGGCTGGCGGAATCATCATGCGGATAGCACGGAACAGGTTCATCCCCCCAGTCACCAGCAACTCCAGCATGTTATCCATGGAGGATGAGTCGGAACCGGTGGTGTTAACAATAGGGGCCAGATCACTCAGGTTAGGCAGCAGATCGCTCTGGTACTTACCGGTACGGGCGTTTGCCCAGCTACGGTTACCCTGAATGGTGTTGATCTCACCGTTGTGGGCCAGCATGCGGAATGGCTGAGCCAGCTGCCAGCGCGGCATGGTGTTGGTAGAAAAACGCTGATGGAATACGCAGATAGCGGTTTCCATGCGTTCATCACCGAGATCAAGGAAGAAATTCGGCAGGTCAACCGGCATGGTCAGACCTTTATAGGACAGCACCCGGTCCGACAGACTGGCGATGTAGAAATCCGGGTATTCGCTCAGTGCTTTCTCGGCGAAACGACGCGCGTAGAACAGCTTAACGGCGAAAGCGGTTTCATCCAGCTCAGAATCGGCAGCAATAAATACCTGCTCAAAACGAGGCAGACAGTCGATCGCCATCGGTCCCAGGCAGTCGTTATTGGTTGGCACGGTGCGCCAGCCCAATACAGACAAACCCTGACTGCTGAGAGCGTGCTCAACGGCGGTTTTCTGCTTGCTGAAAATGGCATCATCAAGATCCATAAACAGCATACCAACAGCGTACTGCGCCGGTAATTCAATACCCGCTTGTGCAGAAACTGCGCGCAGGAAAGAATCCGGCTTTTGGATCAACAGACCGCATCCGTCACCGGTTTTGCCATCCGCGGCAATACCGCCACGGTGTGTCATGCAGGTTAAGGATTCGATTGCTGTTGTTAACAGCTTGTGACTCGGCTGCCCTTCCAGATGGGCTAACAAACCGAATCCACAGTTGTCCTTAAAGTCGCCTGGAGTATACAGACCAGTTCTCATAGAACAGCTCTCATTAGTAAAAACAATTGAAAAATCAAGGGCTTACAACGGCCTAATGCTCAAAATTTAAGCAGCATCTAGACAAAAGGACGCTCATTCTACACATCTGAGGCCCCTGTCACAAACATGAGCGTTTTTGCGTATTGTTGTAAGGCGGTAACGGAAGGCCGTCAATGCAGGAGATTAGCGGCTGGAAGAACGGGATCAGCGCAGTATATTTTGCACCGCAGATACATCGCGAATCCAGGGAGACTGCGTACGCAGTTCCCGCGGCAGGGCATTAACCGCAGCCTTGGCCTCATCGCGGTTGCCATAGACGCCTGCCACAACGACAAACCACGGGCGTTCATTATGTTCGGTGCGATACTGGTACAGCGACCCGGCGACCTGAGACTGCCACTGCAGGCGAAATGCGGAGGCATTGTCGACCTGATACGTACCAAACAACTGCACCACAAAACCGCTCTTCACCGCCAGCAAAGCGCGCTCATCGGCACTGCGCGACAGCGTGTTTGGTTGTATGCGTGGTGCAGCCACCTCGCTCACCGCAGACCGGGCCGGAGCGGCGGTGGCTTTTTCCGGCACCGAAGAAGGCGCCGTAACGTCAGCAATGCCGGGCTTAGCTTGCGCTGCCGCGGGTTCATTGACCTGAACCGCCGATTCAGTCTCTGCTACCGCGTAATTGTAATCCGGCGCGTCGCTGGTTACATCGGTCTTAACCACTGGCGGAGCAATCTCCGTCGTCTCAATCGCATCATCAGCGGCGAAAGGTGACAAAGACCCCTCGACAGGCGTGCTGGTATCTTCGTCCTGTGCAAGGCCCTGTTGTGCAATCTCCAGCCTTTGCTCCGGAGAAGCGACCTGAGCCGGGTCATCACCAGCACGGTATAAGAAAGAAACGACCAATGCCGCCGCGACCCCGGCAATAGCCAGCATATGCAGCAGAGGAAAACGGTTCGGTTGCGCAGCGGCCGGCGTTATCGCCTCAGCGTCTGCCACACCGGGCGACAGCAGATAATCTTCGGCATGATGTAACAATGCTTGCGGCCAGCCTGCAGATTGCTGCCAGATAAACAGCAACTCATCCTGAGTCAACGCCAAAGGCTGACCCGGGCTGAACACCTGCTGAATCAGCAGAGCAGCATCATCCAGCGACAAAGGCTCAAGCTTCAGCACATGCACAGGGGCCTGTGCCGGGCTTTCGCGAAACGCCAGCTCAAAGCTTGGCTGGCCAAATAAAGCAAAAGAAATCGCCTGAGGAGCCAGCAGAGCAAAGTGCGCAATGTCATTCAGGGTATCGGCATCCAGCTGGTCGGCCTGATCAATAATCACCAGCAGACTTAAACCATCGTTATAACGCAACAGGGCAATGTCTTTGATTGCTTCACGGGCATGTACGATGTCATCTGACAGCTGAGGCATATCCCAGCAGCGGGCAATCTGATTGAGAATGGCGGGCATTCCAAGCATCAGATCGGCGGTTATAAACAGGCTTTCTTCCGGATCTTCACGCTGCGCCGCCAAGGCTTGTGCCAATACGGTTTTACCACTGCCAGAAGGTCCGGTAACTGCGACCAGAAGTTCACTGTAAGACGCCAGATGCGCCAGTAATTCGAGATGTTTACGTTGCCCGGACAGCAACTGAGGCAGAGGCAAATGGTATCCATGCACCGGATCTTCTGAGCTGCTGTAGCGATGCGTTTCCAGATCCAGATTAAAATCGGTTTCCATAATTGCCTCCTTTAGTGACTCAAGAGTGACTCAAGCCGTGCCCAGTTTATCCCCTGCCAACAGGGTTTGCGTCAACAAGTCTTTCGGAACTTCCGACGTCATGTAGGCTTCACCTATACGCTGTAACAGCACCAGACGGATGCGTCCATCCAATACTTTTTTATCGACCTGCATGCGCGACAGGTAATCATCCGCCGACATATTCAATGGCCCAACAACCGGTAAACCAGACGCCTGTAACAGGGAGCGCAGCTCGCGCAGCTCTTCGCTGCTGACATGCCCCATGCGCCAGCCAAGATCGGCCGCCATCAGCATACCAGTACCAACCGCCTCGCCATGCAACCACTGGCCATAGCCCTGATGAGCTTCAATTGCATGACCGAAGGTATGGCCCAGATTCAGAATGGCGCGGATGCCGGATTCCGTTTCATCCTGGGCGACCACTTCGGCCTTATCCTGACAGGAACGTTCAATGGCATAAGCCAGAGCTTTTGGCTCACGCGCCATCAAGGCCGCAATGTTTTCTTTGATCCACTGATAAAACGCCGGATCACAGATAAGACCATATTTAATCACCTCAGCCAGACCAGCCGATAACTCGCGCTCAGGCAACGTATTCAGTGTACCTGTATCGGCTATCACACACTGAGGCTGATGAAACGCGCCAATCATGTTTTTGCCCAGCGGATGATTCACGCCGGTTTTTCCGCCGACAGAGGAATCGACCTGCGACAGTAACGTGGTCGGTACCTGAATAAAGTTCACTCCGCGCTGATAAGATGCGGCCGCGTAGCCACACATATCCCCCACAACACCGCCACCAAGCGCCAACAGCGTTGTCGTGCGGTTATGTTGCTTCTGCAAGAGGGCGTCATAAATAAGATTCAGGGTGGTCAGGTCTTTGTAGGCTTCACCATCGGGCAGAATGACTTCATCGACCTGATAGCCTGCCAGCGCTTCTTTTACCTGCTGCAGGTACAAAGGTGCTACGGTTTCATTGGTAACAATGAGTACCTGACGGCCTTTTATATAGGGAGTGAATAAAGCAGAATTGCCAAGCAACCCGGCACCAATAAAAATCGGGTAACTGCGGTCGCCCAGATCGACGGTCAGGGTATTCATGTGTATCAGCCTTTTATAAGCCTTTTAAGTTCCTGCACGACCCAGCGCGGATTGCGCTGGTCGGTTTCGATGATAATGTCTGCGATCTCACGATACAGCGGATCACGGGCACTGAACAGATCACGCAATATGCGCTCGGGATTTTCTGCCTGCAGCAGCGGACGGTTTTTATCTTTAGCCGTACGCGCCAGCTGCTGCTCTACAGAGGTGCAAAGATAGACGACCGTACCACGCGCACTTAAATGGCGACGATTGGCTTCACGCATTACGACACCACCACCTGTCGCCAGGACGATGGAGCTCATTTGCGTCAGCTCATCAATAGCCTGCTCTTCGCGCTCACGAAAGCCGGACTCGCCTTCCATATCAAAAATCCAGGGAATATTGGCACCGCAACGCTCTTCGATGACTTTATCAGAATCGAAAAACTCCACTTTGAGTTCGGCGGAAAGCAAGCGACCAATGGTGCTTTTACCAGCACCCATTGGCCCTATAAGAAAGACAGATTGTGATCGCTTCATGGCATTAACGGTTGCTGAGCGAATCCTTAACCAGTCGCGGTGTAATAAACACCAGCAATTCACTCTTATCATCTTTGTGGTTGGTATAACGGAATAACGCACCTATTAATGGCAAATCACCAAAGAACGGTGTCTTGCTGATCGAGGTGATTTCTTCAGAACGGAAAATACCACCCAGTACCACCGTCTCACCGTTATCAACCAAGACCTGAGTTTCTACCGCGTTGGTATTGATGCTTGGGCCTGCCGAGGTCAGTTCGCCAACAGAATCCTGATTGATCACCAGATCCATAATAATGCGGTCATCCGGTGTAATCTGCGGAGTTACTTCCAGACGTAAAACTGCAGATTTAAAGGCAACGTTAGTTGCACCACTGGAGCTGGCCTGTTGGTATGGAATTTCAGTACCAGACTCGATTGAAGCGGTCTGACCATCGGCAGTAATAACCCGTGGTTGCGAAACAATCTCGGCACGACCATCGGTTTCAATTGCTGCCAACTCCAGATCCAATAAGTAATCTGCAGTCTGATAACCCACCGCAAACGTCGTTGCAGCAGCATTGGTAACACCAAAATTAACAACATTAGCACCGGTAAGATCAACGGCATCGCTGGTAGCTGCTGCACCTGTAGCCCGGTTGAATAAAATCTGATTGCCTTCGGTCAGGGTCTGCTGACTGCCACCAACCGTTGTCCAGTTGCTGCCATTATTTTTAAAGCCAGCACCACCCCACTTAACCCCCATCTCCTCGCCGACACTGGTCGTGGCAACGACGATACGTGCTTCAATAAGAACCTGACGAACAGGTACATCCAGCATATTCAGGGCTTCGCGTACTTTTTCCAGATTGCCCGCGGTGTCTTTCATCAGCAGAGTATTGGTACGTTCATCAACAACCGCGGAACCACGCTCAGATAACAACCCCTGTTCAGAAGTCAGCAGCTTTGCCAACTCACTGGCTTTGGCGTATTTCAGCTGCATGTACTCAGTAACCAGAGGAGCCAGCTCTTCAACCTGCTTAACAGCTTCCAGCTCGATTTTTTCACGCGCGGCAATTTCTTCGGCAGGAGCAATCAACAGTACAGAACCCATCTGACGTTTGCCCAGGCCTTTGGTCTTCAGTACCAGATCCAGTGCCTGATCCCAGGGGACGTTCTGCAGACGCAGCGTAATGCTGCCCTGAACAGTATCCGATGCCACCAGGTTTAAGCCGGTAAAGTCAGCAATCAACTGCAGCACAGCACGCACTTCAATATTCTGGAAATTAAGCGACAATTTTTCGCCAGTAAACGGAAATTGCTTCTTACGTTCTTCTTTCTTATCTTCCGGCACTACAGATACATTAATAGAAAGCAGCTTGTCTGTCTGATAAGCCAGATAGTCGAAATCATCGCCCGTAGGTTCAATCACAATACGGGTAGAATTATCTTCACGCTTGGTATCGATATAGCGCACTGGCGTCGCAAAATCGGTGACATCCAGACGGCGACTGAGAGCCTCAGGTAAGCGCACGCCTTTAAGATCGGCGATGATTTTATTGCCTTCACGACGAATATTGGCCGATGCGCGGGCATCATTCAGCATAATCTGAACCTGCCCTTCGCCCAGGTCTCCACGACGGAAATCAACATTCACTACTTTCAGATCATTGTTGAGCATGCCAGACGAAGAACCCTCTTTAACGTCAGCAGCAAATACCTTTTCTCCTTCCGACTGACCGATACGCAACAACAGGGTGTTGCCTTCAACCTTGGTGGTATAGCCCGTCAGACGGGTCAGATTAATCACCAGGCGGGCACGGTCTTTGGTCGAAACCAGCGTTGCACTGCGCGCGTTACCAGAACCAATCTGGTGGCGCTTTGTTTTCAGATTGCTGACGACACCTGGCAAATCAAGCGCGATCCGTGCCGGCTGTTCAATGGTGTAGCCACTCACCTGCGGAGGTGTACCATCAAACTCCATACGGATTTCAGTAACATCCCCAGGCAGGGATGAAAAGCGCAGATCATTCAGTGTCGCAGCAGAAGCGACTGAGGCTACAAGAGCCAGCATCAGGACTGGTAGCGTCTTCATTATTGTGTGAAAGCCCTTCACCGTATTCATAAAATTACTCTCCACCCAGTCCTTCAAGAGCCAAGGTTCTCGGCCGCTCAATCCAGCCACCGAGACCATTAGGTACAATTTCAATTAGATTTATTCTGTATTCAGAAATAGACAGGATACGGCCATGATTCTGGCCCATATAATTGCCTTCTTTCACCCGCACCACACTATTATCGCCATCTTTAATCAGAGCCCAGAGTACACCATCTTCCCGCGCCAGTGTTCCCACCATCGACAATGAACCCAGTACATACTGTTCAAGATGCTCTTTTGGTCGCTCAAGGTCAGGACTGATATCACTGCCCGGCTGTACGTTGATTTCCGTATCGGCAACAATTGGTAATTCAAACGGAGAACGTAAACCGGTAGCACTATAACTAAAGAATTCATAAGGCTTAAACACGGGTATTGGTTCAACACGACCGCGGGGTTTGTTTAAGGTTTGTTCAACAAAACTTTTCAGGTCTGAAGTATCCTCAGGACCTGAACATGCCGTTAACAGCCCGGCGATACCCATAATAGTAAAAGGAAGGATCAGTTTTTTCATATTACTTCACCTCCTCATCACCGCTGTACTGATAGGTTTTAGCCAATATTTTCATTTTCAGCGCACCGTCATTACCAGACTTTTCGATCGAAAAATCATGCAAGGTTACAATGCGGGGCAATGAGGCCACGGAAGAAACAAAAGCGCCCATTTCGTGATAACCGCCAACGACTTCAATATTAATCGGCAGCTCATTATAAAATTCTGTTTTCGTCATTTTCTGCGGGTCAATCGCGTTAAGCTTTAACCCCGCATTTAATGCCGCCGAACTGATATCATCAATTAACCCGGGAACTTCGGTATCGCGGGGCAACTGTTTAAGTAACGAACCGAAACTTTCTTCCATTTCAATCATCTGCGCTTTATAAGCTGCCAGATTTGCAACTCGAAATGCTTTATTTTCAAAGTCTTTTTTCAGGGTTTCTTCTCGTTGAGTCGCGCCATTCAGCACATCAAGATTATTTTCGATCAATCCAAAATAACCTCCTGCCAACACTGCAATAAAAATCAGCACGCAAAAAATCACTTTGCCGGGAAATGGCCATGAGCCCATATTTTCCCAGTCAATGTTATTCAGATCATCAACCTGAAATTCACCAAGCTTAGCCATCATGGCTTTCATATCGATTTTTTTCAGATCAGCCATGCTGTCACTCCTCCGCCGCTTTAGGCTGAACACGCTTCATGGTGACTTCAAATTCATTCACCCCCTCAGCCTTAGACTGGACCCGGATAAGAATGGGGTCAGCAAACCAATCCGACTGATCAAAGTTACGCATTAAGGCTGACACACGATTATTCGATTTAGCCAAGCCCTTAATCGTGAGATCTGTACTCTTAACAGCTACCGAAGAAAAATACAGGTCTTCTGGTACAGACCTCGCCATTTCATCAAACACGCGGACAATAATCGGCCGGTTACCCTGTAACGCCTGAATCAACTCCATTCGCTCAATCAGCTTCTTACGGGTATCGCGCAACTGTCGAATCTCATCGATTTTGGCATCCAAAACTTTCATCTCATTCTGGATGAATCCGTTACGGCCATTCTGTGTCTGAATACTGCTTTCATAGTGACCATTAACAAAATAAATAATCGCTGCGGCAGCGAAAGCCACCAGCGCGATAACCCCATAAAATTCATTCTGCTTTTCTTTCCGCAGCGCCTGGCGCCACGGCAACAGGTTAATATTGGCCATTAATCGAAACTCCTCATCGCCAGCCCGCACGCAATCATTAATGAAGGTGCGTCGCCATTGAGCAGATTGGCGTTCACCTTCTGCGATAACGTCATATTCACAAAGGGGTTGGCAATCACAGTGGCGATTCCCATAGCATCCTGAACCTGGTCGGCCAAATGCGGGATGGATGAAGTTCCGCCAGCAAGGATGATGTAGTCCACATCATTAAACTGGCTGGATGAATAAAAGAACTGCAGCGACCGGCTTACCTGCTGCACCACGGCACGGCGGAAAGGTTCCAGCACTTCACTCTCATAATCATCCGGCAAGCCACCTTCCAGCTTGGCGCGGGTCGCTTCCTCTTCACTGAGACCGTAACGACGCATAATATCTTCGCTCAACTGCTTACCACCGAACAGCTGCTCACGGGTATAAATCGATTTGCCTTCATGCAGCACGCTGAGAGTGGTCATGGTTGCACCGATATCCAGAATCGCGACGGTTTCAACATCATCACCATCGAGTTGTCCGGCCAGCAGAGAGAAAGCACGTTCGGTGCAGAAGGCCTCAACATCCACGACTGCAGCTTCAAGGTTGGCGTATTCCACAGCGTCTTTACGGCGCTCAACCGTCTCAGAGCGACAGGCGGCCAACAAAACATCCACCATGTCATTGCCTGCGTCAGATGGTCCCTGCACTTCCCAGTCGAGCGCCACTTCTTCTAACGGATAAGGAATGTACTGATCAGCTTCGGCCCGGATCTGAAAATCCATCTCATCGTCTTTCAGCTTGCCGTTCATTTGCACGGTTTTGGTAATCACGGCAGAGCCGGCAACCGCGATAGCGGCGCGCTTTGCACCAGCGCGGGAACGGCTTAACGCCCGTCGAATGGCCTCGCCAACCGCCTCGTCATTGCTGATGCTCTGTTCAACCACAGCGTTAGCTGGCAGGGCTTCAGCGGCATAAGCTTCAACCTGATAGCGATCGTTATTGCGACTCAACTCAAGGACTTTCACTGAAGTAGAACTAATGTCCACTCCAAGAATTGCCTTGTTCTTCTTATTAAACAAGTTAGCCAGCACGACAAAATCCCCATCAAATTCGCGAACTTGCACGCACAAGCTCACTCAGATCCTATATAGTCGGAGTCATTATAAGCACATTCCTATTAAAAGAACAAAAAACCCTTATAATGCCGAAACCCGCATATCCACTGGCTTCCCGAGGCGATGACAATCTTTTTTTATGACTAAGTCACACCCGATCCTGCAATTGTTTTTTTGGCTTGTAATGTCCATTTTTGCCGGCGCCGGCATTCTGATGATGGCGATCTATCTGTATCTCTCTCCGACACTGCCGGATACCGAGGAACTTAAGAACGTCGAACTGCAAACGCCACTGCGAGTGTACTCCGCTGACGGCAAGCTGATCAGCGAATTCGGCGAGAAGCGCCGCACACCGCTGACCTATGCCGAAACCCCACCAGAGTTCATCAATGCCCTGCTCGCCTCCGAAGATGACGGATTCTTTGAACATTTTGGCATCGACCTGAAAGGCCTGGCCCGCGCCGTTATTGAGCTGATCCGTACCGGTAAGAAAAAATCCGGCGGCAGCACCATCACCATGCAGGTGGCAAAAAACTACTACCTGAGCGCTGAAAAAACCTTTGCCCGGAAGTTCACCGAGATTCTGCTGGCCCTGAAGATTGAGCAAAGCCTGAGCAAGCAAGAGATTCTTGAGCTCTACATTAACAAGATTTATCTGGGCAAACGTGCCTACGGCATTGAGGCTGCGGCGCAGGTTTACTACGGCAAATCCATCAAGGAACTGAATCTGGCGCAATTAGCCATGATCGCTGGCCTGCCACAGGCACCATCCGCCGCCAACCCGGTCAACAACCCCCGTCGCGCCCTGGATCGTCGTAACTACGTTCTCGCCCGCATGCGCACACTGGAAATGATCAGCGCCGAAGAATTCGACATTGCTGCCCGCGCCCCGATCACCGCGCGCTACCACGGCGCTACCTCCGAAGTGCTGGCCCCCTATATTGCCGAAATGGTGCGCCGCGACATGGTTGAACGCTACGGCGATGACGCCTACACCGTGGGTTATAACGTCTATACAACCATCGATTCTTCACGTCAGGTCGCCGCCAACAAAGCACTGCAGGCCGGATTGCTGAAATATGACCGGGATCATGGCTATCGCCAGCCCAAACCGATGGCTCCGGTCACCACACTGGAAGTTGCTGAAAATCCTGAGCTGGAGCCCTGGCTCAGCAAAGCAGACAAAGCGCACGACATCGACTGGCCACAAACACTGGAGCAGTGGCATGACCTTCTGCGCGCTCAGGACGACATGGGTCTGATTGCTCCGGCCATTGTCCTTACCGTTGAAAGCACCGGCGCCTGGATTTTTCAGAATAACAGTGAGCGCTGGTTGCCATTCAGCGGCATGCTCTGGGCCAAGCCCTATGTCAACGTCAACATTATTGGTGCAGAACCCAAGCAACCCTCCGACCTGCTCAGCATCGGTCAGCGCATCTGGGTAGAAGAAACCAGCAACGGCCTGCTGTTGGCGCAAATGCCAGAGGTCGAAGGCTCTATTGTTTCCCTGCGTCCGAAAGATGGCGCGATACAAGCGTTGGTGGGTGGCTTCTCTTTCGGCAGTAATAAATTTAACCGGGCAATCCAGGCTGATCGCCAACCGGGCTCAGCCTTCAAGCCCTTTATTTACAGTGCAGCTCTGGCCAATGGCTTTACTCCGGCCAGTATTATCAATGATGCACCGGTGGTTTTCGAAGACGCCAGCCTGGAGAACACCTGGCGGCCGCAGAATAACAGTGGCAAATTCTATGGCCCGACCCGCCTGCGGGAAGCGCTGTACAAATCTCAGAACCTGGTATCCATCCGTATTCTGAAACAAGTTGGCGCAAGCAAGGCAGTTAACTATATCGAGCCGTTCGGCTTTCCGCGCAGCAAGCTGAATGCCGACCTGTCTCTGGCTCTGGGAGCATCAGCGGTGACACCAATGGAGCTTGCCACTGGCTATTGCGTGTTGGCCAACGGGGGCTTTGCCGTCGATCCTTATCTGATCAGCCGCATTGAAGACAGCAGTGGCAACATTCTTTTTGCCGCCAAGCCTCGCACCGTTTGTCTTGAATGCGAAAAACAGCAGTCCAGTATTGCTCAGGAACAGCAAGCCGCCAGCGAGTTGCTTGAACAGCAATTGCAGCAGCAACTTGGCCTGAGCAATCCGCTGCAAGCCCAAACCGAAGCCGAACAGCTTCCGGCTGCGCCGCGTGTAATGGATGAACGCACCCATTTCCTGATGATCAGCATGCTTAAAGATGTCGTCCGGCGCGGCACCGGCAGACGCGCCCTGGCACTGAACCGTGACGATCTGGCCGGTAAAACCGGCACCACCAACGATCAGAAAGATGCCTGGTTCTCTGGCTTCAGTCCGGATCTGGTGACCACCGTCTGGATTGGTTTTGACCAGCCCAACACCCTCGGCCGCTGGGCGTTTGGTTCTAACACCGCCCTGCCTGTGTGGGTCGACTACATGGGCAGCGCATTAAATGGCGTGCCGGAACAACCGTTTGAGCAGCCTGAAGGGATTGTCAGCGTGCGCATTGATCCGGAAACCGGCTTACTCGCGGCACCAGGCCAGAGCAATGCGATCTTTGAATATTTTAAAGAGGAAGATGTACCGAGCCAGCCGGTTAAATTATCCTTGCCGGACAACAACGATGGCAGCAGCAATACAGACCTGGTGCCGGAACAGCTGTTCTGAGAGCACAGACGCTGGAGTACAGATATAAAAAAGGCCGGATTTCCCGGCCTTTTTTATGCTTTTTAGCGGAATAAAACCGGCACTTACATATCCACCAGCTTACCTGGATTCATCACATTGTTCGGATCGAACACAGCCTTCACCGCTCTCATATAAGCCAGCTCAGCCGCCGAACGGGTGTATTCCAGATACGGTTTTTTGGTCATGCCCACGCCGTGTTCGGCAGAAACCGAGCCGTCGTATTTCTGCACGATTTCAAATACCCATTTGGATACCTTGGCGCAGCGTTCGAAGAATTCTTCTTTCGCCAGTGCATCCGGCTTAAGAATATTAAGGTGCAGGTTGCCATCGCCGATATGGCCAAACCAGATGATCTCGAAATCCGGATATTCTCGGGTCACGATTTCATCAATATCGTTCAGGAACGGTGGCACTTTGGAAACAACCACGGAAATGTCGTTTTTGTACGGTGTCCACTCGGAAATGGTTTCAGAAATATCTTCACGCAGACGCCACAGGTTAGCCGCCTGGGTTTCGCTCTGACTGATCACACCATCAACCACCCAGCCATTCTCCATGCACTGTTCAAACAGACTCATGGATAAATCCATATCGGCATCGGTTACGGCTTCAAATTCGATCAACGCATAAAAATCGGCACTGCTGTCAAACGGCGCAGGCACATCACCGCGCGCCAGTACTTTGCGCATGGCTTTATCGGAGAAGAACTCAAACGCGGTCAGATCCATGCTGCCCTGGAACTGGTTCAGCACCTTCATTACGTCGTCCAGTTCAGGAATCGCCAGCACCAGTACGGTCAGGTTTTTCGGTGTACGGGTCAGACGCATAGTGGCTTCGGCAATAAAGCCAAGCGTACCTTCACCGCCGATAAACAGCTGACGCATATCGTAGCCGGTGTTGTTTTTCAGCAGGTCTTTATTAAGACGCAGAATCTCACCTTTACCGGTTACGACGGTCAGACCAGCCACCCAGTCACGGGTCATACCCCAGCGGATGACTTTAATACCGCCGGCATTGGTGCTGATATTCCCGCCAATCTGACTGGAGCCCGCTGAAGCGAAATCCACCGGATAAAACAGGCCCTGCTCTTCGGCATAATTCTGCAGCTGCTCGGTAATCACTCCGGCACCGCATTTAACGGTACGGTCAACGGCATTAAAGTCGCTGATCTGATTCATATAATCAAAGGCCACAACGATTTCGCCATTGGCTGCCACCGCGCCGGCACTCAGACCGGTACGGCCACCGGATGGCACCAGTGCCAGCTGATGCTCATTGGCCAGCAGGACGATATCGCGCACTTGTTCGGTGGTTTTCGGGAACACGATCGCAGTTGGCTTGGGCGCGTAGATTTTGGTCCAGTCTTTACCGAAGGTTTCCAGAGAGTCTGCATCGGTACGAACTTTATCGGCACCAACAATGGCCGATAACCGTTCAATCAGGGCGTCTTGAGTCAGGGCAGTCATGGGAGATTCCGCATAGATGAATGTCATTCACCTCAAATTGAGTATTCTTCGCGATGAAAAGCGAGTTTGAGGCTCACGTTAACAGGCCGGGTATGCTAGCATACGCGCCTTATTTTTCGGAGTGGTTTTCGCTCCGGAAGTGAGTCCGGCGCCTGTCGTTACCTGTGCTGTACCGTGCAAGCACCGGCCGGATTCACCGCAACGGTTCTACATACTGCATATAGGTACCATCATGGCTCAAACCTCCCTCGATAAAAGCAAGATCAAATTTCTCTTGTTGGAAGGCGTGCACCAGTCAGCTCTCGAAACCCTGAATGCCGCTGGTTACACCAACATCGAGTACCTGAAGACTTCGCTGCCGGATGACGAGCTGAAAGCCCGCATCAAAGACGCACACTTTGTCGGCATCCGTTCCCGTACTCAGTTGACCGATGAAATCTTTGAAGCCGCTGAGAAACTGATCGCCGTTGGCTGCTTCTGCATTGGTACCAACCAGGTTGAGCTGAAAGCCGCCACCAAGCGTGGTGTTGCCGTGTTCAATGCGCCGTACTCCAACACCCGTTCCGTTGCTGAACTGTCACTGGCCGAAATCATCATGCTGATGCGTGGTATTCCGGAGCGTAACGCACAATGTCATCGTGGTGGCTGGAACAAATCCGCCGATAACTCTTACGAAATCCGCGGTAAAAAACTGGGCATCATCGGTTACGGCTCCATCGGTACTCAGCTGTCTGTAATGGCTGAAAGCATGGGCATGGACGTGTACTTCTACGACGTCGTCACCAAGCTGCCACTGGGCAACGCCAAGCAGGTTGGCTCGCTGAACGAACTGCTGAACCTGGCCGACGTTGTTTCCCTGCACGTACCGGAAACCGCAGCCACCAAATGGATGATGGGCCCTGAGCAGTTCGCGCAGATGAAGCAAGGTTCTATCCTGCTGAACGCTTCGCGCGGTACTGTGGTTGATATCGACGCTCTGGCCGAAGCCATCCGCAGCAAAAAACTGCTGGGCGCTGCGATTGACGTATTCCCGGTTGAGCCGCGCTCTAATGGTGAAGAATTCCTTTCTCCACTGCGTGAATTCGACAACGTGATTCTGACACCGCACGTGGGTGGTTCTACCCTCGAAGCACAGGAAAACATCGGTAAAGAAGTGGGCGAGAAGCTGGCTCAGTACAGCGATAACGGCACCACCACCTCTTCTGTTAACTTCCCGGAAGTGGCTCTGCCGAGCAACAAAAACGTGCACCGTATTCTGCACATCCACCAGAACGTTCCTGGCGTTATGAATGCAATCAACAGCATTTTCGCCGAGAACGGTATCAACATCTCAGGTCAGTACCTGCAGACGGTTGAAGATGTGGGTTATGTGGTGATTGACGTTGCCGCTGCAGCCTCAGAACTGGCTCTGGAAAAGATCAAAGAAGTCGAAGGCACAATCCGCGCCCGCGTTCTGTACTGATCGGCCCTGCCTGATCCTCCCGGATTCAGGCAATAAAAAACGGCAGCCCAGGCTGCCGTTTTTTTATGCGTGTCATTACGTACCCTAAGCCGGAAATACAATTACCAGCTTGCCTGCCAGCCTAAGCGATTCAGCCAGCGCGGTGTTATTTCATACAACACCTGTTGCGGCAGGGCATCGTATTGGCTGCTGACAAACCAGTTCCCGAGTTTTGTTTTCCAGCCCCAGCGGGCCAGCAGGCGCTGCTGCTGATAACGTCCCTGCGCCGCATAGCCCGGATTTTTGTCCTGACTACTGTCATCCCAGAAGGCACCCAGCATTTGTTCCTGCCGCTCTCCGCTACGGGTCCAGACCAGGCGCACGCTACTTTCGGCCCCTAATACCAATTCGCCATCCCGATTGCTGTCACGTTGCTGACGCAACAAAGTCAGCCAGATGCGCTGGTTATTCAGCGGCTGCCACTGCAGTTGTGATTCGATGCCTTTCAGCGTCATCTGACCTTCATTCATCAATGACTGGCTGCGCAGTGTCACGGTACTGCCGATCAGATCATCCAGCTGCTCGCGGAACGCTTTGATATCTAACTGCACCGCGGCTTGTGGCAGATGTAAAAAGTACCCTAATTCCCATGCCTGAATGCGCTCGTCACGCAGACCATCGCGCCAGCCGTCGGCATTGGCGTTAATAAACAACCCGGCCTGATCGAGGCCAAGATAATTATCGTTAATATCACGCAACACTGCGCGCCCATCAAGGTCACGCTCTGCAATATCCGGCGTGCGGCGGCTGCGTGAATACTGCACACGGATACTCTGATCCGGGCCAGGCAGATAATTCAGTGCGGCGCGCGGCGAATAGTTTGCGTCCAACCCACTTTGGTATTGCGCCATCATCCCGGCCGACAACAGCCAGCGCGACGCCGGGCGATATTCGCCACTGACAAAAGCCAGCCACTGATCACTGCGCACATCGCCGCGCAGATAAGTTGCCGAATTCGCCTGATCACGACGCAGGCCGATCCCCTGCACCGAACGCAATTGATCACTCCAGCGGCGGGTATCCTGCAGCTCGATATCAAAGCGTTGCTCATAGACATCCAGATCACCGCGCCCGCACAGCGTCTGCTCCAGAGCATTGGCGATTACGGCGCGCTGCACAATCTGCTGTGCAGCACTGTATTGCGCAGCGCTGATGGAATTTACCAGCCCCAGCCCCTGCTGTAATTGAACTGCACTGAAAGCCCCGACAGCCAACCCCTGATACAGCTGAGTAATTGCACTGCGTTCGCTGCCGCTCAGAGCGGGGTTTTGCAGTGGCAGCAAGCCATAACCGAGTTTTTCTGCTAACTGCGGATGCTGCTGATACAAATCACTCAACTGTGCATCAAAGGCCATCGCCGGCGCACAAGCATGATAATCCACCTCACTGTTATCAGCCTGCCAATAGGCCTGCAGCTGAACTTCATGATCCGCCGAACGCTGACTGCGCCAGCGCAACCAGGCCAGATCAGATATTGCTGTTTGCTGTGGGGAGTCGGTTTGAAAATTACTGTCGGCCAGATAATCGCGCTCCGATTGCTGGCGTCCCAACTGCCAGCGCAGTTCGTTATCGACATCCGCCTGCCAGGCTCCGGACCAGTTCAGACCGCGCACCTGATTCTGATCTGGAAAACCACCCTGATCACCACCATCGGCGTGATATTCACCACTCTCACCTTCCCGCCAACCAAACAAACTGAGACGATTCTGCTGCTGCACGCCCTGCTGACTGATGCTGGCGTAAAACTGCGGTCGCTGTTTCGACCCCAGACTGCCACTAAGGCGCAGCCGCGCGCTGTCAGCCGGATGACGGGTAATAATATGAATCACGCCCTGCAGTGCGTTCATGCCGTAACTGGCAGCACTCGGACCACGGGTGATTTCAATGCGCTCGATATCCTGTAAAGCAATGCCGAGCTGATCCCAATCGACATTAGCAAATGAGGCTTTATAAACCGAGCGACCATCCACCAGCACTTCCAGTCGCCGCGCCAGCGATACCTCACCCGAGTGATAAACCACACTGGCGCGATTGGAATCCAGTTCGCGGGCGACAAACAGTCCGGGGACAAAACGAAATAAAGAGGGGATATCGGCCGTGCCCCAGAGACGGATCTGTTCGGCGGTAATAACGGTAACAGCCGCAGGCACTTCAGCCAGCGGCTGTTGCAAACGAACCGGAGTTAAGACCTGCGGAATATCGGGTTCGAACTCAAAAGCGTCAAACTCGGCCGCCATGGATGTGACCGATATCCCCATGCATGAGCAGAGTAATATCCGGCCCGCACGCCTGCGCCTGTTCCCCGATTTCATTCTGCATCCCTGCCCCACAATAATGGTCAGATAGTACACAAATACAGCGTGCCTGTTAATACTGCCTAAGCCATGGACTGAGCTGTTCGTCACCGGAAAAAGTACGCATGAACAGTGTTAAGAGGGGTGCTGGCAGAATGTTCTGGCGGAGTATTCTGAGTGGAAGGCTAATTATTACGCCTGCAGAGGCTGACGTTATCAAGGTATTTTCAGGTAGAGGATAAAAAAATAGACCGCATCAGATACGATCTATTTTTATGATAAGAAGAGAGCGGCTACTTATAGTGCGTTTTCGATAACTTCTTTAATCGTTTTCGCACGATCCTGAACCTGATTCTCTGCATTGATAATAGGCGAGTGGTTAATGGTTAATACACCATCGCTGTACGATGCACACTTCTCGGAGTTGTGAATATCGCCATCGTTTTCAATGACCAATTTTTTCAGATCGGCCTGGACGGCTTCCTGGCAAAAATCATCAGAGCATAATTCTTTAAGTGCAATAATCACTGGCTCAAAATAAATCAGGGGCCAGGTTTGCTCATACAGGTGTGAATAGCCATCGATGGTAATGGTATCCCACTTGATTTCAATTTCGAACTCGAACTTGGCGGCCTCGAAAATCTGAGCTTTCAATGAGTCCAGACGATCCTGTTCAAAGTCACGCGCCGCTTTTTTTTCCTTAAGTCCCATTGTCATTCCTTATATCTGACAGATTAACTGAAATAAAAAGATCCGGCCTTTTCCGGATCTTTTCCACTTCTCAGCAAAGCCAGCATTATCAGCCTGTTTTTGCAGAAAGTATGTTAATCAAGCCGCATTTCGATGCCTGCAGCAGCCATGTGCTGTTTGGCCTGCTGCACCGTGTATTCACCAAAGTGGAAAATACTGGCAGCCAGCACCGCATCGGCATGACCGATTTTTACACCGTCTACCAGGTGGTCGAGGTTTCCCACACCACCGGAAGCGATTACCGGTATATTAACAGAATCAACAATAGCACGGGTTACACCGAGATCGAAACCCGATTTCACACCATCACGATCCATAGACGTCAGCAGAATTTCACCAGCACCGAATTCCGCCATTTTTACGGCCCATTCAACCGCGTTAATACCGGTCGGCTTACGGCCGCCATGGGTGAAGATTTCCCAGTGATTATCACCGACCTGCTTGGCGTCGATAGCAACGACAATACACTGCGCACCGAATTTATCCGATGCTGCTTTAACAAACTCAGGGTTGTATACCGCCGCCGAATTAATCGACACCTTGTCGGCGCCAGCGTTCAGCATGCGGCGAATATCGTCCAGCTCACGAATGCCACCACCCACCGTCAGCGGTATAAATACCTGCTCGGCAATGGCTTCCACCATATGCACCGTGGTATCACGACCTTCATGGCTGGCGGTAATATCGAGGAAGGTAATTTCGTCGGCGCCCTGGTCGTTATAACGCTTGGCGATTTCCACCGGATCACCGGCATCGCGGATACCAACAAAGTTCACGCCTTTAACCACGCGGCCTTTATCGACATCCAGACAAGGAATAATACGTTTGGCGAGCGCCATATCAGGCTCCTGTTAACTCGTCAGCAAGCTGCTGGGCTTCAGCTACGTTCAGCGTACCTTCGTAAATCGCACGGCCGGTAATAGCACCGAGAATGCCCTGACCTGCCACTTTTGACAGCGCACGGATATCTTCGATATTAGTCACGCCACCGGACGCAATCACCGGAATGCCGCCTTCAACCGCCAGCTGCAGCGTGGCTTCCACGTTCACGCCCTGCATCATGCCGTCACGGGCAATATCGGTATAAACGATGGAGGTTACACCGTCGTTTTTGAACTGCTTGGCCAGATCGACCGCTTTGACGTCTGAGACTTCAGCCCAGCCATCGGTCGCCACAAAACCATCCTGCGCATCCAGACCAACAATCACCGTGCCGGGGAATGCCTTACAGGCTTCTTTAACAAATTCTGGTTCTTTAACCGCCTTGGTGCCGATAATCACATAGCTGACGCCGGCTTTGATGTAATGCTCGATGGTTTCCAGCGTGCGGATACCGCCACCGATCTGAATCGGCAGGCCCGGAAAGGCTTTGGCAATGGCGGTTACGGCTTCACCGTTGACCGGCGTACCGGCAAACGCACCGTTCAGATCCACCAGGTGCAGACGGCGACAACCGGCATCGACCCAGCGTTTGGCCATTGAAACCGGATCATCACCAAAGACGGTGGAATCTTCCATACGGCCCTGACGCAAACGCACACACTGACCATCTTTTAAATCAATCGCAGGAATTACCAGCATTGTTTTACCTTACATTCTGAATTTGGAATCAGGCCTGACCATCCCAGGCGAGGAAGTTTTTCAGCAACGCCAGACCAGCGTTGTGGCTTTTTTCTGGGTGAAACTGCACCGCAAAGACATTGTCTTCGCCCATCGCAGCAGCAAAGTCGACGCCGTAATGGCCACGGCCTTTCACCTGCGCGACATTAGCCGCCTGCACGTAGTAGGAATGCACAAAGTAGAAGCGGCTGTTATCGGCGATACCGGCCCACAGCGGGTGCGCAACCTGCTCAACACGGTTCCAGCCCATATGCGGGACTTTCAGCTTTTCGCCGTTCTCCACCAGATCATTGCCGAAGAATTTCACTTCGCCGGGAAACAACCCCATGCATTCGACGCCGCCGTTTTCTTCGCTGCGCTCCATCATGGCCTGCAGGCCTACACAGATGCCCAGCAGCGGTTTGGTTTTGCGGACCTCCGCCACCACCTGATCAATTTCCTGACGGCGGATTTCCGCCATACAGTCACGAATCGCACCAACACCCGGCAATACCACGTGGTCAGCCTTGCGGATAACTTCCGCATCGCTGGTAACCACCACCTTCGTATCCGGCGCCACCGTTTGCAGTGCGCCGTGGGCGGAGTGCAGGTTGCCCATGCCGTAATCGATCACTGCACAGAGTTTACTGCTCATTCATTTATCCTTTGTGCTTAAAGGCAACCTTTGGTGGAGGGCATCACGCCTTCCATGCGGGGATCCAGCTCCAGCGCCATGCGCAGAGCGCGGCCAAACGCTTTGAAAATGGTTTCAGCCTGGTGATGGGCATTAAAACCCTTCAGATTGTCGATATGCAGCGTCACGCCGGCATGATTCACAAAGCCCTGAAAGAACTCCCAGAACAGCTGCGTATCAAGTTTACCGATACTGGCGCGAGTGAACTCAACCTTCATATCCAGACCCGGGCGACCGGAGAAGTCGATAACCACCCGTGACAAAGCTTCATCCAGCGGCACGTAAGAGTGGCCGTAACGGACGATGCCTTTTTTATCACCCACGGCTTTGGCAAATGCCTGACCGAGGGTGATGCCAATATCTTCCACGCTGTGGTGATCGTCGATGTGATTATCACCTTTGCAGGTGATATCGAGGTCGATCAGACCATGGCGGGCAATCTGATCCATCATATGTTCCAGAAAAGGTACGCCGGTATCAAAGCGTGACTTACCGGTGCCGTCCAGGTTGATGGTGACGCTTATCTGGGTCTCCAGCGTATTACGCTCGACCGTTGCGCTGCGGGCCATGGGCTTGCTCCAACTCTCGCAAAAAGGAAAAGAAAGCATTATAAAGCAAAGCGCTTAAGAAAATAGGCCGGGCTTTGAGCTACAGGTAAATTCCCGCCGATTTCAATCCCATCACGGCCACTTCCCCGCCATTGCCATGGAGCCAACGCTGTGCCAGTTAAATTGGAACATATCCAGTCACCAACAGACGCCGACTGGAACGATCTCGAAAAAATTCATCAGGAAACCGCAACAGACGGCCTGACCTTTGGCCGTGCGGCACTGGAACAGCACCTGCAAAACGGTGGCTGGATTATGGCCGGACGTTTTAACGACCGTATCATCGGTGTGATTCTGGCAAGCGAAAGCCGCGAGGGAGTGCTACTGCAGCAGGCTGCTGTACGCACCATTACCCAGCGCCGTGGCGTTATGCACCAATTACTGCATTTTATTCAGAGCTGGGCGGCCACTGAGGGTAAAAGACTGTGTGCAGGAGCCTGTCCCGACGCCCTGATACCGGCTCTGCAACACCGCGGCTTTAGCGCCAAAGGCACCTTTTGGATGTACAATCCAGAGAAATAACCTCTCGTTGTTGCATGGATGCAACAAAAAATTCACAGAACGCCACCTTTTCATATCCGTCGCTGATAGCCATACTGGTCAAACTGTTCGACTCCCGGCGGAGAACGTTATGCGAATTGCCCTTCAGACATTATCAACCTTTGCGATCTTTCTGGCCGCATTGCTGGCTTGTGCCAGCGCCAGTGCCAATGAGGCTGATGCCACACCAGTAAGTGCATCAGCTCCGCGTGATGTGGTTGCCTCGGCAACACTTGGTATTATTAACGAGCTGAACAAACTGCAACCGGAACAACGCAGCGAAGATGAAGTTCGCCGCCTGGTGCAAACTTACATCGTGCCAGCCATCGATCAGGAAAAAATTGCCATGGGCGCGCTGGGGAAATACTGGCGTCGTGCCAACCCTGAGCAACGTCAGGCTTTTATTGATCGCTTCCGTGAACTGCAGATCCGAACCTACAGCGGTGCTTTCAAAGCCTTTAATGGTGAGCAGTTCGTCTTTGAAGAAGCGCGCTTTAACAACAGTGGCGACAAAGCACTGGTTAAAGGCACGCTGAAGCAAAACAACGGCAATACGATTCCTGTTGATTTCCGCCTGTTCCGCGATGATGAAACCCAGCAATGGCGCATCTATGATGCGGTCATTGCCGGTCTGGGTATGGTGAAAACCTACCGCGAACAACTGAGCGAGCGTTTACAAAATATCAGCATGAATGAACTGCTGGCGGAACTTTCCGCTGAGGATGCCAACTAAACGTACAGCAAGTCTCTCTTTCTTGTTTTTTTCCTCCCCTATTACTGGCCCTTGTGGCCAGTTTTTTTATGCCGCCGGTTCAGCCTGCGATGGTAATCCCCGCTCTCCTTACCTAAGCTGGACTATGTGCCAGAACATAAACGGACAGACAAAGCAGAGTCCGCATCCATGGCAAAGGAATCTCTTCCGCAATCCGGCGCGGCGGTTTATTGTCTGCCTCCGGCTTTACAAAATGAGATCGCCTGTTCAGCCGGCCCCCAAACACAATGTTGGCAGGTGTTAATAACGGACGGGCGCATTGCCAGTAGCAGGGAATCGGAGAATTTTGTGCAGCAGGGTCGCATGAGCAGTTTTACGCAACAGGAGAATCGCAGCCAGCCGTTGACTGGCGCGCACGACCGCCACAACCGGCGTCAGGAGGGCATGCTTTGATCCGCAGCCTCAGCATGCAATCGTTACGACGCAAACTGGTCATCATTGCCATGATTACCACCGGCCTGACGTTGCTGGTTTCTAACCTCGCGTTTATTTCACTCGAATACTATCTGAGCCGTCAGGATACCGAGAAAAAACTGACCGTCCTCGGCGAAGTGATTGCCAGTCGCGCCACCGCAGCCCTGACGTTCAGCGACTTCACTTTATTGAGCACCAATCTGCACACTTTACGCGCCGATACCAGCGTGGTTCGCGGCTGCATCTACACGGAAAACCAGTCGTTGGCCGCCGCCTATATGTCGGAGGAAGACGGTATTGAATGCCCCGTCCGGCTACCGGAATTGCAGCGTAAACAGCTGCATAATTTCACTCAGTTTTTCCCCATCCTGCTCGATGGCGAACCGATCGGCATGCTCTATATAGAAATCAGCCATAAAGACCTGCTGCACCGCATCAATCAGTTCCTGATCTTTTCTTTGATTATTCTGGCTGCGGCGGTGTTGTTGGCCATATTCCTCGCCAATAAATTGCAGGGCGTGGTTGCCCGGCCAATGAAGGATCTGGGTAATACGCTGCGCCACATCATGCTCAACAAGGATTACTCCATCCGCGCAGCGAAAGAAAACAACGACGAACTGGGCGATCTGGTTGATCTGTTCAACAGCCTGCTGCTGACCATTGAGGAAGAAAATGCATCGCTCAAAACCAGTGAAGAGCGCTTCCGCAAACTGACAGCATTATCCCCGGTGGGTATTTTTCAGGTCGATGGCAAGCAGCGCCTGCAGTATGTCAACCAGCGCTGGCGCGATATTCATGGCATTCCCGATGAGCTGCCCAGCCTGCAGGACTGGTTTGCACGCATCCATCCGGATGATCTGAATACCACGCAACAAGCCTGGAACCGGCTGATCTGCGAGCAGGAAAGCATCGCCCTGGAGCTGCGTCTGGTGCGTCGCGATCACAGCCATACCTGGATTCAGCTGCTGGCCAGTGCGCTGCATGACCGTAATGGCGAATTGCTGGGCTATTTAGGGGCTATTTCAGATATTTCCGAACTGAAAGCCGCACAGATTCAGATGGAAAACCTCGCCTTTTACGATCCGCTGACCGGCCTGGCCAACCGCCGCTTATTTAAAAATCGCCTGGAAAAAGCCGTTAAAAGCGTACTGCGCTCAGGCTCTTCGATGGCGCTGATGTTCCTCGACATGGATCAGTTCAAACGTATCAACGATACCCTTGGCCACGATGCCGGCGATATTCTGCTGAAGGAAGTATCCAACCGTTTAAGTGCCACTGTACGTGAAAACGACACCGTTTCGCGTATTGGCGGCGATGAATTCACCATTCTGCTGACCGATGTACACCACACCGCCGATGTATTGGTGGTCGCCGAGAAGCTGTTACTGGCGCTGGCCAAGCCTATCCGCATCAAAGGCCAGGACATCGTGACGACCGTCAGTATTGGTATCACCCTGACACCGGATGACTCGACCGACGTTAACACCCTGATGAAAAACGCCGACCTGGCGATGTATCGCGCCAAAGAACTTGGCCGCAACAACTTCCAGTTTTTCTCGGAAGATATGAATCAATCCATTCTCGAGCATCTGTCGCTGGAGAAAGAGATCAACGAAGCCATAAACCGCGAACAGTTCAGCCTGGTATTCCAGCCCAAAATCAGCCTGTTCGACTACAGCGTTACCGGTGTTGAAACCCTGATCCGCTGGCAGCATCCGGAAAAAGGCATGATTACCCCCGACCGCTTTATTCCGGTGGCCGAAGAAACCGGGCAAATTATTGAAATCGGCAGCTGGGTGCTGGAGCAAAGCTGCCGGCAGATCAGCTCGTTGATCCGCAGCAACGTACTGCCCAATACCGCTAAGGTTGCGGTTAACCTCTCCGCCCGCCAGTTTACCGACCCAAGCCTGCTGGCACGCATTAACAGTGTGATCGAAATCAGCCAGATCCCGCCCCATTGCCTGGAGCTGGAAATTACCGAAAGCACGCTGATGAAAGACGTCGAAAGCGCCATCCAGATCATGCAGGAAATCAAAAAAATCGGCGTTGCCATCGCCATCGATGACTTCGGTACCGGCTATTCATCGCTGGCCTACATCAAACGCTTCCCGATTGACGTGCTGAAAGTCGACCGCTCTTTTGTTATGGATATTCCGGACGACAAAAACGATATGGCCATCACCGCCGCGGTAATCGCTATGGCACACAAACTGAGCATGACCGTGGTAGCAGAAGGCGTCGAAACCCAGGAGCAGCTGCACTTTTTACGGCAGAATAACTGCGATGAGGGTCAGGGCTACCTGTTCAGTCGGCCTCTGTCACTTGGCCAGCTGCACCAGTTCCTCAACGAAAACGAACGCATGCGTAAGCAGGGCAACCATATCGGCCTGCTGCAATAAGCCCTCGTTCCGCGCTGGTGAAATACCTATACTGGCGCCCAAATCTTAATCTTCTGTATTTATGACGCGCTCATTTTCTTTCGCCGATGCCGTGCTCGGCTGGTATCACAAACACGGCCGCAAAGACCTGCCCTGGCAGCAACAGATTAACCCTTACCGGGTCTGGGTTTCCGAAATCATGCTACAGCAAACCCAGGTCAGCACTGTCATTCCCTATTTTGAACGCTTTATGCAGCGTTTCCCTGATGTGCAGGCACTGGCCGCTGCAACTCAGGACGAAGTTCTGCACCTGTGGACCGGCCTTGGCTACTACGCCCGCGGACGCAACCTGCACGCCTGCGCTCAGGCCGTGGTACGCGATTTTAACGGTGAATTTCCGCGCAGCGTCGAAGCCTTAAGCGAACTGCCGGGCATCGGCCGCTCCACCGCCGCCGCCATCGCCTCCATCAGCATGAATATCAATGCGCCTATTCTCGACGGCAACGTCAAACGCGTACTGACCCGCTTCTTCGCGATTGAAGGCTGGCCCGGCGAAACCAAAGTACAAAACCAGCTGTGGACTCTGGCGGAAGAGCTGACGCCGCAACACAGCTCACGCGAATACACCCAGGCAATGATGGATCTCGGCGCGACGCTCTGTACACGCAGCAAACCCGCCTGCGGTATCTGCCCGCTGCAGCCGCAATGTGAGGGCTTACAAACCGGCAAGCCGACACAGTTCCCGAACAGCAAACCGAAAAAAGAAAAACCGGAAAAGCACAGCCTGTTGCTGATGATTCAGAACCCGGCAGGCGAATACCTGTTACTGCAGCGCCCGCAAAAAGGCATCTGGGGCGGTTTATGGAGCTTTCCGGAAGCGCAGGACATACAACAGGCCCGGCAACTGCTGCAGGAACAACTCAATCATCACAGCGGTGATGATGAAGAACAGTGGCTGACGCCCTTCCGCCATACCTTCAGCCACTATCACCTGCATATTCAGCCGATACTCATCCGTCTGCCGCACAGCCATCTCGCCGTAGGCGAAACTGGCGACCAGCAGCAACACTGGTACAATCCCCGCAACCCCAGCACGCTGGGCCTGGCAGCACCGGTAAAAATGCTGCTGCAAAGCATGGCCGGCACCAGCGCCGAATCCGGCATACCGTCCGAGGAATTGTTATGACCCGCACCGTTTTCTGCAAAAAGTACCAACAGGAACTTGAAGGCCTGAACAGCCAGCCTTTCCCCGGCCCGAAAGGCGAAGAAATCTTCCTCCATGTCTCGCAAAAAGCCTGGGATGAATGGACCGTTCACCAGACCCGTCTGATCAACGAGAAGCACCTCAACATGATGGACATACAGGCACGCAAATATCTGACCGAGCAACGGGACAAATTCTTCAGCGGCGACGAGTTCGACATGGCTGAAGGCTATGTTCCTGAAAATAAAGATAAATAAACCGATTGCGGGGGGTTGACACTCCGCCAGCCAACGGGTTTAATACGCGCCACTTGACGAACACAACGTTGTTCAACAAGACGCCCAGATAGCTCAGTCGGTAGAGCAGGGGATTGAAAATCCCCGTGTCGGTGGTTCGATTCCGCCTCTGGGCACCACACTTTCTAAGAGCCTCGCTAATGCGGGGCTTTTTTATGTCCACCCTTCAGGCTGTCACACATATGGTACACATTTGTGACACACTATCTGATCCGGCGTGGCTCTATCTACTATTTCAACCGTCGCTTGCACGGTAATCTTATCCGCCTATCCCTGAAACTAACTGATAGAAAACAGGCACAAGAACACGCCCTCCTTATATACATACATCTGAATCGTTGCGTCCGGCAAAAAATGAAACCAAAGCAAATAGAAAAAGAAGCTCAAAAGCTGGCTAAAGAACTGTACGAGGACTGGCTGCTGAAATTTGAGGCACTAGATATACCTGAACGGGAGCGGCTCTCGTATCTGGATTCGATGCTACAGAGCGACGATGGCGGCTATTCCGACCTGTGCGATCTTGTCTACGACGGAAAACTGGATAATGAAGCCCTGCGAGACGCAAAGGCTGATCTGCTATACGTGGATATGAAGCGTGCATACGTTCGGAAGTACCGCAACCCACGATTACAACTGGAGTCCGACACTGCCAGCGTCTCGGCTCCCGCCACGTCTGCCAAGGTGATTCTGATAGGGGATGCTCTGGAAGAATTCCTGCAAGAGAAGCAAGCCAAAGACCCTAACGTCAAGGCTGCGACTCTGGACGAATACAGGGCAGCCGTTCGAGACTTCTGCGAAATCACTGAGATTCAGACGGTATCTGAAGTTACTCACGACTCAGCCAAACACTTCCGAAATACGCTGAAGGAACTGCCCAAGCAGCACAGGGCCAAAAGCCAATATAAAAGCATGTCGATAGCCGACCTGCAGAGCCTGAATCTGCCAGATAGCCAGAAGCCTTCACCCAAGACCATTAATGGCAAGCTGGCCAACCTGTCATCGCTGTTCGACTATCTGATTCAGACAGATGCGGCATCTAAGAATCCATTTACAGGGCTGCAGCTTAGAGCCGAAACCAACAGCTATGAAGCATTCACCAGTGCAGATCTGAAGACCATTTTCAGTTCAGCCATCTACAGCGATCCGAAGTACAGACGCAGTACCCGGACAGGTACACAGTCTCATTGGTGGTTAATGGTGCTGGCAGCATTTACCGGCGCCCGGATTGGTGAACTGGTACAGCTCCGTACACAAGACATCAATGAAACCGCTGACATCCCAACGCTGACAATCACGGATGACGGCGAGGATATGTCAGTAAAGACTAATGCTGGTATTCGTACTTTGCCTATACATGCGGCACTGGTAGAGCTGGGGTTCCTTGACTACGTTGAGCGCTTGAAAAAAGCAGGAATTAACCGGATTCTTCCTCAGATTAAAATGGGAACGAAAAAACCCGGCGAGGTTGCATCTAAATGGTTCAATGAGCGCTACCGCGAGCGATGCTTCCCTCAATTCAAAGAGGATAAGAAAGTATTTCACTCATTCCGGCACGCTTTCATCAGTCAGTCACTGCGCTGTGACATGGATATTCATAAGCTACAACAGATGGTTGGGCACGAACCTAAGTACCTGAACGAAACCGCAACCTATTCAGACGGCTTCTCTATTCAACAGCTAAAAACTGAAATGGATAAATTCCGGTACGATGACTTCAGTATCACTGACATCAAGGAAAGCTGGCGCGAGCTTCACCAATTTACAGTGAATAACGTTTGAGCTATCAAAGTATTTAAGAGCCCAAGCTACTTAGTAGTTTAACAGTGTCTGGGGCTCTTAAGATAAATTCCTGCGTAATATGCAACACACCTACACATGCGGCTATATCAGTTACTGCTGCACGGATTTTATTTCCAACCGATGTTTCCTTTACGGCTGAATATACATGAGGGTCTAGAATAATACGTCCTGCTAGTTCTTGGGTTGTGCGTAGCACTTCAGCCTGACCAGTGATTTTATAGTTGTTCAACGCTAATATTATTTGATTTAGCGAATACATGAAGTATGAACGAACCAATGGCGTCAGTTCGGTAGAGGTGGACACCTCTTCAAATAACTGCATGAGATTATCTAGTAACGCCTCTAATGCTGATTCATCAACATTGGCTTTCCCAATGCTCTTTCCAATCAGCGAGTCAGCCATCGTTAAGAAAACCATAGATGAATTAGTCTCCGCTATGAATCCCGCCATTAAGAGATTACTGGGATTATGATAAGGAGTGAACTTCATCAAGGTCAGTAACAGCTTTGTTTGCCATTCAGTCGCCACAGCTTCTACTGCAGGTGAATCAACTCTTACAAGTTCGGCCGTATCAGAAACCAAACGAAGAACCTGAGTATAGCCTGCGGCCACCTCCTCTTGCGAATTGCCACATCGAAGACCTGCCTGCCACCCTCTCAGAATATTAGCCTCAGCTTTTTCCCCTCTCATCAGTTCCATGATCATAAGTAGGCGTTTAGCTGGACTATCTGCAAACATAAAAATCCCTAACATATTGATAGTAGTATTCAGCGATTCTATTTCTCTTACTATGGATAGCCAAGTATTTAAAAAGTACCCGAAGGTACTTTTTTCTGCCTATTCTTCTGACTTTTCCTCCTCCATCGCTCGTTCAGCCAAGTAAGCAGCCAGTGCCACCAGCACAACGCTGGCAATCCGCATTGCTATGTTCATTTCAGTTCCTCATAGGTATCCACGTTCAGCAAAGGACACCGAGCACTGGTCACCTATCACCAGATGATCCAGTACCCGGATGTCCACCAGCCCCAGAGCCTGAACCAGACGATCCGTAATCGCCCGGTCAGCCTGCGAGGGTTCAGCTACACCTGAAGGATGGTTATGAGCCAGAATCACAGCCGCTGCATTGAGCCTCAGCGCCTCCTTCAAGACCTCTCGTGGGTATACAGCCGCTGCGTCGATAGTCCCTCTGAACATCTCCCTATACTCAATCAGGCGATGCTGACTATCTAGGAACAGCAAGGCGAAGACCTCATGCTCATAGTGAGCTAATCGGTCTGTCAAATAGCGACGGCTTGTATGAGGGGAAGTGAACGAGTCACCCCGCTTGTAGCGTTCTGCCAGCAGCCGAGCAGCTACCTCCAGAACTTCGCGGGCGGTCATTGGTTTGGTTGTTACATAGTCCATAAGTACTCCTCATGTGTATCCAGAGTACTTGTAACAACGATGATCAGCCTTATTGATCGTCTGCTATGACTGGGGAACTACTCACCAATTCCAGAATTCTGGATGGCTCCGTTTCCAGCGCTCCTGCCAGTCTGAACAGGCTGACAACTGTCAGATTCCGTTTCCCCCTCTCGACCTCGGATATATATGTCGGATGCAGCCCTGAGCGGGCAGATAGCTCTTCCTGAGTAATATCCAACAATAAGCGTTGTCTGCGGACATTCCTTCCTATTGCGAGTAGTAGCTCTCTGTCTGTCATTGTTCGGACCATTGCGTGCAGTTGTGCAATGTTCCCGGCCTATCCCATCTTCCTCCACAGGCCATGAGTGAGTATTATTCACTTATAAGTGAATAATGTTCTATTCTTAGTAAAAAGGAAGCGCTATGAAGTACCTAACTGCTCTCTTAATGAGCCTCTGCCTGACTGGCTGCCTGAAGGAAGACCCCAACACTCTGGTTCACCTAGCTCTTACTGCTGTCGATTCTGAGCAGTATCAGAAGGCAGAACAGCTTCTCAGGGAGGCAACCGAACAGGACTACCTGCCTGCTTACAACGTACTGTTCAATTTAAAGACTAGGGGGCTGATTACCGCCAACGACGAGGACTCTGCACTCTGGCTAGCCAAGAGTGCTGAACACGGCAACAGACGCAGTACATACACGATGGCCCAGCAAGCTAAGGCTGCGAATAAGCATGATGAGTACATCATGTGGCTGGATAAGTCAGCGTATGCCGGCAATACATTCGCTCAGAATGAGCTGGGCCTGTTCTATATGAACGAGGGGAACAATCCAGAAGAAGGCCTCCATCTGCTCTGGCTATCGCTGGATATGCCCTATGACCTGACGCCTTCAGAAGTATTCACGTCCTTCCTCCACCTGTATGAGACGGGCGATTCCGCTATGCGTCTGACCGCATTTTATGCAGTGGGACAGCTTCTGCAGAGCGACGAGGTGAAGTTCAGCTTCAGAGACGACCAGCTATTCATAACCCAAGCCGGTACAGAGTATGAGATTCCACAATTCAAGCGTTTCGCTGAATTCGCTCAGAAGGGGGACTTCCGATCCAGCCTGATTCATGAGATGGCCTATATCAAGGCATCCAATGACATTCCCGTCAGTCGATTCCTAGGCACAGGCAAAGATGTCCGCACCCTGAGACAAATTGCGGTGTTCTTCATGTACGAAATGAAGAACAACCCTCCTATGGGCGATGAGCCCTCTGAAGCCAGACGAGATACCTTCGTTAGCATCAACACCAACTTCATTAAATACATGAATAAGCACTGCGCCGATGGCTATATCAAGTGCCCGATTATTAGCGAATACGTGTCAGGACTCTTACCAAGGACGTAACTATGAACCTGAAGCTCAATACCGCAATGCTGATTCTTATGCCTGTTATTCTGACACTGGGAAAATATGGCCTGTCCCTGACGAACGGCACCCTGCCACATTTACCGATGTCATCACTGGCCATTCTCATTCCAGTCCTAATGGCTGGTGGAGCGGCATGGCTCATCAGCCGCTCGCCAGCCTTCGCTATCGCATGGGCGATGGCTACCCTGCCGCTTTCCGTTGCCGTGAACTCCCGACTGATTGCCATGAAGACCGGCCCACAATGGATGCAAGGCCTAGCCAAAGCAGAGGGAATGCAGTTCTTCAATACTTTCCTAAGTAATCTGGGCTGGGTCGCTATTATCGTGACCGTCATTGTACTGCTGGTGTTCCGAGAAGATGTGAAGGCCACACTGCAGAACAAGCTGATACTGATCGCCACTATCGTTGCACTGGCTCTGCTGGCTCTGGAGCATCATTGGATATTCGTATTCATGATGACCGCTCCTCTCTTCACTTCGTATCGCTCGTGGGGCAGCGTTCTGCCCTATCTGGCTCTGGTAGCCTTGGGAAGCTCGCTCATGTTCAAAGGCAATAGCCTGTTTGCCATTGGCGTTGTGCTCTTCCCTGCGTCCCTTGGCATAGCCTGGCTTATTCACTGGCTGAAGAAGCCGACTGAAGCCACCGCCTGATCCTCCCTCTAAGCGGGCGCTCTCTGCCCGCTATGCTCATACTCCCTATCGACCTATTCATTTTAATTCTTTTTTGTTTTTTTCAGTTCAGTTCTGTGCGCTCACCTTAAAATAATTACAGGAAGCTATTAAGGAATAAACACATTGAAAACCAACCGTATTACACGAGTCAGGAAGGCTCAAATTATCGCCCTCAGAGATGAGGGATACACCCACCAATACATTGCCGAGAAGGTCGGATGTCATCGCAACACCGTCGGCACGGTACTCAGAGACGCGAGAATTAAATGAGGACAGCATGTACCTGAAATTGAAGGGAGGGACATATACGTCCCTGCTCACAGAAGCCAATGCACACGGAATGTCGTTGGCCGCATATATCAACCGCTTACTAGAAATAAAATTAATCCAACAAGGATGTACTGATGGAACTGCACGAATTGAACGAGCTGGCCATGACGGCCAGAGCCAACGAATGGGCTGACCAAGAACACGCAAACGGCTGGTGCTGGTACACCGGAGAAGAGCGCATAGCCCCGTATCTCTGGAACCCCAGAACCGGCACCCGGAATACCGTTGAGGCAATGTTGCTGAAGGCACACCAACTGGGTATAGAAAAAACGAAGGCGTATGACGCTCTCCGCCGAGAACTACAAACTGTCGATGGCGTCCGTTTCGCTCCGGGAATGCCACAATTTTTAGAAGAAAATGGCTGCGTATTCCTGAATACCTTCCGAAGCATGGAGGACGCCGTATCTGATATATATGGAGAAGTTGAGGAAATCGAAGTCGAACCATTCATGGAATTCATTAATCGCCTAACCATGAATGATCACGATAGAGAGTGGCTGCTGTGCTGGATGGCCCACATGATCCAGAAGCCACAGGAAAGGCCGAGTGTGCACCCTCTGTTTCGAAGCCAGCACGGCATAGGCAAGAACGTGCTCGTGGAGCATGTCCTGAACCGGCTGCTGGCAGGCCATACCAGCACCAACAGCCTACGTCAGATCAACAGCGAGCACAGTGAGAGTGTGGCGAACAACCTGCTGGTATTCGTCGATGAGAGCAAGGCAAAAGGGCTGAATGTCTATCTACAGCTGAAAAGCATTCTGGCATCGAAGTTCGCCACAATCAGTCCGAAGTACGTCAGAGAGTATCAACAGCAGATATACGCACGCTTCATGTTCGCGGATAACACTGAGGGGCGAGCCTTCACTATCGAGCAGGATGACCGCCGCATCTACGTTATGGAGTATGTAATTCATGAACTGGACAAGCAGGAGACTCAGGAATTCATCCGCGACTTCCTCGCGTGGTGGCCACACGGATGGGCAGATGTGTACTGTTATCTTAAACAGTACGACATCTCAGCGTGGAACCCTTTTGATTGCCCAATGACGCCAGCCAAGCGTGACTACTTGGATATGTGTACAGACCAATTGGAGAACCTGATTGCTAAATATCAGGCCGACACCCAACGCATGACAATTACTGAACATAGCTGGAACAGCTTCATCAATACACAAGGCTTCTCATATGAAGAAAGTGAGAATTACCGGTGGACGAAGCTGCATCTCAACAGGGAGCTATCCTTCCGGCGAAAACTGGAGGATGTTGGCTTCAGAGAAAAGAATGCGTCAAAAAGGATTAATGGCCGCCAGCGGCGGAAGAAGGCGTGGATTCTGACTAGTCACGGACAGCCCAGCGAATATGACCTGATTGAACGAGAGGACTCCCGCATCCTGAGGGAAAGTGAGGAAGCCATTCCCGAGGATGCGCTACCAGAAAGTCAGATCTACACGGTGTAACCATCTATTAGGAAGGGAGGCCGCAACCCCGATCACCCCTATCACAGAAAAGGGCCGGAGATATTGCCAATCCGGCCTTTGGAAAAATGACTGAGGATCGTGGGCAACACCTATCACTCACTGGATCAAACCCATATCAAGGGGTATCACTTTCCTCTTAGGGCCGCGTTATAAGTACAACGGTAAGCACCCTGCCTACCGTCATTCTTTGAACCATGCCCTAGTGGGAGACTTCTCCCGACCTGAAATTATCTCCCAATAGAGTCCATTCCAGGCTTTTGAGAGACATCTCCCACTGGGCCTAGAGTCTATTGGGAGGCCACTATGGCAATCATCGGTTACGCCCGCGTATCAACCACCGGGCAATCACTCACCGCTCAACTCGAAGCACTGTCATCCTGCGACAAGGTCTTTCAGGAAAAGGTCAGCGGTAGCAAGACAGACCGGCCTGAACTGGTCGCGGCACTGGACTACATGAGGGACGGAGACGAGTTCATCGTCACTAAGCTGGATCGACTGGCGCGCAACACCAGTCACCTGCTGGAGATCGTCGATAAACTGAACGCGAAGGGTATCACCCTGAAGATCCTGAATATCGGCATTGATACCGGTACGCCAACCGGCAAGCTGATGCTCACTATGATCGGAGCCATCGCCACCTTCGAGCGGGAAATGATGCTGGAACGACAGGCTGAAGGTATCGCTCAGGCCAAAGCGAAGGGTCTGTATAAAGGGAGGAAGCCGACAGCACGGAGTAAGGCCAGCGAGCTGAAGGCTCTGTTGGCAGCCGGTGCATCTAAGCGGCAGGCTGCCAAAGAACTGGGAGTCAGCGAATCTAGCATCTATAGGTTACTCTTAGGAGTAGCAACTGAGAATAAACCCGAGCAGCGCCCTTCGTAGGCTTGAAAAGCCTAGAGTACCTCTGAATCATTCTGTATAGCTTCGCCGAGATCGCCACTGAATGATTCAGAGGTGCCCTAGAGTAGACTTTAGTCTTCCATCTATTAGCAGATACACTGAGAGCTAGATAGTAAAAAAACATGAAATGTATAGTTAGTCGCAATCAACGCACTTAAGCTCATGGTAAAAATGGGCTGATGGGTCTAGGATCAAAGCTGAGATTAACCAGTTTTGAACTTTTGATTGACGGATCGGTCAATACTTGTACAATGTCGCGCCTGTTAGTGAAAGGAGTCAGGTTGTGAACAGTGTATTGAGGGATCCCCGTGAAGAAGTTTCTGAGCTTCATCATGAGATTGTACGTGTTGGAAACATGTTTCTAAAACAAGTGGAAAAGTATTCGATCTTAGAGCTCAAGGAGCATGACGATCCCACGTATGAAGATGTAGCAAAGGCTGCTCGATTGATGTCGCAGCTTCTTGAGGAAATTGCTTCTATCGGTGTCTACGGGGAAGAGAGGTTAGCATCAAATGCAGCTCAGGCTGCACTTTTCATGGAAAGAATGGCTATAGCCATTAGTAAGTGCAATCAAGAAGCTCTAGATGTGGCTGTATCAGAGCTCAAAGGTATGGCCTTAATTTAAAACTAAAGGGGTAATAGTATGAAACAACTGTCTAGTCACGAACGTGCACGGCTGCAAAAGCTGATCCGTGAGGGAAAAGCTGCTGTATCCCGTATTGAAAAGAACCTGACCATGGTTAACGAGCGTCTATCAAGAAAGAACGCCGCCTAATACAGGTTGCATGGTTTAGAAAGCCTCCCTTAAGGAGGCTTTTTTTATGTCAAAATGAAATAAGAATACATGGTACACTTTTGGCACACATCTCCATCAACCACGATGGTCTGAAGGGCTACCAACCCGCATGATACGTGGCTTCTATGATAGCTGTGCCCTGTCCGCCTCTGGGCACCACGAATATTAAAGAGCCCGCATAGCAATATGCGGGCTTTTTTATTGCCTTTATGCAACGTCATCTCACTGTTCGATTCATCAGGGCCATCCATGGCCCTGCCCCTGCGGGCAGCCTGCGGCTGTGCAAATCAGTGCCGGACAGAGTGGTCCGCCCCTAGCACCAACCATTTCAAGAGCCGCACTAATGCGGGGCTTTTTATGCCCGCCGTTCAGGCTGCCACACATATGGTACACATTTTCTGATCAGGCGCGGTTCGGTTTCCGACTTCAATCGTCGATTACACGGTAAAGGCCTCTGCTTCTCTCTGAAAGTTACTGAGAAAAAGCAGACCAAAGAGCACGCGTTTTTAAAAAAGAACAAGACCAGAACGCCAAGAGGCAAACGGGACAAATAAAAAACAACAGCCGAACCGATAGCCCGAGAGTTGGTAATGATGTCAAATTTACTGGCCCTAACATTGGCGATGCACGCTATTTCAATAACAACACCAACGACAGTTATTTCAAAACATCGACTCATTCACTACATAATTTTAACGCAATCATTTTTATTATTCATAAAGTCATTTCACTCTATCCATGAATAGCTAAAAAACCCTTGCTAATAACTGAATTGCTGCATTTAAATCTTCTGGCTTGCAATAACTAAAGTTAAGTCTGATGGCCGGAGATTTAATGTCATCAGCACTATAAAAAACATCTCCTGGCACAACGGCTACGCCTTTCTCCAAAGCCTTTTTTGCAATTTCCATTGGATCTCCCTGAGCAAGCCTCAGCCAGAGAAACATCCCACCCTCAACTTCCGCATATGATACCTCTGGCGGAAGATGCTGATTAATTGCCTGAGCCAGCGCCAGGTAACGCTGGCGATAGTGGATTCGAACATTACGGAGATGCGCTTCAAATTCGGGGTGAGTGAAAACTTCCAGCATAACAGCCTGCATCGGTAAACTGCTATGCAAATCAGATGTCTGTTTAACTCTTATCAGGTGAGCAATCCATTCTTCGGGCCCGGTTACAGAGCCAAGCCGTAAACCCGGCGCTGATATTTTTGATGATGACCGTAACACCATGGCGTTCTCGGGGCAGAAAGATGATACGAGGGGAAGATGTTCACCTGAAAACCGCAAGTCCCGATAAGGGGCATCTTCAATCAGCGTAACATTAAAAGCCTGGCACAATTTTGCGACGTCTTTCCGTGTTTGTAATGACCAGCTGATGCCCGTTGGGTTATGGAAATCAGGTACGGCATAAAACAGTTTGACCGACCTTGATGCAAATAATTGTTCCAGCGCCATGAGAGCCGGGCCGTTTGACGTCTGCACTACAGTATTAATGTTTGCCTGTGCCAGAGTGAATACCTGCAAAGCACCGAGATAACTCGGAGCTTCCAGCACAATGTGATCCCCTGGATTAATGTACGTTCTGGCAATAAGGTCTAATCCCTGCTGAGAACCGGTTGTCACCAGCGCGCCATGCGACGTTTTAAGATCGCTAGTTACTCTCAGGTGGTCCAGCAGCGGCGCATACCCACGCGTCTCGCCATACTGAAAAACCTGTTTATTACCTGCCACCTTAATCAGCGCTTCCTGCAACAAGGCATGGGGAAATAAATCCGCCGCAGGCAGACCTCCGGCTAAGGATATAACGCCATCAGCAGTGGCCGCCCGGAGAATTTCACGTATATAGGATGAGCGAAGCTGTTGTACATGTCTTGCCGTCTGCATATGGCTCTCCGCCTGTCTCAATTCTGTTATTAGTACTAAAAGACGGTATTGATAATATACTCCTCAAATAATCGATAGATTGTTGGTATAACGCACATCCATTGTCGAAATATGCGCTTTCACATGTCGATATATGATGTCAGGGAGGAAATCTGTTGGACTATCATCAACGATCGCGGATAAATAATGTGCTGTACGCTATCCACAAAGACATCTCAGCAGAACTGACCGCTAAAACATTGGCAGACGTTGCCTCTTATTCCGAGCAGCACTTTCACCGGATTTTTCGTCAAGTTGTTGGTGAATCTGTTCATCAATACATCCGCCGCACACGGCTGGAACATGCCGCCAACCAACTGATATTTGAGCACCGCAGCAGCGTTCAGGAAATTGCCGAAAAGTGTGGCTTCCATTCGGTATCCTCATTCAGTCATGCGTTTAAGCAACTGTTTTCCGTTTCACCAGGAGCCTGGCGCTCTACCGGAAGCAAAAGCAGCGAGCCGCCTTATCTGAACGATCCGGAAATTGCAGCCGGCTATCAGCGGGTACAGAGTCGGGAGTTACCTCAACCGGATATTGTTACCCTGAAAAACCAGCCCGTTGCCTATGTCAGACACCAGGGCTATGGGCGAAACATTCGTCAGGCCTGGCAGACACTACAAGCCTGGGCGGCATCAGAAGGACGCAATAGCACACAACAAATCGCACTCCACCATAGCAATCCGGCCTGGGTGCCTCTGCCCAAATGCCGTTATGTTGCATGCATTGGCATTGAAAAGCCGCTCACTCGCAGCGGAGTTGTGAACAGCATGGTTATTCCTGGAGGTGTGCATGCAGCATTTCGTCTGGAAGGCTGCTATGGCGATTTATTACCTTATCTGAGTCGTATTATGGAGGAATGGCTCCCTCAGTCCGGTTTTAAAATGCAAACGACTCCAGCATTGGTCTGCTATGAAAAGAATCATTTTTTAGCTGAAGATGCTCATTTCAGGCTGGTCTTCAATTTGCCGGTTTCACTGATGTAAAGCCGTGGACAGATCAAACCAACACTGGCTGATGCTGCAACTCAGGACATTTGCCAAACACAAGGCATAAGCCCTCTATAGCAGAACAGACCGATTCAGCACCTCAGGAACTTCCGCCTAAGGAGCGATAACAGAAGTGAGTTAGCACGCTCAGAGGCTATATACCGTGCTCTTCAATATACTGATACACCTCAAGCATAATCAGACTGAACTTAATAGCTTTAATCTATAAGCTGTCCAATATATAAACTTAAAAAGCATTTGGGCTTTGATCACAAGCAGTCATCAAATCCAGCGTGATGCAGCTGCATGAGCCAATCTCCTAGCCTCCTTCACTCGGATTTTCATCAGGCCCCTGATTGATCATTTTTTAAACAATTTAAACGGGTGTTACAAAGCGTGCGGGACAGGGGGATTTTTCTTCAACTTATGCTCAAAGTTATCCACAGATTCTGTGGGTAACGCGTAACACGAACGCCATATAAAGTGTTTCAGTGCTAAAAACAACACTTAATTCTGCCCGATTTTAAAAAATATCCCTTGCATTGATGCCCTGCCGGCAAATCGGTCCTAAGCGCAAAAAAATACTGGAAAAGCCTTGATTTTCAAGGCTTTCCGCCGATTTGAATAATGCGCCGCCGGCGTATTCGGCGTGCGTGTCAGGCATTCTGCGGGCTGCAGACAGTTATCGTCAGCTTATCCCTTAGTTATGCACAACACACTGTGCGTAAGTTAACAGGCTTTCACTGAACAACCTGCCTGTGCATCCGCCTCCAGACACAAAAAGTTACCTTTTCAGAGACTTAGCTCAGCTTCCTTGAGCAATATCCCTTGCTGAATGAAAGGCCATTCGATTAACTGAGGAGTCTGCCGGCACCACAGGATTACCCGCTTTGGAATTGCTCAAACGTATGCTCTTTCCGGTCATTATGCTGTTGCTGGCGGTCAGTTTCTGGAGCCGCCCCCAGCTACAGCAGATTGCAGCCGGTGTAGCCATCTTTCTGTTCGGTATGCTGTCGCTGGAGCGCGGTTTTCAGAGCTTCAGTGGCGGACTGATAGAGCGCATCCTGCAACGCTCAACCAGTACGACGGCAAAAGCTCTGGCCTTTGGTGTAGTCGCTACCACGTTAATGCAATCCAGCTCGCTGGTCTCAGTGCTGAGTATCTCGTTTCTGTCGGCCGGGCTGATTAACCTTGGTGCCGGCCTTGGGGTTATCTTCGGTGCCAATCTGGGCACCACCACCGGTGCCTGGCTGATTGCCGGCTTCGGTCTGGATATCAATCTGGCACAGCTGGCCATGCCGATGCTGGTGTTTGGTGTGATGCTGTTATTCCAGCCGAATAAGAGCCGCGCCGGAATTGGCCATATTCTCGCCGGTATGGGCTTTCTGTTTCTCGGCATCGATTACATGAAAGATGGCTTTGCTACCCTGCAGGGCAGTCTGGATCTGAGCGCCGTCAGTCCGCAGGGCATCGCCGGGCTGCTGCTGTTTACGCTGTTTGGCATTATTGCCACGGTGGTGATGCAATCCAGTCACGCCACGCTGGTGCTGACCCTGACGGCGCTGGCCGCCGGTCATGTGCAGTATATGGATGCGCTGGCTCTGGCCATCGGTGCCAACGTTGGTACGACTGTTACCGCCATGCTTGGCAGCCTTGGCGCCAACACCGCCGGTAAGCGGCTGGCACTGGGGCATCTGTTGTTTAATCTGGCCACGGGGGCTGTCGCCTTACTGTTAATGCCCGTGCTGTTGTGGCTGGTCGAGCAGCTCAGCACCCTGCTCGGCATCAGCGCAGAGAACTACACCCTGAAGCTGGCACTGTTTCACACCTTGTTCAATCTGCTCGGTGTTGCCCTGATGGTGCCACAGTTGCCGCGTCTGCAACGCTGGTTAATGCGCCTGGTGCCAGAGCGCAGCAGTAACCGCATGCAGCCGCAGTATCTGAACCAATCGGCCATGGAGTCACCGTCGGCAGCGGTTGCGGTAACGCGCAGCGAAAGCATCCGCCTGTATGGTTTATCCACCGATCTGATTTTGCAGGGGCTGGGCTGGCAGGTTGACGAATTTCATCGCGGCCAGCCGATTGCTTTACTCAGTGATCAGAGCCGCTCCGCCGTACATGCCAACCTGCAGCAGCTGTACGAACAACAGGTAAAAGGCATTTACTCTGCCATCATCAGTTTTATCAGCAGTGCGCGGGAAAAAGCCAGCGGCCGTCAGGATGAACAACTGCGCGAGCTGCGCGCCGCCGACCACTATCTGATCGAGGCGATTAAAGGCGTAAAACACCTGCAGCGTAATCTGTTGTTTTATATTCACAGCGAAAATCCGGACATGGCGCAAGCCTACCAGCAGTTACGGCAGCAGATTGGTGATGTATTGCGGGCCATCCAACACGTCCGCCAGATTGATGATGTGGTGGAAAGCCGCCTCGCCCTCGACCATCAGCTGCTGCTGACAGAACGCGACCGCGAACAATCCGACAGCCTGATCGAAGGCCTGATCCGCACCCGCAAAATCAGCGCCGAGATGGCCACCTCACTGATGACCGATAAAGGCTACAGCCAGGAAGTGTGTCGTGCGCTGATTCAGGCTGCCCGCTATCTGTTTATTGATGATCAGAGCCCACAGGGAGAAACGCCAGAAAGCCTGCAGCTGGAGCACGCCGATCTGTCGGCGATTAACAAACAACTGGAACAGCAACGCAGTGAAGAAGACGCCGCCACACCGCCACCGGAGCAAGGCCTATGAAATTTTCCAAACTGGTAAAGACGCTTAATGCGTTATTTAACAGCGGGCAGCGCCACAAACGGCGCCAGCGTGAAGAGCTGGCCGCAGCGCTGATTAAACTGAAACACAAGCAGCATGAACTGAAAGAAAATCTGCACCAATGTGACAGCGAGCTTGAGCGGGCCGAGCTGGAAGAAAAAATATCCATACTGGCGGCCCAGCGGCGCAAGGGGCTGGATATGCTGCGCGAACTGGACAATAGCGAGGACGATAAAGTTTAGCGCTGCCAGCGGCATAAAGAGGTCATCTGCGTCCTTTACCCGCATCGCAGAAACCGCTAGAGTCTTTGCCGCTTGCATGACTGCAACGCTACATCTGGCACCAGAAAAGGAATTCACCATGTCGAACGTCGCCGGCAAAGCCTATGGAATGAACGTGCTCACCCCCCTGCGGTGGTGGACTGCCCTCTGGCAAAAACTGATTTTCTGGGTGGTGGTAAAAACCTTCCCCTATTTCCTCAAGGGCCTGCTGACCCTGTCTCTGATTCACTATGCACGCTGGACCATCATCAACCGCTGGTCGTTCCCTCGACTGGACAAGAGCCAGCCGAAAGAAAAACTCAGCTACAGCTACATGCTGTTTGAAAGTAATTTTAACGGCAGCTGGGATCAGTATATTGACTCCTTTTCATTTGCCATTCCCTCCGGCCTCGATATGTTCTGGCGCTGGAATATCAAATACCCGAAATCGATTCCACTGCACGACTTTTATAATTACATCCGCTTTAACCAGATTGAGAGTGGGCACTATTACAATGCCTACCCGCTGGCCGCAGCCAACGATGTAAAAACCGCACAGAAATTATTCACCAACCTCGGCACCTTCCAGCAAAATATTGCCAATCTGAATGATGAAGAATTTCTCCAGGCCTACCAGCAGTTCCTCGCCGACAATCAACACAGCCTGGGCAGCATGGGTGAAAGCCCGCTGATGAGCGCCTCGCATGAACTGGTGCAGGAACATCAGCACGCCAATATTATGATGGCCCGCGCGGCCGGCAAGCAGGAGGCCTGAGCATGGCGAACACTTTCGGAAATTCCTACGGCCTGACCACTCTGTGCCCGTTAATTAATGGCGTGCACGACGAGCAGTCCTCATACGATAAAATTACCCGCCGTCGTATCCAGCGCCTGGAAGAAGATGCCGGCAGCCCGTTTGCCCGCATTCCCAACACCTATTTTGCCCGTCTGTTTATCCTTAACGATGTGTTTTTTCAGCAGGGTAACGACGTTGCCCGCGACCACCTGAAATCCAAGTACCTGGTATTTACCAGTAACTTTCACGGCGAGCTGGAACCCTATCTGACAGGTATGTGGAACAACGCCGAAGCCGATATCCGCAGCCTGTGGCAATACGCCGTCGCTTTCGACAAAGTGCAGAATGCTGACGACTTTGTCGCCTATATTAAAAAGTGCCAGCTGACCACCACGCTGTTTTTTAATGGCTCAAACGATGTAGCGCTGAAAGAACAATTAAAGGCGCTGTATGTGAAACAAGCCTTCAGTGAGTTTGCCCTCGCCCATCAGGGGCAGGATGCAACCGCATTACGCACCGCATTCAATAACTTTATGGCAGAAATAAAACTGGATGACCTCAACCAGCCAAGCTGGACACCCGGTCAGACCCGCCTGCAAAACATGTACTGATATTTCAGGGATTATTTCCGCACACGGCCTGATACCGCCGCTGGGCGCACAAGGATTGATTATGAACCGACCTCTTGATCTGTACGATATTCAGGGCAATATCTGTAAAGGCTACGGCCGCTTTGGCTTCCCCAAGGCACGTTACTTTTTTCTCGAATTTCACGACTACGCCGGTGGCCGCAATTTTCTGCAGCAATTAATTCCGCTGATTACAACCGCCGAACCCTGGACCGGGAGAAAGCAGCCGGACCAATCGGATAAGCCAGCAGCCACCACCAACATTGCTTTTACCTATCACGGCCTGTGCGCACTCGGCTTGCCGCGCCGCTCACTCGATGGATTCCCGCAAGAATTCAAAATGGGGATGAAACCACGCGCCGCCATTCTCGGTGATAACGGCCCCAGCAGCCCGCAACACTGGGACCCGGTATGGCAGGGCGACACGGTACATGCATGGGTATCCATTAATGGTCAGACGCAGGAAACCGTAGAACAGCGTTTTGCCGACATTGAAGCCCTGATGCAAAGCGTGCAAGGCAGCGTCAGTATTCGCCCAGGCCATAAGGGGCCGGACGGAAAAATGCTGCCCTATCAGGATGCCTCGGCTGTTTTTGAAAACGGTAAAGCCACTCCCAAAGAACACTTTGGTTTTGTCGATGGTATCGGCAACCCTTACTTTGAAGGCTGCGGCAATGATCCGGAGCGCCTGCCCGGGCGCGGTAAACTGAACCGTGATGGCAAGTGGGAACCGCTGGCGACCGGTGAATTTATTCTCGGTCATATCGATGAAGCCAAAGAATACCCGCTGGCACCGGAACCGCACCTGCTGGCACGCAACGGTACCTTTATGGTGTACCGCAAGCTGCATGAAAACGTAAAAACCTTTAATGACTACGTCGATAACATGGCGAAAGATTTTGACGGTAGCCGCGAATTATTAATGGCTAAATTTTCCGGTCGCTGGCCCGATAACGGCGCACCACTGGTGCTGGCACCGGATGATAAAGCCAAGGCCGAACTGGATCAGAAAATGGCGGAGTTACAGAAAAAAGCCGCTGAAGGTGATGCCTGCGCTATTGGTCAGTTAAAAGCTCTGGAAGAACAGTGGATTAATTTCACCTATAACGACGATAAGCACGGAGCAAAATGTCCGATCGGTGCCCATATCCGCCGCACCAACACCCGTGGCTCTCTGGAAACCGAAAAAGGTGCGTTTGATCGTCCGGGCGCACTGGTTGACCGCCGCCGGTTAATGCGCCGCGGCCTGCCCTACGGCGGCCACGATGAACTGACCAACGACGACAGCGAACAGGGCATTATTTTTATGTGCATCAGCGCCAGTATTGAGCGCCAGTTCGAGTTTGTGCAGCAGCAGTGGGTGAATTATTCCAACGATTTCCATCTTGGTAATGACCGCGATGTTTTAATTGGTGCCAACAACGGCAAACTGACCGATAAACACATTGTTCAGGTGAACCCGAAAGAAGGAAAAGCACCGTTTTTCTGCACGCACATGCCACGCATGGTCGAAACCCGCGGCGGTGATTATTTCTTTATTCCGAGTATTACCGCGCTGGATATGATCGCGCAGGGCATTATTGACCCGACCTGATGCTCTGTACCGCTGCCAATAAAAATGCCGCTTCCATCAGCGGCATTTTTTTATTCAGGATACTTAGGCACTGCAGGCATCTGGCTCCCACGCTCTGCGTGGTAGCCCTTGCCGGCACAGTTGCATTCCCACGCTGAGCGAACGAGGAAAGGAGCGGGCCATGCCCGCGAAGCGGCTGCTTCAACGAGTAAACAATCACCTGGCTCCCACGCTCTGCGTGGTAGCCCTTGCCGGCACAGTTGCATTCCCACGCAGAGCGTAGGAACGAGGAAACTGTGGGACAACAGTGGATGCTTAGCGCCTGTTTTTTTAAGAACAGTTCCGGCAACGGAATATCAGAATCCAGCGGTAAACCCTTAAACCCAGCGGTTGCCGGCATTTCGGACAACACAGGCGACCAGCCATCACTTCCACCGCCAGTGCAATTAAAAAGCCCACCGCCGCCCAGATCGCTGGCACAGAGATGCCAGGGTCAATAATCAGGCTGAGCAGTAAACAAAAGGCAAGCCAGATCAACTGCGCACTTACCAGCAGCCATTTCAGGCGATGATAGCGGGCTCTTACCTCATCCATGACATACCTCTTTCTGCCTGACTGGCGTCAGTCACCCGCCAGTACCATGGCCTTAATTTTTACCGCTTTTTCAAAATGGTCGAGACAATGGGTTTTAATCCACCATTCGGCCGCTTCCATCAGCAGGTCCGGATCGTCATTTTTATTGGCGAAAAACGCATAAAAGGATACGCCGACATTATCGCCTTTGGCGGCTATTTTCTTGTCGCAAACCTGCACGACCTTAGCGCGTAGACTGGCTCTCACTGTATTTCTCCGCTGTGTGTCACTGTTTGATTGCCAGGGTCAGCGCGTATTCGGCCAGTTCATCCAGCGTCATATCACCATCGGGTTTATACCAGTTGGTGGTCCAGCTCAGTGCACCGGTTAAGAAACGGCGCAGAATAAAAGGTTCTATCGCTACCATACCGGCAGCGCGGGCTTCGGCCAGCGCATCCAGCCACAGCTGCTCATAAATATCGCGCAGCTTAAGAATATGCTGCTGGCTGTCGGGTTTAAGCGAGCGCCATTCATACACCAGCACACTCATGGCTTCGCCGGTTTCACCGAGAATGGATTGCAGCTCGCAACGGATCAGCGCCAGTACTTTACCGCGCGGGTCCTGTGCGTGCTGCAGCGCAATACGCATCAGCGCGGTATTCAGCTGAATGGTCTCTTCCATCACCGCACGCAGAATATCTTCCTTACTGCGGTAATGGTGAAACAGGCTGCCCGACTGAATGCCGATTTCAGCCGCCAGATCACGCACAGTAGTGCGCTCGTAGCCCTGCTGCTTAAACAGGCGCGCGGCAGCAGCCAACAGGCGGCCACGGGCGCTGTCCGGATCGGTAATAACCCCTTCGGCTATCAGTTGTTCTATCACGGGTTGTCCTTATCTGGAGACGTCAGTATGACGAATGGGCCTATTTGAATGCGCCTATTGTAGGGGCAATCCCGGTCAGGCCGCAAAACTAAAAACCAAGCGCTTGCTTGGTATGTGGATCATTGATAGGCTTTGGCAAACGCTAACAACAGGATTTCACCATGCAGGATACCATCCGCATCGGCTGCGCCTCCGCCTTCTGGGGCGATACCGGCACCGCCGCCCACCAGCTGGTACAGCAGGGCCAGCTTGATTATCTGGTGTTCGATTACCTGGCCGAAGTCACCATGTCGATCATGGCCGGTGCACGTCTGAAAAATCCCGAAGCCGGTTTTGCCCCGGATTTCGTCCAGACCCTTAAGCCACTGCTGCCGGCCATTGCCACTCAGGGCATTAAGGTGGTCAGTAACGCCGGTGGTATCAATGTTGAAGGTTGCGCCAATGCGCTGCGCGCGTTAATCGCCGAAGCCGGGCTGAACCTCAGCGTCGGCACCGTACAGGGCGATAACCTCAGTGCCCGTCAGGCCGATTTTGCCGGTGTAAAAGATATGTTCAGCGACGAGCCGCTTCCCGGCCGCTGTCTGAGCGTTAACGCTTATCTCGGCGCTCCGGCCATCCGCGATGCACTGGCGGCCGGTGCCGATATCGTCATCACCGGACGCGTGGTCGACAGCGCTGTGGTGCTCGGCCCGCTGATGCATGAATTTAACTGGAGCGAATCCGATTACGATCAGCTCGCGCAGGGTTCTCTGGCCGGCCATATCATCGAATGTGGCGCGCAGTGTACCGGCGGTAATTTCACCGACTGGCAGCTGGTTGAAAGCGGCTACGCCAATATGGGCTTCCCCATTGTTGAATGCTCCGCCGACGGCAGCTTTGTGGTCAGCAAACCAGCAAAAACCGGCGGCCTGATTTCGCCTTTTACCGTGGGTGAACAGCTGCTGTATGAAATCGGCGATCCGGCCTGTTATTTATTGCCCGATGTCTGCTGCGATTTTACTCAGGTAAACATCGCCCAGAGCGGCGAGCAGCAGGTGCGCGTCAGCGGCGCCCGCGGTTATGCACCACCGGCCGACTATAAAGTCAGCGCCACCTGGATGGACGGCTTCCGCTGCACGGCGACCTTTATGATCGGCGGACGCGATGCTGTAGCCAAAGGCCAGCGCGTGGCCGAGGCCATTCTGCAGCGCGTCAGCGTGCTGCATTCGGTATTGGGCATGGGAGCTTTTACTGCACAGGATATTGAAATTCTCGGCTCTGAAACCACCTACGGCGCCAATGCCCGCGCTGCAGACAGCCGCGAAGTGATTGTTAAAATCGCCGTACGTCACGCCGATAAAAAAGCACTGGAAGTGTTCGCCCGCGAAATTGCTCAGGCCGCCACCGCCATGGCGCCGGGCTTAACCGGTATTGTCGGTGGCCGGCCAAAACCCAGCCCGAATATCCGCTTATTTTCTTTCCTCTGGCCGAAAGCCGATGTGCCGGTACAGATTCAGCTGGATGACAATAAAACAGCCGTGGCTATCGACTGCGCTGACCACGCACCACACTGGCCTTCAGCCAGAATTAATGCTGCCGCTGAAATGCCCGACGCTGATATCTGTGTGCCGTTAATCAAACTGGCGGTAGCGCGCAGTGGCGATAAAGGTAATCACAGCAACATTGGTGTCATGGCACGCGATGCGGATTACCTGCCATTTATTCAGGCCGCACTGGCGCCGGAAAATATCGGCCAGTGGTTTGCTCACGTGCTGGCCGATAACAGCGATGTTGAGCTGTTCGCCCTGCCCGGCTTAAACGCTTTTAATCTTTTATTGCGCAATTCCCTCGGCGGCGGTGGCATGGCCAGCCTTCGCATTGATCCGCAGGGTAAAGCCTTTGCTCAGCAGTTACTGGATTTACCGGTTACGGTAACACCGGACATTGCTGCCCGGGCCGATGCTGAATATCAGCAGCTGCTGAATCGTTAAGGACACATCATGACCATTCTCACCTCAGAACTCGACAGCAACAGCGAACAGTTCCGCAATAACCGGCAGGCTATGCTGGCAGCGCTGGAAGAATTCCGTGCGGTCGAAGAAAAAGTGCGCGCCAAAGAACAGGAAGCGCAGGAAAAATTTCATAAACGTGGCAAATTACTGCCACGCGAACGTTTAAGTCTGCTGCTGGATGCCGGTTCCGAATTTATCGAACTGGGCTCACTGGTTGGCCATAAAATGCACGACGATAAAGACGGCAGCGGTGCCGGTGGTGGCATTATTGCCGGTATCGGCCGGGTTGCCGGTATCCGTTGTTTAATCGTGCTGAATAACAGTGCAATTAAAGGCGGCACCATTTCTCCCGGCGGTCTGGATAAAATCCTGCGCATTCAGGAAATTGCCCGCGACAATAAACTGCCGGTAGTGACTCTGGCGGAAAGCGGTGGCGCCAACCTCAATTACGCCACCGATGTATTTATTCCAGGTGCCAAAGCCTTTGCCAATCAGGCACGCATGAGTGCGGCCGGTATTCCTCAGGTAACGGTGGTGCATGGTAACGCTACCGCCGGTGGCGCCTATCAGCCCGGTTTATCCGATGTGGTGATTGCTGTACGCGGTAAAGCGAAAATGTTTCTCGCCGGGCCGCCGCTGTTAAAAGCCGCCACCGGTGAAATTGCCACCGACGAAGAATTAGGTGGTGCCGAACTGCACGCCTGCGATGCCGGAACCGCCGAGTATCTGGCCGAAGACGATGCCGATGGTATCCGTATTGCCCGCGATGTGATGGCTGCCCTGCCGTGGAATGCCCAGCTGCCCTATCAGCCAGCCGCCGAATTTAACGAGCCACTGTACAGTGCCGACGAATTACTCGGTGTGGTTCCGGCCGAAGCCAAGCAGCCTTACGACGTGCGCGAAATTATTGCGCGTATCGCCGACGGTTCAGAGTTTCAGGATTTTAAAAACGAATTTGACCAGCAAACCGTGTGTGGTTTTTCCCGCATTGGTGGCTTCTCCTGCGGCATTATCGGCAATAACGGGCCGATCACCGCCAAAGGTGCAAACAAAGCGGCACAGTTTATTCAGCTGTGCGAACAGAACAATATCGCCCTGCTGTTCCTGCACAACACCACCGGTTTTATGGTCGGTACTGAATCCGAACGCAACGGCATTATCAAACACGGTTCAAAAATGCTGCAGGCGGTCGCCAACGCTACTGTACCTAAGCTGTCGATTGTGGTCGGCGGTTCTTATGGCGCCGGTAATTATGCGATGTGTGGCCGTGGTCTTGATCCGCGTTTTATTTTCGCCTGGCCAAACAGCAAAACCGCCGTTATGGGTGGTGCTCAGGCCGGTAAGGTTTTGCGTATTGTTACCGAAGAAAAACAACGCAAGATGGGCGTAGAGCCCGATGAAAAAATGCTCACGCAGTTAGAGCAGATGACCGCCGCCAAACTGGAAATGGGTTCAACCGCTTTGTTTGGTACTGCCCGCCTGTGGGATGACGGCCTGATTGACCCGCGCGATACCCGTACTCTGCTGATGCATCTGTTAAGCATCTGCCACGAGGCGCAGCAGCGGCCGTTACGACCTAACACCTTTGGCGTTGCCCGCTTCTGACAACAGCCGGTTTAAATACATCTAATAATTTTTAAGGAATTTTCTCATGCGTCTGACCCAGGAACATAAAGAACTTAAACGTACCGTTAAAAACTTCGTCGATAACGAGATTAACCCGCATGTCGACGAGTGGGAAAAAGAAGGTATTTTTCCTGCCCATGAGCTGTTCAAAAAAATGGGGAATCTTGGCCTGCTGGGTATCAGCAAGCCAGAAAGTGCCGGTGGTTTAGGTCTGGATTTTTCTTATGAAATGGCCGCAGCAGAAGAAATGGGCGGTATTTTTTGTGGTGGTGTGCCCATGGCCATCGGCGTGCAGAGCTGTATGGCAACGCCGGCCATAGCCCGTTTCGGCAGCGATTACTTAAAAGAAAACTTCCTCGCACCCGCGATTGCCGGTGATATGGTCGCCAGTATCGGTGTCAGTGAACCCGGTGCCGGCTCCGACGTTGCCGCGGTAAAAACAACGGCGAAAAAAGACGGTGACGATTACATTATTAACGGCACCAAAATGTGGATCACCAACTCCACCCAGGCCGATTTTATCTGCCTGCTGGCCAATACCTCTGATGACAAGCCACACTCGAATAAATCCCTGATTGTGGTGCCGATGAATTCTCCGGGCATTACCCTGTCACCGCGTCTGAATAAACTCGGTATGCGCTCATCCGATACCGCGCAGATTTTCTTCGACAACGTACGTGTGCCACAGCGCAACCGTATCGGCACCGAAGGCGCGGGTTTTATGATGCAGATGGTGCAGTTTCAGGAAGAACGTATGTACGCCGCCGCCATGTCGCTGGTTGGCATGGAAACCTGCATTAACCAAACCATTGATTACTGCCGTGAGCGTGAAACCTTTGGTCAGCCATTAATTCATAATCAGGTAATCCACTTCCGCATGGCCGAACTGCAGACCGAAGTCGAAGCACTGCGCGCCATGGTGTATCAGGCCTGTGAAGGCTATCTGAACGGCGAAGATATGACCCGTCTGGCGTCGATGGCGAAATTAAAATCCGGCCGTCTGACCCGCGAAGTTTCCGACAGCTGCCTGCAGTACTGGGGCGGAATGGGCTTTATGTGGGATAACCAGATTGCACGCTTTTACCGCGACAACCGCCTTGGTTCTATTGGCGGTGGCGCTGACGAAATTATGCTCGGCATTATCTGTAAATATATGGATATTTTGCCTAAGCGTAAAAAATCCTGAGCGGAGGCGGTATGGAATTTACAACCCTGCAACTCGAGCAGCAGCCCGCCGTCTGGCGTGTACGCCTTAACCGTCCGCAGCTCGCCAACGCCATGAGCCTGACCATGGTGGAAGAACTGCTGGCGCTGATGAACAGCGCCCAACAGGCCGACTGCCGTGTACTGGTGATTGAAGGTAATGGCGATCATTTCTGTGCCGGTGGCGATATTAAAGATATGCAGGCGGCCGGTGGCGACAGCGCCCGTCTGGCCGAATTTAATCGCGCCTTTGGTCATATGATTGAAACCGCCAACCGCTTACCGGCGGTGGTTATCTGCGCGTTAAAAGGCGCGGTGATGGGCGGTGGTTTTGGTCTGACATGCGTCAGCGATCTGGCCATCGCCAGCAGCACTGCCCGCTTTGCCTTGCCGGAAACCTCGCTGGGTATTTTACCGGCGCAGATTGCGCCTTTTGTGGTGCAGCGTATTGGTCTGACCCAGGCACGCCGTCTGGCGTTATTCGGCAACCGTATACATGCTGAAGAAGCTCTGCGTTTAGGCATTGTGCATCAGCTGTGTGCCGACAATGACAGCCTTGAAGCTGAAGTAAATAACGCCATTCAGCAGGCGCTAAAATGCGCACCGGCCGCCTCTGCCAAAACCAAAGCGCTGCTGCATTCTGTTGCCGACGCCGAACAACCGCTGGCGCAATTACTGGATCAGGCCGCACAGGATTTTGCCGCCGCCGTCATGGGCGAAGGACGGGAAGGCGCAATGGCCTTTATGCAGAAGCGTCCGGCCGCCTGGGCTCAGGCCGCTGTGCAGGAGGAAAAGGCATGAATAAAATTCTGGTCGCTAACCGTGGCGAAATTGCTGTACGCGTATTACGCAGCGCCAAGGCTGCCGGTTACGAAACCGTTGCCGTTTACTCAGAAGCCGACCGCAACGCACCTCATGTACAACTGGCCGATCAGGCGGTGTGCATTGGTGCCGCCGCCGTTGGCGACAGCTATTTAAATGCCGCACGGATTATTGCTGCAGCACAGCAGACTGGTGCCGATGCCATTCATCCGGGTTACGGTTTTTTATCTGAAAATGCCACCTTTGCCCGCAGTTGCGAGCAGGCCGGTATTATTTTTATCGGCCCGTCCGCCAGCGCCATTGAATTAATGGGCAGCAAGCGTTTATCAAAAATCGCCATGATCGAAGCCGGTGTGCCCTGCATCCCCGGTTACGAAGGGGCAGATCAGAGTGACGAAGCCCTGCACAGCGCAGCATTAGCGATTGGTTTACCGGTAATGCTGAAAGCCTCTGCCGGTGGTGGTGGCCGCGGTATGCGTCTGGTGAATGATGCTGCGACCTTAAATGAACATATCCGTTCGGCCCGCTCCGAAGCACAGAATGCCTTTGGCAGTGGCGAATTAATTATCGAAAAAGCGGTGCTGCAACCACGCCATATCGAAATTCAGGTATTCGGCGATCAGCACGGCAATGTGGTGTATCTGGGCGAGCGCGACTGTTCGGTACAGCGCCGCCATCAGAAAGTAGTGGAAGAAGCGCCATCGCCGTTTGTGAATGACAACCTGCGCCGTGCGATGGGCGAAGCCGCTGTCGCTGCGGCAAAAAGCTGCGGTTACTACGGTGCCGGTACGGTGGAATTTCTGGTCGATGCTGAGCAGAATTTTTATTTTCTGGAAATGAATACCCGTCTGCAGGTCGAGCATCCGGTGACTGAACTGGTTACCGGACTGGATCTGGTTGCGTTGCAATTACAGGTTGCACAGGGTGAGGCGCTGGGCTTCACGCAACAGGATATTACCCTGCAGGGCCACGCCATTGAAGTGCGTTTATACGCCGAAGATCCGGCTAATAATTTCACTCCGCAAACCGGAAAATTATTACTCTGGCAAACCGCCGATCAGCACAGCATTAACGATGGTATCCGCATCGACTCGGGCATTCAGCAGGGTCAAACGGTTACCCCGCATTATGACCCGATGCTGGCCAAGCTGATTGCCTTTGGCCGCAACCGCGAAGAAGCACGGCGGCGTTTATTACGCACCCTGCGTGAATCGCACCTGCTCGGCATTGCCGATAACCGCGCTTTTTTAACGGCCATATTATCGCACCCGGCGTTTATTAACGGCGAGGCAACCACCGCCTTTATCAGCGAGCATCTAAGCGACCACGCCAGTATGCAGCCGCTGCAACCCGAGCTTAATGATCTGGCACTGGCGGCGGCATTAATCGCTGCGCCTCAGGGTTTTACCAGCAGTCACAGCGCGGCACGGCCGCTAAAATTAAAACAGGGTGACACCGTATTCGCCCTCAGCATCCGCCGTGACGGCCAGTCATTAGTGGTTAACCATAACGGCGAAGAGTGCGCCCTGCGCCTGCTGGAAAAAACCTCAGACCTGCTGCGTTATGAAATTGATAATGTGCAGCAAAGCATCGCCTGGGCGGAAGACAACGGCCAGCTCTGGCTGGACACGCCGCGTGGTAACCTGTGCTTCAGCGATGTCACGCTGGTCAGCAGCCGCGCCCAGAGCGCCGGTTCCGATCAGGTGCGCGCGGCGATGGACGGTGCCATTGTTACCGTACTGGCTGAAGCCGGCGAGCGCGTAACGAAAGGCCAGACGCTGGCGGTACTGGAAGCCATGAAAATGGAACATCCGTTAAAAGCCGGTGTGGATGGCGTGGTGCAGGACATTCTGGTGCAGGCCGGAGATCAGGTAAAAGGCCGCCAGTTGCTGATCCAGTTACAGGCAGATGAAAGCGCCGAATAATTCTTACATATTAATAAAATCAGGAGCTGAGCATGGCCAGCCTCAACAATAAAACCATTATTATTACCGGTGCCAGCCGTGGCATCGGGCGCGAAATTGCACTGGCCTGTGCCCGTGACGGCGCCAATATTGTGATTGCCGCCAAGTCCGACGAGCCGAATCCGAAACTCGAAGGCACCATTCATTCCGTTGCCCGCGAAGTGGAAGAAGCCGGCGGTCAGGCGCTGGCGATTAAAGTGGATGTGCGCAGCGAAGAAGACGTCGATAATCTGATTGCAAAAACCGTTGAGCGTTTTGGCGGCATCGATGCCATCATCAATAATGCCGGTGCCATCGCGCTGGCCGGTGTGGAAAGCACGCCGCTGAAAAAACTCGATCTGATGATGCAGGTAAATTTCCGTGCCGTGTTTCTGCTCAGCCAGAAAGCGTTGCCGCATCTGAAAAAATCCGACAATCCGCATATTTTAAGTCTGTGTCCGCCGCTGGATATGGATCGCCGCTGGCTGCGTAACCATTCGCCTTACACCCTGACCAAATACGGCATGTCGATGCTGACGCTGGGCATGTCGGACGAATTCAAACGCTATGGCATCAGCGTTAATGCATTATGGCCACGTACCGTTATTCACACCGCGGCAACCTCGTTTGGCGGTAAGCAGTCTTTTGACCGCGCACGTAATCCGCTGATTATGGCCGACGCCGCTCACACGCTGCTGCAAACCAGCGCACGTGAAATCACCGGCCAGTTGCTGATTGATGAAGATTTTCTGCGCAGCCGTGGCGAAACCAATTTCGATCAGTACCGTGCCAACCCGGACAGCGATAAAACCGATTTAATGCCGGACTTATTTGTGCAGCCAGCCGATACTTATGTTTATGGCGATCAGCCACCGCTGGGCGGCTTAGGGCCTGTCGACACTAAGTAAATCCGGCCTGCTGAGAGCCAGTTTTTTTCAGAACAAGGAGAGAGGAGTGATATTAGCGGGCTAAATGAATGACGAACGACGAAGTTGATGGGAAAAACTGGCCTCAGCCCGGAGGGTTATGGCTAAAAATCCCTCATCCTGCGTTGCTGTTCGTTCGCTTAACCCGTTACCAATCTGTCTGGAACAGATTGGCGTGCCAACCCCGAAGGGGTGAAGCACAGGGATGTGCTGAACATCCCACACTCTCAGCGCCTTGTCTGAGGAGTTTTTAGCCGATAACAGGCCTGTTTAATTAGTGTCGATAGGCCCTAACTGAAGAATAAAGCAGGAATTAGCAATGAGTCTGATCAGTTTACGCAGCGATGGCAGCGGTAAGGTTGCCATTATCTCCTTCGATAACGGCGCCAATACTCACAATCTGCAGTTTGCCCGGGAGTTTGAGCAACACCTGCAGACGGTGGAAGATAATATCGATTTTAAAGCGCTGGTAATTACCTCATCCGATGAAAAAAGCTGGAGTCAGGGTCTGGATGTGCCCTGGCTGATGGGCTCAATTCAGGGGGGCCAGCATGATGATGTAAAAGAATTTATGCACACCATGGATCGCTGTCATGCGCGACTGATGCAACTGCCGGTACCGGCGATTGCCGCCATTAACGGCCATACTTTTGGCAATGGCTGTGTGATTGCCTGTGCCTGTGATTTCCGCGTGATGCGCAGTGACCGTGGTTACTTCTGCTTCCCGGAAGTGGATATGAGCATTCCCTTTGTACCGGGTTTAATTGATGTGGTACTGAAAAGTCTGCCGGCGTATCGCTACAACGACATGTTGCTGACCGGCCGCCGGGTCGGTGCGGCGGAATTGCTCGCCGATCATTTCCTTACCGCTATTTTTGAAGGTAAAGACGCAGTACTGGAAGGCGCACTGACCTTTGCCCGTACCTTTAATAAAAAACGCACTATTTTTGCCGAGCATAAAAAGCGCTTTCACAAGCCGGTACTGGATGCTTTGCGCGAAAAAAACCCACCGTTTATTGACGCCATGAAACTGCTCTGAGCAGAGTGCTGAACCGCTGACGCGAACGCCTGGCCAGCCGCTCTCTGCGGCTGGCTTCTTCTGATAATTTCATCAGTTTAAACTTCCCCAAAAAAACAAGACCATCGTCTCATATTGTCATACCTCCTTAACAACCACAGGTCTAAGATAGTTCCGGCATGGAAGCTTATCTCCGTTGAGTGATCTCACGCCGCCACCGGAGAACAACAAAAATAACTCTCCACTCTCTCTGTGAGGTCGGTATGAAAAAACCTTCTGTGCGCGCGCTGACCGCCGCATTATTGCTGTCGGGCACCGCGCTGGCAGCCCAGGCCGAAGACAAAGTCTGTCTGTATGAACATGCAGAATATCAGGGCGCCGAATGGTGTTATGGCGTTGGTGATAACAGCTGGATCGGCTCTTCCCGCAACGACAAGGTGTCGTCCATTAAACTGTACGGCAACAGCTATATCGAGATTTTTGAGCACGGTAGTTTCGGCGGTAAACACAGCCGGGTGATGGCCAACACCTACAAAATGGGCAATATGAACGACGGCATCAGCTCATTTAAAGTGCGTAACCGCAACAGCAATGATTTTGCCTGTTTATTCGAGCATCCGGGCTTTCGCGGCACACCACACTGCTTGCAGGCCGGTGAAGGTGAATCCGATCTGAATAATGTATTACTGGGCCGTAACAAAGCCTCTTCGCTGCTGGTTGCCGGTAAAGCCAATGTCGAGATTTTTAATTACCCCGGCTTTAACTACAGCAAAGAAAACCGCATCCTGACGCGCAGCACGTCCAATCTGGAAGAGCGCCCGGCGAGCTGGACTGAAGATAATATTGATTCTTTCCGCGTGACGTCACGCGTGCCTACCGCGCAGGAAGCCGCGATCGATATTACCGAAGCCGCCGGTTACCGCAGCCCTATCCGCGAAACCAATGCCCTGGCTTCACACAATGCGTTTAACAGCACCGCGTATTTTGGCGGTCAGCTGATTCCCGGCCCGAACCATCGTCGTGCATTAATCGAGCAACTGCAGCTGGGTGTGCGTTTCTTTGAACTGGATGTCAGTAAAGGTGGCAGCTACACCAAGGTCTGTCACTCGGTTGATTGCGGCACCACCTTTACCACCACGCTGCGCCGCATGCTGGGTGAAGTGGACAGCTGGCTGAAAGGGGCCGACGCCAATGACGTGGTGTTCTTCTACCTGCAGGACGATATCAACGGTGACAGCAGTGGCTATCAACAGCTGCAACGCGATGTCGAATGGCTGGGCGACATTGTCTACACCGCTGGCAGTTGTCAGACCCTGCCCTACGACCTGACCTTCGAGCAAATCCGCCAACAGGGAAAACGGGTCTTTATTTATAAAGATGATGGCAGCACCGGCTGTGATATTGCCAAAAGTGTTGCTGTTAACTTTGAGCAAAACAAAGGCGTCAGTGGCCTGAACGTCTACGAAAATCACTTTAACAGCAGCCGCTATGTACGCTCACAGGAATGCATTAACTATTTCTGTAACGATAACGTCAGCGCTGCAGATGCATTAACCGGCCTGCAAAACGGTATCAACGCTTTTGGTCTGGATATGATTGATGAAGGCGATATGGATAACAGCGGTGACCGCCTGAACAACCAGCTCTGGGCTGTCGGGCCGGAAGGTGCAGCTTCTGCCTACAGCAACGGAAAAGTAGCCCGCTTCCACGCCAACGGTAATCGTTTTATGAGCGTTGCTGCCGACAACAGCCTGAACTATGCCTGCCGCAACAACAGTGGCCAGTGGGCCATCACTCAGGCAATGGGTAATGCCGCCAACGGTACCGCTGCATGTGCCGCTGAATATCCGGGCTATAGCTATACAACCCCGGCCAGTGCCCATGAAGCCCGCCTGCTGCGTAATGCCATCACCTCCGGCAGCGACGTGCATGTGAACTTTGCGGTCAGCAATGGTCAGTGGTTGCCGGATCGCTGGTAACAGCGTCTGCCGCTCGGCTCTGACCTTAAAATCCCGCGCCTGCGCGGGATTTTTTATTTCCGCTACAGCGCAGAAAACTCTGCAGGCATAATGCTGTTTCCAAAGACAGCAGCCAACATCCGATGCGCAAATCAGGCAAGCCGACCACCGCATTAACCGAGCGCAGTTTTTATCGCGCCGGCCCCGACCATCGCAGCGTGCTGGGTGGCGTGATTCCGGATTTTCTGACCATTCGCCAGTTGTTTGATTTTCGCGGTGTGGAAATTGGCCGCTGGGTAAAACAAAGCGAACAGGAATACGCTGCCGCCTGCTTCTACGATGCGTTGTGCGATTTAACCCAGATTCTCGCCGGGCAATTATTACCTACCGCTAAAACACTGCGTCTGCGGCGCGAGCTGATTTCGTTGCGCGGCACACTGGCATTGCAATATGGCCGCGGTGGCCGACCGGGAGTATCCGCACATTATTCACCGCTGCAACGCAGTTTTGCGCTGGCAAAAAATGCCGGCCCCGGCAGCATTGCGCATGAATGGTTTCATGCCTTTGACCACTACATGGCGGCCAAAGCATTTAGCAATGCGCCGCGCATGAGTTTTGCTTCTGCCCTGTGGCTGCAGAATGAATCGCCCATAGAACACCCGCTCAATGCCTTATTGGGCGAATGCTACAAAGCCATTTTACTCAGCCCTGACGGCAAAAAACCCAGCCGGCTGTTTATCGCCTCCACTGCGCAGGATAAAGCTCAGGGCAGCTGTTATTACAGCCAGCCGGAGGAACTCTGCGCCCGCGCTTTTGAAGCCTTTATTCAGGATGCGGTTATTAAAAATGCCTTTCTGGTAAAAGGCAGTAAAGAATCGGCGGAAGCGCAGCTGGGCCTTTACCCACAAGATGAACAACGCCGCGTCATCAACCTGGCTTTCGGCCGCTATTTTTCTGCACTGTCTCAAGCTCTGTTACGCCAGCCTGCCGACCCTGTACGCTGAGCCCATATTTTGAGCAAAGTTACTTCCTTTATTGCGGTAAGACATGACGCTGACAACAAATGAATCAGGCTATTGCTGTTCGCTGCAATAGTCGTCAGGATGCGCATATCTGACCGTTACAGCCCGTTTGGTCTGAATTGTAACGAGTTGAAAAATTTAACCGGCAGGGCTGGAAATTGCAGCAAGCCTGCGGCAAAGGTACATGCATGCTATTCGATATCCGCACGCTGGTTGCCATTATGGCGATCACCACGCTGGCCAGCGCTGTTGCTCTGTTTTTATTCTGGCGTTTAGTGCCGGAGGAACGTGGTTTACGTCCGGCGACGCTGGGCGCGGCCAGTCAATCGCTGGCAACGGTATTAATTTTAATGCGCGGGCAAATAGCGGATGAGCTGTCTATTTTCGCTGCCAATATGCTGCTGATGTTGTCCTACGCCCTGCTGTATCAGGCCATGCGTATTTTTTGCGGACAGCAGCCACAGTGGCGACTGCCTGCCGCGCTGATGTTAACGCTGTCCCCCATCTTTTTCTTTTTCCCCGACACCGAACACCTTGGCTTAAGAGTGATTGCCAGTGCGGTGGGAATCGGCGTGCTGTGCTTTCTGATCAGCATTACTCTTTACCGTGCCAGACAGGAACATCTGCCAGCGCGACGCGGCGTCGCCATTGCGTTTGCCAGCGCGGGGGTCGTCAGTTTAATCCGCATCATCACCACGCTGAACAACCCACCGGAGAATATGGTTTTTTTCGATAAAAGTGACGATTCCGCTATTTTTATCTGGGGCATTATTCTGGCGTTTATTTATGCGTTTTCCATCATCGTTATGACATCAGAACGACTGCGCGAATCGCTCAAACAAAAGCTCCGCGATGAGCAAGAGGCGCATCAGATCGCCGATCAGGCACTGCAGGAGCAACGCGCGTTTGTCACCATGCTGTCACATGAATTCCGCACGCCACTGGCGATTATCCGCGCCAATACCGATGCCATTACCCTGATGTCAGATCATCAGAATGCAGACGTTGATGCAGCGGTCGAACGTATTGGCCGCGCCAACCTGCGGCTGACAACCTTAGTTAATGGCTGCCTGAACAACGATCGTATACAAAACCTGTTGTCTGATAACCGCGCAACCTTCCGCTGGGTGAATCTGGCCCATGTGTTACAGGAAGTGGCCGATGAGTACGATGTCAAACTGATCGGCCGTAGTGACCATCCGGCCATGGTCTTTGGCGATCATCATCTGTTATTTATTCTGTTTTCCAATCTTATTAATAACGCCCTGAAGCACGCCCGTAATCGTGCGGGTATTGAGTTTTCATGGCGGACAGATAAACAGAAAGCCGACATTGATGTCGCCGATGACGGCACGGCAATCGCCGCTGAATACCGGGAGAGAATTTTTGAAAAATACTTCCGCATCAATGCCGATAAACGCACACCAGGCACTGGCTTAGGGCTGTACTTTGTACGCACCATTGCCGAACAACATAACGGACAGGCCAGGCTGATCGGCGCTACGGACACCCGTTTCCGCATTACCCTGCCACTGAAGGAGACAGAATAATGAGCGACATCCGCGTATTGCTTGTGGATGATGAGGACGATTTCCGCACCCCTATTGCCCTGATTTTAGCCAATCAGGGCATGGACGTTCGGCAAGCAGATTCCGCCGAAGCAATGGATTATATCCTGCAAAGCTTTACCCCGGATGTTATCGTCCTGGATGTGAATCTGCCCGGAGAAAACGGCTTTGATGCGGCCGGCCGCCTTAAGCAAAAAGGCTGTGGAAAAATCATTATGCTGACCGCCTACGGCGCACTGGAAGACCGCCTGGAAGGTCTGAGTCGTGGTGCGGATTATTATTTACCAAAGCCGGTCGACAGCCGTGAATTACTGCTGATTATTAACAATATGGCCGCGCAGCAGAAGCCGGGCAAGCTGCCAGAGACAAAGATGGGAGAGCCAAAACCGGACAACCACAGCAATGCCGCACCTGCGACCAACGCCAGGGAAAATCAGCAGACGACCACAGAGCAGATCTGGCAGCTGAATTTATCCGAATGGCAAATTGTGCTGCCGCAGAAAACCATTCAGAGCCTGAATTTATCGGAACTTAAATTATTGCTGAAGCTGGCAAGCTCACCCGGTACCGCCATCTCCCGCAAAGAACTGTACGCCGCCCTTGGCTTTAAAGATTACGCCCCGGAAACCCGCAGCCTGGATGTGATGGTGTCGCGCCTGCGTCGCCGCTGCAAAGCTCAGGGCCATGAAATGCCGATTAAAACGGTACACAGTATCGGCTACACCTTTAACGGCGCCATTCAGATTATTGGCAGCTCGGCGCTGGCAGAAGAAGTCGAAGCGATGTAAGCAACAGGCAGACATTATTTTGCCCTGCGGCTAAGCCGGCAGACACAAAAAAGCCCGCACAAACGCGGGCCGTACACAGAGTCAGCAGAGATTAAAACAAACAGCTTTATTACATACTCAAATAAGCAACAATAAACAGCAGCCCGGAGCTGACTAACGTCGCCCACATATGGACGTGCAACATCTCGTTGTCGCTCAGTTCGTACTCAAAGCATTCAGTCTCATCCACCACTGTCATCCTGATTGATCATCTATTGCCCCTATTTTAGAACAGCTGTGAACAACCGTTCTGTGACTCAGGGAGAATTTCGTAACCAATCCGTTTGAATTTGTAAGCACAGGGTGACTGCTATCCGTTTACCTTTGCGTTACAGCCTGACGGCCAAGCATGTTGCCCACGCTCAGCGGTCAATACCGCGCTCAGCTCCATAGCTCTCCCAGTGGAGTTTGCGGGCTGAAGTGATGCGCAATCTGCGCCTGTAACAGTTCGGCACAGGCCAGCGCATCGGTCTGGGCATGATGAGGACGGTAAAAAGGCAGGTGATATCGTTTACGGCTTTCTGCCAGGCGCACCGAGGCCGGTTTATGCCCGCGTAAACGCTGCAGAAAACCGGGCTGGCGACGGAAACGGGATTCCAGCGCCATGGTATCAATCACCGGAAATTCGATGCCCTCACCCAGCCGGGTCAGCAGTGCATTGTTGAGAAAACGCCGTTCAATACTGCGGTGATGAGCCACCACCACGCAGCCACTGAGCTGTGCCAGCAACTCATCCAGCACTTTACTCAGATCCGGCGCACTGGCGATATCGCTGTGGGTAATACCGTGCACCACGATGGATTCATGCGATAACCGCGCCCGCGGCCGCACGATCCAATGGGCGGCGCTGGCGCAGGAAATACGCGCCAGTGTCAGCGGCACCAAACCAATACTGACAATTCCCCCCTGCTGCGGATCAAGACCGGTGGTTTCAAAATCCATCGCCACCATCGGCACATCGGCAATGGCGGTAGCGGCATCCGGTACACCAGCCTGGTAATACTGCTTCAGGGCCGGATGACGGGCACTGGCGGCCAGTTCATGAAAGCGGGCGGGCCAATCCACCGCCGACAGGTCTTCGACACTGAGGCTGGATTCATTTTGCAGCTGACTGCGGGGCAGATAAAACATTCTTTATACCGCCCGGCCCGGCTGGTAGCGGAACTTCAGAAACTTCTGCGCATTGCTGAGAATCTGGAAGGCATCTTTCAGATTTTTACGTTCAAAGTCCGACAGGTTATCGGGCTCAATATTATTATCCGGCTCGGTTCCCGATTGCAGATCCAGCGCCTGATGACGAATACGCACCATGGCAATTAATTCCAGTGCATCACGCAAATCCGGGCCATTACCCGGCGGTAAAAGACCCGCTTCGATAATATCCTGTAAGCGCTCAAACGAATTGTGTGCACGGGAACCAACGGCAAGCGCATGCACACGAATCAGATCCGCCAGCGGTGCAGTGCCGCGCCGTTTCATGTTAATGGAATTAGTATGCTTGCCGTCGGTTTCCATCACAAAGCCTTTAAAAAACCCGAGCGGTGGCGTACGCGTTAATGCCGCGCGCGCCATGCAGGCCAGAAAACGGGAATTACTGCGGGCTTTACGGCGAATAAGATCATTCAGCATTTCTGGCCAGTGCATTTCGCCCCACACCCCTTCCAGATCAAAAAAGATGGCGCTGTTGAGCAGAAATTCCGGCGACGGGCGCTCAATCCATTCGCTGAAATATTGTTCCCATACTTTTAACGGCTGACGCCACTGACGATTGGTGGCCATCACCTTGCCGGTGCAATAGGTATAGCCACACGCGTCTAAAGCATCACAGACAAAGTTGGCCAGATTTAAAAAATATTCATCATGTAATTGTGGATCAAAACGGTTATCCAGAATCAGGGCGTTATCCTGATCGGTGACAATTAACTGTTCTTCCCGCGCCATTGAACCGAGCGCCAGAAAACAATAAGGCACCGGTGGCGGGCCAAATTTTTCTTCGGCCATTTCCAGCAGGCGTTGTTTAAAGCTGCGGCCAATCACCGCCATTGAGCCACCGATCATGCGCGAATTGGCATCCTCAGCCACCAGGCGGCTGAAGCAGGCGCGCACATCGCTCGCCAGCGCCGTCAGTTCTTCTACGGTTTGTGCATTAAAAATACTGCGTACCACAAACAGGCTGTTCTGCGATTCATAACGGATAACATCCGCCAGCGCGACAACCCCCAGCGGTAATCCCTGTTTAATGACCGGCAGGTGGTGCACGTTATAGCGCAGCATTAATAAAATGGCTTCGAACACAAACTGATTGTGCTCTACCTTGGTTAATTCGGCGGTCATGATATCGGTTACCGGCGTATCGAATGGCAGGCCCGGCGTTACCAGCCGGTCGCGGATATCACGGTCGGTGACAATGCCCACCAGGCGTGCCGCCGCCATCGGCTGATCATCGGAGGTGGTGACCACCAATAATGAAGAAACGCCCTCTTCGGTCATGCGGATTGCCGCTTCACGCGCCGTAGCACCGGCAGGTAATAAAACCGGTTCGCGGCTGACCAGCGTTTCAATGCGGGCCGTCATCAGTTCGTTAGCGTCTTCGCGCCGTGCAACGGCCTGACGTAAACGCGTGCGGTCTTCCACCTCAACCTGATCGGCAAATTCTTCGTTATTATCAAATAATTCGGTAAATAAAGGCTCCGGAATCATATACACCAGCGTATCTTCCAGAGCGAATACCGGAAAGCGCACGCGCTTATTACGCAGTAAACCGAACTCGGCAAAAAAGCCGCCTTCACTTAAACGGTTATAAAGTTCGCCGTTGCGGCGGAATACTTCCACGGCGCCGCTGCGTATGACATACCAATCATTAATTTCGGCACCAAATTCCAGAATCTGCTGGCCCGCTTTAAAGTAGGCAATGCTGATCTGGGCAGCAACCTGCTGCAGCACTTCATCACTTAACCCGGTAAAGGGTTGATGCTGGCGCAGGAAATCAACAATTTCGATATGTTCTGCTTGCATAGCCATTCCGTAAAAAACAACAGCACAGATAATTCTGTGCTGTTGTTCTGTTGTAACCCAGGCTGTTTTAAGCCGGTTTAGGCTCAGAAGACAACCCTTTAATAATGGAAAAGGTTGCGACCAGTAAAACGATAGTGAAGGGTAATCCACTCGACACCGCCATCGCCTGCAAAGCCACCAGCCCGCCGCCAAGAATCAGCGCAATGGCCACCAGCCCTTCAAAGGTACACCAGAACACACGCTGTGGCGTAGGAGCATCGACCTTGCCACCGGCCGAAATCACATCAATAACCAGTGACCCGGAATCCGATGACGTCACAAAAAATACGATCACCAGAATAATACCGATAAAGGAGGTAATCTGCGCCAGCGGCAGAGCATCCAGCATAGAAAACAGCTGCAAAGGCAGCGCCGATTCGGCGGCGGTTTTGTAGCCGTCCTGAACGTATTGTTCAATTGCGGTGCCGCCAAATACCGTCATCCATAAAACACAGGCGGCCGATGGCACCAGCAATACCGACACCATAAATTCACGCACCGAACGTCCACGGGAAACACGGGCGATAAACATACCGACAAATGGCGACCAGGAAATCCACCAGGCCCAGTAAAAGGCTGTCCAGCCGGAGGTGAAGTTTGCATCTTCGCGCCCTACCGGATTGGAAAGTGCCGGCAGGTTCTGGAAATAGGCCAGCATATTGTCAAAAAAGCCGGTCACAATCGCCAGGGTCGGGCCAACGATAATAACAAACAGCAGCAACAGAATGGCCAGTATCATATTGATTTCTGACAGGCGTTTAACCCCGGCATCCAGGCCAGCAACCACTGACATCATGGCAATGGCAGTAATACCAATCACCAACATAACCTGCGTGGTATTACCTTCCGGCAGTCCGAATAAATAATGCAGACCGGAGGCTGCCTGAGAAGCACCAAGACCCAGTGATGTGGCCAGACCAAACAACGTAGCCAGCACGGCGATAATATCAATGATATGCCCCGGCCAGCCCCAGACGCGCTCCCCCAGCACCGGATAAAACACCGAGCGGATGGTCAGCGGCAGACCTTTATTAAAGGAAAATAACGCCAGCCCCAGCGCCATAATTGCGTAAATAGCCCAGGGATGCAGTGCCCAGTGATAAATGGTTGCGGCCATACCCAGACGGGCTGCCGCTTCGGCGTCACCTGCCGCAGCGCCCAGCGGAGCCCAGTCGGTACGCACGCCATTTTCTGTGGTGATACCGGCAAAGGAACTGCCAAAGTGCGATAACGGCTCAGACACGCCGTAGAACATCAGGCCAATCCCCATACCAGCGGCAAACAGCATGGAGAACCAGGCGGTATAGCTGTAATCCGGCGTCGCCTCGGTACCGCCCAGACGAATGCGCCCCAGAGGTGAAACAATCAGGCCAAGACAAACAATCACAAAAATATTACCGGCACTGAGGAAGAACCAGCTCAGGTTGGTCGTCAGCCAGCTACGCATACTGCCGAACATCGGTTCGACCTGATTGTGAAACAGCAGTGTCAGCAGCACAAAAGCGATAACTGCCAATCCCGACACCGCGAACACGCGGTTGTGGATATCGAGCCCAAAAGGGCCAACATTGACAATGATGTTGTCCTGACCGACCTGATAATCAGTGTCGATCGGATTCACATCGCCATCGGGGATCATCGGATCATTTTTTTCAGCCATTGCGGCCAGCCTCCCGTGGTTTATTCAGACCTGCTTATTTGCTTACGCGCAGGTTCGGATTTCAGACGCCGATCTATAGATCAGGCAAGTGCATATCGGGCTGCTTCGCAAGAAGAAATGCTTGCCAGAGCATCAGCGCAGATATAAGAAATGGCCTTATCAGCCTAACAAAAAGGGAGATATAGGGCAAAAAACGCCCCGAATTTTCAGATTTTACGGCCACTTCAGCCGAAGTAAGGGCTAACAATCCTCCATAAAGACCTGACTATTCTCAGCCGTTATGCGTCAGCGGACAATGCAGATTCGCACCACACACCTGAAGGCAGATTCCTGCTGCGACACTGCAATTTCAATCTTTTGCAGGATGATGAGCTGCGCCGGATAGCGTCAAATACTCCTCTTTTTTATTAATTGCCTGCGCCTATCGCGCGCCTGACTCTTATTACGCTGCAGGACGAGGAGAAGAATATGAAACTGAGGATGTATGCCGCTGCGACAACGGCACTGTTAAGCGGCTGCTACTTTGACAGCGCCGACCTGACAATTAATCACGATAATGACGGCCGCGTATCCATTGTGCGGGCGATGGGTTCTGCAAATACCGAAAGCCCAGGAGAGACCCAGACCGCAGGCTGTATTGCCCTGCCCAACAGCTGGGCTGGCACCGTCAGTATCAGTGTCAGCGGCACGGCTCAGGGCGCAGAATTTACCACCACCCCAGCCGCCGACAGCAGTCTGTCACTCAGCATGAACAATGACCGTCCGGTTATCGGCTATGACTGGCAGTGCTTTTCCGACAGCCGCACATACGCTGAAAACGACACCGGCGAAGCCGTTTTCAGCCTGACTCCCGGACAGCCAGCCATGACGGTGCTGACCAGCATTGGTGTTGTCAACAGAGCGGAAGGCAGCTATCAGGATCAGATCGCCAGCCACCTGCTGCTGTCGGATGCTGATGCAGCTCCGCACTGGCAGAAGGTTGGCAGCCAGCAAAAACTGGGGGATTACACCCAGACCTTACCCGGCGGTGATGCCTACTACATTTATTTGCCTGCCTATGAAAGCGGTGCAGAGCAGGACGCCGTACTGCGCATTGACCAGCAAGGTGTACACAGCGCCACTCTGCCATTTGGCAACGCTATTGCTTATCTCAACGGCAAACTGCTCACGATGGAAACTACCAATGTCGAAGGCCGCATGGTCAGCCGTCTCAGCATATCTGAAGATCTGATTGACTGGACCAACCTGCCGGATACGGAGCCACTGAGCGGCATTATTTACGACCGTTTCAATCAGCGTTATATCGCTCAGGCCGGTGCTTCAGAAGAGACTCTGGCGATGTATACCTCCGACGATCTGCAGAGCTGGACCGAGCTCGCTAATGCCATCAGCTACAACACCATCTTTTATGCTCTGCCCAGCGGCAATCTGATTGGTACGGACAGTTATGGCGAACAAGGGCTGTTTCTGCTGAGCAGCGACAGCAGCAGCTGGGAATCAGTAACCCCCCCAAGCCTCGCCACAGGTGAGGTATTCCGCGCCCGGCAAATAGTGCAGACCGACGACGGCACAGTGCATGTGGCAGGTGTCAGCGGAGTCGACAGTGGTAGCGAAGAAGGCTGGGCATGGACCGCTGCCCACTATGGCTTCAGCAGCGATGGCGTCAACTGGACCTGGCGCAGCGCCGGCGAATGGAGCAACCCGCAGGATATCGCAGGCCTGGCCGTTAACGGTCAGCAAGTGGTTGTCTGGGGCTATCAGAATGTACAGGCATCACCGGATGCCGGTCAGAACTGGATCAGCAGCGATGCAGCGGCCTTAGCGGCCGGTGTCTGGGACGCTCTGCCTGAAGACGCTGCGCTGTACCTGAATGATGTCAGCGTGCATAACGATCAGTTTATTTTTCAGGCGTACCTGAGCGTAGGTGCGGAATCAATCGCGCTGGCGCTGGCAACCTCTGATTTCACGTCTTACCTCTTTCTCGGAATGCAGCAGGGCCTGCAGCTCCTGACCGGAGCCGACGTGCTATTCGCCCGCGTTGACGGTGGTAATAATGGTCACTCGGATGTTTATACCTACAAGGTACCGGATACTGGCGGCGATAATGGCGACGGCGATAATGGCGACGGCGATAATGGCGACGGCGATAATGGCGGCGGCGACAATAGCTCATCCTCCTCAGGCGGCGGCCTTGGCGGGCTGAGCTTGCTGATCCTGAGCATTCTGGGTCTGCGCAGACGATTCATCTGAACCACGGAAAGCAGCCTTCGGGCTGCTTTTTTTGTACTTAAAAAAGCAGGCTACAGGAAAGTATCAACGTGTCAGAAAATTCTGCACGGCGGTGATCTGATCGCGCGCCATTAACATGGGTGCATGACCGATTCCGGGAAATTCAATCAGCTGAGTATCGTTATGCTGCAGCATGCTGCGTGCGGTTTCAGCTAATAATAAATCTGACTCAGCACCGCGAATAACCAACACCGGACAATGCACCGCCGTCCACACCGCCGATAAATCCACATCGCCAGTTACTGCGGCAAAGCCATCGGCAATGGCCGGATCGTAACGCAGGCATAAGCCGTCATCACAGGCTTCGGTGCCATTCAGGGCCAGATGCGCCCATTGTTCATCGGTCAGCGGGCCAAAGGCCTGAGCAACCTGACGCAAATACTGTTCGGCTTCGCCAACATGAGCAAAATGTGGTGCTTTGCCGACATACTGACCAATACGCGCCAGAGCTTCATAAGGAATAAGCGGGCCGACATCATTCAGCACCAGCTTGCCGATGCTGTCACCGGGGGCCGCCGCCAGCATCATGCCGATCAGTCCGCCCATTGAGGTACCCACCCAATCACAAGCGCTGACGCCGTGCTCGGCAAACAGATGCGCCAACAATTGCTGCATCTGTGCGATATACAGCGGATAGCCATACAAAGCTGGCTGTTGCAGCCAGTCGCTGTCACCACGCCCCAACACATCCGGGCAGATCACACGGTAATGTTCAGCCAGTTTTTCAGCCAGCGAATCGAAGTCGCGGCTGTTACGGGTCAGGCCATGAACACAGAGCAGCAAGGGCTGTTGTTCGTGCAGGCTGTTATGCCACTGCATATAGGCCATGCTGCGCGTCCCTTCCGGGGTCTGAATGTCCAGCCGGTGCTGGCTGTGCAGAATGCTCATAATCTCTCCGTGCCGGAACGCCGGTAAGCCTGTATTTAAGGGATCTGTAGGCTTTGCTTTAACCACTGCTGCACTTGCGCATAGGGCTGCTGTTCAAGCCTGCCCATCGCGCCGAGCGAACGGGCTTTTATTTTGCTCAGCCAGGGCACATAAATACCACATAAATAGCGGGTTAACAGCTCGACCGAAGCAGGTTGACCGAATTGCGCCTGAATAGCCTGTTGCACCGGAGCACAGAGCGCACGCGCATCCAGCCCGGCAAAATCTCCCTGCGTATTACGTACCGGCCACGGCTGATGTTCGCCGCGACATACCGAGCAGCGACCACAGTCTTCACTCAGGTTATCGCTGAAATACCCGGCCAGCGTACGGCTGATACAACGCGGCTGACGGAACAGCTCCAGCATATGCTGTATACGCTGAATTTCGCTCTGCTGTTTGGCGGCAAAATGCTGATATAAATCATTGGCCAATGCGGGCTGCAATAATGCGGTATTTACGCGGTAAACATCGGTCATCTGTTTGCTTTCCAGCTGCAACCAGCCTTTTTCCTGACAGTATTCCAGCGCCCGCAGTGCGCGCAGCCGTGGCGGTACATCGCTGCCTGTCTGAGTCTGAGCCAGAGTTTTCTCCAGTGCCGGAATATTCAGTGTGTACCAGCTGCGGCCTTTATCGCTGCTGTTGAATACCGTACGCAGAAACTGCTGCGGCTCCGGCTGAAAATGCGCCAGTAATGCTTCTTCGTTACCGTTAAGGCGGTATTTATATTCGGCAAAATAGCTGTATTGCGAGGTTAATACGCCGCGCATTTCCAGATTAACCAGCAGGGTTTTTAACGGTAATAAACGGATATTGCTGGCCGCCGACAGCGGTGTCATCAGTACTTCCCACTGACCATTCTGGGTTTGTGTACTGATCGTCTGCAGCACCTGCTGAATACTGCTCAGCTCCGGCGTATCACCGTAGACAAAGTTTTCCAGCACCGTCAGGCCCGATTCATCACCGAGCATAATGCAGTCCGAGGCTTTGCTGTCGCGTCCGGCACGGCCGATTTCCTGACTGTAATTTTCGATGGATTTGGGCAGGTCGTAATGAATCACCTGACGGATATTGCTTTTATCCACGCCCATACCAAAGGCAATGGTGGCCACAATCACCGGCGTATTGCCGCGCATAAAGCGCTGCTGAATGGCATCGCGCTCTTCGTGACCAATACCGGCATGATAGGCTTCAACGGCAAAAGGCAACTGAGCATTGAGCGCGGCGGCGACTTCCTCGGCGGTATTCTGCAGGGTGACATAAATAACCGCGGCAAAATCCTCGTGTTTTTCCGCACTCTTTTTCGCCAGATAATTCAGCCAGGTGGCGCATTTGGCAACGCGCTCATGCTCTGCCGTCGGCTGGGCCAGTAAGCGTAAATTTGGCCGGTAAAAGCCGGTGCAGACCACATGCTCGGGTTTAATAGCAAAATGCTTTTGCATATCGGCAATCACCGCCGTAGTAGCTGTAGCGGTTAACAGCAGCACCTGTGGAATAGCAAATTCACGGCAGTAATCGGGCAGTTTTAAATAATCCGGGCGGAAATTATGCCCCCACTCCGAAATACAGTGCGCCTCATCGACCACCAGCAACGAGATGGGAATCTGCTGAATAAACTGGCGGAAGCGTTCATTTTTAAGGCGCTCAACCGACACCATTAAAATTTTAATGCTGCCGCTGCGCACGCCGTTCATCACTTCCTGTGCTTCGTCGCGGCTCTGGGTAGAATCAATGGTCGCTGCGGCAATACCTTTGCTGCGCAAAAACTGCACCTGATCCTGCATTAAGGCCAGCAGAGGCGAAATCACCAGCGTTAAATTTGGCAGTAATAATGCCGGCAGCTGATAGCAGAGCGATTTACCGGAACCGGTCGGAAAAATAGCCGCGGCCGAATGCCCGGCCAGTAACGCCTCAACCACCGGCTGCTGACCGGGCCGCAACGCTGAAAAGCCAAAGTGTTGCTGCAGTGCGGCCTGCCAGTTCATATTTGTCATCGTTAATTAATCCTTATGATCAGACGCATTTTTGTGCATTTGATGTTTGCGGTACGCCAGCGGACTGCAGTTTTGCCAGCGTTTAAAAGCCCGTGAAAAAGTGCCCTGATTTCGGTAGCCCAGCAGCATGGACACTTCCAGCAGACTGAGGCTGTTATCGGCCAGATACTGGCAGGCTAATTGTTCACGGGTGCGATCCAGCAAGGCTTTCCAGCTCAGATTTTTTTCATCCAACCGCCGCTGCAAGGTTCTTACTGAACAGTACAGCCGTGGCGCCAGCGATTCGATGGTCGCTTCGCCTTCCGGCAGCAGACGCACCACTTCCGCCTGCAGCTGGCGCAGAAATTCATCCGGCTCCGGCACCGCACGCAACATCGACAGCGCCTGCTCTTCCAGCAGATGGCGTAACCCCGGCTCACCGCGCATTAATGGCAGGCTCAGAACATCAACACTGAACAGCAGACGGATGCGGTCACTTTCCATCACCACCGGACAGGCAAAAAAATCTTCCAGCGCCTGCAGCTGCTGCGGGTTACAGCGATGACTGAAGTGCACCTGTTGCAAGGCAACATCACGCACCAGATTCTGGCGGGTAATATGCACCAGCGCGGCAATGGCTGTTTCGTCCACCAGCGCCATCCCCGGTAACGGCTGCCAGGCGATTTCCACACACGGAGTGCTATCCACGCTGCGGCTGTGAATCTGCGCCACCGAAGCACCATAAAATAAACGCTCAAAGCGCTGATAACTCAGCAATGCCTGACCGAGATTGTCGCAGGCGGCGGCGAGATAACCCAATACGCCGGTATGCTGAAGCGTCACCAGACGCGCTAACGCCAGCGAGGCGGCCTGATCCTGCGGACGCAGGGCAAAAGCCGCTTCCAGCATCTGCGCCCAGTCATTAATCGGCACATTATCGGTCGGCCCGTAGGCGGCAACCGCTGCGCGCAATGCCGGGGCATCCAGCCCGTTCTGATCAAGCCAGTCGGTGAGCAGCCGTATCCAGCTGCCGGTGACACGGACAATACCTGCATTCTGTGGAGTTGGCATGAAATGCTAAAAACCTGGCACGAGGAAGTCATTTTGCTTTTCAGTTTCCCGGTAGATTGGCCAGCATGTCAAACCCAGCGGAGAAAAAGATGGAAGACTTCTTACACGCCCTTGTGTTTATCGTTCTGGCCGGTCCGGTATTTTTTGCCGTGATGTTCGCCGAACGCGCCTGGCTGATACGTCAGGGAAAAACCGATGCCTACGACCTGAAAGAATCGGCGGCCAATATCGGCACCGGACTTATTTATAAAGTGCTTGATGCGCTGTCGATTATTTTTATCGGTTCCGTGATTTATCTGGCCGTACAGACCTATGGCTTTCAATGGCAGTCATCATCACCGCTGCTGAATTTTATTCTGCTGATGGTACTGGTCGATTTTAATTTCTACTGGGTGCACCGCTTTATGCACAAAGTGCGCTACGGCTGGGCCGGGCACTGGGTACACCACAGTTCTGAGCGTTTTAATTTTTCCACCGCACTGCGGCAGACGCCGGTTGTGTCCTTTAACGGTATTATGCTGGTTGCCATGCTGCCTGCAGCGGTGATTGGTTTCAGTCTCGAACAGGCGGTGATTGCTCTCGAACTTAACCTGTTCTTCCAGTTTTTTGTCCACACAGAAGTCGTACGCAAACTGCCGCGCTGGTTTGAATATGTATTTAATACACCGTCGCATCACCGCGTGCATCATGGCAGTAACCCAAAGCAGATCGATACTAATTTTGCCGGTGTGCTGATTATCTGGGATCGTTTATTCGGCACCTTTGTCGATGAAAAAGACGCAGGCGAAATCCGTTATGGCGTCGATTTCCGCCCGGCTAACAGCCTGAACCCGTTTCGGTTGGTGATCGCCGAGTTTGTCAGTATGTGGCGCGATATTCTGCACTACCGTGATATCCGCATTCTGTGGAAGCACCCATCCTGGGTAGAAGAGCATTACGGCCGCAGATAAGGCATTTAAAAGGAATTGAAAAGAAGAACTTAAAGAGAAGAACTTAAAGAGAAGGATTCAATACTCCGGGTTCAATACGCTGGCTTACAGCGTATTGAACAACGCCGGAATAACTCCGCAGGCTATTGCGCCGAAGTCATCCCTTTCACCATAGACAACAGGCTTTCAGGATGAGCGTTGGATACTAATGTGTAACTGATGCCCTTATGGTTAAAGGCTAAATGCACAAAAAGCGGAAACTGGCTGAGCAGCACCGGCGTATTGCCAATGGTCAGCGGCACGGCGGGTACAGTTACCGGCTGGCTTCCCTCTGGTGTGGCAATCGCAAGCAGAAAGAATTTATCGCCATAGTAATAAGCCGCACTGCTGTTGCTTTGCTGATAAAACTTACGCTGCGAGAAACCCCAGGTATTATTTTTATCCTCCGGCCAGACAATGCTGTTAGCGGCCTTTTTACTCAGCTCTTTCTGCGACAGGGCTTTCTTACTTAAATCCAAAACCCTTACCTGAGTATTCTGCGGTAAGTTAATCTCCGGCAGCGTCAGACCTTCCTTATTGAATTCGATACTGTTGTTTCTGATGGTCGATTCAACACCATGGTTAAATACAAAGCGGGCCTGCATAAACAGGGAGTGATGATAATCGACAAAGGCTTCTATCTTTCTGATTTCATCACTTTCATCTCTGGCGACAAAATCGATACCAACCGCCAGACGGTCAGCAACATGAATAGAGGGCGTAAAGGTCTGCTCGTAATGTTCTTTGTTGAACAGATAGATATCTTTGATTGTCTCCAGAGAACCGCCCGCCTGATAAGCCTCAAGCCCTTTGACGATGAATGCCCGCTGGTTCGGCTTATCAAGCAGGGTGATGACCCCGGCACGCTGGCTGACTTCAATACCGCGGAGAGAATCCGGCTGCAGCACCGTCTGATAAAAGCCATCCGGTTTTTTAAACAGCACATCACTGATAACCGCAGCACCAGCGCCCGATTGCGCCTGCTCTGTTTGTGCCTGATAGTTATCAAACTTAGCCAGATTATCGTGGGTGCGGTTGATCCAGAAGCGGTCTTCACTGTTCGTACCGGCATTAATATCCGCCAGACTGGCAGGACTTAAGACAGCAGCACCAAGACAGAGCGCAAGCCCGCTGTTCTTGGCAAAACGAGTGACAAAACGAGAGATCAAAGAACGAACATCCATATTCCAGCCCTTAAGTGATTATCCGGATGCTCACCCTAGCATGATTTGTGGAGGAGGGAACTCCTGGCTTTCAATCCACTTTCTGCCGCACCGGTATCTCAATCCTGTTAATTAACGACACCAGCACAAAACTCAGCAGCATCAGTAAATACCAGGAGGACAGCTTGGCCAGCGGCACCATTTGCCAGCCATTCTGTTGATTGGGGTAAATCCAGACATTGGTGTAGGTGGCGATATTTTCTGCCAGCCAGATAAACAGGGCCACCAGCAGCCAGCCAACCAGTAACGGCATATGGCGGTGCTCGCGGTGCATACGGAAATAAATATGGGTGCGGGCAAATAAGACGATGGTTGCGCCCAGCAGCAGCCAGCGCAGATCCCAGATAAAATGATGGCTGAAGAAATTCAGGTAAATCAGAACCACAAGAATAATAGTCCAGCGGCGGCGCGGGTAATACGAATAGCGGAAGTCGAATATCCGCCATACGCGGGCAATATAGCTGCCCACGGCGCTGTACATAAAGCCGGTAAACAGCGGTACGTTGCCGATACCAAATATATAGTCTTCGGGGTAAACCCAGGAGCCGATGGCGTCTGAGGTTTTGAATAATTCCATCACGGTGGCGACCAGATGGAATACCACGATCACCCAGGCTTCGCGCAGGGTTTCCAGCTTAAAGGCCAGTAACAGCAGCTGAAAGGCGATGGCGGCGAGAAAAATAAAATCGTAACGGTGCAAAGATTCAAGCGGATACCAGTAACGGGTAACGATCATTACCAATAAAAGAAATCCGCCGAACAGGCAGGCATAGGCCTGCTTCAGACCAAATAACCAGAATTCGTGCAGCCAGTCCCTGGCGTTATGATGTGGCACGGTTTATTTCTTAACCGGTTCTTTCAGCGCTAACGGACTGATATTACGGCTGACCAGCAAATCCTGTGCTTTATTCATTTTTGAACGGTCGGTAAAGGGGCCGACAAATACCCGGTGCCAGGTGCTGCCATTAACGGTCGATTCCTGACGATAGGCATTCAGGCCTTCGAGCAACAGGCTGGCACGCAGGCGCTCGGCATCGTCGGCAGAGCGGAAGGAACCCGCCTGTAAACGATAGGTGTAATCCACCTCGGCGTCTTTGGGTGTCGATTTATACACATCGACTTTAGGTACTTCGACGGTCTGATTTTCCAGCAGCTGGTAAAATTCATAGCTGGGCTTGGCGACTTCTTTTGCCGCTTCTTCTTTGGCTTTTTCCACACCCAGTTTCAGAGCTTTTTTGGCATCGCCTTTTACGGCTTCCAGTTCATCGCCGGCGGGAATGGTCGCCAGATACAGAATAAATCCGATAAAGGCGACTGCCAGTGTTGGCGTGGTTACCCACACCCACTTGGGAATACGACTTGCGCTGTCCGACATTTCGTTGTCCTGTTATGTAGTGCCCATTAACACTGATTAAAGAGGCGCTGATTTCTGGTGTAGCGTACGCCGTTAAGACAAGGCGAAGTCGGGCAAGAAAGCGGAGCCTACATATTCGTAAGTGAGCATTTCGAGCACGACTTCAACGCCGTATTAACAAGTACGGTAGCCAGAGCAGTTACATTTCCTGCGGCGCAGAAACACCGAGTAACCCTAAACCATTGCTGATCACCTGACGCACGGCTTCCGCCAGTGCCAGACGGGCGTTACGCACATCGGCATCGTCCACCAGGGTTTTTTCTGAGTTGTAGTAGGTGTGGAAATCACCGGCCAGATCGCGCAGGTAATTCGCCACGCTGTGCGGCTCGTGATTATTGGCAGCCACTTTAACGATTTCCGGGAAGCGACCCAGTTTTACAATCAGGTCTTTTTCGCTTTCCAGTTCCAGTCTTGGCAGTGCCGCCAAACCTTCGGCCAGCGTCCAGCTCTGACCCGCTTCCGCCAGTTTGCGGAAAATAGAGCATACACGGGCATGGGCGTACTGGATGTAGTAAACCGGGTTATCGGACGACTGTGAACGCGCCAGGTCGATATCGAAGGTTAACTGGCTGTCGGCTTTACGCGCGGCCAGGAAATAACGGGTCGCGTCGCGGCCCACTTCGTCGATCAGATCGCGCAGGGTCACATAGCTGCCGGCACGCTTGGAGATTTTCACTTCTTCGCCGCCGCGCATAACGGTCACCATCTGGTGCAGCACGTAGTCTGGCCAGCCTTGCGGAATACCGGCATTCAGCGCCTGCAGACCAGCGCGCACACGGGTAATGGTGCTGTGGTGGTCGGCGCCCTGCTCGTTCACCACACGCTCAAAACCACGCTGCCATTTGTCGAGGTGGTAAGCCACATCGGGTACAAAGTAGGTGTAGCCGCCGTCTTTTTTACGCATTACGCGGTCTTTGTCGTCACCGAAATCGGTGGTGCGCAGCCACAGTGCGCCGCCGTCTTCGTAGGTGTAGCCGTTGTCGATCAGGGTTTTTACGGCGGCTTCGACTTTGCCTTCGCTGTACAGGGAAGACTCGAGGAAATACACATCGAAATCGACAGCAAAGGCTTTTAAATCCAGATCCTGTTCGCGACGCAGATAAGCCACGGCAAAGTGACGGATGGCTTCGAGGTCATCGGCGTCTTTGGCTCCGGTAAAGCTCTGGTCGGCAGATTCAACGGTATCGCCGTTCATATAGCTGTTGGCCAGCTCGACGATGTAATCGCCACGGTAGCCGTCTTCCGGCCAGCTGGCATCGTCCGGGGTCAGACCATTGCAGCGCGCCTGTACCGACAGCGCCAGATTGTTAATCTGCGCACCGGCATCGTTGTAATAAAATTCGCGGGTTACATCCCAGCCGGAGGCATCGAGCAGACGGCAGATACAGTCACCAACGGCAGCACCACGGCCGTGGCCGATATGCAGCGGCCCGGTCGGGTTGGCCGACACAAATTCCACCTGCACTTTGCGCCCGGCGCCATCGCTGTTACGGCCGTAAGCTTCTTTCTGTTCCAGCACGGCTTTTACCAGACTGGCGGTCGAGGCATCGCTCAGATAGAAGTTAATAAAACCCGGGCCGGCAATTTCGACTTTTTCTACCAGCGTATTGGCCGGCAGGGCGTCCACCAGCAGCTGCGCCAGTTCGCGTGGATTTTTACCGGCAGGCTTGGCCAGCATCATCGCCAGGTTAGTGGCCAGATCGCCGTGGGCTTTGTCGCGGGTGTTGTCGATCTGGATGCGCGGTTCGAGATCAGCGGGAAGGGTTCCCTGGGCCTTGAGAGAGGCGACGGCAGCGGACAAAAGCTCAGCAATTTGCGGTTTCATAGAGGAAATCTGGCCTGATTAATTTGTGTTCAGAAGATGTTTTCAGAAAAGGGCGCGATTATCGCAAAAATGCCGGTTTGGGTGAAGGGCGCCGGGGAGATTTAACCAGCCACCCTAAACACCTGTTTTTACAGCAAAAATGCGGTTTGGCCCCAGCTTATACGCAACTTGCCCGCAGTTAACTCACAAAGTTATCCACATTTTATTTTTTGTAAACGCCGGCGCAAACCACGCGCCATAACACAGCCTCTGCGCTCATCCTACTGATTTTTCTTACAAAATTTTCTTGCCAGGGCTTGCTATACGTGGCCTGCGGCCGAATTCGTACAGGCGTTTAAAATTCGCACGATCTGACAACAACGCCCACAGAAAGTGCCCTGCAGCCCCTTACCCCAAACTTGTCCACGTTTTTATCCACAGAATCTCTGGGTAACATTCACATCCGGCGCAGCGGGCTGATCGTTGTGGATACAGGGCAGGAACCGCAGGCATAAAAAAACGGAAGCTGCTTTCGCACCTTCCGCTTAGGCTGTCGCGTCAACAAAGCCGGGAATTACGCCAGTGCGGCGATTTCCTGACCGGCAGCTTCCAGAGCGGCATTCTTGCTGTCGTCGCCCAGGTTCAGACCTTCGGCATAGACAAAGCGCACATCACTCAGACCGATAAAGGAGAAGATGGTGGTCAGGAACGGCGTCTGGGTATCGGCCGGAGTGCCTTTGTACAGGCCACCGCGGGTCGCCAGAATATGCACCGGTTTGTTATCGAGCAGACCCACCGGGCCGGTCTCGGTGTACTTGAAGGTGATACCGGCACGGCATAAGAAGTCGAGGTAAGACTTCATCTGCGCCGGAATGGTGAAGTTGTACATAGGCACGCCCACCACCACTTCGTCGGCTGCTTTGATTTCGGCGATCAGGGCATCGGAGTACGCCACAATGCTTTGCTGCTCGGTTGTACGCTGTTCAGCCGGGGTCATAAAGGCACCAACGCTGTTGGCATCCAGATAAGGCGGAACGTCTGTGGCCAGATCGCGAATCACAACCTCACCGTTCTGGTTAGCGGCTTTCCAGCCAGCGATGAATTTTTCGGCAAGCTGACTGGACTGACCGTGGTCGCCGAAGATGCTGCCTTTAATGTACAGAAGTGTTGCCATGTTTGTGCTCCTCAATATGAGTGATCGCAGGAATTGAGGGCATTTTGCTCCGGACGATTTCGATTAAAAATCGCAAAAATCCGCATATATCTTTCTAAAAAGTTGTTCTTTTGCTGAAAACAGCAGGCTCATTGGGTGATTCTTCCTCGTTCCTACGTTCTGCGTGGGAATGCAACCGTGCCAGCAAGGGCTACCACGCAGAGCGTGGGAGCCAGGTGAGGGTTAATAATGCAGCAGGCCCATCGGCCGATTTTTGCACTCAGACCACCCGCACCAGCGCGCCTTTTTCCCAGCCCAGCCGTCCGGTGCGCACCTTTTGCCGCTGTATTCCGGGCACCGGCGCCAGCATAAACAGGTCGCCATTGCGCCCGGTAAGAGTACGCGGCACACCGCAGCCTTTGGCAAGTGCAGCGTGGGCTTTCATATGCACTTCTTCGCCATGCACGGGAATGGCAATTTCCGGCTGCACCCAGCGGTATAAAGTCTCCAGCTCTTCCTGCGCCGGATGGCCGGAGGCATGAATCGGCAGTTCGGCATCGTCGGCGGTGATCACTTCCACGCCAATGCTGTGCAGCTGGTCGATAATGCCCTGAATAGCTTCTTCGTTACCGGGAATGGCGCGGGCGCTGAAGATGACACGGTCGCCGGGTTCCAGTTCAAAATCAGGGTGAGTGCCTGCCGCCAGACGGCGCAGCGCGGTATGCGGTTCGCCCTGGCTGCCGGTCGCCACCGCCAGCACTTCGTGGCGCGGTAAATAGCCCAGATGCCCGGTATCCACCGAGCCGGCACTGAACGGCCACACGCCCGCACGCTTGGCGCACTGATGCATATTAATCATCGAGCGGCCATAAAGGCCCATATAACGGCCGGTGTCGTCCGCCACATGGGACAGGGTTAACAGGCGCGCAATATTGCTGCCAAAACAGGTAACGATCACCCGCCCTTTGGCGCTTTCGATGTAATGGCGCAGGCCATCGTACAGATCGCCTTCCGAGGCGGAATGCCCGGCCACGGTGGCATTGGTGGAATCGCACACCATCGCCAGCACACCTTCCTGTGCCAGACGGGTAAAGGTTTCCTGTTTATAGCCGTGGCCCACCACCGGCTCGGGGTCGAGCTTCCAGTCGCCGGTATGAAATACATTGCCGGCGGCGGTGCGGATCATCAGCGCATTCGGGTCGGGTACCGAATGCGTTAAGGCTAAAAATTCCACCTCAAACGGGCCGATGGCTACACGCTCACCGGTTTCCGGCACGATGATTTTTACCTGATGCAGCAGGCCATGCTCGGCGAGTTTCTTTTTCAGCACTTCGGCGGTAAAGCGCGTGCAGTACACCGGGCAGCGCAGCTTATGCCACAGATAGGGCACCGCTCCGATATGGTCTTCGTGGGCGTGGGTGATAATTAAGCCGGCCAGCTGATCTTTACGCGCGGCAATAAATTCCGGATCGGGCATTTGCGTATCCGGCTCGCCCGAATGGTGGCGGGTGCCATCGGCGCTGACCCGTCCCGGCTTCGGGAAGGTTACGCCGCAATCGACCATCAGCCACTGATCATCATGGCCGTAAAGATTCATATTCATACCGATCTCGCCGGTGCCGCCAAGGGGCAGGAAGAAGAGATCGTTAACACCTGGGTTCATGGTATTTCCTGACGATGCGCAAAGGCCATTGATAGCGACAACCGTAAAAACGACCGCAAAACAATGCGCGCAAATAATAGGTTTAATAAAATGCTGCTGTGAGTATACCGACTGGCAGACTTTATTCAGCCTGTAACCGGGCCAGAACGGTTACCAAAGTCCACTTGTCCGCCACCCGCCTGAGACTTAAACTGCCGCCTTGCTGATTGGTCTATTGATAGAGCATGGTACTGATAAATAAAGGTACCGATAAACAGATCACCTCTGCTCTCCTGCCAATCTTGACCCAATCATTATTGACCCAATCATCCATTCACGGCCGCCACTTCTGATATGACGCTTTCTCCGCTTAACACGCTGGTGCTGCGCACCTCGCTGCCTGTGATGTTTGGCTATCTGCCTTTGGGAGCCGCATTCGGCGTATTGTTCAGCGAGCTGGATCACCACTGGCTGTACGCCACCGCGATGGGGCTGTTTATTTACGCCGGTGCCGGACAATTTCTGGCGGTGGGATTACTGGCCAACCAGGCAACGCTGACCGAAATGGCCGTGGCCACCCTGCTGATTAACTCGCGCCATATATTTTACGGCCTGTCATTAATCAGCCGTATGCCCAACCGGGGCTGGCGCCGCCTGTATCAGATTTTTGGCCTCACCGATGAAACCTACTCGCTGATTACTGCCACATCGCTGCCGGCGGATATCGACCGCGGCCAGTTCCAGCTGCGGGTAACCGCCATCAATCAGTTGTACTGGTTAGTGGGGTGCACCGTCGGTGCCTGGCTCGGCAGCCAGCTGGAATTCTCAACCGATGGCATCGCCTTTGTATTACCGGCACTGTTTATGGTGCTGACCATCGAGCAGTACAAACACCTGCGCGATATCCGCCCTTTTGTTGCCGCTCTGGCCATTGGCCTCGGAACGTTACTGCTGATCAGCCGCGAACAGATGCTGCTGATTGCCATTCTGCTCAGCCTCAGTGTACTGATGATGCAATACGCCGCGCGCCGCACACACAAGGGGCCTGAGGCATGAACGAATTCTGGTATCTGAGTAGCGTAATTGCGCTGCTGGCGGGCGTTACCTTCCTGACCCGTGCCCTGCCTTTTATGCTACTCGGCCGGGTGGCCGACCACCCGCTGCTGGAACACCTCGGCCGTTTTCTGCCGCCCATCGTCATGGTGCTGCTGGTGATTTATTCGTTTAAAAACGACGTAGCATTCTCACTGGATTTTCTGCCCGAACTGGGTTGCCTGCTGCTGGTAACGGCGCTGCACCTGGCGTTCCGCCAGGCGCTGATCAGTATTGTCGGAGGGACGGCGATGTATATGCTGCTGGTGCAGATGGGTGTGGGTTAATTAGCCTGAGCTTTAAACGACGTTAATACGCTGCTTTGCGAAAAACACAGTCGCGATGAAACTCTAAAAAACCTAAATGTTGCTGCGTGAGGTGTATGTTCATATCGCTTCGAATGCCCAAAACATCCGGGTGAGATAACTGCGGTGAAAGCACTATATCACCGTTATTTTTGAAGCTAATAAATCCACCGTCGAACGCTTTATCCAGCGTAGGTAAAAGGAGCAAGCCGTTAAAGTGATCAAGCTTTTCCGCATTGCTAGACACACGCCAAGGTTTAATATGCGATGCGACCAAAAAGCTAACATCTTGATAGCCCGTCACCGCGCATCCTTGCCAATAGCCGATAAGCCTTGTGCGAAAATCCCCCTGTCCTATGCGAGTTTTAACGAGACGACTTTTTTCGGTTTCACTGATATTAGGTTGTCGAAAAATATCATCAATGTCGGCTTCTATATCCGAGTCAAACCCCGCTTTTAAATAATCAGCAAAGCGATTCAATGCACTGCTGTACATAGATTTACCAACCGTGTTGCGCTCTACAAAGATGGGTAACTGCTTCAGCTGCTCTGCCACAACGTGAAATTGGGCGAGACCAGAGATAGACGTTAGAGGACCGTCGATCAAACCCGCACTTTGCGCCCATTCAGACATAACGCCTTGTACACTCGATAGATATTTTTTCGCTGAAGCATCCGATAGCCCCTGTGCTCGCATCCATTCATCAAAGGTCATGCAGTGATTCCTAATCAAGTGACATCGGCAATCTACCCTCTAGAGTGGCTTCTATCAATTAATCCCTACCCGTTAAACCCTATCAGCCGATGAGTTTTCCTCAACCAATCATCAGCTTACTCACAAAGTTACTCACACCTCCGACTTTATTTTTCCACAAGTCAACTCTTGACAGATTATTTTAATAACCAATCTTAAGCCCCTGAATTTATTTCGAATAATCACTTCAAACCCTTGTGATATCTGGATTTTTCTGAGTTTTCGAATTTGTACCGGCAACGGTTAAACTTTCATCAATCTGTCACACTGGCCCGTCTTGTCTTACCTACAGCCATTCACTCAGATGTTACTCACAAAGTTACCCACAGATTCTGGGCATAACGTCGCGATTTATAGGCAGCAAAATAGGCAGATGAGCAATTGCGCCGCGGCTGATACAATAAGCGCCTTTATTTTTCAGCCGTTGATCAGACGAGGGACACCATGCCTGAATACCGTTCAAAGACCTCCACCGCAGGTCGCAATATGGCCGGAGCCCGTGCTCTGTGGCGCGCTACCGGGATGAAAGATGACGATTTCCAGAAGCCGATCATTGCCGTGGCTAACTCTTTCACTCAGTTTGTGCCGGGTCATGTGCACCTGAAAGACCTGGGTCAGCTGGTTGCGCGTGAGATTGAAAGAGCCGGTGGTGTGGCGAAAGAGTTCAACACCATCGCCGTGGATGACGGTATCGCCATGGGTCACGACGGTATGCTGTACAGCCTGCCATCGCGTGAAGTGATTGCCGATTCGGTTGAGTACATGGTGAACGCGCACTGCGCCGATGCCATCGTCTGTATTTCCAACTGCGACAAGATCACTCCGGGAATGCTGTTGGCGTCGCTGCGCCTGAACATTCCGGTGATCTTTGTGTCCGGTGGCCCGATGGAAGCCGGTAAAACCAAGCTGTCTGAGCACAAGCTGGATCTGGTGGATGCGATGGTGATCGCCGCCGACGATTCTGCCAGCGACGAGAAAGTGGCCGAATACGAGCGCAGCGCCTGCCCGACCTGTGGCTCCTGCTCCGGTATGTTTACCGCGAACTCGATGAACTGCTTAACCGAAGCGCTGGGTCTGGCTCTGCCGGGTAACGGCTCGCTGCTGGCGACCCACGCCGACCGCGAACAGCTGTTCCTCGAAGCCGGTCGCCGCATCGTGGAAATCACCAAGCGTTATTACGAGCAGGATGACGAATCTGTCCTGCCGCGTTCTATCGCCAGCTTTAAAGCGTTCGAAAACGCGATGACGCTGGATATCGTGATGGGTGGTTCAACAAACACCATTCTGCACTTGCTGGCAGCCGCTCAGGAAGCCGAGTGCGACTTCGATCTGAAAGACATCGACCGCCTGTCCCGCGTCGTTCCGCAGCTGTGTAAAGTGGCACCGAACTCGCCGCTGTACCATATGGAAGACGTACACCGCGCCGGTGGCATTATGGGTATTCTGGGTGAAATCGACCGCGCCGGTCTGCTGCACAGCGATCTGCCAACCGTACACAGCAAGACCATGAAAGAAGCGCTGGATAAGTGGGACATCATGCGCAACCCAAGCGAAGATGTGGTTAAGTTCTATAAAGCCGGTCCGGCGGGTATTCCGACGCAAACCGCGTTCAGCCAGAGCACCCGCTACCCTACTCTGGACGGCGACCGTGATAACGGCTGTATCCGTAACCTCGAACATGCCTACTCAAAAGAAGGCGGCCTGGCGGTACTGTACGGCAACATCGCGCTCGATGGCTGTGTGGTAAAAACCGCCGGTGTGGATGAATCTATTCTGGTATTCCAGGGCAAGGCGAAAATCTTCGAAAGCCAGGACGATGCGGTAAAAGGCATTCTGGCCGATGAAGTGGTGGCCGGTGATATCGTCATTATCCGCTACGAAGGCCCGAAAGGTGGTCCGGGTATGCAGGAAATGCTGTATCCGACGTCTTATCTGAAGTCCAAGGGTCTGGGCAAAGCCTGTGCGCTGCTGACCGATGGTCGTTTCTCCGGTGGTACGTCTGGTCTGTCGATTGGTCACTGCTCTCCGGAAGCGGCGGCTGGCGGAGCTATTGGCCTGCTGCGGGATGGCGATATCGTTAACATCGACATCCCGAACCGCGCGATTAATGTTGACCTGAGCACTGAAGAACTGGCGCACCGTCGTCACGAACAGGACCAGAAAGGCTGGAAACCAGCGGCCGAGCGCCCACGCAAAGTGAGCACTGCACTGAAGGTTTACGCCAAGTTCGCTACCAGCGCCGATAAAGGTGCAGTACGCGATAAGAGCCTGCTCGACTGATCCTGTTCTGATTCCGACCGGAGATTGACCTGTGGGGCGATCTTCGCTCAGGAACCCTTTATAATGCCTGCACTCATTATTGTTATGGTGCAGGCATTTTTTTATGCGTATGCCGCACGTTTTCAGGATTATTTCATGCTGCGCTTTTCTTTTAATACCCCGTTGCTTAGCCATTTTGTTGCTGGTTTTATCATGCTGTCGCTGCTCGGAGGCTGCGCCAGCCAACGTATAGCCAACGAAGACAGCGTATCGCTGGCGACCAATGAAAAGGTCAGCCAACTGGGCAATGATTCCGAGCGCGCACTCAGCGAGGCCGAAGCCGCCTTTACCACCGCCAGTAATGAAGACCTGACGTTCTACGCACCATTACACATGGAGCAGATTCAACAAGCGTTAAAGCAGGCGCGCAGCCACGAACTGGCCGGCGATTCCCGTGGTTGTATTGAATCGTCTGCACGGGTGCTGAGCCTGCTCGACAGCGCGCTGAAGAATAAAGCGCGGGCACAGACGGCACTGTCGCCATTATTTGCTCAGAAGACGGTATTGGATGAAATCAAAGCCGGCAGTGTGATGAGCGCTCAATATCAACGCGATATGAAAGAGCTGCGCTCGCTGATCAGCCTGATTGAAGCCGGAGAAGGCAGCAAAGTGATCGACAGATCAGCGCATGTACTGAAAGCCCTGCAGCAGCTGGAACTGGATACCATGCTGCGTCTGCACTGGCAGCCAGCCAGCGAAACGCTGGCAAAAGCTGACGATGAAAACGCGGCCAAACACGCACCGGCTACTTTCAGTGATGCCGAACTGCAGGTGGAGAACGCCGCACAAATTATTCGCCGTCATTATCAGGACCGTGCACTGGCAGAAAGCACCGGCAAAGAGGCTCTGCGCGCAGCACAACATGCGCTGTATATCGCCCGTGAAGCGAAAGCGATTACTCGTCTGGATTCTGCTCAGGCAGAGCAGGCAGCACTGGAATTTGAGGGTTATCTGCACCAGTTAAGCGAAACGCTGAACGCCGGAGATATGCGCAATATGGCGCTGAAAGATCAAACCCTGGCGATTATTCAACATGCTGAAGAGCAGGCGCGGAAAGCAGCGGCTAAACACAATGCACAGGCAACACCTGTTGTGTTGCAGCCTGTTGCAGAGAATCCCATGACGGCCGAAAGCCCGCTTGAAGCAACATCAGAAAAAACATCAGAAAAAACATCAGAAAAAACATCAGAAAAAACATCAGAAAAAACATCAGAAAAAACATCAGAAGTAACACAAGCAATAACGACAGAAGTAACGCCGGACGCTGAGACAGAAGCCGCAGCGGAACCAACGCCGGATCAGAATCCTGCGCCAGACAACACTCAGCGTTAACGCGTCAGCTCAATCAGCATGAATGCCGTATTCAAAACCTTTAATGCGTAAGCCCCGGTCAATATAGTCGTTCACATGCACACCAAAACAGCCGCTGCGGAATACTCCCTGTGGCTGATAAAGCACGCCACGGTCATCCTCCGGCGCCATGGATAAGTTCACGATACGTTCCGGTTGTGGCTGTTTATCGGGGCCGAGGATCATGATGACTTTGGGTTTCAGCTGATAACCCGGATCTGCGGATAAAATAATACCGACTTCGCCATTACTCATTTCCAATAAATAACCCGGCGGGTACAGCCCGATCATAGAAATAAATTTGCGCACTAATTCTTCATCAAACTGAGTGCCGCGATTATTGTTCAATATTCGCATCGCATCCAGCGACGACATACCCGGCTTATAACAACGGTCACTGGTCATCGCATCGTAAGCATCGGCAACGGTCACAATACGGGTAAACAGCGACAGTTTGGTGCTATCGATTCCACGCGGATAGCCTTTACCATCCAACCGTTCATGATGGCTGAAAGCCACATCAACAGCACCGGGATAAATATCGGAACGGCCCATTAATAATTGTTTGGCGTAAAGCGTATGGCGCGCCATTTCGGCAAACTCTTCCGGGTCCAGAGGACCAGGCTTATTCAGAATCTCCGTCGGAACTTTCATTTTACCAATATCATGCATCAAGCCGCAGATGCCGAGATTTTCCAGCTCAAAAGGTGCCAGATCCATTTGCTTACCCAAAGCAATGGATAACAGGCAAACGTTAACCGAATGCTCGGCGGTATATTCATCCTGATGCTTTAAACGCGTCAGCCAGAGAATGGCATTGGGATTATTAACAACACGATCGACGCAATCTTTAACTGCGGCCTGAGCCGTTTTAAGATTAAACGCCTGGCCTAACTGGGCACTGGCCAGCAGACGTTTTATCTGCAGCTTGGTGGTTTGATAGGTTCGATTGGCAGCGCTGAGCTGTTGCGCCATTTCCTGTTTTTCAACGTAGCGGGTTCGCTTCTGCGGGGCGATTTTGCCTTTATCATCCAGCTCGTTCCATTCTTCCTCGACCACGTCAACCATGACCCACTGACAGAGGGTCTGAATGAGTAATAAGTCGTCATCGTTTTCCAGTAAGAATCCCTGGAAAAGAAAAGGCGATTCTGTCCACGGCCGGTCCAGCTCAACAATGTACATCCCGGCTGTAAGCTCCGACACTTCCATTCGCTTGCGCGTGTGTCGCTTATTGATCTGAAATTTACGGCCATTACGTGTCGTTGTAATGGATCCGATCACTGATAAATACCTTTGTTATTATTGTTATTTTAGAGGTTAGCAGCACGCTTGGCACTTTATTCTCTGCGGGAGATTTGTAGCCTGCTTTTGCCATCTTTTGTTTCAAACTGCAACCGGCAGTCAATAGCGGACGGAATTTCGGCCGGGTGATGGGTGACATATAACAGGGTTGTTGCACGTTGCTCTGCCAGCCGATTAATAAAGGCTAACACCAGCATGCGACTGGGATCATCCAGCCCCTGGCAAGGTTCATCCAGAATCAGTAACGGTGGTTGCTTAATTAACGCGCGCGCAATCAGCACCAGGCGCTGCTCGCCATAGGAGAGGTGCTGCAGGCTTTGGTTGGCTTTATGACGCAGACCGATTATATCCAGCCACTGCAAGGCCAGTTGTTTATCGTCATCACCGGTTGCCTGATACAGGCCAATGCTGTCATACAGTCCTGAAATAACGGTACTCAGCACGTTAGTGGTCGCGCGGTATTCCCATTGCAGTGAAGCCGACACCAGACCGATGTGTTTTTTAATATCCCAGATGCTTTCACCGCGTCCGCGCTGCATGCCGAACAGACGCAGGTCGTTGCGGTAACACTGTGGATTATCGCCAGTGATCAATTGCAGCAGACTGGTTTTACCACTGCCGTTCGGCCCCTGAATGGCCCAGTGCTCGCCGGCTTCAACACGCCAGTTAAGGCCGCTGAACAGTTCCCGTTCGTCATAGCGGATGGCAACGTCTTTCATACCGACCAGAGGTTCGCCTTCAGCCAGCTGCAGGGCTGAACGCCCGGCTGCAGGGAAGTCCGGCAGCGGCCGGTCAAAGTGCATCAGTCCGCGCAGTTCCGGCTGTGCCAGTACATCGTCTTTTGTCCCCTGATACAGCAACCGGGCATCGTGCATAAAAGCAACGTGCGTGATCCAGCCGGGTAATTCGTCCAGACGGTTAGCCACCCACAACAACGCCAGCCCCTGCTGCTGTAATTCATACAGCGCGTCAGATACCGCTGCCCGGCTGCTTTGATCCAGCCCTTCCAGCGGCTCATCCAGCACCAGTAAATCCGGCTTATTGCGTACCGCATGAATCAGCAGCACTTTACGGCTCTCGCCGGTGGATAACGAGCGGAAGCCCTGATTGAGCAAGTGGCGGATGCCCAGACGCTCAATCCAGCTATCCACTTCGGTAAGTGGCGCGAGAAAGTCGCGGATTAATGTGCCTTTATCCGGCGCATCATTCAGATCACTCTCGTCATCATGGCGCTCCTGTTCAATCTGCGCGGCCTGCGCCTCCAGCGAGACATAAGCCACCGATGCCGGTAAATCGCAGGCTTCGCCATGGCTGAGCACCACCTGGTCACCAGCCAGCGCCGACAGAACGGTTTTACCGCTGCCGTTGGTTCCGGTGATCGCCCAGTACTCTCCCGGATTCAGCTGCCACTGATCCACCTGCAAGTTCCGACCGTCGTGCAAACGCGCCTGTATTGCTGAAAAACGCATGAAAACCTCAGCCCGGAGGCCAGCTCAGTGGACGGCCACCAATAATATGCAGATGCAGGTGGAAGACCGTTTGTCCCGCACCCTCACCGTTGTTAACCACCAGACGGTATTTATCGCCCAGCCCTTCCTGCTCAGCGATTTTACTCGCGGTCAGCATCAGATGTCCGAGTAATGCCTGATCTTCTGCTGTGGCATCGCACAGGCGCGGAATTGGCTTACGCGGAATCAGCAGAATGTGCATGGGCGCCGCAGGGTAGAGATCGCGGAACGCCATGCAAACATCATCTTCATAAACCACCGTCGCAGGCAGCTCGCCGCGGATAATTTTGCCAAAAATCGTATCTTCAGACATGTGAAACTCCTTTACTGGAAGCCGTCACCATAGGAAAAATTGATGATTCTGACAATGAGCATTTGTTTCATCTCAGGTTCCTTTCGTCGCAAACATCACGCGGCTTCTAATGACCATGACAGCGCAGCGGCGCTTATGTACGATGGTTTCACTAAAATAATAAGCTTCAATAATACTCACCACAGGAACCAACCATGAACACCATTCTGCGCATACTGACGGCGGGGCTGCTGACCGTGTCTGCACTGTGCTATGCCGAAACTCCGGCTGACCCGGTCAATGCATTTCAGTGGCAAGCCTTCCCCTATGAACAGGCACCTTATGACTATAGTGGCGAACGTCTTAACGAATACTGGTTCCAGCTGAATCGCGCGACGGATTACCCTTTTCCCGATGCCCGTTATTTATCTTCGGTACTGGCGGCCAACGCAGAACTGAAATTGGCAACGCCCGAATTTGAATCTATTGAGCAATTAGCCGCAAAACTACAGCAGGCCTGGCGTGAATTTTATAAGGGCAATTTTCAGACAGCGGTACAGCAAGGCTATGCCATCGGCCCGCTCGGACACGGTGTCGCCTTTTATGCTCAGGCAACCTACGGCCTGCGCCTGGAAAATGATAAGGATAAGCGCCATGCATTATGGGAAGACATTATTACGCGGCATGAAAAAACTGCGGAATTAACCCGCCACGACAGCATGGCTCGCTACTTTGCTTTTTATGCCATGGCGCGCCTGAGTGAAGAGATATCATCGCCAACCGTATTAAGTCGTGGCTATATGGATACCATGACCAGTGAACTGAACAGTATGGCCGAGGCCGAACCTTACAACGTATTTGTGTTGGCCGCCAAAGGCTCAATGGACGCAGGTATCGTGCGTAAAATGGGGCATTTTATGGGACGTATGGCTTACGGAGCGAACGACGACGTCGTGGAGAATTATTACGCCGCAGCCCTTGCTCAAAATCGTCGCATCGCTAATGTTCATCTGGAGGCGGCGCAAAGTCTGCTTTATATCCACAAACAAAAGGCACTCGACCGCGCCCTGGAACAGATGCGTATCGCCGCAAACATTACCCCATTATCAGCGATGGAAACCCTCGACAGCTTCCACGCAAAAAAGCTGCTGAAAGAGCTGGAAGCAATACAGCAGGATAACGGCATTGGACTGCGGGACTATATAAAACGCGGTACAGAATCCGGTAAGAACTATTACCTTTAATACGCCTTCCGGTACTGCCAATTATGAAAGCCTGCTGTTGCAGGCATTTTTATGGCAATCACCCGCTCAGGGATACAGTGCTGCACATTCGGGAGTCATTAGCCGGATATTACAGCAGTAAGCAGGTAGATAGGACGGTGAAAGCTTTCTGGCTGGCCGCTGGCATCTTTCATTTCAGAACCCGAGAAACACAGTGTTGTATTTATCCCAGACGCCTTGATTCAATCCCGCAGGGCCTTGGCTTACATCTACCATTAAAAACCCCTGCAGCTGAGCTACAGAGGCTTGGAGTAAGTACCTGGTTGGCGAAGTTAACACTTTTATGGCTGTGGCCTGTACAGCAGGGTGGTCATCGGAGAGCCATTAAGTTATTGCAGGTATTTTATTCAGACAAATACTGAACGGCAGGATGCTGTTCAGCACAGCGGAGCTGCCTGAAGGGTTGGCACAGGGAAGTGCCAACATGAAAAAACCCCAACCGCATAGCGATTGGGGTTTTAGAATAAGAGCTTGACGATGACCTACTCTCACATGGGGATGCCCCACACTACCATCGGCGATACTGCGTTTCACTTCTGAGTTCGGAATGGATTCAGGTGGTTCCACAGCTCTATTGTCGTCAAGCAAACCTTGATGAAGTCGCGTTGTCTTACGCTCTCTAGAGATCGCAACGTTTCTTCAAATTAGGGCGGATACATGAGTCACAGTTAAGTGAAGAGATTCTCAAGCGAACAAGCAGTTGCTTGTCGTATTCAATCAACCCTTCCGGGTTTGGGTGTTATATGGTCAAGCCTCACGGGCAATTAGTATTGGT
>NZ_JAOANI010000023.1:0-537 GCF_025318105.1 Thalassolituus pacificus
ACGGTGCGGTTCCTCATTGTAAAGACAAAGTATGGGTGGCCGATGTGACTTATCTGAAAGTTAAAAAGCAGTGGCACTATCTGTCGGTCATCATGGATCTCTATTCCCGACGGATCATAGGATGGAGTCTGGATAGCAAAAGAACAATAGAAGTTACCCGAAGAACACTGATGGCTGCAATACGAAAGCGTCGTCCATCCGAGGGGCTGATGCTGCATACGGATCGCGGTGTTGAGTATCGCGGATCAGGATATCAGAAAGAGCTTCACAGACAGGGAATTAAGCACAGCCTGAGCAGACCGGGAAAATGTACTGATAATGCGCATATGGAATCATTCTTTCATTCAATGAAAGCTGAACTTATTCGTAATACGACATTCCACTCTGCGGAAGAATTGAAGTATGCTTTGGCGAGATACATCAATGATTACTACAACAGAAAACGGCTGCATTCGGGAATCGGTTACTGCTCACCGATGGAATACGAGCAAATAGCAGCATGAAAATGAACGTGTCCGTTTTATCGGGGCAAGATCA
>NZ_JAOANI010000003.1:0-3077 GCF_025318105.1 Thalassolituus pacificus
TCTTTAAAAATTAGGATACATGAGAATTGAGATTCTCAAGCGAACTTGCAGTTGCTTGGCGATAGCAATTAACTCCATGCCATAAAGTTTTGTTCTTCATAGCTTGTAAGAACTGAAACGGTTTGGGGTTATATGGTCAAGTGACTAAGCGTGCACGGTGGATGCCTTGGCATCTGGAGGCGATGAAAGACGTAGTAGCCTGCGATAAGCTTCGGGGAGGTGGCAAACAACCTTTGATCCGGAGATCTCTGAATGGGGAAACCCACCCGTCATAAGGCGGGTATCATACACTGAATACATAGGTGTATGAGGCGAACGCGGAGAACTGAAACATCTAAGTACCCGCAGGAAAAGAAATCAACCGAGATTCCCTAAGTAGTGGCGAGCGAACGGGGACCAGCCCTTAAGCTGTTTTGTGGTTAGTAGAACGCTCTGGAAAGTGCGGCCGTAGTGGGTGATAGCCCCGTATACGAAAACCTATAAGCAGTGAAAACGAGTAGGTCGGGACACGTGATATCCTGACTGAATATGGGGGGACCATCCTCCAAGGCTAAATACTCCCAGATGACCGATAGTGAACTAGTACCGTGAGGGAAAGGCGAAAAGAACCCCTGTGAGGGGAGTGAAATAGATCCTGAAACCGTGTACGTACAAGCAGTGGGAGCCGACTTAGTTCGGTGACTGCGTACCTTTTGTATAATGGGTCAGCGACTTAATGTTAGTGGCAAGGTTAAGCGAATAGCGGAGCCGTAGGGAAACCGAGTGTTAACTGCGCGTATAGTCGCTAGCATTAGACCCGAAACCGGGCGATCTATCCATGAGCAGGTTGAAGGTTGAGTAACATCAACTGGAGGACCGAACCCACTACCGTTGAAAAGTTAGGGGATGACTTGTGGATAGGAGTGAAAGGCTAATCAAGCCCGGAGATAGCTGGTTCTCCTCGAAAGCTATTTAGGTAGCGCCTCGTGTCTAACCATGGGGGGTAGAGCACTGTTAAGGCTAGGGGGTCATCTCGACTTACCAACCCTTTGCAAACTCCGAATACCCATGAGTTCAATCACGGGAGACACACGGCGGGTGCTAACGTCCGTCGTGAAAAGGGAAACAACCCAGACCGTCAGCTAAGGTCCCAAAGTTACAGTTAAGTGGGAAACGATGTGGGAAGGCTAAAACAGCTAGGAGGTTGGCTTAGAAGCAGCCACCCTTTAAAGAAAGCGTAATAGCTCACTAGTCGAGTCGGCCTGCGCGGAAGATATAACGGGGCTCAAACTGTACACCGAAGCTACGGATGCGTATTTATACGCATGGTAGAGGAGCGTTCTGTAAGCCGTTGAAGGTCAAGGTGTGAACCAGGCTGGAGGTATCAGAAGTGCGAATGCTGACATAAGTAACGACAAGGGGAGTGAAAAACTCCCCCGCCGGAAACCCAAGGGTTCCTGTCCAACGTTAATCGGGGCAGGGTTAGTCGGCCCCTAAGGCGAGGCTGAGAAGCGTAGTCGATGGGAAGCGGTTTAATATTACCGCACCTCTTTATAGTGCGATGGGGGGACGGAGAAGGCTAGGCCAGCACGGCGTTGGTTGTCCGTGTTTAAGGTGGTAGGCAGAGGACTTAGGCAAATCCGGGTCCTTAATGCCGAGAACTGATGACGGTGACTCTACGGAGTCCGAAGTGGTCGATGCCATGCTTCCAGGAAAAGCCTCTAAGCTTCAGCTATAAAGAGACCGTACCCCAAACCGACACAGGTGGGTAGGTAGAGAATACCAAGGCGCTTGAGAGAACTCGGGTGAAGGAACTAGGCAAAATGGCACCGTAACTTCGGGAGAAGGTGCGCCGGTTTTGGTGAAGGACTTGCTCCGTAAGCTGAGATCGGTCGAAGATACCAGGTCGCTGCAACTGTTTATTAAAAACACAGCACTCTGCAAACACGAAAGTGGACGTATAGGGTGTGACGCCTGCCCGGTGCCGGAAGGTTAATTGATGGGGTTATCTTCGGAGAAGCTCTTGATCGAAGCCCCGGTAAACGGCGGCCGTAACTATAACGGTCCTAAGGTAGCGAAATTCCTTGTCGGGTAAGTTCCGACCTGCACGAATGGCGTAATGATGGCGACACTGTCTCCACCCGAGACTCAGTGAAATTGAAATTGCGGTTAAGATGCCGTATACCCGCGGCTAGACGGAAAGACCCCGTGAACCTTTACTATAGCTTCACAGTGAACTTTGAATTGGCTTGTGTAGGATAGCTGGGAGGCTTTGAAGCAGAGACGCTAGTCTTTGTGGAGCCAATCTTGAAATACCAGCCTGGTCAATTTGGGGTTCTAACTCTGGTCCATTATCTGGATCGAGGACACTGTGTGGTGGGTAGTTTGACTGGGGCGGTCTCCTCCCAAAGAGTAACGGAGGAGCACGAAGGTCGGCTAATCCTGGTCGGACATCAGGAGGTTAGTGTAATGGCACAAGCCGGCTTAACTGCGAGACAGACACGTCGAGCAGGTACGAAAGTAGGTCATAGTGATCCGGTGGTTCTGTATGGAAGGGCCATCGCTCAACGGATAAAAGGTACTCCGGGGATAACAGGCTGATACCGCCCAAGAGTTCACATCGACGGCGGTGTTTGGCACCTCGATGTCGGCTCATCACATCCTGGGGCTGAAGCCGGTCCCAAGGGTATGGCTGTTCGCCATTTAAAGTGGTACGCGAGCTGGGTTTAGAACGTCGTGAGACAGTTCGGTCCCTATCTGCCGTGGGCGTTTGAGATTTGAGAAGAGCTGCTCCTAGTACGAGAGGACCGGAGTGGACGAACCTCTGGTGTTCCGGTTGTATCGCCAGATGCATTGCCGGGTAGCTACGTTCGGACAGGATAACCGCTGAAAGCATCTAAGCGGGAAACCTCCTTCAAGATGAGATCTCACTGGAACTTCGAGTTCCCTGTAGGGCCCAGGAAGACTACCTGGTTGATAGGTTGGGTGTGTAAGCGCTGTGAGGCGTTGAGCTAACCAATACTAATTGCCCGTGAGGCTTGACCATATAACACCCAAACCCGGAAGGGTTGATTGAATACGACAAGCAACTGCTTGTT
>NZ_JAOANI010000024.1:0-563 GCF_025318105.1 Thalassolituus pacificus
TCGATACGACCGGTAACAACAGTACCACGACCCTGGATAGAGAATACGTCTTCGATTGGCATCAGGAAGGCGCCATCGATCGCACGCTCTGGTTCAGGGATGTAAGAATCCAGAGTTTCTACCAGTTTCTTAACAGCAGACGTACCCATTTCATTGTCGTCTTCGCCGTTCAGAGCCATCAGGGCAGAACCTGGGATGATTGGCGTGTCGTCACCTGGGAAGTCGTATTCAGACAGCAGGTCACGCAGTTCCATTTCAACCAGTTCCAGCATCTCTGCGTATTCTTCAGAATCGGCACCGCCGCAATCTTCAGCTAGCAGGTCTGCTTTGTTCAGGAAGACAACGATGTAAGGTACACCAACCTGACGGGACAGCAGGATGTGTTCACGGGTCTGAGGCATTGGGCCGTCAGTAGAACCACATACCAGGATCGCACCATCCATCTGCGCAGCACCGGTGATCATGTTCTTAACATAATCCGCGTGTCCTGGGCAGTCTACGTGTGCGTAGTGACGGCTTGGAGATTCGTATTCTACGTGCGAGGTAGAAATCGTGATACCACG
>NZ_JAOANI010000025.1:0-1303 GCF_025318105.1 Thalassolituus pacificus
TGTCTAGTCCTGAAATACGTTGACACTTATTTCGCAAACGCCCGATGAACCTCATCGGGCGTTTTGTATTTAAGAGACAGGTGCGGTCGCCGGCTGTTGTACTGCATAACCGACTCCCGAACCATCTCTCTTGCTTCACTCAAATCCCGCGGCTTTACCACCAGATACTCGTTCTTAATAATTCCATTCACCCGCTCCGCCAGCGCGTTCTGGTAACAGTCATAGCCGTCCGTCATTGAGCATCGGACACCATACCGTTTGTGGACGTCCTGATACTTGGCAGAACAGTACTGAATGCCTCGGTCTGAATGATGTATCAGCTCGTCTTTGCCCCGTCGTTGCCTCAAAGCCTTTCTGAAGGCCTGTACGACCGAACCTGTCTTTAGATTATCGTGGACGTGATAACCCACGATTTTCCGCGAATACGCGTCCGTCACCAGACTGATATAGGCCTCGCCATGCTGTACCGGCAGGTGAGTAATATCGGCTACCCATACATGATCAGGCCTCTGGGCAACAACCTGCTCACTGCCTGGTTTTAATAAGTTGGGATGGCGACGAAAACGATGATGACTATTGGTGGTCTTGTGGTAAGCCCGCTTACGGGTGATCAGCATTCGCCGTTCGCGCAGCAGCGCAAAAAGACGGTCTCTGCCAATGCTCAGGCCGTTGCTTGCTAGCCGTTTTTGCAACTTACGGGTCCCCAGTCTTGGCTGTTGTATTCGTTCGCGCACAACAAAACTCAAGACCTGGGTATCCTGTTGCTGACGTATCCGATCCCGTTGACGCTGCTGGTAATAAGCTTGCCTGCTGATCCCCAGGTAGGCGCAACTTCGGCTGACAGATAGTCCTGCTACCGCTTTCTTTTCGATGATCTGGCACGTGGCTTTTTTACGATGCTGACACCGTAATCACGCTCCAGTACATCAACGACGGCTTCAAAAAACTCCGCTTTCATCTTCGACTCAGCCAGCTGTTGTTCAAGTTCTTTGATGCGCTGCTCAGGCGTTAACGGCAAGGATTCGTCTGACATGGTGTGGCTTCCGGGGGTGGTCATTGGATGGCTGCCTTTGGACCAGTCCAGTTTGCCATGCTTGCGCAACCAGACCAAAACCGTTGATCGCCCCTGGATGCCATAACGTTGTTGGGCTTGCTTGTAGCTCAGTTCGCCTTTTTCAATCTGATCAACAACGGCCAATTTAAAGGCGAGGGAATAATCTCGCTGGGTTCGCTTGGAGGTTGATAACATCACACTTTCCTGTTTTTGGGGTTGGAAAGTGTCAACTCTATTCAGGACGAGACA
>NZ_JAOANI010000026.1:0-1726 GCF_025318105.1 Thalassolituus pacificus
TAGCGTGAGCTGATCCATAGCGATAATCGCCTCTAGGCTGAGTTCTGCGATGGTAGCCATTCCACTACGTTCGGTGAAGAGCCACAAACAACCAGCATATTTTGCTGTTTGCGGAATCTGATGCGCGTTTACGCACCATTAGCAAAACGCGCATGCGCAGATTGACACCTTCGGACCAGAAAGAATGGAAGAAAATCAATCACTTAAGATTTTGCGAAAAGTGATAACGCGCAAAGTGTAAAGAGCGACTCAGGGTAAAAGCGCGCATGCGCGTTTATATCCTGACAAGAAAGAAAATAATGATGATTTTTACAGTCCGGACAATAGGTTAGGCTGGAAATCTGAATATGGGCTTAGGTATGTTAATGAGCATGCCTACTAAGAAACTGTTGTTTGCACGGGCAGACAGCGCGATACCTATGAGTGTAGCGGAAAATTCTCAAAACACTGTATTTTAATACAGTATAAAAATTTTCGCATTTATGGGAAAAAGGTATTGGAAAGGGAATTGACAGCGCACTACTCTTCATCAACCTAGAGAATAAGTAGCTGCCGCTGAACAAGTCGTGATTTGTTCCAGTGGACAGCTACTTATTCTCTAGGCAGAGCGGTGAGTTGTCATACTGTTTCTCTTTTCGCGCTTTCCCCCGGAAATTGCCATCTTACATGCCTGATCCGTCAGGCATTGGTTAAGTGTTGGCAATCAAACAACAATGCACAGAAAGAGACCGCGTAAAAAGCACGCGGCTCTTTTGCTAATCGTTATGAGTATTTAGCCAAGGAGCTTGATCTTGCTGGACATACCAAAAAGAATCACGGTTATCAATTCACTTTTAGAGCAGGATACTGAGCAAAGCCTAACTTACGCTGCTTTAGAGTGCAGGCTTACACTAGAATATTTATGCTACGAGCGATTCAAACTCTACTATTCATATCTATCAGAGAGTGACCTGAAGAAATGGCAACCCAGACATATTATCAAACAGATTTCAGATGACATTGACGATAATATTTATAAAGAGTTCACAATATCAATTTCAGCTGAAAAAATAGATGGAAGATTGCCAAAAACGAAAGAAGATTTTGAATCAGTAAAATACACCCCTCTTGGCACACAATCGGAACTTAAGATTAATAAACTACATCAGTTGTGGAATGGCGTCTCCAATGTTGCTTTGCATATTCCTGTGCCGAGCATATCGTCTGGCAACCTCAATATCTATGGTGATAAAGACAATATCAGGAAAAAAGTTAATGATGTTGTTTCGTTTCTATCAGGCATGAAAGGAAATCTACTAATGGGGGGCTCTTTCAGTGAAGAGTATGGTTTTAGTTGTTTCGCTTGCAACACGAAAATAAAAAGACCAGTAAGAAAATTACAGCATGAAACAGTAGTAAGCTGTATAAATCCAAAGTGCCAGGAAAGCTACATCATTCAGAAAGATGGAAATGATGAGTTCGAGGTGACCAGAAGAGTTATTAAATTTTCATGTGCTGGCTGCAATGAAGACTTAGAAATTCCAACTAGAATCTTTCGAGAGTTGCATTTTGACCAAAAGATTAACATTAATTGTGGTAAATGTAACACGTTGTCAGAGGTAATTATGCGGCCTATGATGAAAAGCACCAAAATTGAAAGTCCTCCTAGTATCAACTTTGAACCGCGACAGTAGCTCCTAAATTCCATAGTACACCTCCTCTGGTGTTTTGTAGTTGAGTCGTTTTC
>NZ_JAOANI010000027.1:0-677 GCF_025318105.1 Thalassolituus pacificus
GCGTCCTGCAGGCGCACAAGCTAAAGCCCGAAGCCATATTTCAAAGCAGACACTGCACTGTGGGAGCGGATCTTATCCGCGACAGGCCATCCATACGCTCACGCTGACTTTCTCGTTCCCACGCTCCGCGTGGGAACGCAACTGCAGCTGCAACGGCTGGAAGATTGTTTAAACCCGCGTCCTGCAGACGCACAAACCAAAGCCCGAAGCCACATTTCAAAGCAGGCAGTGCACTGTAGGAGCGGATCTTATCCGCGACAGGCCAGCCCTACCCTAACGCTGACAGGTAGGGTGGGCACTGCCCACCAAAGCCATTGTCGCTATTTGCTACCAGTAACCAAATCTATCAACAGATTGAACCTAACCCCGAATTTCAGTACTCTCGAACCAAAGCAAGGGTGCCGCTATATCGTACGAACACACCGTCCGGACACACGCCCTCCCCGCTTACAATCCCGAATGATAAAGTCACGCGATTCCTGCCCTGCGTATACAAGGACGGGCGGCAGCGTGTATGGAATACAAGCATCACCTGAACGATTTTCACTGCCGGAAAAGCACTGAAAATTACCAGAGAAAAACAATGTACAAACAAGGCTCTTCACCGTTCTTAGTGGAAGAAGCTCGTATTCAGATTTCCAAATCTCAGGTAAATCATTGCTTTATACCGATCTTTG
>NZ_JAOANI010000028.1:0-62097 GCF_025318105.1 Thalassolituus pacificus
ACTCAGAAGTGAAACGCAGTATCGCCGATGGTAGTGTGGGGCATCCCCATGTGAGAGTAGGTCATCGTCAAGCTCTTATTCTAAGGCCCCGTCAGCTTATACTGGCGGGGCTTTTTCATGTGCGCACTTCCCTGTGCCAACCCTTCAGGCAGCTTCGCTGTGCGGAACAGCATCCTGCCGTTCAGTATTTGTCTGAATAAAATACCTGCAATAACTTAATGGCTCTCCGATGACCACCCTGCTGTACAGGCCACAGCCATAAAGGTGTTAACTTCGCCAACCAGGTACTTACTCCAAGCCTCTGTAGCTCAGCTGCAGGGGTTTTTAATGGTAGATGTAAGCCAAGGCCCTGCGGGATTGAATCAAGGCGTCTGGGATAAATACAACACTGTGTTTATTGAGTTCTGCAGGGCAACAGTCGCCATCACGTTTGCTCTGATCTGCCATCTATCTGTTTGAAGTGTACTGCCTCGGCCAACGAGTGCTGAATCTGCAGCGCTGTCTATTTTCCAGCTCTTTTAACGGCTCTTCAACATCGAAGCTGGTGATAGATTTTTGTTTTAGGTCCGCAATTATTGGATATGTCTGTCCAGTGGGATAACTTTTTTTGGTTAAGACAAAAGCTGGACGTGGGTGCGCAAATGGAGAGTGTCAGCGGGATTCTTTCAATAAAACAAAACTAAGGTCTTATTTATTTGTGTAAAGGGTACGGACGTACTTCTAATATTGATTGATGCTTTTCTGGCAGCCTGTAACCTAAGTTAACAAATTATAAAAAACATAAACAAGCGATCACCACGGTTACTCTCCACCTGTATTACAGTCATTAATAGTAATCTTCTCCGTGCTCGCTTTATTGTACCAAGGTGCCAAGTGATAAAAATAATCTTCACGCTTGTCCTTATCGTATCTATGCCAGCTGTCGCACTGGCAGCAATGCAACCCATGACTGACGAAGAATTAGGCGTCCAGACAGGACAGGCTTTTTTTCAGATTGATCGTGATACGTCAGGTTCTGTTGACTTTACGAAGTTCACTTTTGGTATGGACATTGACATATCCATGAACTCTGACCTTGTGGAACTTGGTCGATATGACCGTGCGGGTGAGGCTGCAGGAAGCAGTGATATCAGAATTAATGATTTTGCTCTTGGTAGCGTAAACTCTGACGGTACGCTTAATCCATTCCACATCACAGATCCTTTTTTCGAATTAGCTTTTGAAGATGTTAATGGCAAGGAAGAGTTAGTTGGTATTCGTTTAGGCTTTGGCTCTGCATTAGGGAAACTCAGTGGAAATATTGAGTATCTTACCGGGAATATTGAGGTAAAAGTTGCCGGTACTGCTGCTCCGATTATCGATCAGGCGAACGCTGGTCAGCAATTTCTTTTATGGGTTGCAGGTGTTAATGATAGTACCGAATTAGAAGCTGCAGCAGAGCTTGTTACCGCTTCGGGTGATCCTGATGCTGTTCGCGCTCAGTGGATTGGTGTGAAGAATGGTGACACTTTAGGGTGTCCATCTGGAGGTGGGAACTGTAGTGGCTGGACGGGAGGTTTGCTTAGTTTATTTTCTTCTGGGAACTGTGCCGTACTAGGTATCGCAACCTGTTTCCCTTTGAGTAACTTTCGTACACTGGACATAGGATCAGGTAACAATGCCGCGTCAGGAATGTTTATTTCATTTCAGACAAAGTCAATTAACTGGATTGATAATGGTGCCGGAACCCCCACTGTTTCTGGCGCTTTTATGAATATCCCAAATGGTGGTATTACGGTCGACTTTGAACAGTCCTTTAATGGCATTGAACGTATTCGTACCAAATTTCTGGATCCTTACTATGACTAAGAATCTTCGCTATGGAATGTTAAGCGCAGCTCTTTTATCTGTAGTCGTTCAGGTTAAAGCAGAACTTATCGGCTTGGATGATCAGGAGTTGGGAGATGTTGACGGCGAGGGTATCGGCTTTATTCTTGAGGATTTCGCTTTTGAAGCGGGTACTGATGTCGCCAATGGTAACCGGCTGGATATCAGCGGTATTAAAAATAAAAATGGTCAGGATGTCGTCCTGAGTGTTTCTCAGTTTTATGTCGCTGGCGCGAACAGTAACCGTGGGTCCAATGTTATTGGCAATCCGGTTAATCTTGGTCGTCTGCTCTATCCCTACAATCTGGAACTGGTGGATGGAGATACGATAGGTATTGCCGACAAGGCGGTATTTGAATACAGCGCACCGCAACGAAATACAGGTTTGTTGTCAGGCACGGATAGCATGCTTGTTTTGGCGACAGAGAACAGGACAGAAAGACGCTTCCCTAATCAGCAGCAGTCAACGGGCCAGCGTGTTGATCGTGTTACCGGCATCGACACGTCCGTATTAAACAGCAGAGCGGCAGAGCGTGCTGACTTCGGTATTCGTTATGACTTAAATGTTGCAGGTTCTCAGGCTCAGTCACTCGAAGGACATGCCCAGGGGGTTGCTATCGATGGCAGTTATATCCGTCTGTGGGGTGAAAATAACGAGATGGTTGGCAACTTGGCATTAAAAGTCTTTGCCAGCGACCTGACGTTTTATGCCTGTGATTCGGCAGGCAATAATTGTGGCCAAGATGTTCGCTTTCAGAACTTCGTGCTTGAGAACGAGTTGGGCTGGGGGGAGAAGCAGCCGGTGACTTTTGAGGTAGATTCGAGTGGTAACTTCACCATTGAAGTTGGCCGTCTGAATAGTGCCTGTGCTGACTTGAATTCTTCTGGTGGCTGTTCTCTGGGGAGTGCGGGTTACTCTGATTTTTATAACAACGGCCCTCGTGCTGATATTCATATTGGGAAGTTATCTGTGGGTGGCTCAGACTTCGGTAGTGCCACCATTTCCAATATGCAGATTCAGTATCTGCGGGCAACGAGCAGAGACTTATGATGAAACGCTTACTGATCATCTTTGCTTCCTTCATGCCAACTTATGGCTTCGCATTGGAGCCTTTAAGTGCTGAAGACTTAAGTGCTGTATCCGGCCAGGGAGGGGTATACCTGTCTGGTGATATCACCATTAACGAAAACGGTGGTCCACTGAACGTTGATGGTCCGTCGGCCAATGGCTATAGCTGGCAAACCAGTTGTACAACAGCCTCAACCGATAAACGCTGTGGTGGACGTATTGCCGTCAACTCAGGTGCTGGCGGTGGTTGGTTGGTTCTGGATAATATTCGTGGACGCTTTTCTTTTGAAGGATTAACCCTGCGAACCCGAAAGATTAATTCAGATTTTGATGGCGATGGTGCGGCCTTTAATAGTGATGTTTTTGAAATCGGTTTACCCAATAACCTGAATTATGAAGATGCCTCATTCACCATTGCCAACAGTAACAGTGCCCGGCCGACGGATACTGGTTTTATGCAAACCGATATCATGACAGTCAATATCAACGGCAAAGCCAATTTGCAGGGGAACCTGCTGATTTTCCCAACCGGGGCGCCATGATGAAAAAAATAATAATAAGCAGTTTGGTTGCAGCGCCTTCATTGCTGAATGCTGGCCTGGTGCCGATGGCGGACCAGGAACTGCAGACAGTTAATGCACAGGCGGGCATTACGTTAGAAACTTCCAGCCATCTGACGGTCGGCGACATTACCTATACAGAGGATGCCAACAGACTGCAGCTACAGAATATTGAGCGGGGTAGTCAGGCTGATATATCACTGCCTTCGTCCAGCAAACAGGTTGTTGATGTTCTGGCAGATGGATCGTTGCAGATAAACAGTGAGGTTTATCCAACCTCATTGTCCATCGGTGCGATCCGTATCAATGACACGGCAGCAAGCTTTGGTCAGTTTCGTCTGAATTACAGCGGTACGAATACCATCAAGGTTGGTGCAAGCAGCTCGCTTGATAATTTTCTTGAGGGGAGCTTCCAGACATCAATCAGTGATGCAGAGCTGATCTGGACAACCAATGGCAGTTCGGTGAGTTTTGATGATATCGGCTACAACGCCAATATTACCCGTCTGGCTATTGGTGAAGCGGTTGATGGCTCCCGGACAGGATTGAATTTTGATCTGGATGAATTCAGTTACTCCTTCTCTACTGGCGGCGTGAAGTTAGGTGGCGTGTCGCTGGGCACCTTGGCCGGACAGCTGGCATTGTCGGGTGATGCTCAGATTTTTGCCGGTGGACGTGATGGTGCGGAAGGTATCAGTCTTAATGCATCGTTAAGTATTCTGGATGATCCAACCAACTATGTACGTTTTACCGATGATGGCAATTCACTGTTTATGGGTAATTTCAGCGGCGCGCTGAATGTTATTAACCTTACTTTTGATGTGATGTCTGATCATCTGTTGCTGGGCTATGACCAGTTAGATGGTTCCTTTAATGCGAATCAAATTCTGATTGGTGACAGTTCTAATCCTGTTGGTGCAATTCAGCTGGATTTTCTGTTTAAAGATGGCAATGGCTATAGCAATCGTATGGCTTTTTATCCGGGTATTCGTCAGCCGGTTTACGCCAACCTGCCTGTTGCGATTCAGCCTTATGCAACCAGCTTTTATTCCGGTTTGAATAGCAGCAGCGACGGTATTTCGGCTGCGGTTGAATGGAATCTGGCGAATGCAGAAGCTGCCTATATTGATAATGGCCGTATGGTTGTTGTCAGTGGTATCGAAAGCTATGGTCGTGGAGACCTGACGCTGGATGTGCGCTCATTCGATCACGATAATAATGCCGGAACCGCAGATAAAACCGCGATTGCCATGGGCATGAACCGCGTTCAGGGCAGTTACAGCATTGATGGTTTGCGTGTTGGTAACAAAACGGCACCGATTCAGGGCGGCGCTGAGTTATTGCTGTCGCTGGAAGTGTTCCAGGCCATGGATTTCAATCTTGATGGCTATACGCTGATCACTGCTGGCGGTGTCAGTGGTGGCGGCATTCAGATTGACGGCGATTATTTGTTCAGTGATACCAATATTGGTTTGTCCATTGATGAAAACGGTAATGGTGTCTGGGCCACCGGGGTGAATTACGACATGCACCTGCGCGGTATTCAGGTGGATGTCAGCAATACCGGCCTCAGCGTTAACCGCACTGAGCAGTGGAGTACCATGAATATTGATAATATGCGCTGGGGCGATAAAAACAGCGGTCGCAGCCTTGGCCGTATTCAGCTTGAGCGGTTTGAAAAAGGCTCATCTCTGACCATTAATCCTGGCGGTTCTGGTGCCGTCTGTGTTGGTGCCAGTGGTGATGCAGCGAGTTGTGCCTCAAATGGTGGTCGTTGGGAAGACCGTGGTAATGAAGGGATGACGGTTGCGTTAAAAGCCGCTTTTGCACCAGAAGGTCCGACCAGCGATGGCTCCATTGCCCGTAACCGTCTGACCTGGGAAAACAACCGTAACCTGGATGGCAGTGGCAATCCGATCAATGGCACAGGAACGCAGATTATTTTTGATTCTTACAGTACCAGTGATGGTCTGGGTGTAGCCGATACCAACGATTATGGTTTTCAGGCCAACCTGAAAATCGACGTCTATGAAACCAAGGTTGCCAAAAAATTTACGGGTGCTGATGATAACGGCATCATTGGTAATCAGGGCGATGAGCTGATTTACGACGATGCCAGCCGTACCACGTATACCTACGTTGCAAACCCAACGGCGGCTCAGCTGGCCTTGCGTCCACAGGGCTTTGCGGTACAGGGTAATGTTTCCTTCAAGGACCTGCAGATTGATCAGGTGCAGCTGAAGCATCCGGACGTCGCTCTGCCACAAACCGTATTCTCCGGTATCGTGATGCAGAACCTGAATATGACCACTAACCTGACGGCGACACCTATCCGCTAATCTCATACGGCTGCTGCCAATCACTCTGATCGTGCGTATACTATGCGCTCGATTCATTGGCAGCGGAGTAGCACATGAGCCAGCAAGACCGTTTGGTCATTTTTGACACCACCATGCGTGACGGCGAGCAGAGCCCGGGCGCGTCCATGACCAAGGAAGAAAAGGTCCGCATCGGTAAAGCGCTGGAAAAAATGCGCGTTGATGTGATTGAAGCTGGCTTTGCCGCCGCATCTCCGGGCGACTTTGCTGCGATTCAGGCCGTTGCCGAAGCGGTTCGGGAAAGCACCATTTGCAGCCTGGCCCGTGCGGTTGACCGCGATCTGGAACACGCCGCCGAAGCACTGAAAAAAGCCGAGCGCGCGCGTATTCACACCTTTATTGCTACCTCGCCAATTCATATGCAGTACAAACTGCGTATGCAGCCCGATCAGGTGGTTGAGCAGGCGGTTTACGCCGTGAAAAAAGCCCGCAGCTTTGTTGACGATGTGGAGTTCTCCTGCGAAGACGCCGGCCGCTCTGAAAACGATTTTCTGTGCCGCATTATCGAAGCGGCCATTAACGCCGGTGCGCGTACTATCAATATTCCGGATACCGTGGGTTATGCCATTCCGGAAGAATTTGGTTACAAAATCAAAACCCTGCTGGAACGTATTCCTAACGCCGATAAAGCTATTTTCTCGGTGCACTGTCATAACGACCTTGGTTTGGCTGTTGCCAACTCGCTGGCTGCTGTAGCCAATGGCGCGCGTCAGGTGGAGTGCACCATTAACGGCTTGGGTGAGCGTGCCGGTAATGCGGCACTGGAAGAAATTGTGATGGCCACCCGTACCCGTCACGATCTGTTCAATATCAGCACCAATATCGACACTACCCAAATTGTACCGACGTCGCGTCTGGTATCGTCCATTACTGGTTTCCCGGTACAGCCGAACAAAGCCATCGTTGGCGCCAATGCCTTTGCGCATGAATCCGGTATTCATCAGGATGGCGTGCTTAAGCATCGTGAAACCTATGAAATCATGAAGGCCGAAGATGTGGGCTGGGGTGCCAATAAAATGGTGATGGGTAAGCACTCTGGCCGTGCTGCATTCCGCAGCCGTCTGGAAGAGCTGGGCGTAACTTTTGATACCGATGCGGCCCTGAACGAAGCCTTTACCCGCTTTAAAGAACTGGCGGATAAAAAGCACGAAATCTTCGACGAAGATCTGCAGGCACTGGTGACAGAAACCATCAGTAACTCCGCACCGGAAGCTTATAAGCTGGTGGCGTTGGAGTGTCATTCCGCCATCGGCGAAACCCCGGTCGCAGAAGTGGTGGTCAGCCATAACGGCACAGAACGGCGCTCTAAAGCCAACGGCAGTGGCCCGGTGGATGCCGCGCTGAAAGCCATTGAAGGTGTGGCCAACTCCGGTGCCAATTTGCTGTTGTACTCTGTCAATGCCATCACTCAGGGAACCGATTCTCAGGGGGAGGTAACCGTGCGTCTTGAGAAGGGCGGTCGTATCGTGAATGGCAGTGGTGCCGATACCGATATCGTTGTGGCGTCTGCCAAAGCCTACATTCATGCGCTGAACTTGTTGCTGACCGGCTCTGCACGTCAGCATCCGCAAGCCGACGGCGTATAACGGATGCGGGAGCAGCAGCGACTCGATTATTTACAGGCGATGGGCATCGTGCAGTGGATGCCCCGCCAGCCGCTGCCCGGCGTCCCTGCACCACGCTGGTTGCCGGAAGATGCCCATGCTGCAGCGCCACGCCCGGCGCTGACGTCTGAGGGTGGTGGGCATATAGCACATCCCATGGCTGCGCAATTATTGCATCAGAACGCTGTGGAGCCTGCGCTTAAAACGCACGCAGCGGCTACCGCTGATTCGGTCGCTGCGGTTCGTACCGGTACGATGGCAGCTCCAACCAGAGCGCCGGCTACTGACGCACCTGCGTCTGCGCAGTCTGTTACTGCCGGTCATCCGGTTACTCCTGTGGATGGCACGCCACCGCGTTTCGAGCTGCATTTCCTGCGCGTTTCCGCCCGTGGTGTCTGGGTATGTGACGACGCCTCTCAGGCTGAGCGTTTGGCGGCCTTTGCTTATCGGGTGATGTCAGCCTTGCAGGCCCCGGCAGGATTGCTGCAGGCGCCGTTGTGCTTCCGCTGGCCGTTTATTGAATCGGCCCACGATGATCAAAGCCTGCCTGTCGCGCAGCAAGCGCTGTCGGCGCAATGGCAATTTTTACGCGACAACGGTGTGCAATACGCCGTGACCTTTGGCGATGGCAGTCAGCACTGGTTACAACAAGTGCAGGCACCGTTGTTGTTCCGCGGGGCAGCGTTGCCGGATGTTATGTCTGATCCACGACAGAAGCGCCAGCTCTGGAAAGCCCTGCTGACTCAGGCCGAGTTATAACATCATGCATGTCCGTCCTGCGGTTGAAGCCGACTTTTCTGCGGTGTATCAGATTGAACAGCTGGCGCATTTTCATGCCTGGCCAGAAAGCGTATTACGCCGTTATTTTTCCCGTGAACATTGCGTCTGGGTGTTGGAAAACAACAACCGGATTATTGCCTATGCCGTGATTACGCTGGTGGCTGGTGAATCTGAATTGCTGATGATCGCCGTTGACCCAAAACAGCAGGGGCAGGGTGCGGGTCGTGTGCTGATGAATGCATTGCATGATTTTCTGCTGGAACAGCAGGCGGAGCAGTGGTTTCTGGAAGTACGGGAAAGCAATCACAAAGCGATTGCCCTGTACGAGTCTATAGGTTTTTGTCAGGCCGGATGTCGACGTAATTATTATCCGACAGCCAACGGTCATGAGGATGCCCTGCTTTATTGTCTGGAGCTGCAGGCATGATTGACTCCGGCCTCCTGCCTGAAATGGCGCTCTGGTGGTCGGCCATTCTCTCTGTTCTTTTATTAATTCCTGCGCTGCTCAGTTATAACTGGCAGGCGTTACTGAATATGCGCGCGGCGCAGAATTTCTTTTTTGGCAGTGTGGTTGTACTGGCTGTATTGTGGAATATGCAGGCCGGAATATTACCAGGGCTGAGTTTTCACTTAATGGGCGTGACTGCGATTACGCTGATGATGGGCTGGCGGCTGGCGCTGCTGTCCATATTACTGGTGCAGGTTATTCTGGTGCTGGTGGGAAAGCTCTGGTGGGCGGCTCTGCCCTATCAGTTTTTATTGGCCGGTGCTTTACCGGTGTTATTCAGCTACGGTTTTTATCTGCTGGTTTACCGTCGTCTTGCGCACAATCCCTTCGTTTATATTCTGGTGGCCGGATTTTTAAATGCCGGTTTAACCCATGGATTTTCCGACTTTTTACAAGGCCTCAGTTTGTGGATACTGGATGTCCATCCGCTGGAATTAATCTGGCGTGATTATCTACGCTACCTGCCGATGATGATGTTCCCCGAAGGGGTGGTAAACGGCATGTTCATCACCGGTATGGTGGTTTACCACAGCCGCTGGCTGAGTACCTTCGACGAAGATTCTTACTTTAACTGATCCACACTTATAGCTGAACGCCTTTTCCGTAACACAATAGTGTTAATTGGCGCTTTATCACATATACAGATTTTCCTTTCTTATCGTAGTCTCACTTTGCAGAGAAACTGCATAATTAAAACGATAGTACAAAAGGAATTATTGTGAAGAACTATAAGAAATTTCTCACTACAGCTCTTCTTGGGCTGGCTTTACTCCTTACGGGCCAGGCGAAAGCCGAACTGGTTGACAGCTTGCTTCCTGTGCCTGTCGAAGAAGGGTGGAATCAGAGTCTATGGAAGCTGAAACTGATGCATTCCAGCCCAAATGGCCGTTATTTCTCGTATATTGAATATGCCGGTGAAAGCATTGATGCTGGTGCCCTTGAATATTCGCAAGAGCGTGCTCTTATCTATCGGTATGTCGTATTTGACAGGGATACAGGCTCTTCTTTGCATACCGCTGAAATATCTGCGACCAAACGTCTGAGTGATCTTGCAGTGGAACAACTTTTTCTCTTTCCGACCGATGAAGGAGGGCTTTATTTCTCCAGCCTTAATGGCGATGAAAATGATGGTATCTATTATTTGAATAGTAATGGGGTATCTGAACGTGTTTTTGAAAATCAGAAAATGCTGTTCTCTCTGTCATCGAATGGCCGCTACTTTTTATTGTCAACGGCTAATATATTTGAAGAAAATCCGGAAAACTTGAATGATTATTCTTTCCTGGATAAGCAGGAAGGAATCAGTTATTCACTGGATTTTTTGGAAGGATATAGCTTTGGTGTATCGGGTTCGTATTATATAACAGATAATGGAAAATTTATTGTTGAATCCAGAAACCCTAGCTCTTTTCAGTTGGTTGATTCAGTAACCCGTTCTTTGGTTGATGCTGAGCTATTAATTGGAAATCATATTGGAGGTGATTTTTCCTTTGGCAATGGTGTGCTATTTACTCCCGATGGTCAGGGCCTGGTAGCTAGGGTTAGTCAGAATAATGAAGTAAAAATTGTCTATTATGAGTTTTTAAATGATACTTTGAGGACTTATAGTATGGCAGATCTTGGATTAACGGCCTCTACGGGGTCTACAGAATATACTCGGCTGGATATCACTAATATTAGCTTTGGTCTTTCTGGATCAACAGGCGTTGATCGGGATGGAATCATTCATTATTACGCATATTCTACAGAACAGCAGAGGCCATACCTTGGAATATTTTCGCTGAAAACCGGGCAACTTTTAGAGTTAAGCTCTCTGATTTCTGAATCGGATCAGCGAGGATTTAATCCCATTGTGGCTGGTGGGCCGGGCGGCAGTTATTATTTTCTGCGCATGAGTTTTACCGAAGAGGGGGGGCTGCTACCGGGTGGGGAATATTTCTATCGTCCGATAGAAGGTGCATCACAAGCACTGAAAATTGTAACGCCTGCTCAGGTTATTGATACCTTCTATTCCCCACAATTTTCCCTCGATATTAAAACATTGGGCGAACATTACGCTGTAGACGCAAGTTGTACTCTGAATGGCCCGGCGGCTCTTGCATCGGCTTCCTACGGAAACTGGGGTTCTGCAAACCGTTTGCAGTTACCTTTGCAGTGGCAGGGGCAAAGTCTCAGCGGAGCATTATCTCAGACGGCACCCGACGCTGCCGTTGATGGTGAGCAGACGTTATTTAACACCGTTGTTCTTGCGGAAATGACGACCGATACCCTGACAGTTAACTGCAGCGGTGATATGTCAGATGCCAGTGGTCATTTATTATCCGTAATGCCTGACACAATCACCATTACTCTGGATGACGGTATTCATGGTGGAAACTCGGCTGTTAATGGGCAGATTGTATTGCCGGGTGGCGTGAGTGCAGAAGATGTGGTGGTTAATATCACAATTGATGGCCGTACCATTTCAGTGACGCCGGACGAAAACGGAAACTTCAGTTTCTCTGGTTTGCGTGCCGGAGATTTTACTGTTGATTTCCAGAGCGAGGGTTATGTTCAGTCCTGCATGAATGCAACGCTGGATGGTACTGGTAATCATGATTTTGGCCAGATTGAATTGCTGGCAGGTGATATTAATCAGGATGGTGCTATTGATATTGCAGATTTCACTTTTCTGTCAGGCCGCTATGGCACCCAGCAGGGTGAAGAAAGCTATGTTCAGGCTGCCGATCTGAATAAAGACACGGTTATTAACGTTCAGGATCTGGCTATTCTTGCCAGTCACTTTGGTTCGCAGCAGTGTAATCCGTGAGGAATATATGAGGGGGCGGCAACGCCCCTCATTATGGGGATTTATGAAATTATTTTTAAATGTAATGTTTTTACTGATGGCCGCAGCCAGTCAGGCAGAAATACTGAAAATTGCTGAGTTGGACCGGGATGGTGTTCGCTGGCTGGTGGTATCAGCAGATCAGCTTAAGCCACTCTATGGTATTGATGTTGAAATGACGTTCAGCAGTGACAGTCTGGAGCTTGTTGCCACGAGTGCTGAGCAAGGTGCTGCGCCTGTAGTGCCTGGTGAGTTATTTGGTGGTGGAACTTTTACCATTGTTAACCGCGCAGATATCCGCGCGGGAAAAATCCGCTACGCAGCGAGCGTGTTGAATCCGGCACCTGAAATAAGTGGCAGTGGCGTTTTATTTTCTGTCCCTTTCCGGGCGAAGGGCAAAGATGCCGGAGAATTTGCCATTGTGAGTGCTGAAGCGGGAACCCGTGATGGCGTTAAGAGGAGCTTACCTCTGGTTGCGCCGGTTCAGGTTCTGCCGCCCCGGAGTGTGCCGACTTCTGCCGCAGAAAAAGCCGGATACGCTTTACCTTTCGAGGTCGCGGCGGATAGTGGCAGCTTGCCTGTTTGGCTGGTGGCTGTTGTTGGTGCCGTGTTGTGTATTCTTATTTTGCTGGCGGTGCTGTTGTTTCGCCGTATTCGCCAGCTGGAACAACAGCAGGGCTGATCAGCGCGGCGCGTATTTCTGCAGCTTCCGCTGCAGGGTACGGCGGTGCATATTCAGTACTCTGGCAGTCGCCGAAATATTCCCCTGTTGTTCATTTAACACGCGCTGGATGTGTTCCCACTCCAGCCGTTCTACCGACATCACGCTGCTGTTGTCCGGCAGTGGTTCCTGAGTCTGGCCTGAATCGTCAAAGGCGGCGATTAACTCCTGCAGGGTAGCGGGTTTGTGCAGGTAATTATGTGCGCCCAGTTTTACCGCTTCGACAGCGGTCGGAATGCTGGCGTAGCCGGTCAGCATCACGATGCGGCAGTCGGGGTGTTGTTGCTTCAGACGGCCGATCAGGCCCAGGCCGGATTCCTGTTCCAGCCGCAGGTCGAGGGTAACCCATTGTGGCTTGAGATCCTGCGCGGCTTGCAGAGCTTCGTCACCGCTGGCGGCGACCGCGGTCTGATGGCCCTGACGCTCAAGGCTGCGTGCCAGTACCTGGCTGAAATGCAGATCATCATCAATGATCAGAATGCGTTTGTGCGCGGGGTTATCCATGATGTCGGCTCAGAGGCAGGGTGATACGGCACAGGCTGGCGCCGCTGTTTTGTGCAATCAGATGGACGGAGCCGCCAAACTGTTCAACGCTGGCATTGCTCAGGTAAAGGCCAATGCCCATACCGTGTTCTTTCTGGCTGTGAAATAAACTTTGCTGATGAATGCGTGTGGCTGCTTGTGGATCGGGCTGCAGAATATTCAGATGCCACTCTCCACTTTGGACCACGCTGTGCAGATGCACCGGTTGCTGACCAGCCTCGGCGGCGTTATCCAGCAGGTTGAGCAGTGCCTGATCAAGCAGAGGAGAAGATGGAATCTCGGCTTCACAGGCGATGCCATTATCCACCCAAAGGGCATTTGGATGACTCAGCCGCCAGCGATGCAGCAGATTGATTAACCAGGTGTGAGCCTGATGATGGCCAACCTGATGGGCGGTGCGTCCGGCGTTGGCCAGTTGTTGCAGAGACTGACGGCAGACGGTGACCTGTTCGCGCAGAATATGCAGATCATGGTTACTCAGCGGATGGTCGGGTTGCTGAGCGATGTCGTCGAGAATCATGTGCATCGTCATCAGTGGTGTGCCCATTTCGTGGGCGGTGCCAGCGGCCAGAGTGGCGATGCCAATCAGCTGCTCGTTTTTCAGCTGCTGTTCGCGCAGTTGCTGGATTTCCTGCTGTTGTTGCTGGGACGATTTCAATAACAGCGGAATAAAGGTGACCACAATCAGCGCGCTGATAACAAAGGTGAGCCACATGCCCGCCAGATGCAGATCAAACAGATTATGACTGGGCAGGCCATGCACATGATTGCTGAGCAACGGCTGGAACCATTGGGTCAGCAGGCTGTAGTCGGCAATGCAGAGCACGGTAATCAGCAGTGAATAGCTCACCGGCAGGCTGTAGGCACTGACAACCAGCAATACCAGAAAATAAGAAATAAAAGGGTTAGTCGCGCCGCCGGTAAAAAACAGCAGACCGGCCAGCAGTTGGCACTCGAACGCAAGATGTAACAGCAAATGCCAGTCCTGGAGGTTACGGCGGTAACCCTGCCAGCCACTGACGGCCAGCAAGGGTACATAAAGCGCTAACAGTGCCCAGGCGATATCCAGGCCAGCAAAGCCCTGCCATTGCAGATACAGCAGAAACATCAGCCAGATACTGGCGATGGACAGGCGCAGCAGGGCGAGGCGTTGCAACAACAGGTTCAGTTTATGAGTCATGGCGGCATTATAGCGCCAGTGCCGTCGCGCGGCAGTAACAAGCAGCGTGTCAGAGTGTCACGTAAACACGATTCTTGATGCAGAGCAGGAATCACAGTCAGGTTCTCTGCACCGGGCCGGATACAGGAATCGTCTGGTCAATTGGCGAGGCTTTGCATATCATTGCGCCCCTCAGACCGGGTTGCGGCAAGCGTCCGGATATCTCCTGAATCCAGCGCTATGCTGGCAGGCCAGGCTCAGAAGAAGATCGCAAGCGATGTCGAAATCCCCATTTGAACTGGAAGTCGGTAAACGCCGTACTTTCGGTATTATTTCGCACCCCGATGCGGGTAAGACCACCATCACCGAAAAGCTGTTGCTGTTCGGTAATGCCATTCAGTTAGCCGGTACAGTGAAAGGCAAGAAAACCGGGCGTATGGCCACCTCTGACTGGATGCAGATGGAGCAGGACCGCGGTATTTCCATTACCACCTCGGTGATGCAGTTTCCGTACAACGGCCGCATGGTTAACCTGCTGGATACACCGGGTCACGAAGACTTCTCGGAAGATACCTACCGCACCCTGACTGCAGTCGACTCCGTACTGATGGTTATTGACGGCGCCAAAGGTGTAGAAGACCGGACCATCAAGCTGATGGAAGTCTGCCGTCTGCGTGACACGCCGATTTTTACCTTTATCAACAAAATGGACCGCGAAGTCCGTGACCATATTGAAGTTCTGGACGAAATTGAAACTATCCTGAAAATTAAGTGCGCCCCGGTTACCTGGCCAATTGGCATGGGTAAGGCATTTAAAGGGGTGTACAACCTGATCACCGACACGATTCATGTGTTTACGCCGGGTCAGGGCAGTGTGGTGCCGGATGATATTCAGATTCAGGGGCTGGAGTCCGCTGAAGCAGAAGCCTTGCTGGGCGCTGATTTAGTCGCCGAGCTGGTGGATGAAATTGAACTGGTGCGTGGCGCCAGCTATGAGTTTGATCTGGATGAATATCTGCGCGGTGAAATGACCCCGGTATTCTTCGGTACGGCACTGGCTAACTTTGGTGTGCGTGAGCTGCTCAACTATTTCGTTGAGTGGGCACCGGCACCACTGGCACGTGAAACCGATAAAGGCCTGATCGCGCCGGAAGACGATAAGTTCACCGGCTTTATCTTTAAAATTCAGGCCAATATGGATCCGAAGCACCGTGACCGTATTGCCTTTATGCGCATCTGCTCCGGCACCTATAGCAAGGGCATGAAGATGAAGCACGTACGCATTGGCAAAGATGTAAAAATCGCCGATGCCGTAACCTTCCTTGCCGGTGACCGCTCGGCGGTGGAAGAGGCTATTTCCGGCGATATCATCGGTCTGCATAACCATGGCACTATCCAGATTGGTGATACCTTCACCTTTGGTGACGATATGCAGTTTACCGGTATTCCGCATTTTGCACCGGAACTGTTTAAGCGTGTGCGTCTGAAAGATCCGCTGAAAATGAAACAGCTGCAGAAAGGCCTGCAACAGCTGTCCGAAGAAGGTGCTACTCAGCTGTTTATGCCGCTGAATAACAATGACCTGATTCTGGGCGCAGTGGGTGTGCTGCAGTTCGATGTGGTACAGCAGCGTTTGCGGGATGAATACAAAGTGGAATGTATTTACGAGCCGATCAGTGTCAGTACCGCTCGCTGGGTGTACTGCTCTGATGAAAAAATGCTGGAAGAATTCAGACGTAAAGGCGGCGACAACCTGGCCATCGACGGTGGCGGTTACCTGACCTACATCGCCCCGACACGGGTGAACCTGAGCCTGACTCAGGAACGCTGGCCGGATATTCAGTTCAGTGCCACACGCGAGCATTAATGCTGAAAGGCTGAAGCAGCAAAACTGAAACAGTAAAAAATAAACCCCGGATATCCGGGGTTTATTTTTTGAGTTCTGCTCAATCAGAATATGACCTGAATATCGGCCGGAGCCAGTATTCAGGTCTTTTTTATCATCTTAGCATCTTATGAGATGCGGGTATGGCTGGAGGTGCGGTTCATTTTCCGGCGCAGCAGCAGCAGCGGGGTCATACCCAGCAGCCACAGCAATGAGCCGCCACCAGAGGATGATCCACCGGATGAAGCGTTGCCGCTGTCCGTGCCGTCAGATCCGTCACCGCCGTCACCGCCGTCACCGCCGTCACCGCCGTCACCGCCATCACCGTCGTCCGGGTCAGTCCGGTTATCGACCGGGTCGCTGTTATCACCGATACCATCACCATCAACATCAGACCACTCGGCCGGGTCATCCGGGAAAGCATCTTCATCGTCGATGTAACCATCAGCATCCGTGTCACGCAGTACCCGGCCCAGTGCGGTCAGTACAGGTAACTGCTCTGAGGTGCCGAAGTTCCAGAAGCTCATCGGCTGTCCGTCAGGTGCGGTATAGGTGCTGTCAGACCAGCCACTAAACAGTGTGATGTCCGCGCAGCTGGTATTGTCTGCATTCACTGCGCAACGCAGAGCGGCATCGCTTACCGCGCCGTATTCAGCGCTGTTGTCATCAAGCAGGTTGTTGCTGGCCCAGGGCTGTTGCGGACCACTTTCTGTTGTCCAGTAACTGTTGTTGATACGCATAATGTCAGAGCGGCCAACCATGGCTCCGGCAATATCGGTTGCGCTGCTGATCGCCCCGGATACATACGCATTTTCAATCGCGATGGTGCTGCGGAAACCGAAGCCAACCAGGCCGCCGGCGCTGTTTTCCCCATGAACATTACCGCGTACATAGTTGTTCATCAACGTGGCATCGTTGGCAATCAGCCCCACCAGTCCGCCGGCTTCATAGCCGCTGACGTTACCGTAAAGCGCGCTGTTGGCGATATCGATTCCGTCAGCGTGGCCAATCAGACCGCCCGCTCTGGCACTGTTGTCTGCTGCGGTTGCCGTTACATTCCCCATGTTGTAACTGAATAAAACCTGCCGTGGGCTGCCGCTGTTATTGGCCATTAAGCCGACCAGACCACCCACATAAGCCGACCCGCTGACATCGCCTCTGATCCAGATACCACTGATATTACTGTTCCAGGAAGTGCCGGCAATGGCGCCCACATAGGTGCCGCCGGTGACCGACATTAGCGCACCGTTGAGGCTGAGTAAGCGTACATCGGCATTGTTGATGTGGCCAAACAGACCTTGTTCATTCGCGGATGGACGGTTGATATAGAGGTTACTGATGCGGTGGCCATTGCCATTAAACTGGCTAGTAAAGGGGGCGGAAGAGGTGCCGATCGGAGTCCAGCCTTCGCCGTCATTCCAGTATTCATCATTGGCATCCAGCTGGCCGTCGCCATTGGTATCAAAGTCGAGGTCAGCGGTTAATTCAAAACCATTACATAGGGTGTTGGGACAGCCGGCGGTAATACCATCCATGCTGGTGCCGTCCAGATTGTTGCGGATATTGTTCAGGTCAGCCAGCGTATTAATGTCAATCAGGCCATTGCCGTTAGCATCAACTACTTGATCAGCGCGCGAAGCACTTGGATCGAAAGGGAACGCATCGTCTTCGTCGGCCACACCGTCGTTGTCATCGTCAGGATCGGCATTATTACCCATGCCGTCGCTGTCGTAGTCGGCCCACTCGGTCGGGTCGTAAGGGAAGACGTCATCGTCGTCGGCCACCCCGTCGTTGTCGTTATCAGTATCGGCATTGTTGCCTGTGCCATCGCCGTCACTGTCGAGCCATTCGTTACTGTCATCCGGGAAAGCATCGCGGTTGTCACCAACACCGTCACCATCGCGATCGCTTGATTCAGTGTTGTCGTAAGGGAAGATATCTTCGCTGTTACCGACACCATCACCGTCAATGTCCGGATCGCTGTTGTCACCGATACCATCACCATCCGTATCGGTACTTTCACTGCCATTCGCAGGAAAGTCGTCTTCAGAATCAGGCACGCTATCACGGTCACTGTCGCGGTAAGCGACGCCATTAATCAGCAGGCCCGGCAGTTGATTGCTGTCACCGAAATCCCAATATGAAACCGGTGTCGAGCCGCCGTTGTCGTAGGCTTGCGTTTCCCAGTTGGAATACAGCACTGAGGGGCTACAGGCGGTGTCTGTACCAGCTGTTGGGCATTGAAGTTCGGCCAGTGTGACGCCGACATTTCCAACCGATGTAATCTTATTGCCGTTTGCCATATTGCTGCGACCGGTGGTATCGGTTGCCCAGTGGCTGTAGCTGATAAATTCATTGCCGTCACTGTAAGTCGTGCCAATCAGACCTGCGGGTGTTTGTGTTGATGTGTATGTGACGCGTCCGATGGCAAAAGCGTTTATAACCTCACTGTGAACCATTGATCCGACCAGACTGCTGGCTGATGAGTCGCCTGTAACGTTACCCGTGGCAAAGCCATTGCTGATGGTTGAGCTTTCCCGCAGAGTGCCGACCAGGCCGCCAGACATTACACCGGCTGACACTCTGCTGGTACCATTGATATTGCCAGTGGCAAAACAGCCTTCAATGACTGAGTTGTTTTCAACAAGGCCTACCAATCCGCCCGCACGCCAGGAATCTGTGGTGACATCCCCTGTGGCGTAACTGTGTCTGACGATCGAGTTATTCTCTGCCGATCCGATTAATCCGCCACTGGTCGTGCCATAAGCGAAAACATCTGCGTCAGCGCTGGCGTTAATAATCTGTGAGTTTTTAACCATGCCTGCCAGTGGCGCGACAGACTTATAGCCGGTAACGAAACTGAGCCGCCCGCGCAAATGTATATTACTGATGGTTGTGTTTTCGACGCGACCCAGCAGCGAAGCATAGCTTTCTCCGGGGCGATTAATAAATAAATTATGAATCGTGTGATTGTTGCCGTTAAACACCGCACTAAAAGGCGCATTGCGTGTCCCGATATGTTGCCACCCGGCACCATCATTCCAATACGGGTCGGTTTTATCAATTACACCATTTCCGTTCTGGTCAAAATCTAAGTCGGTGGTCAGCTCGAATCCAACGCAACCCGTTTCCGGGCAACCGCTGTTGAAGCCATACAGAGTGCTTCCGTTCAGTGAGTGACGGATGGCATTAAGGTCATCTAGGTCGTTAATTTCGATCAGACCATTATCATTAATGTCATAGTCGGTGCGGCTATTATCAGCCAATATCTGAGCACTGCCGGTCAATAGCAGCACCGGCAGGAAATATTTTAGGGACGTCATGGTTTCTCCTGGTGGCGGTAAACGCCTATTGGGAAAAAGAGTAGGGTATCGATTGATATTTTATCGATAAGTGCACTTAGCTTAATCCTGCAAAAGGATGGAAAGGCATTTTTAAAATGGGGTTTTTGAAAATTAAAAAAATAATAAAAATCGACGATGCTGATTTTCTGTATTTATTTTCGGATGGTATGGATTGTTGTGAAAGTGGGGCGGGTTATTATCGATTTTATTCGGTTATTTGAAAAATCATAAAAAACCCCGCGATGCGGGGTTTTTATTTCAGCAACTATTTATCAGGCTTTTGACTTGCGACGTAAGGACACCATCGCTGCCAGGCCCAGCAACCAGATCAGTGCACCACCGCCGGAGCTGCTGCCACCACTGGTTGGAGATTTTGGCTCTGTGTTTGTCGGATCATCCGGATAGGCATCATTAAAGTCCCAAATGCCATCGCCATCACGGTCACGTAATACATAGCCCTGTGCGGTTAACACCGGCATTTGATTCGCGGTACCGAAATCCCAGTAATTCACCACAGTTTCGTCAGCCATTATGTAGCTGTTTGTCCAGTCCTGGTACAGAGTGGCATCTGTTGTGCAGTCGGTATCATCGGCGGCAGTCGGGCAGCTAAGTACGCTTTGGGAGTAACTGCTGTTACCGACGTCATTGCTCAGGGTGCCGCCGCCATGGAGATATTGCTGGCCTGTTTCTGTGGTCCAGTGACTGTGGTTAACCGAGCTGTTATTGGCTTGGCCAATCAGTCCGCCGGCAATACCTGCCTCGTCGGAGACGCTGACATTGCCCATGGCATAAGCATAATAAATATTCAAAGAATAAGAATTGTGATATCCGACCAGGCCGCCAGCGATATCGGTGGCACTGACATTGCCGCTGGCATAAGCGTTAGCGATGCTTATGCTTATGACTTCACCAATTAAACCACCGGCTTTGGTGTTGGCCGTAACGTCGCCCAGGGCAAAACACTCTGTGACATTATTAGCGTTTACATAGCCTGCAATGCCTCCGGCTCCTGCTTCGCTGGCATTAACGTTTGCTGTGGAGTAACAAGACGAGAGAGTGCGTCTGCTATTTGCTTCAGTCTGATAGCTACCAATTAAGCCACCAACGGCGTTCACGCCCTGTACCTGACCAGAGCTGCTGACACTGCTCACATCACCTTTGGTGATGATGCCACTCAGGATACCGACATTGTTCTGGCCGGTGACCGAAGTCAGTGATCCCGCGATAGCCAGATTATAAATACTACCCCAGTACACACGGGCGAATAAACCGACGTTATCGCTTTCAGGACGGTTGATATACAGGTTACGGATAACATGATTTTTACCGTCAAAGATGGCGCCAAAGGTCGGACTAGGGCTGCTGCCAACAGGCTCCCAGCCTAAACCGTCATTCCAGAATTCGTCACTGGCGTTGATAACGCCATCGCCGTTGGTATCAAAATTAAGGTCAGTGGTCAGTTCAAAACCGGTGCAGCCGCTTTCCGGGCAGCCTGTTGCAGTGCTGAGGTTAAATTCAGATTCTGCGTCGCGATAATTACGCATCGCGTCCAGATCCTGCAGGCTGTTGATTTCAATCAGCCCGTTGTCATCCAGATCGTAATCTTCGCGTGGTTCCGCAGCTAATACCTGAGCGCTAAGGCCAATAATGGCGGCGGCCAGAAGTGTTTTTTTAAATTTCATAGAGTCACCGATTATCCGTCATCGTCGTTATGTGATTGTTATTGGCTGCCTGATTATTCTGAAATTCAGGCAGGGTGTGTATGGTGAGACGGATGTTATTACCTGTTGCTGCGGGATTTTATCCTTCATAAGGATGAAATATGTTGTCGGGAATTTAATTGGAATTTTTCGGTGAGATACAGCAAATTATGACGGGTTACATTCTTTCGGAGGGTGTATATTTAAACTCAAAAGATGTACGTGCGACCACCGCTTTGTCAGCGTATTTGCACCGGTATTTATATTCGTTCTCAGTGTATCGCTGATTTGATGGTATGCGTATTCTTCGTGTTGAAATTGTCAGTGTCTGGACAGCGCTGTCGCAGGTGGATTTTCAGATATCACTGGCCGACAGGTATAGCAGACTGATTTATAAGGGATTTGTCTCGAATACTTACTTCTTTGGCATATCCGGCACCATCCTTTTGGCTGGTTACAGGTGGATTAATATGGAATATCATAATAGGCTTATGTGCGGCCTGTAGGATTGGGCATGGAGAGCTGATATGAAGATACTTCTGGTTGATGATCATCAGATGTTTGTGGATGGGCTAAAGGGCATATTGTCCGCGTCTGATCTGAATGCCGAGATCGAAACGGTCAATAATGGCCGGGCTGCTCTGGAGCGTATGAGGTCGGTTAAGTTCGATATTGCGCTGGTGGATTTGCGCCTGCCTATTATGGACGGATTTATGTTGCTCGCTGAAATGAATAAGTGTGTCAACCTGACGCCGATTATTATTGTTTCTGCATCCCGCGATCCGGAGGACATGCGTAAAGCCATTGAGCTTGGGGCAATGAGCTTTATCCCGAAGTCATCGTCGGGCGATCGCATTGTTCAGACCATTGCTGATGTGATGAATGGCAAGGTGGTCTACTCCAATAAAACCGATATTAATGAAGAAGACTTTCTGTCTGATGGTGCTCTTTGGGCTGCCCAGCACAATATGACGCCACGCCAGCTCGAGGTTCTCAGGTTGGTTAAGAAAGGGTTGTCCAATCAGGCGATTGCCGAACAGTTGTGTCTGAGTGTGGCTACAGTAAAGTCCCATCTTAGCGCTATCTTTCATGCTCTGGGAGCACAGAGCCGCTCTGAGTCCAGTAAAAAAGCACACCAGCTGGGCCTTGATTAGGCAAGTATTTATGCAGCGATTATGGTTTGACCAAAATACTGCCACGTCATCCGAATATGAAAACGAGATCCTTGCTGAAAAAATCAGGGTAGTTCGCCGTAATACACCAATGATCCTCATGGGTAATTTGTTGGGCAGTGTGCCTTTATTAATTGTCTTCTGGGGAGGTGATTATGCGACGCGGGTAATTCTCTGGAGTATTGCACTTTACATTATGCTCGCAATCCGGATGGTGCATTATCATTACCCGGGTAATACGATCAGTACGCACAAAGAAATATTCCGCTACGGCAGAGATCAGACTTTTCTGATTTTTCTTACCGGCTGCGTATGGGGAGCTGGTGGTGCAGTACTGTTTGATGCAGAGAATATTAATAACCTTGCCTATCTGATACTGACCTTTATCAGCATGATCGCTGGTAGCATGGTATCGCTTTCATCCCGGCCAGTATCTTATATCCTGTTTTCAGCACCGCTTATGCTGCCGATGATCCTGAGTATGGTTACTCAGGATCAGTATATGTATCGCTGGATGGGATTTGGTGCCGCGGTGTATTTGTTTGCCACCTTTGGTTTCAGCCGGACGGTGCACAGAGTTATCGACAACTCTATTCGTCTTAAATACGCCAACCTTGATCTGATTGCCGATTTACAGCAGCAGACGGATCGGGCAAACCGGGCCAGTGAGGAGAAGTCGCGCTTTCTTGCATCTGCCAGCCATGATCTGCGCCAGCCGTTACAGGCGGTCAACCTGTATACCGAGATTCTTGCTGCAAAAGTGCGGGAGCCTGAGATGCAAACCGATTTGCGTAATATTCGTCAGGGAGTGGGGGCGCTTAATGAGCTTCTTGATGCATTATTTGACGTATCGCATCTCGACTCCGGCAATGTGCAGGTAAGTCGTATCAGCTTTATGCTGGAGGATATATTTCACAAACTGGAGTGTCAGTTTCAGCTGAAGGCCGGACAGCAGGGATTGGACTTTAATGTTGACTATGGGCGGCATATCGTTAAATCGGATCCCATTTTGTTGGAAAGGGTTATCACCAATCTGCTGGTCAATGCATTCCGTTATACCGAACATGGTAAAGTGGATGTCCGTTTTGAGAGTGTCGATGGTGGTGCCGTACGCATGCATATCCGGGATACCGGCATCGGCATATCCGCTGAAAACCTGGAGGCTATTTTTCAGGAATTTTTTCAGGTTGAGAATCAGGAGCGGGACCGCCGTCTGGGGCTGGGGCTGGGGTTGGCGATAGTACGCCGGATTCTGGGCCTCCTGGGTCATGATATTGAGGTGCGCTCTGAACTGGGCAAAGGAACGGAGTTCATTATTACATTGCCTCCCGGCAAAGAGGAGGAACGCGCGCCTCCCATGTTGAATACTGCTGAGAGCGGCAGTATTTCAGGAAGCCTTGATGGCCTGCGGGTTATGATTGTTGATAATGAGGCATTGATCCTTGAAGCAACGGATTCTCTTTTATCGTCATGGGGCGCGGAATGTACAGGTTTTCTGACCACAGAATCTGCCCTTCAGGCTGTCCATGATGGATTCTGCCCACAATTACTGATTGCCGATTATCGCATGCCAGGAAAATACAATGGCTGTGACTTTGTGTCTGTGATCCGCTCGGTTATTGCGGATGTGCCGGCTTTGATTGTTACTGGAGATACCAGTGATGACGTCGTCAATGAATTCCGCCGCCTGCAGCTGGATTATCTGCACAAGCCCATCAAGCCTGCGCAGCTGAGAATGTTGGTGTCGCGCATACTGCGGCGCGATGAAGAGCAGAAAAGCGCACTGAGTGGCAATAAGGCTCGCTGACAGTACGGTCAGCGTTGTCTTGCGGCCTGCCGTATCTGAACTAGTCTTTAACCAGTTATTGTTCTGCAGGTTAATGATTATGGTTGCTTATTTTCTGGTCGGTATGGCGCTGGCATGTCTGCTTTGTTACGGCGCTTACTTCCTGTTGCAGGTAAAGGTTCTGGATGAAACGCTCACGATGGATGACGGCAAGGGCTATTTTCTGGTAGCCTGCATCCTGATTGGTTTTGTCGTCAGCGTTACCTGCTTCTATGTTGGGCAAACGCTGGGTTACGACCAGCAGGAAGACACCTCGACTATGATGGCCCTGGCCATCCTGCTCGATATCATGGTCACCATGCTGACCCTGATTTACGGTCTGGTGAAGTTCCGCGAGCCGGAACATTACTGATCAAAGCACAGCCAGCACAGATACCTGAACCGCCGCTTGCAGCCCTGCAAGCGGCGGTTTCTTTTACTGTGCCGGCGGGCGCCATCTCTGTACCGGTCCGGGCTTTGCCTGAGTTACCGGCCGGATCATAATTCATACAGGATTATGACTTGCGGAAGGATCTTCCTTCCTATAGAATGCCGCCCTCTTTTCGAATCAACATGCCCTTAAAGGCGAGAAATTGATGAAAACATACAGCGCGAAACCCGAAACCGTAAAACGTGAGTGGTTTGTAGTTGATGCAGCTGAACAGACGCTGGGTCGCCTGGCCACTGAGGTTGCTCGCCGTCTGAGAGGCAAGCACAAGCCAGAATACACTCCACACGTTGATACCGGCGATTACATCGTTGTTATCAATGCAGACAAAGTAAAAGTTACCGGTAATAAAACCAGTGACAAGATGTACCATCATCACACTGGTTACCCAGGTGGTCTGAAGTCTATTTCTTTCGAGAAACTGATCGACCATAAGCCTGAAATGGTAATCGAACTGGCCGTTAAAGGTATGCTTCCAAAGAATCCTTTAGGTCGTGCCATGTACAAAAAAATGAAAGTTTATGCTGGTAGCGAGCATCCGCATACCGCTCAGCAGCCGCAAGAACTGAAACTGGGATAATATGATGGCAGTCACTCAATACTATGGTACCGGTCGTCGTAAGACTTCCACAGCTCGTGTGTTCCTGCGTCCTGGTACAGGCAGCATTGTCGTTAACAAACGTCCTCTGGATGTTTACTTCGGTCGTGAAACCGCTCGCATGGTTGTTCGTCAGCCACTCGAACTGACTGAAAGCCTGACCAAGTTTGACGTTATTGTTAACGTCAACGGCGGTGGTGGTAACGGCCAGGCCGGTGCTATCCGTCACGGTATTACCCGTGCGCTGATGCAATACGACGAAACTCTGCGTCCTTCTCTGCGTGCAGCGGGTTATGTTACCCGTGATGCTCGTGAAGTTGAGCGTAAGAAAGTGGGTCTGCGTAAAGCACGTAAGAAACCACAATTCTCCAAGCGTTAATTCGCTCGAAGGATACAAAAAGAAGCGTTCATTGGCTTATGTCAATGGACGCTTTTTTTATGTCCAAAACCCCATGTTCTGTGGGTTTTTCAGGTTGTTTCCACCTCCCAATTTCTTTACTATGTGCGCCGCTCTGTATGCTACGCTGGGTCTGTGCAAAAAAAGTACAACAGGCTCCTGACCTTGTAGCACAAAAGAATTTTTTTGATGGGAGAAGATGGTAATGAGTCAAGACGGCGTGAATAAAAGTCGGCGTACTCTGCTCGTAGGCGCTACAGCCGGCGTCGGTGCTGTCGGCGCTGGCTTTCTCGCAGTACCCTTCGTGAAATCTTGGTTGCCAAGTGAGAAGGCGAAAGCAGCAGGTGCTCCGGCAAAAGTCGATATCAGCAAAATTGAGCCGGGTGCGATGCTCACCGCCGCATGGCGTGGTAAGCCGGTGTATATTGCCCGCCGCACTCAGGAAACTCTGGATAATTTACCGGCACTTAACAGTCGCCTTAAAGATCCGGATAACAGCGTAAAAGAACAGCAGCCAGCTTACGCCGACAATATCCATCGCTCACGTAAACCAGAATTTATTGTTCTGCTGGGTGTGTGTACTCACCTGGGTTGTGCGCCGAAATACTTCGCTGAAGTTCAGCCGGAAACGTTCGATGCAAACTGGCAGGGTGGTTGGTTCTGCCCATGTCACGGTTCCCGCTTCGACCTGTCTGGTCGTGTATTCAACGGCTCACCGGCAGCCACCAATCTGATTGTTCCTCCTTATTCCTTTGAGGGTGAAAACATTCTGGTGATCGGTGTCGACGAGGAGAACGCTTAATGAGTAAGCAGCAAAACACTCTGATGGGCTGGATTGACGACCGTCTGCCGGTCACCCAGACCTATGAAAAGCATATGTCTAAGTACTATGCGCCGAAAAACTTCAACTTCTGGTACTTCTTTGGCGTTCTGTCAATGATGATGCTGGCCAACCAGATCCTGACCGGCGTCTGGCTGACCATGAACTTCATTCCGAGTGCAGAAGGCGCTTTCGCCTCTGTTGAATACATCATGCGTGATGTTGAGTGGGGCTGGCTGATCCGTTACCTGCATTCCACCGGTGCTACCTTCTTCTTTATTGCCGTTTATCTGCACATGATGCGTGCGATTCTGTACGGTTCATACCAGAAGCCACGTGAGCTGATCTGGATCTTCGGTATGTTGATTTATCTGGCTCTGATGGCGGAAGCTTTCATGGGTTACGTGCTGCCATGGGGACAAATGTCTTACTGGGGTGCGCAGGTAATTATTTCTCTGTTCTCGGTTATTCCTTTTGGTATCGGTGATGCACTGACTGAATGGATTCGTGGTGACTTCCTGATTTCCGGTGCCACCCTGAACCGTTTCTTCGCCCTGCACGTGGTTGCGGTACCTCTGGTGATCGTCATGCTGGTAGTTCTGCACTTGCTGGCACTGCACGAAGTGGGCTCCAATAACCCGGATGGCGTTGATATCAAAAAACTGAAAGACGAAAACGGTAAGCCGCTGGATGGTATTCCATTCCACCCTTACTACACCGTGCATGACCTGGTGGGTATTGTCGTCTTCCTGATGATTTTCTGTACTGTGCTGTTCTTCTTCCCTGAAGGTAATGGCTTCATGCTGGAATACGCGAACTTCGAGCCTGCTAACGGCCTGAAAACTCCGGCACACATTGCTCCTGTTTGGTACTTCGGTGCGTTCTACGCCATCCTGCGTGCAGTACCGGATAAGCTGCTGGGCGTTATTGCCATGGCCGCTGCGATTGCCGTTCTGTTTGTTCTGCCATGGCTGGATCGCAGCCCGGTTAAGAGCTGGCGCTACAAAGGCTGGATCAGCAAAGTATTTATTGTTGTCTTCGCCGTAGCCTTCGTTGAACTGACCTGGCTTGGTACTCAGCCAGCGAACGACCTGAATACTTTCCTGGCTCGTTTCTGCTCAGTTATTTACTTTGGTTTCTTCCTGCTGATGCCGTTCTACACCCGCATGGAAAAAACCAAACCAGTACCAGAGCGCGTAACCGGGGGCCACTGATAATGAAAAAAGTATTCGCGTTAATTGCCGCATTTATTCCAGCTTTTGCTATTGCGGCCGGTGCCGATGTGCATCTGGATAAGCACCTGACAGACCTGAAAGACACTGCCTCTTTGCAGCGTGGTGCTCAGACCTTTGCTAACTACTGCATGGGCTGTCACTCTCTGGAGCACGCCCGCTTTAACCGTGTTGCCCGCGACCTGGGTATTCCGGAAGAGCAGATGAAAGAGAATCTGATTTTTGCCGATAAGCAATTCGGTGAACTGATGACCATCGGTATGCACAAAGAAGACTCCAAGCGTTGGTTCGGTGCTACACCTCCGGATCTGACTCTGGTTGCCCGTGTACGTCGCCCGGATTGGGTATACACCTACATGCGCAGCTTCTACGAGGATCCAAACCGTCCTTGGGGCGTCAACAACGCCGTATTTAAAGACGTTGGTATGCCACACGTATTGGCTGGCCTTCAGGGTCGTCAGGTAAAAGGTACCGCCCAGGTTGCTGTTGGTTTTGATACCCTGACGGGTCAGGAAATCACCGAAGAGCACGAAGGTGTCCTGTATCTGGCCGAAGAAGGCACCCTGTCTGCTGAAGAGTACGACAAAGTTGTGTACGACCTGGTTAACTTCCTGGTGTACATGGCGGAGCCAATTGCCGTTGAGCGTGAGCGCATCGGCTGGTGGGTACTGTTATTCCTGGCAATCTTCTTTGTTCCTGTATATATGCTGAACAAAGAATACTGGCGCGACGTTAAGTAAGTCGTCCGGCAGTTGATTGCCTGCACAGCCCGTCCGCGTTTGCGGCCGGGCTATCTTTGTTTTTGGGTTTGCTAAGAGGTAAGGAAATTATGGGGGTTGTGGCTAAACGCTCTTCCATGACGTTCTATTCGGATGCGTCAGATCATTACAGTCACCGTGTACGTATCGTACTGGCTGAAAAAGGGGTGGCGGTAGAAATTCATGACGTCGATCCTGACAACAAGCCAGAAGATCTGGCATCACTGAACCCATACAACTCGCTGCCGACACTGGTAGATCGCGATCTGGTTCTGTACGAGCCCAACGTGATGATGGAGTACCTCGACGAGCGCTTCCCGCACCCGCCGCTGTTACCGGTTTACCCGGTTGCCCGTGCGCAAAGCCGTTTGTGGATTAACCGTATCGAAAAAGACTGGGGTGGGCTGATTGACACCATCCTGAATGGTAAAGGCAAAGACGTTGAAGCTGCCCGTAAGCAGCTGACCGACAGTCTGATTGCAACCAGCCCGATTTTTGCAGAACTGCCCTATTTTATGAGCGAAGAGTTCTCCATCGTTGATTGCTGCGTTGGCCCGATCCTGTGGCGTCTGCCGGTACTGGGTATCGAATTGCCGGAGAAATCCTGCAAGCCGATGCTGCAATATATGGAGCGTCTGTTCGAGCGTGAATCGTTCATCGCCAGCTTGTCTGAAGCTGAGCGGGAAATGCGCGACTGATGAGTAATACCATGACCCCCAGCCGTCCGTATTTAATGCGGGCGCTGAATGAGTGGATTCTCGATAATCAGTGCACACCCTACGTGTTGGTTGATGCCTTATTACCCGACGTTCAGGTTCCGCAGGAATATGTGAACAACGGGCAAATTGTGCTGAACATCAGCCCTGGTGCGGTGCAGAACCTGCTGATCGACGAAAGCGGCTTATCGTTTAATGCCCGCTTTGGTGGTGTTCCGATGGCGGTATTCGTTCCAGTGATCGCCATTCTGGCGATTTACGCACGCGAGAATGGCCAGGGTATGGTGTTTGGTTCTGAAGCCGGAGCACCAGACCCGGATGATCCGGTTCCGCCGAAGAAAAAGCCCACTGCGGAGACTCCGCCCAGTGGTGCAAGACCTTCGCTGAAGGTTGTGAAATAAATCGACCAATATCGACCCTGATATTGGTTGTAAAAACCGCCGCAAGGCGGTTTTTTTATGCCTGACGACATTCAGATACTGCGTGATCATGATTTTACGGTGCTCCTGATCGCGTTATTTCAGCGAAATTAATGCACTTTTGGCAACTTTTGAAAATTTATTGTGATAGCTATCGACAAATTAACATCGCGTACTTGAAGGGCGCTCATTGCTGAGCATAATGCCTGACCAAATGGTCAAGTATTAATGGTCGGATCGCTATGCGTGTCAGTACGATGAATCTGTTTTGTGCATTCTTATTATTTTTAACCCCCGCCGCCCAGGCACAAATCCGGGCGGCGTTTGTATATGTCGGGCCTGCGAAAGAAGTCGGCTGGTCGCACTCCCATGACGAGGGACGTCAGTATCTGGAAAAAGTCTTCGGCACCGATGTGAAAACGCAATACGTCGAGTTTGTGCAGGAAGGGCGTGCATCGGCAGAAACCATCCGTAAGCTGGCAGCAGAAAACGATATTGTTTTTACCACCTCTCAGGGATATATGGTGACTACAGCCCGATTGGCGCGTGAATTCCCGGCGGTAAAATTTGATAACGCCACTGGTCTGCGCCTGAGCGAAAACCTGGGCAGCTACGCTGCACGTGCTTATGAACCGCGCTATTTATCCGGCATGATTGCCGGAGCCATGACCCGCAGCAATCGAATTGGTTTTGTCGCCGCTCATGCGATTCCGGAAGTTATCCGTGGCATTAATGCATTTACGCTGGGTGTGCGCCGCGTAAATCCGCAGGCCGTGGTCGAGGTTAAATGGACAAAGCAGTGGTACGCCCCGGAAAAAGCCGCAGAACAGGCCCGTGAACTACTGAAGGGCGGTGCCGACGTGCTGACCCATCACACTGACTCACCAGCGGTTGTTAAAGAAGCAGAAGCCGCCGGTGTGTTCGCCATCAGCTTTCACTCAGATATGTCAGAATTTGCTCCGAAAACTCAGGTTGCATCCGTTGGTTACGACTGGGGTAAATATTATGCAACCCAGATTCAGGCGCTGAAGGACGGTAACTGGAGTGGCAAACGTCTGTGGCTGGGAATGAGCGATCACATTGCTCAGCTGAATAACATCAGTGATCAGATTCCGGCAGCGGTGCGCGAGCAGGTGTTGCAGGTCGAACAGCAGATTGAAAATAAAACTTTCATTGTATTTTCCGGCCCCATTCTGAACAGCCGTGGACGGCCATTGGTACGTGAGGGCGAATCTCTGTCCGATGAAGAACTGCAGCGTATGAACTGGTACGTCGATGGCGTGGTTGGCGAGATGCCGTCTTTCTGAGGGCGGCATTACAAATTGTGCTAAAGCGATTTCCCGGATGCTTTTCAGCATCAGGGAATCTACTTTGCAGCTCAGGCATCAAACGGGCTATGCGGCTCCCACGGATGCGGGCGGTCGAACGCGTCTTTCTGTTCAATCATGGCCTTGATATTTTCCAGATTCAGGCGGAATACCCGCTCACCTTCGAACTGGCTGACCCAAAAGACAAAATGTTCGAAAACGGAATATTTTGTATGGTCGTCGAGATCACCTTCAAAGGTCAGGCGTGTCGTGCCATTGCCCAGGTCTTCATACAGCTGATAAGCGGTAAACTGAAAACGCTCGAATAATTCCCAGCTGGTGTTGGAGACATTATAGGTGCGCAGGGTACGGCGTTTGTATGGTTCAGTGGTCAGGGTGCGTTCATCCCAGAAAAATCCTTCTTCATTGTCGTTGCGGAAGCAGCGGCGCAGGGCACCGATCTGGCCTTCGGCAACCGGTGAACTTTCCAGTGGGCGGATATGATCAAAAATTACTGACCAACCCTTCGCGTGGCGGTTATCAGAAAGAAAATCCCAGACTTCTTTTATGGGCGCATTAATAACAACACTGTGTGAAGTAACAACGTGGCGCTGGGCCTGAGCAATAAGGATAACAACAGACAAAGTGACAACGGCCACCAGTCCGGCTAATAGTTTTTTCATAAGCGTTTCCGGATAAATAAGGAGGGTGAGTCGTGAGAGGTCCGGCAGAAAGAGTGCCGGAAAATAATTCCGTCCGTGGTGCTTTTATTATGGTGTTATAAAACGCCCACTGCGGTTATCGGCGGTGGGCGTTGAGGGTCTTACAACTCTGACAGTTTTTTCTGCAGCACGTCCATAACCACCTGTGGGTTAACCCCTTTGGCGGCTTTACGCACCAGACCAATAAAAGGCCCGATGGCTTTCGCGCGTTTATCTTCCGGAGTGGCCAGATAGCCTTCCACCAGTTTCGGGTTGGCGGCCAGAACTTCGGCGACAATGGCTTCAATTGCGCCGCTGTCGGATACCTGTTTCAAGCCCAGAGAGTCGACCAGCTTGTCGACGCTTTCTGCGCTGCCGTCACCTTTACCTTCGAGCAGTGCATTAAAGACTTCTTTCGCGCCACCGTTGTTCAGGGTGCTGTCTTTAATCAGCTGCAGAATTCGGCCCAGCTGTTCGGCGCTGACGGCCAGTTCGCTTATGCTGATTTCCAGACGGTTCAGTGTGGCGGACACATCACCCTGTACCCAGTTGGCCGCGAGCTTATAGTCGTTGGCGATTTTTGCTGCAGTTTCGAAATAGTGTGCCAGCTCACGGTTGGCAGCCAGTACGGCGGCATCAATCGGGCTCAGGCCGTGAGAATGGGCAAAACGTGCGCGCTTGGCATCCGGTAATTCCGGCAGGGTGGCACGTACAGCTTCAACATAGTTGTCGTCGATAATGACCGGCAATAAATCCGGGCATGGGAAGTAACGGTAATCGTTAGCCACTTCTTTTGAACGCATGGCGCGGGTTTCGTTTTTGTCAGCATCGTACAGGCGGGTTTCCTGAATGATTTTGCCGCCGTCTTCGAGAATATCCATCTGCCGCGCAATTTCGCAGTCGATAGCGCGCTCGACGTTACGGAACGAGTTTACGTTTTTGATTTCGGTGCGGGTGCCGAATTCCTCCTGACCTTTCGGGCGCAGGGAGACGTTACAGTCGCAACGCATAGAGCCCTGGGATAAATCGCCGTCACAAATTCCTAAATAGGTCACGATGCTGTGCATTTTACGGAAATAGGCCGCAGCTTCTTTGGCGTTGCGCATTTCCGGTTCGGATACAATTTCAATTAACGGTGTGCCGGCGCGGTTCAGGTCGATACCGGACATACCGTTAAAACCTTCATGGACCGATTTACCGGCGTCTTCTTCCAGGTGCGCACGGGTAACATTAATACGCTTGCTGCTGCCGTCTTCCAGTTCGATATCAATATGGCCGATCCCCACAATCGGGTGGTGCAGCTGGGTGGTCTGGTAACCTTTGGGAGAATCCGGGTAGAAATAGTTTTTACGGTCAAAAACCGATTTCAGGCCGATCTCGGCATCAATCGCCAGACCAAACTTTACCGCCATGCGCAGCGCTTCTTCATTAAACGCGGGCAAGACACCGGGCAAACCCAGATCAATGGCATTGGCCTGGGTATTGGCTTCCGCACCATAAGCGGTTGAGGAGCCGGAGAATATTTTTGATTTGGTGGCCAGCTGAGCGTGAATCTCAAGGCCGATAACAACTTCCCATTCCATGATTCGCTCCTCAGATGTCTGCCTGGTTTTTAAGGTCAGGTGTTTTCAGATGCCAGTCGGTGTGTTGCTGGAATTGATGCGCAGCATTCAGCAGACGGCCTTCGTCAAAGTAATTACCAATCAGCTGTAAGCCGACGGGTAAGTTATTTACCTGACCACAGGAAATCGACATGCCGGGCAGGCCTGCGAGGTTCAGGGCAATGGTGAAAATATCTTCCAGGTACATATCCACCGGATCGGCGGTTTTTTCGCCGCGTTTGAATGCCGGTGTCGGAGTGGTTGGTCCCATAATGATATCGACTTCGTTAAAAGCATTTACAAAGTCGTTTCTGATCAGGCGGCGAACCTGCTGCGCTTTTTTGTAGTAAGCATCGTAGAAACCAGCAGACAGGGCATAAGCACCGACCATAATGCGGCGTTTTACTTCAATGCCGAAACCTTCACCGCGCGAGCGTTTGTACAGGTCATTAATATCCTGCGGATTTTCGCAGCGGTAACCAAAACGTACACCGTCCATACGTGACAGGTTAGCGGAACACTCGGCCGGGGCGATGATGTAATACGCCGGAATGGCCAGATGGGTATTTGGCAGTGAAATCTCTTTCACTTTGGCACCCATTTTTTCATATTCGGCGATGGCGTTGCGCACTTGCTGTTGCATGTCGGCACTTAAATCGCTGCGGAAATATTCTTTTGGCAGGCCGATGGTTAAACCAGCGATGCTGTTATTCAGCGTGGCGGTGTAATCCGGTACTTCACGATCAACGCAGGTGGAATCTTTGGCATCAAAACCGGCCATAACGTTGAGCATCATGGCGGAATCTTCAGCGGTACGGGTAATGGTACCGGCCTGGTCGAGGCTGGAAGCGTAAGCGATCATGCCCCAGCGTGATACGCGGCCATAGGTTGGCTTCAGACCGGTCAGGCCGCAGAACGCAGCAGGCTGGCGAATCGAACCACCGGTATCGGAGGCAGTCGCGCCCGGCACCAGCTGCGCGGCAACCGCAGCCGCTGAACCACCGGATGAGCCGCCGGGAACGCGCTCGCCATCCCACGGGTTTTTAACGGCACCGTAAAACGAGCTTTCGTTAGAGGAGCCCATCGCGAATTCGTCCATGTTCAGTTTACCCAGTGATACGGCACCGGCATTATTGAAATTTTCAACAATGGTGGCGTCATAAGGGGCGATAAAATTACTGAGCATTTTTGAACCGCAGGTGGTCAGTACACCATTGGTGCAGAAAATATCTTTGTGCGCCATGGGCACACCGGTCCAGGCGTCGGCGTTACCGGCGGCGCGGCGGGCATCGGCGGCTTTGGCCTGGGCCAGAGCCTGCTCTTCGCTGACGGTAATAAAACTGTTGTAGTGAGCGTCGGTATTTTTAATTCGGGTCAGCAGATTTTCAGTAATTTCGACGCTGCTGTATTCACCGGCCGCCAGATCGCGGGAAATGTCTGCGATGGTTTTGTTATGCATAAGGAATCCTTGTACCCGAGGCTGAACCTCAGGTTTTGCTGTTACTCAACGACGCGTGGTACGAGGTAGTAGCCGTTTTCGGTCTGAGGAGCGATCTGCTGGAAATGATCGCGGTTATTCTCTTCGGTCACGACGTCGGCCCGCAGACGCTGTACCGCGTCCAGCGGATGCGCCATCGGCTCGACCGCGGAGGTGTCGACAGCTGATAATTGGTCGACAAGGTCGAGAATATTGCTCAGATTTTTCTGGTATTCCGCGATTTGTGCCTCGTCGATTTGCAGACGGGACAGATCGGCAATGTCACGAACCTGTTGTTGGTCCAGAGCCATGTGCTTACTCCAGTGTTGATGCCTGTTGGAAAGCTGCCGAGCGTAGCATAAATGCGCCTTGCCCTAAATCCCCACCATTGCTAGAGTTACCCACAATTTTGCCACCTGTGAACAGGAATCTATTGGATGTTTAAGAAGTTAAGAGGCCTGTTTTCCAGCGATCTGTCGATCGACCTGGGAACTGCTAACACTCTGATTTACATGCGTGATCAAGGCATTGTCCTCAATGAACCATCCGTGGTTGCTATCCGTCTGCAGGGTCATCAGAAAAGTGTGGCAGCGGTAGGTACCGAAGCAAAACGTATGCTGGGACGTACGCCAGGGAATATTCAGGCCATCCGGCCAATGAAAGACGGTGTGATTGCCGACTTTGAAGTCACCGAAAAAATGCTGCAGTACTTTATTAAGCAAGTACACCAGAGCAGCTTTATGACACCCAGCCCGCGCGTAGTGGTGTGTGTTCCGTATCAGGCAACCAAAGTTGAGCGCAAAGCGATCCGCGATTCGGTACTGGGTGCCGGTGCACGTCGTGCTTATCTGATTCACGAGCCAATGGCGGCAGCCATCGGTGCCGGCCTGCCGGTTGATGAAGCGCGCGGTTCTATGGTGGTGGATATCGGTGGTGGTACTACCGAAATCGCCATTATCTCTCTCAGTGGCGTGGTTTATGCTGAGTCCGTCAAAGTGGGCGGTGATCGTTTCGACGAAGCCATCGTGGCTTATATCCGTCGTAACTACGGCAGCCTGATTGGCGAAGCAACCGCAGAACGCATTAAGCAGGAAATCGGCACGGCCTATCCGGGCGGTGAAGTACGCGAGATTGACGTACGTGGCCGTAACCTGGCAGAAGGTATTCCGCGCAGCTTTACCCTGAACTCCAACGAAATTCTCGAAGCGCTGCAGGAATCTCTGGCCGCCATCGTGCAGGCCGTTAAAGGGGCGCTGGAGCAGTCTCCACCAGAACTGGCTTCCGACGTTGCTGAGCGCGGTATGGTACTGACCGGTGGTGGCGCATTGTTGCGTGACCTCGACAAACTGTTAAGCGAAGAAACGGGTTTGCCGGTGATTGTGGCTGAAGATCCGCTGACCTGTGTGGCTCGTGGTGGTGGTAAATTCCTCGAAACGGCAACAGAACAGCAGCTGGAAATGTTGGTACTGGATTAATCGGTACGCGTTTCGGCAAACATAAAAGCGGAGCTTCGGCTCCGTTTTTTTATGCCGGAACATTTTGCTAAAACGCAGGTCTGTGATCCGTTCGTGCATTCTCTTCCTGCCTGTGGGTGCTGGTTCCTCTTTGTCCTTGGCGGTATAGTTAGTCACTTCCATTTTTATTCAGGCAGAACGTTATTAAGTCGCAGTTTCAGGTGCCGACCTACCAGCGGCAACGGGTTTCAGGGATTGTTGTGCTGGCACTGGTGTTGATGTGGCTGGACAGTCACGCCCCCTGGTTGCAGTCCGTTCGTTATATGACCGGCTATGTACTGGCTCCGGCGCAGCAGATGGCGTTGGTGCCTTCGGCGCTGGGCAATTGGTTTGGCGAGTCCTCGGCCAGCCGTCAGGAATTAACCAGTGAAAATAAACAGCTGATTGCGCGTAATCTGGTGCTGGAGTTGCGAGCCCAGCGTCTGGCGGCGCTGGAGGCCGAAAATATTGAGCTGCGTGAATTACTCAGCGCGTCTGAGCAGGTCGATGATCGTGTATTGGTTACCGCGGTGGTGGCCGTGGACCCCGACCCGTTCAGTCAGCAGATTCTGATTAATAAAGGCGGCGAAGACGGCGTATTTATTGGCCAGCCGGTGCTGGATGCCTATGGTCTTCTCGGCCAGGTGATTGATGTTATGCCATACAGTGCGCGGGTATTGATGATTGCCGATTCCAACCACGCCATTCCGGTGCAGGTAAACCGTAATGGGGTGCGCGCGATTGCTGTGGGTACCGGTGCGCTGGATGAGCTCGAACTGATTTATGTCCCCAATACTGCCGATATTGTTAAAGGCGATCTGTTGGTCAGCTCCGGCCTGGGCGGCCGCTATCCTCGCGGCTATCCGGTGGCGACCGTGAATAAAGTAGAAAACATCCCCGGTAAATCGTTTGCTGCGGTCACCGCAGAGCCAAGTGCTCATCTGGATCGCAGTCGTCATTTATTGCTGGTGTTCAGTCATGGTTCCGGTCAGGTTCCACCGGGCGATTTATGGCAGAGTCAGGAATGAATATCCGTGCAGTTATTCTGGTGGCCGTTGGTTTGTTTCTGGCGTTTGTGCTGGAGCATTTACCCATGCCCGATATTCTGCTGTGGCTGCAGCCCGCCTGGGTGCTGCTGCTGGTGACGCTGCTGGTGATGCACGCTCCGCATACCTTTGGTTTGTGGCTGGCGATACCGCTGGGGCTCATGCTGGACGTGGAACACAATTCGTTGCTTGGTATGCACGTACTCACTTTGGCTGTGCATATTTTTGTACTGCAGCTGCTGTACCGGCGTATGGCGATGTTTAATTTTCTGCAGCAGACCGCCGTGGTGTTTTTGCTGGTGGTGCTGCAGCAGTTGCTGAGTTACTGGGCGGTGGCGCTGGTCAGTGAAAATATGGTGCCGGTATCGCTCTGGACTCCGGCACTGACCTCGGCGCTGGTCTGGCCCTGGGTTTATGCCTTGACGCACATGGCGCTGGCGCGTCTGCATTTGTCATGAGCCTGAATGATTGCGGTCAGTTGATTCTGGCATCTGCGTCACCACGGCGGCGCGAGTTGCTGCAGCAGATTGGCGTGAAGTTCCGGGTTGAAGTCGCCGATATCGACGAAACCCCGCTCAGCGCAGAAACCCCGGCCGCTTACGTTGCGCGACTGGCGTTGGGCAAGGCGCAGAAGGTAGCGGCAAATAATCCCGGTTGTGTCGTTCTGGGTTCTGACACCACGGTGGTGCTGGATAATGAAATTCTGGGCAAGCCGGAAAACGATGCCGATGCCCGGCGCATATTGACCACGCTGGCTGGCCGCTGCCATCAGGTCATGACGGCGGTTGCCCTGGTGCGGGACGATCAGCAGCGGCAGCAAACGGTGATTACCCAGGTGCATTTTGCCGCGTTAACGGCGGCGCAGATTGCAGCCTACGTCGCCACGGGCGAGCCCGCTGATAAAGCCGGAGCTTATGGAATACAAGGGCTGGGCGCTGTGCTGGTGGACGCCATTGACGGCAGTTACAGCAACGTGGTCGGTCTGCCGCTAACGGAAACAGCGGCCATGCTGCAAGAATTTAATATTCCCATCTGGGACAAGGATTAAGCCTGTGAATGCAGAAATTCTGATGAACGTTACCCCGACGGAAACGCGGGTAGCGGTGGTCGAGAACGGCGTAGTACAGGAAATTTTCCTCGAACGCACCAATCACCGTGGCCTGGTCGGCAATATTTATAAAGGCAAAGTCGTGCGTGTGCTGCCGGGAATGCAGGCCGCGTTTGTCGACATCGGACTGGAGCGTGCCGCGTTTATTCATGCTGCCGAAATTGGCAGTGGTGATGGCAATGCCCCGATCAGCCAGCTGGTGCACGAAGGCCAGGCGCTGGTGGTGCAGGTCACCAAGGATCCGATTGGCACCAAAGGTGCCCGTCTGACCACGCAACTCGCCATACCGTCACGTTATCTGGTGTACATGCCCGGTGCTGGTCATGTTGGTGTATCGCAGCGCATTGATGACGACGGTGAACGTGAACGTCTGAAGCAGTTGGTCAACAACTGTATGGAAGCCGAAGGTCTGACCGGCGAAGCGGGCTTTATTCTGCGCACCGCGGCTGAAGGTGTGGGCGATGACGAAATTCTGTCCGATACCCGTTATCTGCGTCGCTTATGGCGCAAGCTGGAAGAGCGTATCAAAGATAATAAATCGCCGAGCCTGGTGTACGACGAGCTGCCCTTATCGTTGCGTACGCTGCGTGATTACTCACGCCCGGAAGTGACGAAAATCCTGATCGACTCGCGTGAGACCTTCCAGAAAATCGAGCAGTTTGTGCAGCAGTATGTGCCGGAGGTGGCCGACCGTATTGATTACTACCCCGGACCGCGTCCGTTATTCGAACTGTACAGTGTTGAAGACGAAATCCAGCGCGCACTGGAACGCAAAGTGCCGCTGAAATCCGGCGGTTATCTGGTGATTGATCAAACCGAAGCGATGACCACCATCGACGTGAATACCGGCGGTTTTGTTGGTCGACGTAATCTCGAAGAAACCATTTTCAAAACCAATCTCGAAGCCGCGACCGCCATTGGCCGTCAGCTGCGTCTGCGTAATCTGGGTGGCATCATCATTCTCGATTTTATCGACATGGTGGAAACCGAGCATCAGCGCCAGGTGCTGCGCATGCTGGAAAAAGTGCTGGAAAAAGACCATGCCAAAACCAAAATCAGTGGCGTATCCGAGCTGGGGCTGGTCGAAATGACGCGCAAGCGTACCCGTGAAAGCCTTGAACAAATGTTAATGGAACCCTGTCGCTGCTGTGGCGGACGCGGGTCAGTTAAAACCGCCGAAACCATCTGCTATGAAATCTTCCGCGAAATCCTGCGCGAAGAGCGTGCCTACGGGGCCGGAACCTATTCTGTGCTGGCCAGCCAGCAGGTGGTGGACCGCTTGTTGGATGAAGACAGCAACGGCCTGGCCGATCTGGAAGCATTTATCGGTAAGGCCATTAAGCTGCAGGTCGAGCCGTTATATACCCAGGATCATTACGACATCGTCCTGCAATAGGCATTGTTATGATTTGGCTGCGTGAGTTCTGGACACAAATCTGGATAACCCTGGTGGTCGCTGCGGTGACCCTGGCGCTGTATACCAGTTTGGGTCGCCAACTGATTCCGCTGGTGGAAACCTACCGCATTGATCTTGAGCACGAGCTGACCCGGCAACTGGGTCAGCCGGTCTCTATTGGCCAGCTGCAGGGTGACTGGAATGTGCTGTCGCCGCTGGTGCGTATGCAGGATGTGCAGATCGGACTGCTGGCTGACGGCATTCATATTGAGCGCATGGAAGCCGAGCTGGATGTCAGTGCCAGTGCTTTTTATCGCTTGCCGGTGTTCAAGCGCATCGAAATTCAGGGTGTGCGCGCCGACCTTTACCAGCGTGATCAGACACACTGGTCGATTGGCCGTTCCTGGTTGGTCGATCTGAGTGGTATTAAGCGTCAGCCTGGGGCTGCCGACCAGGTGAAAATTGCCGCCTCCAGTAATCCGCTCTGGCTGAACTGGCTGGAGCTGCAACAGGCCATCATCTTTACCGATTGGCAGATCACCAGTTTCGATCCACAGATGACGCGCGAAGATGTGCAGATTGACCGGCTGGTATGGCGTAACCGTGGCGACAGTCATGAGTTGGACGGCAACCTGGCCTGGGGCCGTGAGCAGTTGGCGAATATCAAACTGATGGCCTCGGTTGATGGCGATCTCTGGCCCTGGCACCGGCAGAACGGCGAAGTGTTCCTGCGCATTGATAATCAGGAGTGGACGCGCTGGATTCCCGATCAGTTACCCGGCGGTCTGAGCATTGAGCGTTTTAGCGCGGGCGCTGAAGCCTGGCTCAGCATTCGCGATGGTGATCTGAACGCCTTGTACATTGATGCCGATATCCCTGAATTTACCCTGAATACCGCCGGTCAGCCGCTGGCGCTGAGCGGCGGCAGTCTGAAAGTCGGTGGTGAGCATAATGGCGATGACTGGCACCTGCGTGTGTTACCGCGCTTTGACCAGGCACTGCCCATCGACAGCCTGAGCCTGAGTGCTATCAGCCTGCCGCAGCAGAAGGGCTGGCAGATCGGTGTGCCGGTTCTCGGTGTGGCCGCGGCGCGGCGCTTTATTCTTGATCATCAATTGCTGCCCGAGCCGTTCGATGAGTATGTCGCAGGCACCGATGGCCGTGGTGAAGCACGCAATCTGCGTATATCGCTGCTGCCGGGCGAGCCCTGGCAGGTCGATGTGCGGGCGGATGTGGTCAACGCCAGCAGCGCGGCTTATCACGGCATCCCCGGTTTCAGCGATGTCAGTGGTACGTTGCATCTGCAGCCTCAGGGCGGTTTGTTGCAGGTAGAGCAGGATGATCTGGGCGTGCATCTGGCGGATGTCTATAACCGTCCATGGACGTTGCAGAACCTGTCAGCCCGCTTCTATTGGGCGATTACACCGGATTTTTACCAGTTGCAATTACGCGGTTTGAAGGCCGGGCTGCAAGAGGCTGACTCTGAACAGGGGTCGCCAACGGCCTGGCCTGTCAGTGGCGAGCTGGCGATTAACCTGCCGCGCAGTCACAGCGCTACCGAGCCCACCCTGAGCCTGATGTTCGGTCTGCCACAGGCTCCCGCCAGTCTGCGCGGGCAGCTGGTGCCGGATATTCTTGATCCGGCCGTACGCGACTGGCTTGACCAGTCGATCGTCAGCGGTGATTTCCGCGATGCGGCTTTTCTGCTGCACGGTAGCCTGCAGGAGGATCACCCGGACAACAGCCTGACCACTCAGTTGTATCTGGAAGTAGAAGATGCCGAGTTGAAATACATGCCTGACTGGCCCGCCATGACCGCCATCAAAGGCCGTTTGATGATGGATGCACCGGCGCTGGACGTCTGGCTGGAACAGGGGCGGACACTGGGTGGTGAGCTGGTGCCGCATTCTGGCCGTGTGCGTCTGCGTCCCGGTCATGATGGCCATACCGCGTTGTCGGTCGCAGGTCGTTTGCGCGGCGACAGCAGCGAAGGCTTGCGTTATTTCACGGAAACACCCTTGCAGGAAGTGGTCAATAACGCCTTTGATTATTGGCAGGGCAGTGGCCCAATGAACAGCAACCTGCTGCTGGAAATGCCTTTGGGAGTCGAGGATGCGCAGCCGGAAGTCAAACTGGAGCTGGAGCTGAGTGATAACCAGCTGCGTCTTGATGATCTGAATCTGGAGCTGGCGAATGTTAAAGGCCGGTTGCGTTACAACAGCCAGGTCGGCATGTTGTCCGACTGGCTCGAAGGCGATCTGTTTGGTGGCCATTTCAGTGCCGGTATCGAATCCGTCGGCCGTCCCGGCGGTTTTGATATGGTGCTGAGTGCGGTAGGCGATGCTCAGTGGCGCGGCTTTAAAGAATGGATGCCTATGTTTCTGCTGGATCCGGTCAGTGGTGTGCTGGATTACAAGGCGCGTTTAACGGTTGGCTCACAGGGCGTGGTGTTTAACCTGGATTCTGATCTGCAGGGTACCGCCATTGACCTGCCATATCCGCTGGGAAAAACCGCCGATGCCGCGGCGCGCTCAGTGCAGGTGCGGATTGAGCCCGGTACAGAAACCCGTATTAACCTCAATTACGACAACCTGCTGCGCGCTGCACTGGCTCTGGATGATGAAGGCCTGAACCGCGGTCAGGTGTATCTCGGCGGTTCTGAGCCTTTCTTGCCGAGTGATAAAGGTGTGGTGGTACGCGGCCAGTTGAGCGAATCCATCATCGCTGCCGATTGGTGGGACAGCTGGCAACATCTGTCGGCATTGCTGGCGGCTGAAAGCGCGGGGAAAACGGCCACACACAACGCACCTGCGACCGCTCACAGCAACAATCCACTACGCAGTATCGACCTGACATTAGGCGGTATTGATGCCTGGGGCACGGCCATGGGGCCAACCCATATCAAAGCGACACAGCAGTGGGATGAGTGGGATTTTGATCTCGACAGTACGCTGGTGAAAGGCAAAATCCGCATGCTGCCGGGCAATGAGCCGATTCAGCTGACGCTGGATTATATTCACCTGCCACAGGCTGAAGAAGAGCCGGGTAGTCTGGCGCAGCTGGATGACTCGCAAGCTGGCACGGGCCCTGATGACATCACCGTTGAAGCACTCAAGCCCGATCCGCTGGCGGCCATTAATCCGGCGGACTTTCCGCCCATGGATATGGAGTTGGGTGAATTTTACGTCGGTAACCGCAATCTGGGGCGCTGGAAACTCAGCAGCCGGCCGCAGGATTCAGGCTTGCAGGTCACCGTGCATGACAGCGACATGAAAGGCATGGTGTTTACCGGTGATATGTACTGGCTGAAGCAAAACGATCAGCATCAGACCCGTCTCGATACGCTGCGGATCAGCAGTAATGACATCGGCCGGGTACAGCGAGCTTTCCGTCAGGAGGCCGCGATTGAAGGCAAAGACATGCGCTCAACTCTGCAGCTGAGCTGGCAGGGATCGCCCCTGGCGTACAACAGCCAGACGCTCAATGGTCTGGCCAGTGTGCGGGTGAAGGATGGCAACATGGCTGCGGAAGGCGCCGGTGCGCTGAAAGCGTTTGGTGCGCTCAACTTTAATTCGGTTGCGCGCCGCCTGAAACTGGATTTCTCCGACCTGTATCAGTCCGGGGTGGCCTTCGACACGCTCAAAGGAAAGGCCAGAATCGACAATGGCTTACTGACCCTGACCGAGCCTTTGAGTATGGATGGGCCGGGCGGTAAGTTCCTGACCTCAGGTAGCACGAATCTGAATACCGAGACGCTGGACATGAAGCTGGCGGTGACCTTCCCGGTATCCAGCACCTTACCGATGGTCGCCTTGCTGGCCGGTCTGGCTCCGCCGGTGGCGGCCTCGATTTACGTCACCGAAAAACTGATTGGCGATGAATTGGCGCGTTTTACCAGCGCCAGTTACGACCTGAAAGGGACCTGGGAAAAACCGGATCTGAAGATCAATCAGGCCTTTGACGATAAGGTCGACGGTAAGAAAAGCCGTAGCTTGCTGGAACGCTTCAAGAGTATTTTCTACATCTTTGGCGGAGGCGATGACGACTGATGAAAACCGTGGCCGTTATTCAGTTCAGCAGCCAGCCTCAGATAGAGCACAATCTGGCGCAGGCGTATGGTCTGTTGCAGCAAGCGGCGGCGCAGGGTGCGGTGCTGGCGTTGTTGCCGGAAATGTTTCTGACGCTGGATGGCAAACAATACAACGCCATTGCCGCTGATCCGCAGTATGTGCGGCGTCTGGCCGGTTGGGCACGGGAGCTGAAACTCTGGCTGGTGGCGGGGGCGGTGCCGATGGCCTGCCCGGATGGTGATCCGCGCGTGCGCTCCGCTTGTCTGGTGTTTAACAATGACGGCGATCAGGTGGCGCGCTACGACAAGATTCATTTGTTTGATGTCGATGTAGGCGATGCCCACGGCAGTTACCGTGAATCAGAACGCTTTGCACCCGGTGATGAGGTGGTGCTGGTGGATACCCCGGCCGGCCGTTTGGGGCTGGTAATCTGTTACGACCTGCGCTTTCCGGGCCTGTTTCAGCGTTTACGCGATCAGGGCGCGGAACTGATTTCTGTTCCCGCGGCATTTACTCACACCACCGGTGAAGCGCATTGGCAGACGCTGTTGCGTGCCCGCGCGATTGAGACCCAGTGTTACGTGCTGGCGGCCAATCAATGTGGTTGGCATGACGACAAGCGACGCACGTTCGGGCATTCGCAGATTATTGATCCCTGGGGGACGGTGTTGACCGAGCTTGAGGAAGAGATGGGTGTGGCGCTGGCGCAGATCGATTTGCAGCAGCTGGCGGATGTCCGTAAAAAAATGCCGGTGACTCAGCACCGGCGTTTCTGATCGGATGGCAGTTAGTCGGCCATCTGTTCCTTAATAAACTGGAACAGCTTCTTATATGAGGTGCCGGGTTTCGGTGGCTCACTGCTCATTTCTTTCTGTGCATTACGCACCAGATTGCGCAGCTGCTGGCGATCAACCGCCGGAAACTCTTCAATAAAGGCATTCAAACCATCGTTATCGCTGACCAGACGGGTACGCCACATTTCCTGTTGGCGGATACGACGGCCATAAGCCTGGCTGGATGGATCGAACAGATCCAGCTTGGCCTGGATTGCATCCATATTCTCATCGCCAACCAGACGGCCAATGTATTGCATATGGCGACGCTTGGCTTCGTGCTGCTTCAGACGGGCGTTTTCAACCAGCGCGTTGTACAGGGTTTCACTGATTGGCAGCTCTTTCCATTTGGCGGCATTCAGTTCGGTCAGGCGTTTGCCGAGCTCCTGCCAGCGGTGTGCTTCGCGTTTCATTTCGGACTTACTGACGTATTCGATTTCGTCGTCCGGGTAATCAGATTCGTTCATCAGGGGTACTTTAATGCAGGTTACAGATAGAACAGGGTAGCTAACCCCAGGAAAGATAGAAAGCCGATCACGTCGGTGACGGTGGTCAGCACAACGCTGCCGGCCAATGCGGGATCAATACCGCGCGCTTTAAGCAGCAGTGGCAGGCTGGCGCCGGTCATCGCCGCCACCATCAGATTAATGATAATGGCCGCGCCGATAATGATGGCAATGGCCGGATCGCGGAACCAGGCATAGGTAATCAGGGCGATTACCACCGCCCAGAGCACGCCGTTGATGGCGGCCACCATGATTTCGCGGTTAAACAGCCAGCGGAAGTTGCTGCCACTGAGATGACCCAGCGCCTGACCTCGGATGACCAGCGTCAGCACCTGGCTGCCGGCGATACCGCCCATGCTGGCCACAATCGGCATTAAGACCGCCAGCGCAACCACCTGCTCGATGGTTTTATCAAACAGGCCGATAACCGCCGAAGCGGCCAGTGCGGTGAGCAGGTTAATGCCCAGCCAGACCGCCCGGCGGCGGCTGGTTTTCAGCGTCGGGGCGAAGGTATCTTCTTCGTCATCCAGACCGGCCATGCTCATCAGCGAGTGGTCCGCGGTTTCGCGGATAACGTCTACCACGTCATCGATGGTGATACGGCCAAGCAGCATACCGGCGGCATCAACCACCGGCGCCGATACCAGATCGTGGCGTTCGAACAGTTTGGCAACTTCGCTTTCGTGCTGGGTTGCCTGAATGACGCGCGCGTCGGTGCTCATGACTTCACGCACGGTTTGCTGCGGATCGCTGACCAGCAGTTTGCTGATGGCCAGCGTACCGATAAATTCGTTCTGACGGTTAACCACCAACAGGTTATCGGTCATGGCTGGCAGGGATTTGTGGCGGCGCAGGTAGCGCAGCACCACTTCAAGGGTGATGTCCGGACGGATGGTCACGGTATCGGTGTTCATCAGACCACCGGCACTGTCCTCCGGATAGCCCAGAACCGCCTCGAGGCGGGCCCTGTCCTGGTGGTCCATCGACTCCAGAACTTCCTGAGTAACGCGTTCCGGCAGCTGTTGCAGCATGTCGGCCACGTCATCGGTGTCGAGGTCAGCGGTCAGATCGACAACTTCTTCGGCACTCATGTCACTCAGAAAGTGGCTTTGCAGCTCCTCACTGAGGTTCTGCATGACCTCGCCTTCGAGTTCCTTGTCGACCAGTTCCCACAGCAGTTTACGGGCTTTAGGCGGAGAGGATTCGATCAGGTGGGCGATATCAACCGGAGCCAGGCCTGAATTCAGGATGCGACGCACCTGCGCCAGCGCACCACTTTCCAGCGCGGCGGTCAGGCTGTGTAACTTGGCTTTAGCCTTTTCGGTCTGCTGTGCCATGCGTCGCTCGGTTCAGGGGATGGTTGAATGCTCAGATTCTAGCCTGATTAGGCCTCTGATACCACGAAACTACTCGCAGAATTGCGCGTAGAAGATTGTTTTACGGCGTTATTCTTCTTCGTCAAAACGACGGTTAATCAGATCCGTCAATGCCGCCAGCGCATGTTCGGCATCCTGACCTTCGGCGTGGATGTGGATGTTGGTGCCCTTGCTGGCGGCCAGCATCATAACCGCCATAATGCTCTTGCCATCGACCATGCGGTCAGGATAGCCGACTTTAACCTGGCAAGAGTAGGCCGTGGCCGTTGACACCAGCTTGGCGGCAGCGCGGGCGTGCAGGCCAAGCTTATTAATGATGGTGATTTCTATGCTGGTCATCCGTATCAATCCTGATGAGAGTCGGCGCTGCCCAATTCGCGGTGGCGAACCTGAACATTGCTGTAATGATGACAAAATTCTGCCTTAAGTTGCTCGGACAGGTAAACGGAACGGTGCTGGCCGCCGGTACAGCCGATGGCAATGGTCATATAGCTGCGGTTGGCATCGACAAACGCAGGTAGCCAGCGCTGAATAAAGCCGCTGATATCCTGCTGCATGTGCTGCACCTGAGGCTCGTTACCGAGAAAGTCGATGATCTGCTGATCGCGTCCGGTGAATCCCCGCAGGGCCGGGTCCCAGTAGGGGTTGGGCAGGTTGCGCACGTCGAAGACGTAATCGGCGTCGATCGGAATGCCGTGTTTAAAACCGAAGGATTCAAACAGGATGGCGATATCGTTGCTGGTTTTATCTGCGACCCGGAGTTTGATCAGGCTGCGCAGTTCATGCACCGACATGTTGGTGGTATCCAGGGTCAGGTCGGCCAGGTTGGCAATGGGTTCCAGCAGCAGGCGCTCTTTATCGATGGCTTCGGCCAGGGAAACGCTTTTACTGGTTAGTGGGTGCTTACGCCGGGTGGAGCTGAAGCGCTGCAACAGCACTTCTTCGCTGGCGTCGAGATACACCACGTCGAGCTGATATTCTGCACTGGGTAACTGATGCAGAACGTCATGGATGTTATCGAATGCGTGGGGCAGGTTGCGGGCGTCAACGCTGACCGCAACCTTGGCCAGCTTTTCTTCGATTTCGGTCTGACGGGCCAGTGCCGGCAGCAATGCAACCGGCAGGTTATCGATGCAATAGAAGCCAAGGTCTTCCAGCACGTGCAAGGCACTGGATTTACCAGAGCCTGAGCGGCCGCTGATGACGACTAAACGCATGCCTTGCTCCTCTGTTGTTGCGTTTGCCTGAGCTTGATCAGACCCGCCTTATGTTCAGTATTCGCTTAATGCCCGCTGATAAAATTGCTGTGCATCCGGCGCTTTACGCAGGGCTTCGCGGTAGGCTGGCTCGCTGAAATTCCGCGCCAGCATCGCTAATACCTGCAGATGTTGTTCGGTGGCTTCTTCCGGTACCAGCAGGGCGAAGACCAGATCGACCGGCTGGCGGTCGATGGCATCGTAATCCACAGGTTCCATCAGTCGCAGCAGTACGCCCATCGCCTGGTCACATTGTTTCAGGCGGCAGTGGGGAATGGCGATGCCTTCGCCAATCCCGGTACTGCCCAGGCGTTCACGGCTGAGTAATCGCTCGTAAATATCGTCGGCGGAACTATCGCTGAGTTGCTCAGCGATAAAACCTGCCAGGTACTCCAGCAACTTCTTTTTACTGGAAACCGGGGCATCAATCAGAGTGCGTTCCGGTGTGAGGATATCCTCGATGCGAATGTCCATTAATCAGCCTTGTCCGTGTTGCCGCGCCACCAGTTTTTCTTTGTGTTTCAGTACCTGACGGTCGAGTTTGTCGGTCATCTGATCAATAGCGGCGTACATATCGTCGTTTTCGGCGCTGGCATGCAGATCGGCACCACTGACGTGGATGGTGGCTTCGGCAATCATGCGCTCTTTGATCACGGTCAGGGTGACCTGGCCGTTGGTAATGTTGTCAAAGTGGCGTCCCAGCTTGGACATTTTTTCGTCTACGTAAGTTTGCAGAGATTCGGTAACGTCAACGTGGTGACCGCTGATATTAATCTTCATGTCCAACTCCTTGTTGCTGGCTTGTTGTTTTTCAAATCAATTGTTTACGTTCATTCGATGGCGGAATCATCATGGCTTCACGGTATTTGGCCACCGTACGCCGCGCCACCTGAATGCCTTTATCCCCCAGTACCGCCGCGATTTTGTTGTCGCTCAGCGGTTTGCGGGTGTTTTCTTCGGCAATCAGTTTTTTAATCATGGCACGGATTGCGGTGGAGGAACATTCGCCGCCGCCATCGGTGCTGACATGGCTGGAGAAAAAGTACTTCAGTTCGAAGATTCCGCGTGGTGTATGCATGTATTTCTGCGTCGTCACACGGGAAATAGTGGATTCGTGCATGCCAACGGCTTCGGCAATATCATGCAGAACCAGTGGCTTCATGGCCTCTTCGCCCTGTTCGAAAAACTCAATCTGATATTCAACGATTTTGGTGGCCACTTTCAGCAGGGTTTCATTACGGCTTTGCAGGCTTTTGATAAACCAGCGGGCTTCCTGCAGGTGATCACGCAAGAAGGCGTTGTCGGTGCTGTTATCAGAACGGCGCACCAGTGAGGCGTAATCGGCATTAACGCGCAGTTTTGGCGCAATATCGGGGTTCAGCTCAACCCGCCATTCGTCGCGGATATTGCGCACCAGAACATCCGGTACCACGTATTCGGCCTGTTCGGCGCTGATGCCGGAGCCCGGCTTAGGGTTCAGTTCTTTGATCAGACGCAGGACGGCTTTGAGGTCATCTTCACGCAACTTGGTTTTGCGCATCAGCGTTGGGTAATCTTTGCTGCCGAGCAGCTCGATATAATCGCGGATCACCATTTTGGCTTCGCTCAGCCACGGGGTTTCGGCTGGCAGCTGCTGTAATTGCAGCATCAGGCATTCACGCAGGTCGCGGGCAAAAGCACCGGCCGGATCAAATTGTTGCAGACGATGCAGTACGGCCATCACTTCGTCTTCTTCGACGTCCAGTGCGGGGTCCATGCTTTCCAGAATGTCTTCGACAGTGGTGTGCAGGTAGCCGTCGTCATCGACGCCGTCGATCAGCATCAGGGCGATTTCACGGTCGGTGTCGGACATGGGGGTCAGGTTCAGTTGCCACAGCAGATGATCCTGCAGATCTTCGGTGCTGGCGTGACGCGAGTCGTAATCGAAATCGTCGTCGATGGCGTTACTGCTGCTGCCGGAGGCAACGCTGGCGGTGGTCTGGTAGGTATCTTCCCACTGACTGTCGACGGGCAGGTCGTCAGGTAATTGCTCTTGCGACCACTGTTCGTCCAGCTCCGGCGTGTCGTTGTGGCTGTCATCCTGACTGCTGACTTCGTTGCTGGTGGTGGTGTCGTGATCGCTGTTGCGTGACAGGTCGGGCAGATCATCGTGCTCGTGCTCTTCCACTTCGAGCATCGGGTTGGAATCGAGGGCTTCCTGAATCTCCTGCTGCAGATCAAGGGTGGACAGCTGAAGCAGGCGGATGGCTTGTTGCAACTGAGGGGTCATGGTCAGGTGCTGACCCATCTTTAACTGAAGAGACGCTTTCATAAAAGTTCAGTAATCACTCAGTATCGGCATAGTCTGTGCATTATACGCCAAGCGGTAAACCTTGGAATCTTTTGTGCATATTCCTTTGCGCTGAATCATCAGCAGCGTCCTGGCTGCCAGGGTCGCCATCACAGGCGGAAATCCTCGCCCAGATACACTTTACGTACCTGCTCGCTGGCGAGTACCTGCTCGGGGGTGCCTTCGGCAATAATGTGGCCGCCTCCGACAATATAGGCTTTCTCACAGATAGCCAGAGTTTCACGTACGTTGTGGTCGGTAATCAGTACGCCAATTCCCCGCGCTTTAAGCTGGCGGATGATGTCCATGATGTCAGCTACAGAAATTGGGTCAACCCCGGCGAAGGGCTCATCGAGCAGAATAAACGACGGCTCTGCGGCCAGTGCGCGGGCAATCTCTACGCGGCGGCGCTCACCACCAGACAGCGACATGCCCAGGCTGCTGCGGATGTGCTGAATATGAAACTCATTGAGCAGATCTTCCAGCTTTTCCAGACGCTGCGCGCGGTTGAGGTCTTTGCGCGTTTCCAGAATGGCGAGGATATTATCGGCGACACTCAATTTGCGGAAAATGGAGGCTTCCTGCGGCAGGTAGCCAATGCCCTTTTGCGCCCGGCCGTGCATCGGCAGATGGCTGATATCTTCGTCATCGATTTTGATACGGCCTTTGTCGGCCTGCACCAGATTCACAATCATATAAAAACAGGTGGTTTTACCGGCACCGTTAGGGCCGAGTAAACCGACAATCTGGCCGCTGTGCACCGACATAGAGACATCTTTAACGACTTCCCGGCCGTTATAGCTTTTTGCCAGGTTTTCGGCTTTCAGCGTTTTCATGGCTGTTCCTGCGCAGGAGTATCGTTAAATGTACTGTTGTCAGTGCCGTTATTGGCCGCGTTGCCGGTGGCCGGTGGCTGTGACTCTTGGGCAGGAGCCTGCGGCTGGATAACCACTTTGATGCGTTGCTTCTCGCCGTCGCCAGCAGGCTGACCGGTGGTATTCGTACCGCCACTGGCCGTGACCGTTTCTTTGGTCATGTCGTAGAGAATGTTCTCGCCGCTGAATTGGTTGCCATCCTGTTGCAGCTGGGCGTTACCCTGAACTTTGATTTCACGCTGCTGGGCAAAGTAATGAATGCGCGTGCCATGGGCTTTGGTCAGCGGTTTGCCGGCATTAACCTGTTGCTGATAGCGCGCCGGATTGTCTGTGCTGCCTTCGGCAACGGCTTCTTCCAGCGTGTCGTTGGTGCGGATAATCAGTAAGCGGTCTGATTCAATGCGCAGCGTGCCCTGAGTCAGAACAACATTGCCTTCGTAGATCACCACGCCCGCTTTGCGGTCAAGTTCGGCGCGTTCAGAAAGAATGGTCATCTCCTGTTGCCAGTCGTCGGGCAGGGCCTGCGCGACGGGCACACTGCACAGGAGAAACAAGCTGGCCAGAAGGCGGTGATTATTGCGGAACATAGCGGGTATCCACCTGTGATTTGAATTCCATGCGCTGGCGCGCGATATCCAGTGTCATACCGGTTGCGTTAATACGGGTTTGGGGGCTGGTAATGATTACCGGCTGGTCGGTTTCGGCCAGCTGCTGGCGGCTGTGATAGGTCAGTGTGCTGGTCTCAACCAGTATGTCGTCGCTGGGTTGGGTGGGGTTCAGCGGACGGATTTCTACCTGACCAACAAGACGCAGCGATTGTTCGTCATCCAGCATCGTTCCTTCGAGGGCATTCACCTGCCAGGTCTGGCCTTCATCATCGGCGGACATCAGCAGTGGCTCGGCAAATAAGGTACTTTTGGTTTGCGGATAATGCGTTGAGCGGGCGGCAACAAAGGTTTGTTGCAGCTTGCCACTGTTGTCGTACTGGCGGTTATACAGACCTTCACCATAGTAATCCGGCTCATGGTTCTGTTGTTCGCTCAGGGCAGGAGCCTGTTCCTGGGTGTAGCGATCGACTGCCAGCAGGGCCAGACCAAAAAACAGGGTCAGCAGCAGCAGCAGATAGCGCTTGCGCATCAGATAACGCCTGCGCGTAACAGATCATGCATATTGATTACGCCAACGGTTTGGTCGCCATCTTTAACCACCAGGGCGTTGATTTTGTTGTCTTCCATCAGCTTCAGCGCTTCGGCCGCAAGGGTGCCCGGCGTGGTGGTTTTACCGCCGACGGTCATAACATCGGCCATGGTGGCGGTGTGGATGTCGACACCGTTATCAATCGCGCGGCGTAAATCGCCATCGGTGAAAATACCGCTCAGCTTGCCGTTGTCCTGCACTGTGGTCATGCCCAGGCCTTTGGACGTTACCACCAACAGTGCTTCTGACAGCGTTGCCGCAGACGTTACTACCGGAATCTGGCTGCCACCGTGCATGATGTCTTCTACTTTAAGCAGCAGACGACGGCCAAGTGAGCCGCCCGGATGGGAGAAAGCGAAATCTTCGGCGGTAAAGCCACGGGCTTCCAGCAGCGCAACGGCCAGTGCATCCCCCATGACCAGAGCACAGGTGGTGGAGGAGGTTGGTGCCAGGTTCAGCGGACAGGCTTCCTGATTCACTCCGGTATTCAGGTGCGCATTTGCGGCACGGCCGAGGGTGGATTCCGGATTGCCGGTCATGCTGATCAGCGCGGTGCCGAGGCGTTTCAGCAGTGGCAGCAGGCTGGTTACTTCGCCGGTTTCGCCGGAATTAGACAGGGCAATCACAACATCAGAAGGCTGAATCATGCCCATATCGCCGTGGCTGGCTTCACCCGGGTGTACAAAAAAAGCCGGGGTGCCGGTGCTGGCCAGTGTCGCCGCCATCTTGTTGCCAATATGACCGGACTTGCCCATGCCGGTGACTACAACGCGCCCTTTGCAGTTCAGAATTAACTGGCAGGCGGTGGCAAAATCATCGGTCAGGCGACCTTCCAGCTGAGCAATGGCCTCCTGCTCCAGTTTAATGGTGCGGCGGGCAGATTGCAGAAAATCAAAATTCATATCAGTGGTCATGAGTTAGCCATAAAAAACAGAGATGCCAGATAGCCAGCGTAGCTGGTGGTCAGGAACAGACCGGCGAAACGTCCAAGATAGCCCTTACGATAACTGATTAAAAACAGAACCAACAGGGCGAGGGTCAGCGCCATCATAACCGCGTAGTCGCGGTACAGCGCCAGTGGATCAACCACGGTCACAGCCAGTAAACCAGGAATCGGCATAACGGTGAGCAGGTTGAAAATGTTGGAGCCAATAACGTTGCCGATGGCAATGTCGTGGTGGCCTTTGAGTGCACTGGCAACCGAGGCCGCCAATTCGGGCAAGCTGGTGCCGATGGCAACGATGGTCAGGCCGATGATTAAATCGCTGACACCATAAGCGCGGGCAATTTCGGTTGCACCCCAGACCAGTAGCTTGGAGCTGAACATCAGTGCGACCAGTCCGGCTACCAGCCAGAACAGTGCGATGCGCATGGGGGTGTTTTCGATTTCGGCGGCTTCGTCTTCATCAACAATGGCTTCACCGGATTCGCTGGTATCAAGAAACATCAGATACAGCGCGACCGCCATTGAACCAAATAAAATGATGGCATCGGTCATGTTCAGTTCAAGGTCGGCCAGTGTCAGGCCACCAATAATGCTGATCAGGATGAGCAACGGCAGTTCTTTTTTCAGCAGCTTCTTTTGCAGCGGGATCGGGCTGATGAGAGCGGTGATACCCAGTACCAGGGCAATGTTAGTGATGTTGGAGCCGAGGGCGTTACCAATGGCCAGGTTGCCGGCGCCGTCGAGGGAGGCTACGGCCGATACGAACATCTCCGGTGCGGAGGTGCCCATGGCAACAATGGTCAGGCCTACAACCAGCGGAGACATGCCAAGGCGGCGGGCGGAAGCAGCAGCGCCAATAACAAACTTGTCAGCACTCCATACCAAAATAATAAGACCAGCAATAACGGCAGCATAGGCTGTGAGCATGGGGCACCAGGGTTAATTAGCAGCAGAAAATTCAGCGCGTCATTGTACCCAAGGTAATTCTGCACGCAATTGCAACTCAGCGTTTTATTCGGAGCTCATTACAATAGTTTACAGCCGTTGGTTCCACCCGGACATTCCGCTATGCTAGCCCGACTATCCGTACCGAGTTAAAAGGACGACATTCATGTCCGTCAGTCAGCCCTACGTCTCTGTTCGTGGAATGAGCTTCAGCCGTGGTGAGCGGCTGATTTACAATAATATGGATGTGGATTTTCCGCGTGGCAAAGTGACGGCCATTATGGGACCGAGCGGAACCGGTAAAACCACACTGTTACGTCTTATCGGTGGCCAGCTGTTACCCGACAGCGGCTCTATTATGGTCGACGGGCACAACGTACCGGATTTATCGCGCAAAGATCTGTTTGATCTGCGCCGTAAAAAAATGGGCATGTTGTTTCAGACCGGTGCACTGTTCACCGACCTTAATGTTTTCGATAACGTGGCCTTTCCGCTGCGTGTTCACACCGACTTACCGGAATCCATGATCCGCGATCTGGTGCTGATGAAGCTCGAGGCGGTTGGTCTGCGCGGTGCGCGACATCTTTCTCCGGCCGAACTGTCCGGCGGCATGGCCAGACGGGTCGCTCTGGCGCGCTCTATTGCCATGGACCCGGAAATTATTATGTACGACGAGCCGTTTACCGGCCTCGATCCGATCTCCATGGGCATGATCGTTAAACTGATCCGTGGTCTTAATGAAGCGCTGGGACTGACCAGCCTGCTGGTGTCCCACGATGTCGAAGAATCCTGCGCTATTGCCGATTACCTCTGCCTGTTGTCCGATGGCCGGGTGATTGGTTTTGGTACGCCGGAAGAATTAATGAACGAAGGTAACGATGAAGTCCGGCAGTTCCTGCGGGGCGAGCCTGATGGTCCGGTGCCTTTCCATTATCCGGCTGATGATTACCGCGCAGATATTCTGGCAGGAGTGAATTAATGCTGGCCAAATTAATGGACAAAATACAAGCCGTTGGCCGCACAGGCACCAGTGTGATTGAGGCCATTGGCCGTGGCACGCTGCTGCTGAAAAATTCGCTGTTGTGGGGCGGGCCGGGCAGTGCGGGCTTTCATGATCTGCTCAAACAGATTTACTCCGTAGGCGTGCGCTCTCTCATTATTATTGTGGTGGCCGGTTTCTTCGTCGGCATGGTGCTGGGATTGCAGGGCTATAACATCCTGATCGATTTCGGTTCCGAAGCGGCACTCGGCACCATGGTATCGCTGACGTTGTTGCGGGAATTGGGCCCGGTGGTCACCGCGTTACTGTTTGCCGGTCGTGCCGGCTCGGCATTAACTGCCGAAATCGGTCTGATGAAAGCCACTGAGCAGTTATCCGCGATGGAAATGATGGGTGTCGATCCGTTTAAGCGGGTAATAACACCGCGTCTGTGGGCCGGTATTATTTCGATGCCGATTCTGGCGTTGTTGTTTTCCACCGTCGGTATCTGGGGCGGAGCCTTTGTCGCCGTCGATATGCTGGGTATCGACGATGGCGCTTACTGGGGCAACATGCAGGCTTCGGTAGAGTTTTATGAAGACGTGGTAAAGGGCATTATCAAATCGATGGCATTCGGTGTGGTAGTGACCTGGATCGCGGTGTATCAGGGTTATGATTCGGTGCCGACTTCGGAAGGTATCGGTAAAGCAACGACTCAGACGGTGGTGATTTCTTCACTGGCGGTGCTGGGACTGGATTTTGTTTTGACAGCCGTCATGCTGGGAGGCGTTTAATCATGCGCATGCGTTATATCGAAATTACGGTCGGAGCCTTTATGGTGATGGGCGTTGTCGCTCTGGTGCTGATGGCGTTCCGCGTCAGTGGTTTATCACTGCAGGATGCTGGTGACACTTACACCATCAAAGCCCGCTTTGAGAATCTGGGCGGTCTGACCGAGCGCGCCAAAGTATCAATGTCCGGCGTTACCATCGGCCGCGTGACCAAGGTCTATCTCGATCCGGAGTGGTATTCCGCCGTGGTGGAAATGGAAATCAGTAAATCCATGAGCACTCTTACCAAAGACACTTCGGCGGCCATTCTGACCGCGGGCCTGCTGGGTGAGAAATACATCGGCCTGACCGTCGGCGCCGAAGATGACTATCTGCAAACCGGCGACTGGATTGAAGACACTCAGTCTGCGCTGGTGCTGGAAGAACTGATAGGACGCTTCCTGTTTAATAAGGCAGAAGAAGGTTAAGGGTTAAAAGGAGTTAGCCATGCGTTGGCTGCTGGTATTACTGTCGTTGACATTGGGCTCCGTTGCTTACGCTGCGGACTCAGAAGAGCTGGCGGAGCAAGCCCATGAAATGGTGAAGCGCACCACAGAAAAAGTGATGGCTTCCATTCATAAAAACCGCGCGATTTACGAAAGTGATCAGGCGCGGTTTTTCTGGGAACTGGAAGATGTGCTAGGCCCGATGGTCGATTTCCAGCGCCTGACCCGGCGCATTATGGGTAACTACTATCGCGAAGCGACACTGGAGCAGCGCAAACGTTTTGCCAGTGCTTTCAAGCGCAGTCTGCTCAGTTCCTACGCCACCGGTCTGCTCGAATTTAATGACTACGAAGTCCGTGTGTTGCCGCCGAAAGTCGGGGTGGAAAATACCCTGCGCAATACGCTCGTGGATCTGGAAGTCGTGACGGCCGGCGGTCATGTTTTTCCACTGACGCAAAGCATGTACTTTCACCACCGCGATCGTCGCTGGATGGCGCAGAACGTCATCGTAAACGGTATTAATGTCGGCAAATTGTTCGGTGAACAGTTTGAGCAAATGGTGCAGGAAAACGATGGCAATATCGGTGTTGCCATTGAAGACTGGATCGAATCCCTGCAAGAGCAGGGGCGTAAGCTGCGTAAAAAAGCCCCGGGTGTCTGACGCCCGTTACTTAGTGCCTGTTTACTGATGTGAACAGATCCTGGCCAGAATGAGGACAAACCATGAGCGTGTCGCTGACCCGTGTTGATGATAACCGCGCTGAACTGAGCGGCAGTCTGCTGGCTTCCACCGTTGTCAGCGTGTTGCCGACCGGTGAAAAACTGATCCGCGCGGCAGCGGGTGAATGGACGCTGAATATGGCAGCGGTCACCGATGTTTCCAGTGCCGGCGTGGCGTTACTGCTGGAGTGGTTGCGCTGTGCCACCGCCGCAGATGTGAGCTTTCATATTGAAAATCTGCCCGAACACATGAAGCCCATTATTGATATCAGCGATCTTGATGCGCTGTTCGAGCCGTTGCTGGCCTGATTGATGTTTCTTTGACCCGCTGACGCGGGTCGGCAGCTTGTGATTTGTTACCCGCTTTCCTCTTTTCATTACATATTGCTCCCGCCATTTACTTCGCCCCGACACATAAATCCGCTATGATTGGGCGTTTTCCCCCAAGCTGAGTGGTGAAGCGGTATGTCCCCGGCGGAAATTCTGCAAATTCTGCAAACAGAATCCCCTGAAGTGAGCTGGCACGTTGATGGTGACGGCTACAAATACGAAGTTGAAGCAGTTGGTGATGTGTTTGATGGCCTGAATGCCGTTAAACGTCAGCAGTTTGTTTATCGTGTGCTTAATCCTTACATTGCGGATGGTCGTATTCATGCGGTCACCATTCGTACCTATACGCCTGCTGAAAAAGCCGAATAATAAGAACCCCTATGGATAAATTACGAATTGTGGGTGGAGCGCGTCTGGACGGTGATGTCCGTATCTCCGGCGCTAAAAACTCAGCGTTACCTATTCTTGCGGCCACCTTATTGGCCGAAGGTGTGATGCGGGTGGGTAACCTGCCGCACCTGCACGACATCACCACCATGCTGGAGCTGTTAGGCTGCATGGGTGTGGAAGTCGCTATTAATGAAGATATGTCGGTAGAAACCGACTGTGCCGGCGTTAAAAGCTGTGTTGCCCCATATGATCTGGTGCGCACCATGCGTGCCTCCATTCTGGTACTGGGCCCGCTGCTGGCACGTTACGGCGAAGCCGAAGTGTCGCTGCCAGGCGGCTGTGCCATCGGTTCCCGTCCGGTTGACCTGCACCTGCGCGGTATGGAAGCCATGGGCGCAGAAGTGGAAGTGCTGGACGGTTACATCAAAGCTCACGTGCCCGGCGGCCGTTTGCACGGTGCCAATATTTTCCTCGATACCGTGACCGTAACCGGTACGGAAAACATCATGATGGCGGCGGTGCTGGCTGACGGCACCGTTACCATCGAAAACGCTGCGCGTGAACCCGAGGTGGTTGACCTGGCGAACTGTCTGAACGCCATGGGCGCGAAAATCAGTGGTGCCGGTACCGACACTCTGGTGATTGAAGGCGTGGAAAAACTCTACGGCTGTTCATTCGATGTACTGCCGGACCGGATCGAAACCGGTACTTATCTGGTTGCTGCCGCCGTAACCGGTGGCCGGGTACGCACCAAAGATACCGACCCGTTAATTATGGAAGCGGTACTGCATAAGCTTGAAGAAGCCGGTGCTGAAATCACCACCGGCCCGGACTGGATTGAGCTGAACATGCACGGCAAACGGCCGAAAGCGGTGAATATCCGCACCGCGCCACACCCTGCGTTCCCAACCGATATGCAGGCTCAGTTTATGGTGCTGAATGCGGTTGCCGAAGGTACAGGTACCGTGATTGAAACCGTCTTTGAAAACCGCTTTATGCACGCCCAGGAACTGGTGCGTATGGGTGCGGATATTCATGTCGAAGGTAACACCGCGATTGTGACCGGTCGTGCAACCCTGCAGGGTGCTCCGGTGATGGCAACCGACCTGCGCGCATCCGCCTCGCTGGTGATTGCCGCACTGGTGGCCAGTGGCACGACCGATGTAAACCGCATCTATCACATTGACCGCGGTTACGAATGTATTGAAGAAAAATTCCAGCAACTGGGCGCCAATATCCGTCGCGTATCAGCCTGATACGCACGCCCTGCCGGATCGCTGACAGACAAGAGAGGATCAGCAACACGATGACTCAGCCGTTAACCATTGCCCTGTCGAAAGGGCGCATTCTGGATGACACTTTGCCCCTGCTGGCGGAAGCCGGTATCCATCCGGCAGAAGACATTCATAAGAGTCGTAAGCTGATTTTTGATACCAACCATGAGCATATTAAGCTGGTGGTCATCCGGGCCACCGACGTACCGACCTACGTGGAATACGGCGCTGCCGATCTGGGCGTGGCCGGTAAAGATGTGCTGATGGAATACGACAGCAACAACCTGTGCGAGCCGCTGGATCTGAACATTGCCACCTGCCGTCTGATGACGGCGGCGATTAAAGATGCCGTGATGCCGCAGGGGCGCTTAAAAGTCGCGACCAAGTTTGTGAATACCGCCAAGCGTTACTTTGCCGAGCAGGGTCGTCAGGTGGACATCATCAAATTGTACGGTGGTATGGAGCTGGCGCCGATCATGGGCCTGGCCGATATGATTGTGGATATCGTCGATACCGGAAATACCCTGAAGGCCAATGGTCTGGAAGCGCGCGATTTAATTGCCCCGATCAGCTCACGTTTAGTGGCCGGACGCGCGGCCATGAAAGTAAAGCATGCGCAGATTCAGCCCATCATTGATCAGATGGCGGCGGCAGTAGAGCGCCAGCGCCAGGCCAAGGTTTAATTTTCCGGAGTAATATCATGACTATCGAAATCCGTCGTTTCAGTTCTGCCCAGCCGGACTATGCGCAGCAGATGGATACGTTGCTGTCGTGGGAAGCGGTGTCTGATGCTCAGGTGCAGAAAACCGTGTCTGACATCGTGTTTGATATCCGTACCCGTGGCGATGCGGCATTAATTGAATACACCAATAAATTCGACCGCATGAATGTGTCGTCCATGGCGCAGCTGGAGCTGAGCCAGGAGCAATTGCAGAAGGCACTGGACGAATTACCGGCCGAACGCCGCGAAGCGTTACTGCTGGCGGCTGAGCGTGTACGCAGTTATCACGAAAAGCAAAAACAGGATTCCTGGGACTATACCGAAGCTGACGGTACTCTTTTAGGCCAGAAAGTAACGCCGATGGATCGCGTCGGCATTTACGTTCCCGGTGGTAAAGCGGCGTATCCGTCGTCTGTGCTGATGAATGCGATTCCGGCCCACGTTGCCGGTGTGCAGGAAATTATCATGGTGGTGCCAACCCCCGATGGCGAACTGAACCAGCTGGTACTGGCTGCTGCAGCCGCTGCTGGCGTCAGCCGCGTATTTACCGTGGGTGGTGCGCAGGCGGTTGCCGCGCTGGCGTACGGTACCGAAACCGTACCGGGCGTGGATAAAATCGTTGGCCCGGGCAACATCTATGTGGCGACTGCCAAACGTATGGTGTTTGGCCAGGTTGGTATCGATATGATCGCCGGTCCGTCGGAAATTCTGGTGGTCTGCGATGGCAAGACCGATCCCGACTGGATCGCGATGGATCTGTTCTCCCAAGCAGAACACGATGAAGACGCGCAATCGATTCTGGTATCGACCGATGCTGACTTCCTCGATGCCGTTAAAGCTTCCATCGATAAACTGCTGCCAACCATGGAACGCGCCGACATTATCCGTACCTCGCTGACTGAACGTGGTGCCCTGATTCACGCACAAAGCGATGTCGATGCGATTGCCATCATCAACCGCATTGCACCGGAGCACCTGGAATTATCGGTAGAAGATCCGCAAGCCTGGCTGCCAGCCATCCGTCATGCCGGTGCGATCTTTATGGGTCGTTACACCGCAGAAGCGCTGGGCGATTACTGTGCCGGTCCGAACCACGTATTGCCGACCTCCGGCACCGCGCGATTCTCATCACCTCTGGGCGTGTACGATTTCCAGAAGCGTTCGTCGCTGATTATGTGCTCGGCCGATGGCGCCTCTGAACTGGGTAAAACAGCATCGGTATTAGCCCGTGGAGAGTTTTTAACTGCCCACGCCCGCAGTGCCGAATACCGTATTAAGGACTGATATCAATGAGTCAGTTCTGGAGCCCGTTTGTAAAAGATCTGGTGCCTTATGTACCGGGTGAACAGCCGAAAATGACGCGGCTGGTAAAGCTCAATACCAACGAAAACCCGTACGGCCCGTCGCCTAAGGCGATTGCGGCGATGCAGGCGGAAGTGAATGACGATCTGCGTCTGTATCCGGATCCGAACGGTGATCGTCTTAAGCAGGCGGTTGCTGATTATTACGGCGTCAGCACGGCGCAGGTATTTGTTGGTAACGGTTCTGATGAAGTGCTGGCCCATGCCTTTCATGGTTTATTCCAGCACGGCAAGCCGCTGTTATTTCCGGATATTACCTACAGCTTTTATCCTGTGTACTGCGGTCTGTACGGCATTGAGCCAAAACAGATTCCGCTGGACGAAAACTTTCAGATTAATATTGCTGATTACGCCCGCGAAAAAGCCGGAGAAAACAGCGGCATTATTTTCCCAAATCCGAATGCGCCCACAGGATGTCTGCTGCCATTAGCCGCGATTGAACAGCTGCTTAAGCAAAATACCGATACTGTGGTGCTGGTCGACGAAGCCTATATCGACTTCGGTGGTGAAACGGCTATTGCGCTGGTCAACCAGTATCCGAACCTGCTGGTCACACAAACGCTGTCCAAGTCACGTTCGCTGGCCGGTCTGCGTGTGGGTATTGCCGTTGGCCACCCGGATTTAATCGAAGCGTTAGAGCGTATTAAAAACAGCTTTAACTCCTATCCGCTCGATCGCATGGCGATTGCCGGTGCGGCCGCAGCCTTCGATGACCGTGAATATTTTGACGATACCTGTCAGCGTGTGATCGACAGCCGCGATAATGTTGTGGCGAGTCTTAAGCAGCTGGGTTTTGACGTACTGCCATCAGCCGCGAACTTTGTGTTTGCCCGTCATCCGCAAAAAGATGCCGGAGAACTGGCTGCGGCGCTGCGTGAGCAGGGCATTATTGTGCGTCATTTTAAAACGCCACGTATTGCCCAGTTCCTGCGTATTACTATCGGCACGGACGAGCAGAACCAGATTCTGCTGGATGCGCTGAAAGGACTGTAAGTCTGGTAATGTTGGACATAAAAAAACGGGCTTTAACGCCCACTGCTGTCCCATAGTTTTTAATCAGCACCGTAGCTGACAAAAACAGCATTTTTTAACATCTAGGCCCAATGCCTCCCAGGGGAACTTATCCCCTTGCCGGCGGGCCGACCCCAGCTTCGCGCTTTCTGGGCCGTATTCCTTGAAACCTTGATATTTACTGGCCGCGCGCCTCATCGGCCATCCATGGCCGGAGCCACTTGTCCGCATCCCTGCGGACAGA